>JBAPOP010000137.1:0-47791 GCA_049279675.1 Candidatus Acidiferrales bacterium
TCGATGCAGGCGCGAGGCTCGCGGCAATTGCGGCCGCCAAAACGCATGTCCCCAGATCAAGTATCGCTTGCACAATCATCACCGCTTTGTCCGACCGTCCGACAACGCTGTAAATGACGGCGAGAAATGCGGGATAGCCTGGCATGCGCATATTCACGGGACTCAATTGCCCGCGAACGAAGAGCCCGTACACGCCGTGGTACAGCCAGTTTCGCGCGAGCTCCTCGTAGAATTTCGTGTCACCCGAATAGGGCGCGAAGTGGAAAATGTAAAACAGGCGCAGCGCCAGCCCGATCAACAAGGCAGCACTCAAGTGCGCGTATGAAACTGGAAGAAACTTCGGAGTAGTCTTTATCGAAGTCGAATAATCTTCCGTTGGAGTTGATTTTGCGGCCAAGGCGTTAGGGAATCCAAGATTACTCGGTCGCTTTCGGCCTCGCAAGCTCGGCAGTCTGGCAAGTCATCAACGTGGGATTCCGCGAAGGCACCTTCGTCCAAGACGCAACATTCTGGCCCGCGCGCCAGATTATGTACGCGACAGCAAGTGACAGATCGAATGCAAGCTTCATGACGCCTCGCGCCTAGTCGCAGGCAGAAGCATCATGGAGGCATCTCATTCCGATGACTGTTCTCTTTGGCACACGGGCGCGCGACTTCGCTCGGTCACACATCATTCGCGCAGTGAACGCTGAATGAATTTGTGAGGTGTGTGCATTACTGCACAGCAATTGAAGATTGAATGCTCTACGATGTGCTCCTGTGGAAGAGGGCAAGTAGTCCGAAGCAACGCGACCTGCACACCTAAACAACACCAGAAGAATCAGGCTCCGCCCGCGCGGCCACCGAGACTCCGGGACTCACACAGAAAAATCGCAGGACTTGGGACGGATCGAAACATCAGCCTGCGAAAAAGAGGAGTTAGCTAGAAAATGCCTTTAATTAACGTCGTAATGGTTCTGATCGTAGTTGGCGTGCTGCTCTGGCTCGTCAATCGCTTCATTCCCATGGAAGGAACGATCAAGTCGATCCTCAACGGGGTTGTTGTGATCGCCGTAGTTTTGTGGCTCTTAAACATTTTTGGATTCCTTCATTCGTTGTCCCGGATGCGCATCGGGACTTAGTTGCACTCCTGAACAAACAGCGCCGCGCGGAGAAAATATTCGTGCGCGCCCGGCCCGAAACAATTCTCGAACAGATTCACTGCGCCAGCCGCGAAAAGCGGTTGGCGCACAAAGTCACCGTAATGGAGGCAATACTGATGAAAGCACTCGGACTGATTAGCGCAACCGCACTTTTCTTGTTTCTTGGAACCATTCATCCTGCGTTCGCGCAGGACGAACACCACGAACCAGAGGCCAAGCAAGCACAGCACGAAGAGCAAGCAAAGCCAGCGCAACACGAAGAACAAGCTAAGCCGGCAAAGCAAGAAGAGCGCGCCAAGCCCGAAAAGCAAGAAGCACAGGCAAAGCCAGCGCAACAAGAGAAACAGGCTAAGCCAGAAAAACAGCAAGCGCAGGCCAAGTCCGAGAAACAGCCGCAAGCCAAGCCCGTGAAGCAAGCAGCGCACAACAACGGTGGTGGGCACCCTCAGCGCACCGCGGCAGAAGTGCAGCGGCAACATGCAGTGCCAGCACTGCGATTAAGCGCCAGAGGCAGCGGCCGCATCCCCGACGATCGCTTCCGCGCCAATTTTGGCCAAGGCCACACATTCGTGATTCGCGAACCGGTGATGGTTGACGGATATTCACGCTTTCAATATGGCGGTTTTTGGTTTGGATTCGTAAATCCGTGGCCAGCCGAGTGGTATTACACCGATGACGTTTACGTCGATTACATCGACGGCGGCTATTACCTCTGCAACCCCTACTATCCCGGCGCTCGCGTCTCGATCAGCGTCGTGATTTAATCCGCATTTCAATCCAGTTGCCGGGGCGGCTTGATGAAGTTGTGTCGGGTCGCCCCGCCCCGCGGTCTGTTGGCATCACTCGCCATTCCGAGGTGAAAAATGGATGAATCCAAGCGGCAAGCAATTCAATTTCTCGAAAAGGAAATCAAAACATATAACGCGCTTGCTTTGTTTCTTTCTAAGGATGGCGTCAAAGAGCAACCGAAAGTCGCAAACGAAACAACTCCCATGAGTCCGATTTATTACAAGGAAAGAATGAGAGCGGCAAAGAAAATCGTTAGCGAGCTCAAGAAATCGAATTAGAGAACTCATCTCCATCGGGCGCGAGTAGGGCTCACCATGTCAATCACGCCGCATTTTCAACGCATTCAACTGTCGCCAGCCCGCCCTTCAGCCTATTCGTTTCCGAAAGCGCGACGGCAGGGATGTGTGCCAAAGTGGACAGATAATCAGATTGAATCCCTTTAGAATTGAATCGTGCGAGGGAACAACGCAATTGCTTCGCACGCCGCTCTACGTGCGTTCCGGTCCTCTCAGCGTCAAGCCTGCAAGAGCGAAATGAGACATGGGGTCCGAATTCGCGCACGCCAGCTTCGCAGTCTCGATTGTCTTGACGAGCTTGGGAGCCGTCAGGACGCAAACCTGCGAAGGCTTTGTTAAGTTTCTCTTAGTTATCGCGGTCGGGATCGATCTCATCGGGATCACCCAGCGCCGCTGGGCCTTCTCTTAAAGGCGGAGTCGAACACATGAAGACAATCTCTATCGTTGGAATTCTGCTGGTGGTGCTGGGCGCGCTGGCGCTTGCCTATCAGGGAATCAATTACACGCGTCGAGAAAATGTGATTGATGTCGGACCGATTCACGCCACGAAAGATACGCAAGAACATATTCCACTTCCTCCGGTGCTCGGAGGGGTGGCGCTCATCGGAGGAATCGCTTTGCTTGTGGCCGGTGCCAAGCGGGCGGCGTAGATGTGATCTTGGGCCGGGGCTTGTTTGGGGCGGACGCATCCACCGCCAATCCCCGAGTAAAGGCGTGGATCGAGCCGCCATCACAAAGTTTGCGGAAGGGTTTAACGTCCGCATCAGCAATTCTGATCATGGAGGTCAGCGAATGTTACGCAAGATTACAGTAAGTTTTTGCTTGATGTTTTTTGCCGTCGCGCTGTATGCGGGGAACAAAGAACAAGAACGCTTGGAAAACTGCGGCGTCGTCATGCAGGAGATCATTAATGTCCCCGAGGATATTCCGCAGCCGCTTCTAGACAAGGCTGAATGCATCATCGTCTTCCCGTCCGTTCTCAAGGCGGCGTTTGTTGTCGGTGGAAGCTACGGCCGCGGCGCGATGGTTTGCCGCACCGGCAAGGATTTCAGAGGGTCATGGGGTTCTCCAGCAATGTATGCGCTGGAAGGCGGAAGCATTGGATTTCAAATCGGCGGAGAAGCCACGGATCTCGTATTGCTCGTGATGAACGATCGCGGCGCAACTTCGATTTTGGACAGCAAGGTCAAGCTGGGCGGCGATGCTTCGGTCGCAGCAGGTCCAGTCGGGCGTGATGCTTCGGCCGATACGGATGCCTACATGCGCGCGGAAGTTCTCAGCTACTCGCGTTCGCGCGGGCTTTTCGCTGGCATTTCTCTCGAGGGCGCTTCACTTCGTCCCGATAACGACGCCAGCGCCGATGTTTACGGCGTGCCAGTCACCGCAAGAGAAATCGTTATGGGCGGGAAGACCACTCTTCCGAAGTCAGGCCGCCTTCTAGTTTCCGTTTTAGAGAAGCATTCGCCGCGGAACGACTCGGCGAGACACTCCGCGAACAACTAGGTAATTCTTTAATTGTTTGCGGCTTTGCGTTTGGCCCGGTGTGGGAGCTCGGCAGGATCGGACTTGGCGAGTTCCCGCTCCGGCCGTTATACAGAAACTTGGGAAACGGTAGCAGCGCCCCGGCGAGGTGACCGAGGATGATGCGCAATCCGGTAAGAACTCTGTTGTACGAATTGTTCGTCAAGCCCGTCCTGCAGCTGGTGCAGCGAGCGACCGGACAAAGGCCGGATGCGGCTTCACCAGAAAGCGGCGTGAGGCAAGCGGGTTCAGGAAAGTTTATGCCGGGCGCGCCGGTCGAATCGAGAATGAACACGGCCTTCCACCCTAAGTTGCCATTGATGACATCGTCAGCGTAGATGCCGCGAACAAAATAAATGCGAAAAACAATTACTTCCGGAACGGTATTCATCAAGGAAGGCACCCAACTGCCGGACACCCTCAAAGTCGACACGGAGCGGTTTTCAGCTGGTTGGACGCTTGTTAAGTTTCCCGACGGATATGGTTTGAGCCGGGCATTTCTCCTGGCGGGCTGGACGTTTTTCTGCCTGTCGAGTGAAATGAGCGCGACCACCGTCGGATTTGATGAGGACGCGACGGAGCGAAAGGCAGTGCGGCGAATCCTGGAAAGTGCGAAATCAAAGAATTTAAACTCTTTGGAAATCGTGCGAATCGCCTCGAAACGCTTTCTGGGCGTGTTTTACACAACGGTCCATGCTCGATCGCGCCACGTGAAGAAGAGCACTTTCCTGCTTCGAGATGAGGCCGATCCAAAGTCGAATCAAAAAGCAAAGTCCAAGGGCCCTGCGCCAATTGCGGAAGAACCGAACGACATCGAAGCGTCGCTCGAACCAGCACATCGGCCAACGTAGCGCCGGCATCTTGTCGAAGACCCTGAGCCTCGAAGGGCCGGCGATTTTGAATTAGTTCTTGCGGCGATTTCGGCTCAAGCCGCCGAAGTAGGCTTTTCAAGATTCTGAAACAAATTTAACGGAGGTCAAAAACATGGCCGTAAACATCACTCCTCTTCATGACCGCGTCCTCGTACGCCGGCTGGAAGAGAAAGAAACAGCACGCGGCGGGATCATCATTCCCGACACCGCGAAAGAAAAGCCTCACGAAGGTGAAGTCATCGCCGTCGGTGCTGGCAAGATCGAAAAAGGCCGCCGCATTCCGCTCGACGTTAAAGTCGGCGATCGAATTCTGTTCGGCAAATATACGGGCAACGATATTGACGTCGATGGCCAGGAATATTTGATCCTCCGCGAAGAGGAAATCCTGGCGAAAGTCAGCGGGATCGCGAAATCCGCGTCCGGCAAAAAGTAGATTTCACCCGGACCGAAGATTTCGGACGGGCAGCAGAGTTCAATCACCCGGGGAGGGTGAGCGTTAATGGCAAAACAAATTGTAACTGGTGCGGATTCACGTCAGGCGATTTTGCGCGGCATCAACATTTTGGCTGACGCAGTCAAGATCACGCTCGGCCCGAAAGGGCGCAACGTAGTAATCGACAAGAAGTTCGGCTCGCCCATCATCACAAAAGACGGCGTGACCGTGGCGAAGGAAATCGATCTGCAAGATCCGCTCGAGAACCTGGGCGCGCAGATGGTGAAGGAAGTTGCTTCAAAGACTTCCGACGTTGCCGGCGACGGCACCACCACGGCGACCGTGCTGGCGCAGGCGATCTTCCGCGAAGGCGTGCGTACAGTTGCCGCGGGTGCAAGCCCGATGGCGCTGAAGCGCGGGATTGAAAAGGCCGTCGAGGCTGCTGTACACGAAATTAAGAGGCTTTCCCGCGACGTAAAGGGCGACATGATCGCGCAGGTGGGCACCATCAGCGCCAATACCGACAAGCAAGTCGGCAACATCATTGCCGAAGCCATGAAGAAGGTTGGCAAGGATGGGGTCATCACCGTTGAGGAATCGAAGACCATGGAGACGACTCTCGAAGTCGTCGAGGGTATGCAATTCGACCGCGGCTACCTCTCGCCGTATTTCGCCACCGATGCGGAGCGCATGGAATGTGTCCTTGAGGATGCGCGCATCCTGATTCATGAAAAGAAGATCAGCTCGTTGAAGGACCTGCTGCCATTGCTCGAACAGACGGCCAAGATCAACAAGCCGCTTTTGATTATTTCCGAAGATCTCGAAGGCGAGGCTCTGGCAACTTTGGTGGTAAATAAACTTCGCGGCACGCTGCACTGCGCCGCGGTCAAAGCTCCCGGCTTCGGCGATCGCCGCAAATCCATGCTCGAGGACATCGCCATTCTCACGGGCGGGAAAGCCATCACGGAGGATCTCGGCATTAAGCTCGAGAACGTCACTCTCGATGAACTCGGCACGGCCAAGAAGGTGACCATTACCAAGGACAACACCACGATCATCGCGGGTGCCGGCAAGCCCGCCGAAGTCGAAGGCCGGATTAAGCAACTCCGCACGCAGATCGAAGAGACGACATCCGACTACGACAAGGAAAAACTTCAGGAGCGCCTCGCCAAACTCGTCGGCGGCGTTGCGATCATTAAGGTGGGCGCGGCAACTGAGACCGAGCTGAAGGAAAAAAAGGCTCGCGTCGAAGATGCGATGCACGCCACTCGAGCCGCTGTTGAAGAGGGAATCGTCGCGGGCGGCGGTACGGCACTTTTGCGCTGCGTGCCAGTCCTCGAGAAGCTCAAGCTTCACGACGATGAAGCCATCGGCGTGAACATCGTCAAGCGAGCGCTCGAAGAACCCCTACGACAGATCGCACTCAATGCCGGACACGAAGGCGCCCTCGTCGTGGGCCGCGTGCGCGAATCGAAGGAAGAAAACTTTGGCTTCAATGCTGAGAACGGTGAATTCGGCGACATGATCAAGGCCGGAATCATCGATCCGGCAAAGGTCACGCGCCTCGCACTTCAGAACGCCGCGTCCATCGTCTCGTTAATGCTCACCACGGAAGTCCTCATAGCCGAGTTCAAGGGCGAGGAGGAAACGGTCGGCGCTAGCGCAGGCCACGGCGGCGGCATGGGCGAAGGATACTAGATACTTCTCGGTTCAATCGCGATTCCGAATCGCTCGCTACGGCTGATATGTACAACTGAATCAGCGTGATACGGCTACGCCCTTGGGAATTAAGCAGGCCGGCCGGTCGCGAAAACACGAAGAAAGGACCTCCAGGTTTAGAATGCCGTTGCATAAGATACCCTCTCAGCTAGACATCCCGGCAATTGTTGAGGTGCCAAGCGATGCGCCGGATATCGTGCCTGTTAACGCCCCGACCGAACTTCTGGAGCTTGACCTCAAAACTGACCGCGAAATGGTAGCCCTGGCCTACGAAGTTACGGCCGATAAATCTGCCATTTCCTGGCCGATTCATCCGCGGCCCATGCTGCCGAGCCGCGTCGCCATCATCGGAAATTATCTTCCGCGAAAATGCGGAATCGCGACGTTTACGACGGATCTTTGCGACGCGATTCACGCCGAATACGGCGCCACGGAATTGCTGGCGTTGCCAGTGAACGATATTGAAGAAGGTTATAGCTATCCCGAGCGAATCCGTTTCGAGCTTTCACAAGATGACTTGGCTTCATATCGACAGGCTGCGGATTTTTTGAATTTCAGCAACATAGATTTGGTTTGCCTGCAACACGAATACGGAATCTTTGGCGGACCGGCTGGGTCGCATATCCTGGAGCTGCTACGCCGGCTTCAGATGCCTGTCGTAACGACGCTGCATACGGTGTTGCGCGAGCCGAATGCGGATCAGCGCTCCGTAATGGAAGAGATCGCAGCTCTATCAGATCGCCTGATCGTTATGAGCCGCCAGTCGGCGGAGATATTGCACGAAGTGTTTCGCGTTCCGATGTCCAAGATCGATCTGATCCCGCACGGAATTCCAGATTTGGCTTTCACTGACCCAAATTTTTATAAGGATGGTTTTGGCACGGAAGGCAAAGACGTCTTGCTGACGTTTGGTTTGCTTTCGCCGAACAAGGGAATCGAAAACGTCATTAAGGCTCTCCCAAGTATTCTCTCGCGGCACAGCAATGTTGTTTACATGGTTTCCGGTGTCACCCATCCGCACGTGCTCCGGCAAGAGGGCGAAAAATATCGGACGTACTTGCAGAATCTTGCGCGCGAACTCGGAGTTCAAGACAACGTAATCTTTTGGAATCGCTTCGTAAGCCCGAAAGAACTGGTCGAATTAATCGGCTCCGCGGATATTTACATCACACCGTACAAGCACAAAGGACAAGTCGTATCGGGAACACTTACTTATGCCCTGAGCGCGGGAAAGGCGATTATTTCAACCCCATATTTGCACGCGATCGAGCTATTGGCTGACGAACGCGGCACGCTTGTGCCGTTCGACGATCCGGAAGCGATTGCGGCGAAAGCGATCGAATTATTGGACAACGGAACCGGGCGTCATGCGATGCGGAAGCGTGCTTACTTGTATACGCGAGACATGGTTTGGGACCGCGTCGCGCAGCAATACATGGGAAGCTTCGAGCGCGTGTACAACGAACGGTTGCGAAAACCGCGTGCCACATTTTCGGCTCGGAATACGGCGAAGGACCTTGACCGTCTTCCAGACGTGAAGCTCGATCATTTGTATCGAATGAGCGACCACACCGGAATTGTGGAGCACGCCGTCTTCAACGTGCCGAACTATCCGGAAGGTTACTCCACCGATGACAACGCACGGGCGCTCATCGTCGCGATTCTCCTGGAAAAATTTGAAAGCTCTACAGTGGCGGGCTCGCTCGATCTCGCGTCCCGCTATTTGGCTTTTTTGTGGCTGGCGTTCGATCCGATCACCAAGAGATTTAGAAATTGCTTGAGTTATGAACGCCAATGGCAGGATTTGGAAGGATCAGAAGACAGTCACGGTCGAGCCTTGTGGGGGCTGGGAGTTGTCCTTGGCAGAACCAGGGACAACGGACTGCGAGGAGCTGCGGGGCGATTGTTCGAGTTGGCTGTTCCCGCGGCCGTGGAATTCAGAAGTCCCCGTGCGTGCGCTTTCGCTTTGCTGGGGCTGCACGAATACCTCGAATCCTTCCCCGGAGATCGCGCGGCGCTGAATGCCGCGGACGCGTTGGCGAACCGGCTGCTCGATTCCTATCGTTCCAATCGTTCAGTTGATTGGAAATGGTTTGAAAACGAACTCGCGTACTCAAATGCACGGCTACCGCAAGCGCTCATCCGAGCGGGCACGCGTAACGGAAACGATGCGATGGTTTCAGCGGGACTTGAGGCGTTGGATTGGCTGACAGCGGTTCAGCGCTGCGAAAGAAAAGGCCACTTCGTGCCCATCGGGTCTCACGGTTTCTATCCGAAAAACGGAGAAAAAGCCCGCTTCGACCAACAACCAATCGAAGCGTGCGCGGCCGTTTCAGCATGCTTGCAAGCGTATCGCGCCACCGGGAAAAACCGCTGGCTGAAAGATGCGTGGACAGCATTTAACTGGTTCCTCGGCGACAACGACTTGCAAATTGCGCTCTACGATCCCTCCACCGGCGGTTGCCGTGATGGATTGCATCCGGACCGTGCCAATGAAAACCAGGGAGCTGAATCGACTCTGTCATTTCTCATGGCACTGCTCGAAATGCAGAAGCTCCCAGAATCGGCCGTGACTGACGGCAACTCTGCCCGACAGCAAAACCTGGCCAGCGCTCAATAGTCCAATTGCCATAAACGGTGCGAGAAAGTTCGCGGTTTTGTTTTCAGATTGTTCTTAAGAGAGATCATGACCCAATACGATTCCTTGTTCTGCCGGCACGCCGCGAATCCGATCTTGTCCGCAAAAGATTGGCCGTATTTGATGAATAGCGTATTTAACGCCGGCGCGACACTTTTGCCCGATGGCACCACTCTTTTACTTTGCCGCGTGGAAGATCGTCGCGGCCTGTCTCACTTGTGCGCGGCGCGCTCTCAAAACGGCGTTGATGGCTGGCAGATCGATAAAGAACCGACGCTGCCGCCAGATCCCGACGGTTTCCCTGAGGAGCTCTGGGGCATCGAAGATCCGCGAATTACCTATGTGCCGGAGCTAAAGCAATACGTGGTCACCTATACGTCATATTCTCGCGGCGGCCCGGGTGTTTCGCTGGCGCTCACGAAGGACTTCCGCACGTTCGAGAGAATGGGCGTCATCATGTCACCAGACGACAAAGATGCAGCACTTCTGCCAAGAAGAATCAACGGCTCCTGGGCCTTGATACATCGGCCGATGACGCCTCTCGGCGCTCACATCTGGATTTCTTACTCGCCCGACCTCCGGCATTGGGGTGTGCATAAGTTGATGCTGGAGGCGCGGCGCGGCGCGTGGTGGGACGCGAACAGGATTGGAATGTCGCCTCCGCCAATTGAAACGCCAAGAGGCTGGCTGATGATTTACCACGGCGTTCGCCGTACGCCATCAAGCTCGATATACCGGCTTGGCCTGGCGCTTTTTGATCTCGAACAGCCGGAGAAATGTCTGATTCGAGGAGATTCGTGGATGTTCGCGCCCGAAGCGGAATACGAGCGTCGTGGAGACGTTCAGGATGTTGTGTTTCCGTGCGGCTACACTATTGCGGCGGATGGCGACGGTATCAATCTTTATTATGGCGCGGCCGACTCAAGCATCGCGCTCGCTCGCGGCAGCATTCGAAAAATGCTGGCGTGGCTGGATGAAAATGGCCATTCCGAACAATCTCAGAATCGGCGGCTGCGGCAAAGCTAGACGCGTCGCCGAATTGCGCCTGGCGCAAGTTACGCTGTAATTTGGGCGCTAGGTATTGGGCGCCTGCGCCAAGCGGCGAATCCCTCTTTGACAAGACTGAAGATAGTGCGCCGATTTTCAGAAATCACCTTCAGCCACGGCAACACTCCCATTTGAGGGAAGTAAATTCCCCGGAAGCACATTCGTGCGAGGAAAATATTTATTCGATAGCCCACATCCTTGGGATCGAGCGAGTTGACGGCCTGCTCGATCGCCTTCGCACTGTACGAACGCGTCCATCCATATCTCACCTCGTCGTGCGCTTCGGTGATCGTCATTCTAAGCGGCGTGTGGGCCATCTCGAACGGAATGAATTCCTGCCAATGTTTTGGCCGCGTTAGCCGCCCTGCTGCCTCGAGCCTCTTGTAAAGCGGCGTCGCGGGCAAGGGCGTGAGCAAGCCAAAGATGGGAAGACCTGGCGGCCAGGTGCGAATTTCTTGCAAGGTGCGCTCCGCGACTCCCGGAGTGTCGTTGTCCATGCCGAAAATGAAAGATGTGATGGCGTAAACGTTGCGTTGCGCGAGCCTCTCGAGCACGGCTGCATATTCGCCCGGCTTGTTGAATCCCTTGTTTACGCTGGCGAGGTTCGCCGGGTCGATGGATTCCATGCCGATGAAAACCCATTTGCCGCCTGATGCAGCGATCAAGTCGACCAGCTCTTCATCTCGCAATAGATTGGCGCTTATTTGTGCAACCCAATGCAACTGAGCGCCGGCAGCAATGATGTCGCGCAGAAGGGATTTCGTGCGCTTGATATTGATGGCGAAATTATCGTCGATGAAAAAGACGGCAATCTGGCCGCCCTCACTCTTGGCGCGAGCCTTCAAGAGAAGCAGCTCGTCCACCACACTCTTGTTCGAGCGAAACCGGATGGAGTCGCCGAAAAAGCCCGTTACGGTGCAGAACTCACACCCATAAGGGCAGCCGCGCCCCGACTCGACTGGAATAATGCGAAATGTCCCCCAACCTTCGCCGACACGCTGGAGCATGTTCTTTGCAATCTTTGGAACCAAATTGAATTGCTTCAGGTCAATCGTGTCCCAGGGAATCGCAGGGTAAGGCTGAAGAGTCGGCTTACGTTCCTGTCCAAAATCGTCCACGGGAGCGTAGAGATCCTTGAGTTTGCCGCGCGCCGCATCCTCGACTATTTTGGGCCAGGTTTCGTCGGCTTCGCCGAGAGCCACGGCGTCTGCATGACGCGGCCCGCCGTTGCGGCCAAGTGCTTCATCGGACATTTCCGTCACGTGAGGCCCGCCCATCACGACCGGCACGCCCACTGCGCGGATTGCGTCTGCGATGCGGTATGCCTTCGCAATCATCCGCGTCATTGCCCCGATCCCGACGAGTCCGATGTTTTCATCGCGAACGAATTGCGCAATTCCGGCTTCATCCATCGGCTGGGCGTTGCCATCGATGAGCAAAACTTCGTGTCCTGGAGGCGTCAATGACTGGAGCAGAAACATCCAGAGATGCGGCATGAAATTGCGTGTAACCCCGTTATCGGGGTTGTAAAGCAGAATTCGCATCAGTCGGTCTCCAACGAGACGCCACTCGTTCGTGCTGAACTGGACCGGCTACGATGTCAGGGCGTGTGTCTAACATCTGACGTCAGAGCGCAAACCCACGCAGCATTGAGCACTGCCGCCGTTTTGTCGCGCAAGGTCGTCGCTGCCTGAAATTGGACAGCAAGAGGCGATAGAAAATCTGTTCAATTTTGCACACTTTTAGGTTTTGTCCGAGGTATGTCCTCGCTAGTAACTGCTAAGCATAAGTTGACTGAGAAACGCCTGCAGGAAAGCAATTTGAGCGATATCTATGTGGCGCCGCCGAAGCTAATATGACCTGTTTGCCGCGAACGCAGGCGTCGTTTCACGCGACTTACAAGGTTGAGTAGGCATGCCCCGCATACAATTCATCGAGCTGCACGAGCAACCGGGTTGCCCATCGTTTCTCCGGGATGAGATCACCGATGCGCTTCAGTTCGGGCTAAATTCCCTAAAGACTTACGCGCCAATCACTCCCCTGCTTCAAAGTGCGCTTGACTCGACGCACAGCCGATCGATTATTGATATGTGTTCAGGCGCCGCGGGACCGTGGTTAGATCTCTCTCAGAGGCTGCACGCAGACGCGCAGGCTTCCTTCCGAATTCTGCTAACGGACAAATACCCGAACATCGGCGCGTTCGAGAAAATCAAAGAGGCATCTGGAAATCAAATTGATTTCAATCCAGGACCGATTGACGCGATGAACGTGCCAGTTGAATTGAAGGGGTTTCGAACAATGTTCACGACATTTCATCATTTTTCGCCTGATGAAGCGCGAGCGGTGCTCCAAAACGCTGTCGACGCCGGCCAGGGCATAGGCATATTTGAGGTAACCAGGCGCGCTCCGGCAACAATTGGCCTGATATTTCTATGGTCGCTCATGTCATTAGCATTTACCCCCTGGATCCGTCCGTTCCGCTGGTCGCGGTTGGTCTGCACGTACGTGCTTCCGCTCATTCCGTTTGTATTGTTGTTTGATGGACTCGTCTCGTGCCTACGCGCGTATCGGCCACAGGAGTTGCGTGAAATCGTAGCAACACTGAATGCGACCGGGTACGAGTGGAGAATTGGCGTGCATTTCAAAGCGCGTGGCGATCTGCCGATTACGTATCTGATTGGCTGTCCGCAGGCGCCGATTTCAGTGAGCTAAATTATGTAAAGCAGGCCAGCGCGGAGCGGACTTCTTACTCCGTCAAAAGAGGCAGAATAGCACTCGAATTTCGATCGGAAGGCGATCTAGCTGCGCCGGGGTATACGCGGAATTCTTCTGGACTCAACCGCCTCGACAGCCGAGAGCTTACGATCCAAGTGCGGTTCTGACCGGGAGCCGCCCGAATGCAATACGCAGCGCTCGCCGGGAGCGACACCGCACGTAGGGCACGGCACAGCAAATAACTGCTTTGCCGTAAGGTCGATCATCCTCATTGAGAAATCTTGCAACAAACTCAACCGCAAAACTGTGCGCTTTTGGACGCTAAATCCAGCCACGGCAGAGGGGTTAGCTAATTGGGCCTCTGAGCGGAATGCTGTTTCGCGAGGGCGACGAGCGAGTCAAATCGTGGATCACCGCGCAATGACTTAAACTCGGGCGATTGCCTTGCATCTTCCAAATCCTCGGGAGAAATTCCGTGTTCCACTGCTTCGCGCAGGAGAGACAGCGCTTCATCACGCCGTCCGCGAAGCGCTGCAATACGCGCAAGTTGAAGCACTGACGCGGCTGTATCCGGGTGATCCGGGCCAAACTTACGGCGGCGAATCTCGAGAGTCTGCCGAGCCAGTTTGTCCGCTTCAACAAATTGACCCTCGTGGGCTAAGTCCAATGCGAGAGTGCTCGTCGTCGACAGCGTGGCTGGATGTTCTGGTCCGAGGACGCGTTGTTCGATGGCGAGAGTCTCTCGGGCGAGCCTCTCTACTTCAGCGTAGCGGCCTTCTTTTTCCAAATCGTAAGCCAAATTGTTCATCGTCACCAACGTGTCCTCGTTCTCCGGCCCCCGGACGCGCCGTCTGATTTCGAGGACTTGGCGGTCCAGCTTCTCCGCCTCGGTGTAGTGTCCTTCGGCTACTAGGACGACACTTAAGTTGGCGATTGAAGCCACGGTGTCGGGGTGTTCCGGCCCGAAGACGCGACGCTTGATCTCGAGGACGTCGCGATCTAGCTTCTCGGCTTCGGCGTATTGACCTTCTTTCTCCAGAGTGGCCGCTAAATCGTGCATCGTCGCGAAAGTGGCCGGATGCTCCGGTCCGAGGACGCGGCGACGCACTTCGAAAATCTGTCGACTCATCTTCTCCGCCTCGGAGTAGCGCCCTTCGCTGTACAAAACGTTTGCCAGGTTTTGCATGGTCGCCAACGTATCGGGGTGTTCTGGTCCGAGGACGCGCCGCTTGATTTCAATAATTTCCCGATCCAATTTCTCCGCGTCCGCCGAATCGCCTTTGCGATACAGGATGACGGCCAGATTATTCATCGCCGCGACTGTGTCGGGATGGTCTGGACCGAGGGTGCGGCTGCGAATGTCGATGACTTGACGATCTAACTTTTCCGCGTCGGGGTAGTGGCCTTCGTGAACTTGAACGACGACGAGATTGCTCATTGCCTTCGCGGTGTCGAGGTCATTCAGGCCGAGAGTGCGGCGGCGGATCTCGATGATTTGTCGATCCAGTTTCTCCGCATCGGCATATTGTGCTTCGTCGTCGAGAGCTTGAGCTACGCCGCTCATCGCCGCGACCGTCACTGCATTCTCGGGCCCCAGAACACGCCGCGACGTATCCAGAGTCTCCTGCTGCATTTTCTTCGACTCGGCGTGATGGCCCTCCTGCCGCAGCGTGACTCCCAATTCAACTTGAGCCCTGAGCGTCTCGATGTTTTCCCCGCCGAGCACCTGGCGCCGAATGCCAATCGTCTTCTCGAACAGCGATTGGGCCTTCGAATAAAGGCCGAGGCTTTCATACACTTTTCCCATGACGTACATCATCTGTGCTTGCGACTCAGGTTCTTTCGCGAGGCCCGTATCGACGTCCTTCGACGCTTTGTCGAGAATTTCGCGCGCCGTGATTGTGTTGCCGCGCGCTTCGCTTGGATCCGACACTTTGAACATTCCTGTCATGAAATCGGTGATGCGGTTCGCGCGGTCGCGCTCTCGCGTGATCCGGCGCAATTGCACCGCTTGCACCCCTGCGAAACTCGCGAGAAGAATTGCCAACGCCGTGGCCACACTAACTGCGATCCGATGCCGGCGAATATATTTTTGAATCCGGTAGCCTGCGCTTGCCGGACGCGCCATCACTGGTTCGTGCGCGAGATATCGCTCAAGATCTGCCGCCAATTCCGACGGCGTTCCGTATCGCCGCGCTCGCTCCTTCTCGAGTGATTTCATGGCGATCCAGTCGAGATCGCCGTGGAGTTCACTCGCCAGCTGCTTCGGTTCTGTCCCGCGCGCTTCTGCGGCGGAGGCGGAAAATTCCTTCTCCATCTCGACTTTCGTGCTCGGACGCAGAGGATCTTGCTCGAGAAGTTGTCGCAGCGCTTCGTGCAGCGGCTGCTGGTTCCATTGCTTCGTATCGAAGGGCTGAAAACCGGTCAGCAAAACGTAGAGCACGACGCCGAGCGAATACACGTCCGAGCGCGTGTCCACATCCTGAACGCCCGGCTCGGCTTGCTCCGGACTCATGTACCCCGGCGTGCCGACGAATGCTCCGGCTTGCGTGAACAGCGTCTCGCCGGCGGCGAGCGGCGTTGCCGTTTTCGCAAGTCCGAAGTCGATGATGCGCGGCATCGGCTTGCCGTCAATTTCCACCACGAGAATATTCGCGGGCTTCAGATCGCGATGAATGATGGCTTTCTGATGCGCGTGCTGCACTCCTTCGCACGCTTTCACGAAAAGCTCGAGCCTTTCTCGAACGCTCAGTTTGTTGCGGTCGCAATATTCGGTGATCGGCTCGCCCGGCACGTACTCCATCACGAAGTACGGCTGGCCGTCGGGCGTCGCCCCCGCGTCGAAGACTTTCGCGATGGCCGGGTGATCCATAAGCGCGAGCGACTGCCGCTCGGATTGGAAACGGCGGAGCAGAGCATCGTCGTACATGCCCGCGCGAATTAATTTCAGGGCGACTTGCCGGTGCAGCGGCTTGGTTTGTTCCGCGAGCCACACCTGCCCCATCCCGCCTTCGCCGAGTTTCTTGATCAATCGATACGGACCGATCGACTTTGCGGGCTCAGCGCCTTTGAGAAGTTCAGTTGGAAAGGGGCTTACGGAGAGGGGATCGGATTCAGCGTGCGCAGAAAGGAGCGACTCGACTTCAACTCGCAGCCCTGAATCCTGGCCGCAAGCAACGCGCAAGAAACCGGCGCGCTCGCTGGGCTCTCGATCGAGCGCTGCCTCGAACAGTTCCTTAATTTTCTCCCATTGATTTGTGTCTTCCACTCGCGCCTCTGCGGACTTCGCGCGTCAACCAAGCTTTGGCAACGACCCAATCGCGTTTCACCGTTGCCGGGGATACAGCGAGAACTTCAGCCGTTTCTTCCACCGTCAGCCCGCCAAAAAAGCGCAGCTCGACGATTCGCTCCTGTTGCGCGTCGCGATGCGAGAGCGCGGTTAAAGCGTCATCGAGCGCGACGATATCGAGTTGCTGCTTTTGCGGCAGATCGAGGCCTTCGTCGAGTTCCACCTTATGTTCGGGACCGCGCTTTATAGCCCGGCGGCTCCGTGCATAATCCACCAAAATCTGCCGCATGAGCCTCGCCGCGACGGCCACAAAATGCGATCGATTTTCCGTTTGGGCTGGTGTCCCGCCTACTAGCCGGATGTACGCTTCGTGCACCAGCGCCGTGCTTTGCAGTGTGTGATCGGGACGCTCCGCCCTCAGGAAGTGATGCGCAAGACCGTGGAGTTCATCGTAGACGAGAGGTATTAGGACCTTAAGAGCTTCCTGATCGCCTTCTCTCCATTTGGCGAGCAAATCGTTGATGGATTCAGATGATCGAGGCACGTTCTAGGTCCCAAAATATTGTTGCGCCGTAACATATCTTCCCCGTCAGCCCAAGTCAACCGACCGCAACCGTAACTGTACTCCCCTTACTCCAAGCAACAAATTGATAACCAATCCAAAAATACTTGAGCCAAATCGCCGGGGCATTCCGCATTTACCAGTAGAACGAAATTCCGGCTGTCTCGGCTTGCTGCACTGCTAGTACGAAGTCGGCCGGTAATCTTGAAAAACCAACAATGGAGGATTACCAAATGTTTCCACTCATGAATTCACGATTGACAGGAGTGCGAGCAATCGGCCGCGGCGCGATGGCTTGCATCATTACGGTCGGCCCCTGCATGATGATCTTTGCTATGCCGGCACAGGCGAATGACAACGCGGTTCCGGCGTATCAACTCCCGGCGACTTCACTAATCAATTCCGGCAACTCGTCCGGCAACTCCCCGAATTTGACAACCGAACCACCGGCGCCCGCCCCGCGCTGGACGCTATTGCCGAGGGATTTCTCCGAAGCAAAAACGCTGGAAGTTCCAAGCGTCACTGCGCCGGCCTTCTCCTACGCGGCGACTGCGCCTTCACCGAAAGGTCTCGCGCTAAGCCCCGAGCCATCGCTTGCTCCCAACACGAACGGACAATCGGAAGGCGGCGGACACGGGCACTGGCTGCTTCCGACGATTACGGGCGGAGTTCTGGCGGGCGTGGGCACGTACATCACGGTGAGGGCCCACAACGCGAATTGCTCGAATCTCAGCTCGGAAGGACAAACAATCTGCGGCGGCATCAAGACGGGAGGAATCGTATTGATTCCTGTCGGCGGCGCGTTGGTTGCGTTGGGAATGTGGATGCGGTTCCGCCACTAGGCCGACGTTCGACGTTGTACAGCAAGAAAGCCGAGCAGTAGAGCCGGTGGCGCAGCAAGATGCGCCACCGGTCTCGTTTTCATGCGGACTCTCGACGTCGCGCTGCCGGGCTGCAATTCGCGCCGTGCCAGCCGCGTAGCGATTAGTACGAGCCGAGAGCTTCGATCATCAAATCCCAGAACTTGTCGAAATCCAATTCCGTGGCGACATTCGTGTTCGCCGGCCGACCAGTGATTCCTTCCATGTCGCAAACCGTGGCGCCATACGTATAGGTTCCTTTGATTTCGACGACGACATTTACGAATTCGCTTTTCACTATCTCCGGGTTGATTACGCGCGCGATGGCGCAGGCGTCGTGAATTGGCGGCGCGTCGAAATGAAAGAATTTCTTGTAGGTTGACGCGAAGAAATCGATCAGGCCCACCGCCATCCGCGCCACTTCGTTGTCCAGCTTTCGAATTCGCTCCACCACTTCAGGTGTGGCCTTCGCCTGATGCGTCAGATTTAGCCCGATCATTGTCAAGGGCACGCCGGATCGAAAAACGATGTCCGCCGCCTCCGCGTCAATCCATATGTTTGCTTCCGAAAGTGGATTCACATTGCCGGTTGAGTTCGTTCCGCCCATCAACACAATTTCTTCGATCTTCGGAATGATCGTCGGATCCTTCCGGAGAGCCAATGCGATATTCGTCAGCGGGGCAGTAGGAATTAGTGTGATTTTGTCGTGCTCGTGGAGCAGGTCGATGATCAAGTCGGCGGCATGCCGCTTGTCCACGGGCACTGTCGGCGGAGGAAAGTTGTAGCCGTCGAGCCCCGTCACGCCGTGAATGTATTCGCCGGTGCTCAATTCGCGAACGAGAGGCCGGTCCGCTCCGGCGGCGAGGAGCGTCTTGCGAATTCCCGCAACCGTCATCACGTTCCGCGCGTTGCGGGTAACTTTTTCTAGCGTCTGATTTCCGGCCACCGTCGTCACCGCCAGCAGATCGATCGCGGGATTCGCGTGGGCCAGGAGCATCGCGAGGGTATCGTCGTGGCCTGGATCGCAATCGAGAATCACTTTTCGCATGGAGTTCCACTTTCGCTGAAAAAGATTTTTTAGTAGAGCACAAGTGCCGGATTCAATCACGCAGTGGGATACGTGTCAAGAACGCGCGGATGCCCGACGAAATTGCCGCGACCGCGAACCGCAAGATTTGCCGGCGCAAAAATTCTCGTTTGACACCCGTTTGGCTGAAGGGCATATTTGGCGCTCTTTCAGCGCCGATTGTGTTCTTTGGCTGCGCGCAGGCGACGACCCTACTTCGATGCTCGGAATCGTAACCATCCTGGCGGTTTGCTACCTCCTTTCCTCTAATCGGAAAGCCATTCAGGTGCGAGTGATTCTGTGGGGGCTGGGACTGCAATTCGTTCTCGCCGCGTTCGTCATGCGCACCCGCGTTGGATTCTGGCTCCTCGATCGAGCGTCGCTCGGCATCGTTTGGCTGCTAGGATTTGCCAGAGCCGGTTCAGAGTTTGTTTTCGGCAAGCTTGCTGATCCCAATGGCAGCCTCGGCGTCCTGTTCGCATTCCAGATTCTTCCCATCATCATTTTCATTGCTGCGCTGTTCTCGATTCTTTATTACTTGCGAGTGATTCCCGTCATCGTAGGGCTGGGCGGCAAAATGATGTTTCGGCTGATGCGCACGAGCGGAGCGGAATCGCTCGAAGTCGTTGCGAGCATCGTGATGGACCAGACATCCGCGCCGCTTGTGATCCGGCCGTATCTCGACGGGCTGACAACGTCGGAGCTAATGACGATCATGACGGCCGGCATGGCGCATATCTCCGGCGCAATGCTGGGCGCTTACGTTTTGCTCGGCGCCGACGCGCGCCATTTGCTCACCGCCGTTGTGATGACCGCTCCCGGCACAATTCTGATAACGAAAATGCTGATACCGGAAGCGGGCAAGCCGGTGACCGCTGGAAATGCCGACTTCGAAGTTCGCAACGAGTACATCAACATTCTCGATGCGATTTCGCACGGCGTTACCGATGGTCTGCATCTCGCGCTCACCGTCGGCGCGATGCTGATTGCGTTCGTGGCTCTCATCGCGTTGAGCAACGGAATACTCGGAACGATGCACACTTCGCTGCAAACGATTTTTGGTTATCTTCTCGCGCCCGCTGCCTGGATCATCGGCATTCCCTGGCACGACGCGCGCGCTGTTGGAAGCTTGATGGCGACGAAGCTGGTGCTGAATGAATTTCTCGCGTTCGCGATGCTCGGGCCGCTCAAGGGGCAAATCGCCGCGCGCTCATACGCGATCGCGACATACGCGATTTGCGGCTTTGCGAATTTTGGCTCGATCGGTATTCAGATTGGTGCGATCGGCGCTCTTGCGCCGGGCCGCAAGAAAGACTTGGCGCGTTTGGGATTTCGCGCGCTACTCGCCGCCACGCTCGCGAACTATCTTTCGGCTGCGATTGCCGGCATTTTTATTCGCTGAGTTCCGGCTGACGCCGCGCTTCGCGGAAAGGAGCACTCGGAAATGGAAGATGTCTTTTCGGCCCATCGCACAGACGACTCGATTCGCCTGGACGCGGCGCGCACCGCTGTTCTCGTCGTTGATATGCTCAACGACTTTTGCAAAGAGGGTGGCGAGATGGTGTTGCCGGGGTGCGATCGATTATTTCCGCCGCAGAAATCGGTGATTTCCGCCGCTCGCGAAAGAAAAATTCCCGTGATTTGGGTGATGGACAATCACCGCCAGGGCCTGCGGCGCGATCGCGAATGGTTGAAGCGCGCGCCGCATTGTGTCGAAGGGACCTGGGGCGCAGAAATTGTCGAAGAGCTCGCCCCGAAGAATAACGAGATGCGCATTAAGAAACACCGCTATTCAGGATTCTTCCAGACTGACCTTGATCTCGTCCTCAAGGACTTAGAGTGCGATCAGCTTGTCATTTTCGGAGTCGTCACGAACATCTGCGTCCGCTCGACCGTGCACGACGCGTTCTTCAACGGCTATACCGTTGTGGTGCCTGAAGATTGCTGCGCAGCCACGTCCCCGCGCGAACGAGCGTCATCGCTTTACGATATTGCGACGCACTTCGGAATTGTGAGCGACGCAGCGTCCGTGGTCGCTGCTTTGACGACTGGTGCCCCACTCGCGAACAAACACTTCATGTAAAGAGCACGGGACCCGCAATAGAACGAAACCCGCTACTTCGCCGGGGGATCCGCGACTGGTTCAAAGATTGGATTTTTGATTCCGAGCAATACGTAGGCTTGAGCGAGAGATGCGACCACGTGAAGATTGGGACGCGTCTCCTCTCCGTGCAATTCAAACATCCGGCACAATCCGAAAATATGTGAGGACGGAGCCACCACCACGCGCATCCGAGCCGGGTCGGGGTCCACGGGCGGGCTCGAAGCGAGTTCGCGCACGTCATCCGGCGTAATCGCTAGCGCTGTTGCGCCCGTAAAATCAACAATGGAGCCGCGGAGGTCGGGGTGAATCTCGAACATTCGGCGCGCGTCGCAATAATAAAAGCGCTTCAGCGAACTGAAGGTGATGTCGCCTTCAAACCTCACCGCAAGGATTTTGTTTACGGGATCGATTTCGAATCGGTATGCCACAGGAGCCTCCGGGGAGCAGCTCCATTTTTCGTCGGGTCGAACGGACCTTCGATGTCGATCCGTTGAACTCCGTGCGTGACCGCGAATTGTCCGCAGCCGCGAGCGCTGGGAGATCTCCTAGGGACATACTCGGACGGGAATTTCGTTCCATCTCCTAGCTGCCACGAAACATACACCTCTACGCACGTTCACGCAATCGCGAGCCATGTTTCGCGTCTTGAACACGCAGATGTACTTTCGCGCCACCAATTTCAATGGGTATGCATCCCAGATACATGGCGTTATTTCCTGGTGTTGCATTTTCGAAGAAGGCGTACCCTAGCGTTATGAAGACAACTCTGATCGCGATTTTCGCGCTCGCCCTGTCGGCGGGGGCGCGAAGCGACGTCTCACCCATGCAACTCGAAAGCACTGTGCCTTCGATTTCGATCGCATACGCGGGGCAGGGCAGCGATCCTACGATCGGTCCTTACTACCGGTTTTCGGTTCGAAATAATTCGACCCACAGCGTGACAGGGTTCCATCTGTTCGAGGTTCCGGATTCCATTCAAAAGTCCAACGGAAGCTACGCGTGCGACGGCACTTGCATGGCAGTGGAACTGAACGGTGACAGCGCCGATCCGATGATCAAGGCGGGCGCGTCATTTGATTTGCATGTGCCTCTGAAAGACGCGTCGCGATGGCCGACGATTTGGATCGATGCGGCCGTCTTCGATAATTATACGTACGAAGGCGATAAGAAGATCGCGTCGCATCTCGGCCTCGCCCAGATCGCCACACAGGCTGCATTCGATCGTATCAAGCCGTTGCTCGATGGCATCGCGACAGACACCACAAATTCCGACAGTGGAAAAGCGCAGGAACTTCAATCGGAATTGAAGGCGATATCCGTAGATGTCGAGCCCGAGATGATCCAGCGATTTAATTATTGGTTCCCGGCCACGCCGGACTGCGGCCACGATTTCGACCGGCTCATGCAAAATACGGCTGCAGCCGCCACTCACATCATCGAGCGCGAACTCGAGAAATACATATCTGGCGCCGACGGAGCTGCAACGACGTTCACCACTTGGCTCGCTTCCATTAACGATTACATGCATAAGGGCCATATCGGCTGCGTTGGGTGTTCTGACCTGCCAAGCGGCGCGTCTTCGGCCTCGACCGAGTTTCAGGCGTGTCCGGCGCCAGGTGCTTCGGCGGCTACGCAGAAACCCCTTCTTCAGAGCAATTAGTCCCTTCTTCGGGCGCTCTCCGCTAGGCCTCAGGGCGCGATATCGAGCTCGCGACTCCTTCCCGACCGGTCAGATTACCAACTAAGCAGAACTTGCAGACGGGGCGAAAGAAAATCATAGTCACAGTTTCGTGATAAAATAGCAACCACCCTATTTACATGCACTTAGCTCGTAGTACTCCGTGGCATCCTACGTGCTGTTCTTAACTTGGGGGCGTCTATCTTTTGAGCGCGATTTGAAGCACGCGCACCCGACCTCTCGATAGACGATTTTGGCCGGGAATTGAAACCGCGCTAGAGATTGGAACTCAAACGGACATGAGCACGGCGAAAATCGACATCCATCCAACGCCGAGGCCCAAATGGCGAGAGCGCCTCCAGGCGCTCAAAAACATCCCACCGCTCATGCGGATGGTTTGGCACGCAGCACCGGGGACGGTCCTTCTCGGTGTCCTCCTTCGCGTCGTGATTTCTCTCATCCCTCTGGCAGTGTTGGCGGTGACGAAAGTCATCATCGATTCGATCGTCTTGGTGTCGCAACACGGCCCGTTGCGGCCGCATTTCTGGTGGCTGGTGGTGCTTGAGTTTGCGCTCGCGTGTACCGCTACCGGCGTGGGACGCGTGCTCGATTATTGCGACGTTGCGCTCGCCGAAAAATACACGCGCTACATCAGCACGCGAATTATGGAACACGCCTCGCGCCTCGATCTTTCGACGTACGAAGATCCGATGTTCTACGACAAGATGGAGCGCGCCCGAGTCCAGGGCACCGACCGGCTGGCGATGATTCAGTCCACCGGTCGCTTTGTGCAGCAGGCGATAACCACAGTCAGCTTGGCTGCGGGCATCTTCTTTTTCTCACCGTGGCTTCTGCTCGGCTTGGTGCTCTGCATCGTTCCCACG
Source organism: Candidatus Acidiferrales bacterium (assembly GCA_049279675.1). Classification (GTDB taxonomy): domain Bacteria; phylum Acidobacteriota; class Terriglobia; order Acidiferrales; family UBA7541; genus Palsa-147. The sequence continues at coordinate 23,616 of JBAPOP010000137.1, forward strand.
TTTCTCGGCGAGACGCATTTTGCGTTCCTGGGATATTCGCTCAATTTTCAGCAAACGCCTTCGCGCCGCGAGTTGGACTACCTGCGCGTTCTGGGCGGAAGTAAGGAAAGCGCCAAAGAGCTGAAGCTTTTTGGGCTGGCGCCATTTCTGGTGGGACGGTACACCGCGATTTCGGGCGACCTACAAAATCAGACGTTGGGATTGGCGAAACGACGCTTGGCCGTCGGTTCGGTTCTTGCGGTACTTGGAACGCTTGGCTACTACGGCGCCTACGCTTACGTTGTGTACGAGACGCTGCTCGGCGTCCTTTCAATCGGCACGTTGACATTCCTTGCTGGCGCGATCGCGGGCGCGAGTTCCAATATTCAGCTTGTCTTCTCTACTTTTTCGAGCATTGCAGATCAAGCGCTGTTTCTCACTGATCTTTTGGATTTCTTTGCGCTCACCCCGAAAGTTCGTTCAAAGCCGAACGCGCTGCCTGTGCCACGCCCGATTCTCCAGGGATTCGAGTTCAAGAATGTTTCTTTTGCCTATCCCGGGTCGAAGCGGATGGTGTTGAAGAATGTCAGTTTTAAGCTTCAGCCATGCGAGCGCATCGCTCTCGTCGGAGAGAACGGACAGGGCAAGACGACGATCGTCAAGCTGCTCGCTCGTCTCTACGACGTCACCGACGGCCAAATTCTTCTCGATGGCGTCGATATTCGCGAATACGACCTCGATGATCTCTGGAAAGAAACCAGCGTCATTTTTCAGGATTTCATGCGCTACGAAATGACGGCCTCGGACAACATCGCGATGGGCCGCATCGAGGACCGCGCGAACGCGACTCGAATTCGAGAAGCGGCCGTCCAGAGCCTTGCTGCGCCGATTATCGAGAGGCTTCCGAAGGGCTTCGATCAAGTTCTTGGCTGCCGTTTTGACGGTGGCGTGGATCTTTCCGGCGGAGAGTGGCAGCGCATGGCGCTGGCGCGGGCTTATTTGCGAAACGCGCAATTGCTGATTCTCGATGAGCCGACGGCTTCGCTCGACGCGCGCTCAGAACACGATGTCTTCCGGCAATTCACGGAACTGACCGCAGGAAAAATGGCACTCTTGATTTCTCACCGATTCTCGACTGTCCGGATGGCGGATCGAATCCTGGTGATGGAAGACGGAAAAATCACGGAAGAAGGGCCGCACGACGATCTGATGAAGAGCGGCGGGCATTATGCGGAGATGTTCGAACTTCAGGCAACGAGTTACCGATGAAACTTCGAGGACACAATTAGATGGCCGCTGCTGAACAAAATCCGCTGGCTTCGCTGCAGACCGCTCGCTGGCCGTCGTTGCCGGAGGGGGATCCGCGCGAGACGCAATTGCCCGGCGAATTGACGCCCTGCAACGCAGAGCGGTCCGCGCAAGGAGAGCGTTCGCCGAGTGAACGCTCACAATCTGAAAACGCGCGCTTGTTTGCGCTCGCGGTTTGCGAGGCGAAGACATGGAAACTCGGCGCCGTTCTTGGGGGCGCCGCAGGACTTGAGGAACGGCGGAAGCTCATCGAGCGTTCGCTGCGCAGTGCTGTGCAATCCGTGAAAAAGCTCGAGCAGATCGAGGCCAGCCGCCGTGTGGGAGCGAAGTGGCTGCTCGACAATTCGAATTTGTTCCGCCTTTGTTTGCAGGAAGTGCGGGAAGCACTCGGGTCGGCTAAGGAGCTGCCGCAGATTGAAAACGCGCGCTCGCAACGCCTTCCACGCGCCTTCGCCGCGGCGGAAAGCTTCATGCTGGCAGCGGACTTCGATTTTGACGGACTGAAATTCTCAACGTTCGTAAACGGCATACAGGAAGAGTCCTCGCTGGTTTATGCTGAAATTGGGCTGCTGCGGCCGTTCGCACAGCTTGCCGTTCTTGAACGCGTGGCCAAACTCGCGGGGAAAATCTCCGCGGACGCGAATTCGGAAGCCGCCGGAGCGACTCCCCCCGACGAGAGACCCATCAAATCGCTTCAAGTTTTGGTCGCCACGTTGCGTTGCATCATGGATACGGACTGGCGCGAGATCTTTGAGGCAGTCAGCGCGACCGGATGGATTCTGAGCGAGGATCCTGCGGGCGCGTACGAAGGAATGGACGCGGAGGGCCGCGAATCGTATTGCAGGATCGTTGCCGAATTCAGTGCGAAGTCTAACTGGAGCGAAGCGCAAATCGCGCGTAAGGTGGTGGCGCTCGCCGTCGCGCCCCACGCTGTCTCCGAGGCTCGCGCCCGCGAGCGCAGGTCGCACGTCGGATATTATCTCGCCAACGACGGGCAGAAGATTCTCAAGAAAGCGATCGGTGCTCGTTCCACGATTATCGAGCGCGTTCGAGGAATTATCCTGCGATGGCCCGAGCTCTTCTATTTCATTGCAATTGAAGCCGTCACGCTCGGCGTGATGAACCAACTTCTCTCAATTTCCGCAGCGCGTCTCGCAGGGCTGCTTGTGCTGCCGCTCTTTTTGCTGCCGGTGCTTGAATGCGCCGTCAGCGCCGTAAATCTTCTAGCGACACTCGTCGTCCGCCCGCAAAGGCTCCCGCGACTCGATTTTTCGGAAGGCATCCCGAACGACTGCGCGACGATCGTCGCAGTCCCGATGCTTTTGATTAACGAGGAGCAGGTCGAGCGCGCCGCCAGGGACCTCGAAATTCGTTTCCTTGGAAATCGCGACGCGAATCTCCACTTCGCGCTTCTCACCGATCTCCCGGATTCGAACACGCGATTTGACGACCACGATGTCTTGACAGGCTTGTGCTCTGAGCTAATTCGCGCGTTGAATGATAAATACGCGCACGAAGGCCGGGGCTCGTTCTTCCATTTCCATCGCCCACGGATGTTCAATCAAGCCGAAGGCGTGTGGATGGGCTGGGAACGCAAGCGCGGAAAGATCCTAGATTTCAATCAATTGCTGCTCGGTAAGCGCGATCGTTTCACGGAAAAGGTGGGCGATCTTTCGCTCCTCCAGAATGTTCGATACGTGATTACGCTCGATCTCGATACGCAGTTGCCGCGAGATGCGGCGCACAAACTTGTCGGCGCCATCGCCCATCCATTGAATCGCGCTGTCCTCAACACAGCGACGAACTTGGTTGTCGAAGGTTACGGGATTCTGCAGCCGCGCGTCGACATCTGCACGAAGTCAGCGGGCAAGTCGCGAATGTCTTCCATTCTCTCCGGAGAGACGGGCTTCGATATTTACACGCGAGCCATCTCCGACGTGTATCAGGATTTGTTCGGTGAAGGTTCGTTCACGGGGAAGGGAATTTACGAGGTCGCGACGTTCCAGCAAGTTCTGGAGAATCGCTTCCCCAGCAACGCCATCTTGAGTCACGATCTGATCGAGGGCGCCTACGCGCGCGCTGGGCTGATCTCCGACGTTGAAGTGGTGGACGATTATCCTTCCCGTTTCAGCGCATTCAGCAAACGCAAGCATCGCTGGGTGCGCGGCGATTGGCAGATTCTGCGTTGGATGTTCCCTCGCGTACCCGATGCGTCTGGGTGCAGCGTGCGGAATCCGCTCAACGTTGTCTCGCGCTGGAAGATTTTAGACAATTTGCGCCGCAGCCTCACCGAATTTGCGACATTCGCGCTCCTGGTGTGCGGATGGCTGGTTCTGCCGGGGAAGGCCCTCTATTGGACGCTCGCGACCCTCGCGTTGATTGCGCTGCCTTCGTTCCTGCACACGGCGATCGCGATCGTCAAGGCGCGCCGCGCTCTGTTCTCGCCGGAGTTTTGGTGGAACACGATTTCCGATCTCGTTAGCGCAAATCTGCGGTTGTTCTTCCGGCTGACGTTTCTCTGCCACCAGAGTCTCGTGACTCTTGATGCCGTCGTTCGTACGATCATCCGTATGACGGTCACGCACCGGCGAATGTTGAATTGGGAGACGGCGGCGGAAGCAGAATTTGCCGCGGAGAAAACGTCGCCTGTCGAAGTCTATTTGGATTGGACGCCGCTACTTTCGCTCGGGATTGCGGCGCTGATCGCCGCCTTCAGGCCGTTCGATCTCGTTGTCGCCGCTCCTTTCCTGTTGCTGTGGGCATCGTCAAAATCGATCGCGCGCTGGATTGACAAGCCGCGGCGCTCGAAGCGCAATAGCGTCGCTGCAGGCGACCAGGCGATGCTCCGCCAGGCCACGCTGCGTACCTGGCGCTTCTTCCGGGAGTTCAGCACCGCCGAAGAAAATTGGCTGATTCCAGATATCGTTCAAGAAGATGCTCCGGGGATCGCGCATCGCATTTCGCCGACGAATCTCGGATTCCTTCTGACATCGCGACTCGCCGCGCACGATCTTGGTTTCACGACGTTGCCGGAATTTATCGCCGCGACTGGGCGAAGCTTCGACACCTTCCGCGAGATGCCGAAGCTGAACGGCCATCTTTACAATTGGTACGACACGCTGACACTCGAAGCCGTCGCGCCGCGCTTCGTCTCGACGGTGGACAGCGGCAATCTTGTCTGCTCGCTCTGGACTCTGAAGCAGGGATGCCTGGAAGCGAAGGCGCGCAAAGTGTTCGACCCGTCGTTGTGGCGGGGGATTCTCGATCACGTGGATCTCATTAGCGAAATCTTGGTGAGCGCGAAAGAACAGGAGCTCATCGAGAAGCTCGATGCGCTAAAGCATCGTATGGCGCCGCTCGCCGTTTCCGCGACGAAGTGGCTCGAAGCGTTGCCGGAAATCGAAATCGAGGTGGCCTCGTTCGAGGAAGCTGCGTTGAGCTCGAATTGTTCGAGCGAGATCAAATGGTGGGCGCAGGAAATGCACATGCGCGTGCGCAAGCTTGTCGAGTTGGCTTACGACTTCGCGCCGTGGTTCTCGCCGGTGTACGCAAAACTGCGCAGTGACTTTCCGATTCAGGATGGAATTGATCCCAGCGCGATGACTCTCGAATCTGCGCGGAACGTGATTCGAAGCCTCGATCAAAAACTCCGCTGGTTCGCATCGGCGGATGATGTGGATATCGAATCGCAGGCGGCGATCACGCTCCTGCGCTCCGCGCTTGGCCGCTCGGCCAATCTGTGCGCAACGACGAGCATGAACCTGGATTTTATCGCCGAGGACGTCGACGAATTCGTAGCCGCGATGGATTTCAAATTCCTGTACAACCCGCAGCGCAAGCTGCTCTCGATTGGATTTGATGCCGATTCGAATCGCTTGAACGAGGCGCATTACGATCTGCTCGCATCCGAAGCGCGAGCGGCGTCGTTCGTCGCCATTGCCAAGGGCGAAATCCCTCAGGAAAGTTGGTTCCGTCTCAGCCGCTCGCATACGATTTTCAAGAGCACGTCCGTCATGCTTTCCTGGACCGGAACGATGTTTGAATACCTGCTGCCCGGCCTGTGGATGAAGTCCTATCCGAACACGCTTCTCGATCACAACCAGCGCGCTGCCCTTCGATCGCAGCAGAAATATGCGGCCGCGAAATCGATCCCGTGGGGAATTTCGGAATCGTCCTCGAGCGTGAAAAATCCCGACGGCTTCTATCATTACCAGGCTTACGGCGTGCCCGGCCTGGCATTGAGCCACGACGATTCCGGAGATCTCGTCGTATCGCCGTATTCGAGCTTCCTTGGGTTAATCGTTGACGCCGCAAGCTCGTTGAAAAATCTGCGAAAGCTCAAGAAGATGGGATGGCTTGGCGCGTACGGCTTCTTCGAGTCCGCGGATTTCACGCCTGGCAAAATCGCCGCGACGAAGCAATTCGAAGTCGTGCGCTGCTGGATGGCACATCACCAGGGCATGAGCATCGCGACAGCGGCGAGCGTTCTTTGCCACTCGTCGATGCAGCGCCGTTTCCATGCGGAGCCCATGGTGGGCGCCACCGAGCGTGTTCTCCACGAGCGGATGCCTCGGCTACTCAAGATGCGGCCTGCCGAAATCGCCGGCGCGGTCGCCTCTACCCTGATTGGACACGGACGCCTGGCATTGCGACGCGCGCAGTCGTGGGGTTCTTCTCCCGCAGACTTAACCGTGCCAGTACAACGCGCGAGCTAACAAACTTCAAACTTAACCGGTCTCAAATAAACTGTGCGACACTGTCCGCGCGTAGTTGAGGGCACAACACGTTGAAACGAGTCGTTCAGATCGCGGCGTTCGCAGTTTTACTCCTGGCGTTTTATTTCCCGGCCGCACGCGCGCAAGAAGACAAGAATGTCGCTGCCGGCCCGACGGAAACCGTCGATGTAGATTCCAGCGCAGCCTCTCATCCGTTCCCGCATTTCTGGGAACAGATGTTCGGCTCGGGCCGCGCGATCCTTTCACTCCGCGATAGTTATCGCCGAGATCTCCGCGAAGTGAAGCAAGCCACGGGCTTCGAGTACATCCGCTTTCATGCCATTTTTCACGATGAAGCCGGTGTGTACGACGAAGATGCGAACGGCGCGCCAGTCTACAATTTCTCTTATGTAGATCAGATTTACGATGGACTGCTTGCGAATGGCGTGCGCCCGTTCGTGGAACTGAGCTTCATGCCCAGCAAGCTCGCAGCAAAACAAACTCTGCAATCCTTCTGGTATCACCCGATCGTTTCACCACCGAAAGACTGGACGAAGTGGGGAGATCTCGTTTCGCATTTCGCGCAACACCTCGTTGATCGCTACGGCGTAGACGAAGTCTCTCATTGGTATTTTGAAGTGTGGAACGAGCCGAATCTCGATTTTTGGGCCGGCGAGCCGAAAGAACAGACCTACTACCAGCTATACGACACGGCCGCAAAGGCGTTGAAGAGCGTGAGTCCTTCGATCCGCGTCGGTGGTCCCTCAACTGCGCAGGCTGCTTGGGCTGACCGCTTTATTCGCCACATCGCGGAAAACAATATCCCAGCGGATTTTGTTTCCACGCACGTTTACGCGAACGACTCGTCGACTGATATCTTCGGAACAAAAGAGAACATTCCGCGCGCCGACATGGTCTGCCGCGCGGCGCAAAAAGTTCACGATCAGGTGAAGGCGTCGGCGCGTCCGGACATGCCGATCATCTGGAGCGAATACAATGCCAGCTATAAGAATGAACCCGACGTCACGGATGCGGTATTCATGGGTCCGTGGCTAGCTAATACGATTCGGGAATGCGATGGCCTCGCCGAAATCTTTTCTTATTGGTCTTTCTCGGACGTTTTCGAAGAACAGGGCGTCGTCAAGCAGCCGATATATGGTGGATTTGGGCTTATCGCGGAAGACGATCTGCCGAAGCCCGCGTTCAACGCTTTCAAGGTGCTCCACAAACTCGGCGATCAACGAATTCCCGTGGATTCTAAGTCGGTGCTCGTAACGAAGCGTAGCGATGGCGCGCTCGTAATCGCCGCGTGGAATCTTTTCGAGCCGGACGAAAACGGACCGCCGAAGACGATCACGATCAATCTGAAGGATTCGAAACCGAACCGCCGCGTGCTTGTCTACCGAGTGGATTCAACTCACGGCTCGCTATTGAACGCTTACAACGCTATGGGAAGGCCCATGAGCCCGACGCCAAAACAGGTTGCAGAACTGCGTCGTGCGGCCGACCTGCCGGCTCCCGAAAAAGGACAGCTATTGGCCGGCAAAGTGACGGTGACGCTTCCTGCTCAGGGTCTTGCCGTGCTTGAGATTCAGTGAGGCTGGGGCAACGCCGCCGACGCGGGCCCAGTAGAGGTTGGCACTTGAGTCGCTTCTGAGGTCGAAGATGGCTGGTACGGCTTAAAACCCGCTCGATCCATTCCGCGCTGTGCTTCCGAGTTCTTCATAAACGTATCCCACACGAATCCTGTGCGGGCATTTTCAGCCATCACCATCGTGATGCCCGTATCGATGCCGATTACGTCGCTGTCGTACCAATTCGTCAGCGGATTGAATGCGTCCACGAATCCGTAGCGGCTCCGGGTTCCCACGGCATAGAGACGGTCAATCGTGCGAAGCACTCGCATCACAGCCTTCGGCTGAAACGGAAGAGAGCCGGCCGTCGCGCACGGCACAATCGTCCCGTCGATCGGGCCGGTCTTCGGCGGGCCTCCCCACACTTCATATCCCCGTTCTGAGTCCGACGCCGTGATTCCCCACAGATCGTCACTGTAGTCCGGAAACTGTTTGGACAGGCTGACGCAGAATCGCCGGTGGGCATCGGTCGCGATCACTGAGTTCTGAAAGTAGTCGCTGTAGCGATCTCGCTTGCCGCGGAAATCGAACCACGCCTGGGAATATTGGTGCACGAAAATCGGCGCGAACGACCCGATAAAGCGGATGCCGTCGTATTCGAACATGGTTCGCTTCCACGCATCCCACGTCTCTGTCGGAAGCGGGTGCGACGGCGACCCGAGCCCCAACAAGTAAATCATCATCATTTCGCTGTAGCTGTCCCAGCGGTATTGCAGAAAGCCGGTTTCGGGCGTCCATCCGTGCGGGAGAACGCGAGTGTCTTCCGAGAGCCAGTTCCAATCCACACGGGCAAAAATGTCGTGCGCGAGCTGCTTGATTTCCGGATTTTGAAAGTGCCCGCCGCACGTCAAGACGCCGCAGAGGAGTATCGCCGTGTCAACCGATGACACTTCGGATTGCAGCAATCGCTCGCCAGTATTCACGTTGGCCCAGTGATAGAAAAATCCGCGCTCGTTCGGCAGCTTCTTGCGTAGAAAGTTCAGGGTCGTAAGCACGCGATCGCGAGCTTCGCGCGACGATATGTAGCCCCGTTTTTCGCCGATGCACAGCGCCGTGAGCCCAAATCCTGTCGCCGCGATGCTTCCCAGCACCCGTGTGTCGAGCGCGCGGACGTTGCATCGATCTTTGACCAAGCCGGTCTGCGGATTTGTCTGTTCCCAGAAATAGAGAAAATTGGCTCGTTCCAGATCCTCGAGAAACGCGTCTTCGCTTTCGCTGAGGTCCGTGCGAGTCCGTGGAGCAACCGGGCTGTCCGTGGCGGCGTGCAAGGCTGGGACCAACGGAAATGACGCGCTGGAAGCGAGCGGCAGACACACACCGACGCTGGCCAGATCCTTGAGCAGGCGCCGGCGCGAGAATTTCCTACGGCTCATGAGTCCAGATTCCCACCATTCCAGTGTAGTCCAGCCTCCTACCTGTTAGATGCGCCGGAGAGTCAGAGGAGAGTAATAGGTTAACAGGCGACCGCCGCGCCGGCGATGCCGGCGTCACTTGTAGCGGCCTATACTCCGGGGCTCTGCCGTCGATGAACTGGGAAGAATGAGGGCTGGGGGAAAACTATCCTAGGACCGCAGAGCGTTTAGTCTCCGCGCATCATTGCGACCGCCAAAACGTTCGATCAATTTCCGCCGTAACCTAACGAGCGCTTCGTGCTCCATTTTGGTGGAAACGACTTGAACATTTTATGCACATCCTTGTCGGCATGATCGCTTCCGCCTTTCGGGGAGAACGCGCCGACGGCAATCCCGCGCCACACCAGGCGGTGCGATTTGCCATCGAACATATCAACGACAACGGTTCCAGCGGAATATTTTTCGATATCGCTCGAACTCGTGTCTGCCACATCCCAGCGTCGCCAATTCCATCCTTGAACGCCACTGTAAAACGTGTCGAGAGAGCGATCCTTTTGGCTCGCGACGTTAGCGGCGACGCCGACATCCGCGCCATTGGGAACTTGCTTCCACCCTTTCGCCGTTAATTCCGTAGCGACCGTGCGCAGCACCATGGCTCGATTCTCGTCCTGCGGTTGCTGAATCCACATAAACGTCTTATACGAATCGAAATCTCCAGTAGGGCTGAAGTCCGTGGTGATTTTTTGTCCCCATGCGGCCCCTGCCGTCATCGCTAGGGCGAACAAACACGTACCAAGTTTCAAAAGCTGCATGCGTTCGATCTCCTCTGATTATTTGAGCGATTTATAGGCCGATACGTTGCCTAAATTTTACGCTCTGCGGGGGGTAGGACCAGTGTACGCTGAGCCGCTATTTTTGGAAAGCGCCGCGCTCAACTTCTTGTGATGCGAAAAATTACAGTCGCCGCGGCCCTGCCGGCATCGATCTCATGCGAGCGATTCACATTTCTCGACGGAATTGACAACGGTCGCGTGAACCTTGCTAGAATCTCTCAAACTTTGAAGCATTCGTTTTCAGAGCGTTACGAATGATTGCATCAGAGCTAGGAAACGATACATATCAGAGCCCCGAGGCCCCGTCTCGGGGACTCAGCGCACTAGCTCGATCTTTGCGCCCGCTTTTGGGAGAGCAGAATGAATGACGATTCGCGCGATCGCGAATTGGGGATGGACCGGAAGATCACGCGCCGCGATTTTCTGAATGGCGTCGCCGTCACCATTGGCGCGTCGCTCGTGCCGACCGGACACGCCTACGCGCAGAACAAAGGCCCTGACCGTTCCGCGCAGGATCCTCTCCTCGAGCAGGGAATCACAACGCGCGACCCGCGCTATGAGCCGCCGAGCCTCACGGGTTTGCGCGGAAATCATCCGGGCTCATTTGAAATCGCTCATCAACTTCGCGACGGCGCCTTCTGGGACGCATCCGCGAAACCGGAAAGCACGGGCGAGTCCTATGATCTCGTGATCGTTGGCGGCGGGATCAGCGGACTTTCGGCGGCATACTTTTATCGCCGCCACGCCGGTCCGCACGCGCGCATCCTTATCCTTGAGAATCACGAAGATTTCGGCGGCCACGCCGTTCGCAATGAATTTCAGGTCGGCGACCGGCTCCTGATCAGCAATGGCGGAACTCAATCCATCGAGAGCCCGGGCGAATACAGCGCGGTCGCGGGACAGCTGCTACGGGAATTGGGAATCGAGACGCAGCGCTTCTACAAAGATTACGATCGCGAGCTGTATTCGAAGCTCGGCACCGCATGCTTCTTCGACCGCGAAACTTTCGGCGAAGACCGGCTCGTCACCGGCATGGGTACTACGGCGTGGCCGGATTTCCTGGCGCAGTCTCCGCTCTCCGAGCAGGCCCGGCGCGATATCGCGCGCGTGTACACGGAGAAAGTGGATTATTTCCCGGGATTGTCCCGCGAACAAAAACGCCAGCGTCTCTCCAAAATCAGCTACGCCGACTTTCTCGCCAAGCACTGCAAACTTCACGCCGACGCGCTGCCTTTCTTTCAAACTTATCCCGCCGATCTTTTCGGCGTAGGAATTGACGCCGTTTCGGCCCTCACCTGCTTCAACTCGTGGGATGACTATTATTCATTTACTTATCCCGGCTTCGACGGCATGGATCTCGGCGGGATGCCGAAGGCCGAACCTTACATCTTTCATTTTCCCGACGGCAACGCTTCGATCTCCCGCCTCCTTGTGCGCTCTCTCGTCCCCGGTTCCGTTCCCGGTCACACGATGGAGGATGTCGTCACAGCCCGCGCCGATTACTCGCGCCTGGACATGCCGGGTTCAACGGTTCGCATCCGATTGAATAGCACGGCCGTCCGCGCGAATCACATCGGTGCGCCTGATTCCGCGAAGGAAGTTGAAGTGGCCTACGTCCGCGCGGGAAAACTCCAAACGGTGCGCGCGAAATCGTGCGTCCTCGGGTGCTACAACATGATGATTCCGTATCTGTGTCCCGAATTGCCGGGCGCGCAGAAGGAAGCGCTGCATCTTGGTGTCAAGGTTCCGTACCTTTACACGCACGTTGCGATTCGAAATTGGCAGGCGTTCGAGAAGCTGGGCATTCATCACATCGTCGCGCCGGCTAGCTACCACACGTACGTCGCGCTCGATTTTCCCGTGAGCATCGGCGATTACAAGTTCTCGAGTAATCCTGATGAGCCCATTGTGCTCTTCATGCTTCGCTCGCCGTGCGCGCCCGGCCAGCCGCGGCGTGACCAATATCGCTACGGCCGCGCCGAGCTCTACTCGACCCATTTCTCCGTAATCGAGCGCAAAATTCGCGAACAATTGCAGCGCATGCTTGGATCGGCGGGTTTCGATTCGGCGCGCGATATTGCCGCGATCACCGTGAATCGTTGGGCGCACGGCTACGCCTACGAATACGAATCGCTCTCCGATCCTCATGTGCCCGAGAAAGATCGCCCCTGCGTCATCGGCCGCCAGGCCTTCGGCCGCATTTCCATCGCCAATTCCGATGCCTCGGGGCATGCCTACACCGACGCCGCAATCGATGAGGCCCATCGCGCCGTCCAGGAAGTTCTCAAGTTTTCCTAGCCTTAGTTCGATTGCTTCAACGGTGGGACGCCGGACGCGCGATGAATCGTCACGTCCAGCGATATTGGTTGATTCTTGCTAACTCGGATATGGGGATACAACATGAATTCGAATCCGTCCTTCTGAAATGTGAGATCGTAGATTCCTGACGGAAGTTGCAGCAATGCGAACTCGCCCGCTGCATTCGTGTCGGTCGTGACCGCCGCCTTCGATTTCTCGTTCATCGCCTTCACGCGAACGCCCTCGATTGCGGCATTGTCGCTGTCCCATACGTGGCCGTGTATGCCGTTAGCAGTAGGGTCTTTCGTCTTGGCTGTGGCGGCAAGCGAAAGCGCCAACGTAATTCCCGCGCAAGCCAACAGCGCCGATATTATTCTCGAATTCCAGTTGCGTCGGGGGCTTTCGAGCGTGCGCATCAAGCCTCTCACGCACGACAGTATACTCGCCGCGTAATCGAGCGAAAACGTGGCTCCGGCTATTCGTATCTCAGCGCCACCATCGGATCGACCCGCGTCGCCCTCCGCGCGGGAATCCAGCAAGCCAGCAGCGCCACACCAGAAAGTAGAATCGCAACCGTGAAGTAAGTAACGGGATCGCTTGTGCTGATTCCAGCTACGAGGTGCGTCATCGCGCGCGTCAATCCCCACGCCGCTGCCATCCCGATCGCAACGCCCCACATTACAAGCCGCACGCCCTGCAGCCAGACCAAATGCAAAATGTCGCGCGCATTCGCGCCCAGCGCCATGCGTATGCCGATTTCTCGCGTCCGCTGGCTCGCGGCGAACGACACGACGCCGTACACGCCCACCACCGCGAGTATCAGCCCAATTGAGCCGAGAATGGCCGCCAGAGTCGCAACGGCGCGAAATGCGAAAAAGCCGAACGCGCCTTCGAGCAATTGCTTCATCGATTCCAAATTCAGGATGGCAAGCTCGGGAGCCACTCGCGCGACCTCGTCTTTGACGGCCGCTGCAATCGATTCAGGCGGCAAGAGCGTGCGAATCTGCAGAGTTCGCTTCGCCGCGAAGTTTTGCGCGAGCGGCACGTAAATGAATGGCTGCGCGTCTTCCCCGATCGTTTGATATTTGCCGTCATTCGTTACGCCGACGATTTCCGCAAACGGCCCCTGGGCGCCATCCATGCTGAATCGCTTCCCAATTGCATCTTCGTGAGGCCAGAAACGATTGGCCATCGTCTGATTGATGATCGCGACACGCGGCGCAGACTCGTTGTCCGAGTCCGTGAAGTTCCGGCCGCGCAGGAGGGAAACGCGCATCGTTTCCATGTACGCTGGGTCAACGCGATTGAACAGAAGGTGCGGGAGCTGCTCACCCGGCGCAGGCGGGCGCCCCTCGACCGAGATCGCGACCTTGCTCGGAAAGCCGCCCATCGGCACGTACGACGCGAGGCTTGCGGATTGCACTTCGGGCAATTCGCGCACTCCTGTCTCGACTTCGCGATAAAACGAGTTCGTTCGCGCCTCGTCGTATCCGATCTCGTGCGGGTCGATGGTCACGTTCAATAAGTGATTCGGATCGAATCCGAGATCGAATCCCTGAACCTTTTGCAGGCTGCGCACAAAGAGCCCGGCAGCGACGAGCAGCACCAGCGAGCCCGCTACTTGCGCGACAATCAGAAAAGTTCTTAAGCCTGGGCGACGTGTGCCTGCCCAAGTTCGCGGCGGGCCTTCGTGCAGCACCACGTTTACATCGGCCGACGACGCGCGCATCGCCGGCAACAATCCGACGACGACTCCAGTGAGAAGTACAGTCATCGCGGCAAACGCAAGCACGCGCCAGTCGAGAGTGGAATCAAACTGCAACGGAATCTCCCGCAGGTGAATTGCGTTCGTCCATCGATTTGCCCACGCGCCGATAGCGATTCCCGCGCCGCCACCGAGAGCGGCAAGGAGAACGCTTTCGGTGAGCATTTGGCAGATTAACCGTCCGCGGCCGGCACCCAATGCCGCGCGAATTCCCATCTCGCGCTGCCTCGCCGAGCCGCGCGCGAGCAGGATATTTTCCACATTCAGGCACGCGAGCAGCAATACGAACGCCGCCAGCACAAGAAACAGTCCCGAGATCGCGACGAATGAATTGTTTGCGTAGGGAATCGGACGCGCCGATTTTTCGGGCACCGCGCGAACCGTGAACCATTGATCCGTCGCTGGATATTGGCTGGCGAGCCTCGCCGTAACGACTTCCAGCGAGCTTTGCGCTTCTCGCAGGTTGATTCCAGGTTTCAGCCGCCCAAACGCCAGAATCCGCCTGCGATCGCGGTTGTTCCAGAAGATATTCGCCGGTTCTTCCAGCGATATCGCGCTCATCGGCAGATAAAAATCCATCTCAAAGATCGGGAACATTCCGTGAAATGGCCGCGGCGCCACTCCGATGATCGTCGCGGACTTGTCGTCGACGAGAATTCTTCGGCCTACCACGCCAGCATCGCCGCCAAATCGCCGCTGCCAATACGAATAGTCAAGGACCACGACTGGCGGTTCGCCCAGCGTTTCGCCTTCGCCCGGCAAAATCAATCTCCCCAGCTCAGGCTTCACTCCGAGCGCCGAAAAAAAGTTTGCCGAAACGTAGTTGACGAAGCATTGATCCGACCGCTCGTTGGCGGTGAGCTGCACCGAGCTGATGACGAGGCCGAATACATCAGTGAACGCGTCCGTCTGTTTGCGAAAATCCACGAATTCCGGATAGGAGAATCCCGACGAACCAACGGGCGCATTCTTTTGCTGTATGGCGAGAACCGTGATCTGCTCGGGCGAAGCGACGGGCAGGGGACGCAGGAGGAAGCCATTCACGATACTGAAAATCGCAGTGTTCGCGCCGACGCCGAGGGCCAGTGCAATTACAACGACCGCAGTCACGCCTGGCGATTTGCGCAGCATCCGCGCGCCAAACCGCACATCCTGAACGAAATTCTGGAGCCAGTTCACACTGCGCGCGTCGCGACAATTTTCTTTCGCTTGCGCGACGCCGCCGAATTCGCGCAACGCGGCCTCGCGAGCTTGCTGGGGAGCCAGCCCGCGCGCGATGTAGCTATCCGCTAGCCGATCGAGGTGTTCTCGCACTTCCTCATCGAGTTCTTGCTCCACTTGTCGCCGCAGGAAAAGCGACCGCAGCCGCAACGCAATCACGTGACTCCAGGATTTCGACCGCATCACGTTTCCTCGCGAGAACTGTACGAGATCATTCGTACCTCAGCGCCACCATCGGATCGATTCGCGTGGCGCGTCGCGCAGGAATCCAGCACGCCAACAGAGCGACACCGAGTAGCAGCACAGACACAAGAACGATAGTTACAGGATCCGTCGGCTTCACTTCAAAGAGCATGCTGGCGGGAAGCCGCGTAAACGCGGCGGATGCGGCGACGCCAAGCGCAACTCCGGCCATTACAAGCACCAATTCCTGCCGCAGCAAGAGCAACACGACTTGGCGCCCTTGCGCTCCCAGCGCCATCCGCACGCCAATCTCGCGCGTTCGCTGCGCCACCGCGTACGCGGTAACGCCGTAGATGCCCACCACCGAAAGCAAAAGCGCAATCGCCGCGAACGACCCAAGCAAAATCAACGAAAGGCGGCGGCTCTGCACCGAGACACCCACGTAATCCCCGAGTGGCATCACGCGCGAAATTGGCTGGTTCGGATCGAGCGATCGAATCGCATCGCGTGCCGCTCCGGCGATTGCCGTTGGCGCATCCGACGTGCGGATCGCCAGCGACATGTCAGAATCCGGAAACGGCCACTGCGCATGAGGCACGTAAAACTGCATCGTCGGGGCGAGGTCGAGTCCATACTGGCGAACGCTTCCGACTACACCGACTACGGTCCACCACGGCTTATCGATCCCGCCAATCTTTACTCGCTTGCCGAGTGGGTCCTCGCCGGGCCACATTTGGCGCCCGGATTCATCGTTAATGAGGATCACTTGCGGCGCGGCGGCGTTGTCGGTCTCGCCGAAATCCCGCCCGCGCAAAAGAGGAATGCGCATCGCGCCTCGATAGCCTGGGGAAACGCAATAGCGCTCGGCGCTCGCATCGAGTTCGGGGTTCGGGTTGATTTTTCCTTCGGCGTGAAAGCCGTACATATCCATGTTACCGCCGAGCGGAATTTCGCTGACGGCGCCAGCCGCTTCCACGCCGGGAAGTGCACGGACTCTTTCGAGAGCCTGATCGTAAAATTGGCGGAGAATTTTGTCGTCGTCATATTTCTGGCCAACAATGGAGACTCGCATCGTCAGCACGTTCGTCGCATCGAACCCGGGCGATACGGTGAGCAGATGCAGCAGACTTCGCAGGAGCAGGCCCGCGCCGAGCATCAACATCAACGAGAGCGCGACCTCGGAAACCACCAGCACTCCTCGCAATCGGCCCGCCGCCTCTCCCGAACTTCCCCGTGCGCCTTCTTTCAGCGCGTCCTGTAAATTTGTTTTCCACGCGCCCAATGCAGGTGCGATTCCTGAAACCAATCCCGTAAGCAACGCTAGGCCAAATGTGAATAGCACGACGCGCCAATCGAGTCGAACTTCCGCGAGCCTCGGAATATCTCCCGCGCCGAGCGATGCGAGCAGTTCCGGCGTCCAATACGCTGGAATCAGTCCCGCCGCCGCACCGAGCAGCGCCAGCAGGCAATTTTCAGTGAGCAATTGCCGGAAAATTCTGCCACGCGCTGCACCGAGCGCCGTGCGAACCACTATCTCTTTGTTGCGTTGCGTCGCACGGGCCAGCAGCAGATTCGCGAGATTCGTACAGGCCACGAGCAGAACGAGCGTGACCGCCCCGAAGAGCAATAAAAGCGTCGTGCCTACTGGGCCGAGTAGCTCTTCGCGGAGCGGCGTCAGGATGACTCCCGCCGCAGAATAATCTTTCGGGTAAGCTTTCCACAGCGCGGCGGCAATCGTATCCATTTCAGCCGTCGCCTGAGCAAACGTCACGCCCGGTCGCAGCCGGCCAATCGCGATGAGATGGTGGCACGTTCGGCAAGCCCAGGGCAGCGAAGCGTCGTAACCGAGTGCTCCCCAAATTTCCGGAGTGGGTTCGCGCGAATTCATCCTCATCAACGATTCGAAGTTCGCGGGCAATACTCCGGCGACGACATACGGCACGGAATTCAACGACATCGTTTTGCCGGCGATATCCGGATCGGAATTAAATCGGCGCTGCCACAGCCCGTGGCTGATGATTACAACGTGGCTCGCGGACGGGGCATCCTCTTCAGGGAGAAAGTCGCGGCCGAGGGCGGGACGGACGCCGAGCATCCTGAAATAATTGGTGGTGACACGCAATCCAGTCAGCTGCTCCGGGTCGCCCGAATCCGATACAATCGGCATCCACAGACGGTACAGAGAAAGTTCCTCGAAGCTTTTGCTCATCGCTTTCCAATCGGTGTAGGTCGCGAACGTGGCGTTGTCGCGATGGCCCTGCTCGTCCTTCTCCCAGACGAGCGTAAGCCGGCCGGGATCGCGGTAGGGCAGGGGGTGCAGCAGGACTCCATTCAAGAGGCTGAATACGGCTGTGTTCGTGCCAATTCCCAGCGCAAGCGTCAGGACGGCTACTGCTGTAAATCCGGGAATATTGCGCAGCATGCGAGCGCCGAAGCGCAGATCCTGAATCAGATCCTGAATCCAACTTACCTTGCGCGCGTCGCGGCAATCTTCTTTCGCTTGCTCGACGCCGCCGAATTCCCGCAGCGCCGCCTCGCGGGCTTGCCGCGAGTCCAGACCTGTCGCTATGTATCCGTTCGTAAGCCGATCGAGATGCTCCCGAATTTCCTCATCGAGTTCCTGGTCCACTCGCCGCCGACGGAAAAGAGACCGCAGCCGCAATGAAATCCTCCGAATCGTGCCTTCCATTCCCATCTGCGATCCTTCGCCCACACTTGCTTCACACTTCTCACCGCGTGCCGCCTCAAACCTCGTTCAGCTTCACGACGCGGGAAATCGCCGCCGAAAGCCGTGCCCAGTTGCCGGCTTCTTGCTCGAGTTGCTTTCGGCCCATTCGCGTAAGCGAATAAAATTTCGCGCGGCGATTGTTTTCCGTCGCTTTCCACTCGGCGGTGATCCATCCCTCTTGCTCGAGCTTGTGCAGGGCGGGGTAGAGCGAACCGTCGCTCACATGAAGGACGTCGCGCGAGACCTGCTTCAATCTCTGGCTGATCGCGTAGCCGTTCATCGGCTCGAGCGCGAGAATTTTCAGCAGCAGCAAATCCAACGTCCCTTGCACCAAATCCAGCGGCTTGCTCATGCCCTCTCCTCGGTTACCGAGAGATGCTACGCTTTTTCGTTGCCACGTGCAAGCTTTCGTCGCGCCGGCGCCGTTGTCGGCTCCTTTTCTCAGTGTTTTCCGCCGTTTCCCTTGACACGGTTTTTTACGCGGGATACTCTCGCTCCGCTTTTGGACGCGTAAGTTCGGCCCCACAGTTTGTAAAATTCAGGAGGATATTTTGAAATTGTTGAAGCTGGCCACAGGTCTAGGTGTGTTACTGCTCGTTGCTTTTTCAGCCGCGGCGCAATCACAGCCCGGCACAATCGACGCGCTCGAATTCCAGACGCCGAAAAACGGCATGGTGAAACAGTACGAAGACGGACGGAAACAGAAAGTCGAATGGCACAAACAGCAGAAAGACAGCCAGCCGTTGCTCGTTTTCGAAACGCTCACTGGCGAGCGTACCGGAACCTACATCGTCGGGCGATTCAACCAGCATTGGGCCGATATGGATAACCCGTCGGTCGCCGATGCTGCCGATCTCGAACAATATAGAAAGTCGATCGCCGGATCGGTCGAAAAACTCGAAACTGCGTATTACGAGTTTTTGCCGAAATGGAGTAATCCCCCCACGCACATGGATGACAAATATACGGAGGTCATCACTTTCCACGTCCGTTATGGAAAAGGCGACGATTTCCGCAGCGCGGTCGCGAAAGTGCACGAGGCGCGGCAGAAGATGAATTCACCGGCGCACTATTCGTGGTACCGCTTGGTGAGCGGCGGCCCCGGCGGCACATACGTCCTCACGTATGACCATGCCAATTGGGCTGGGATGGCCGACGATCCGGCCGTAAAGCCGTTGCGCGACGATCTGCGCGCGGCCTTCGGCGAACAGGAAGCGACGTCCGTAGTCGAGAGAATCAACAGCTCGATCGAGGGTACGTACAGCGAGCTCATCCAGTTCCGCCCGGACTTGAGCTATATTCCAGCCAAGTAGCAGTCGCGCACTCGTTCGCTGTCGTAAGAAGAATGCGCATTCTGGTTGATTGAAAGAAAGCAAAGGCCGGCCTCTCAAGGGCCGGCCTTTTTTGCGTTTCGAAGCATCGATCGGTTCATTACGCTTGACGTAACGCGTAATTCTTGATATTTTCAATCGATGGTTGTCGGCTTCCGCGACAAGCAGACGAGAGATTTCGCCGCCGGCAAGCGGGTCAAGGCGTTCTCCGGATTCGAGCGCTCCGCGCGGCTGAAGCTTGATCGTCTGGAAGCAGCCACCTCCCTGAGGGACCTTGCCGCCTTGCGCGGCAATCGTTTTGAATCGCTCAGTGGCGATCGCAAGGGTCAGTTCAGCATCCGCATTAACGATCAATGGCGGATTTGCTTCGAGTGGCTCGACCGGGCACCGGGACCATCGAACGTCGAGATTGTCGACTATCACTGAGGAGGACCACCGTGACACCAACTGCTATCCATCCGGGTGAACACCTCGCGGAAGAACTTGAAGCACTCGATATGAGCGCGGCCGAATTGGCACGAAAGCTCCGCGTGCCGACGAATCGCGTGACCCAGATTCTGAACGGGACGCGTTCCATCACAGGCGATACCGCGCTGCGTTTCGCTCATTTTTTTGGCACGAGTGCACAGTTTTGGCTCAATCTGCAGACACTTTACGATTTGCGCTTGGCTCAGGAAAAAGTTGGAAAATCCATTAAGGCTCTGCCCACTCTGAAACGCTCCGATCTCGTCCACGTATAAACTCGAGGTAGCTAACTGCGCGCAGCGATAAAAAGGAGGGAATTGCGATCGGGGAATTACTCCTGCGGGGCGTCCTGAAATGATTCGGGAGGTTCAAGCGAGCATTCTTTCCAGAAATCATCATCGCTGATATATCCCGCTCGGAGCTTCTTCAGGCTCATCAATGTCGCGGAAACTTGCCCGCCGTCGGCGGAATCAAAGACGACCACGACACCGGCCACCGCCGCCGGGTCCGCCGAGATTTCGCGATACGCTTTCAAGAAAAGCGACTTCGCGTATTCGCGTTTTGCCTGCGCCGTCGTCGCCTTCGCGGACGGGTCGATCGGCGCGACCCAAATAATCTTCACCACTTTGTCTTTCAGCAATCCCCAAGTACCCGCGAACGGACTGATGTCCTCGCGGCTGACGCGGAAAAGCGGCGCGGCGTCGGATTCGGTAGCCGATTTTTCGGCGCCGTTGGCGAATCCGGAAGGCATGTCCAGCTGCACCTCCCGAATCCAGCCGCGCGAAGGTCCCGAGATCTGAACATGCACCCAGCCGCCTGGAGCATCCAGAATCGGAAATTCATCGCCTTCGTCCGCGGTCATTAATACTTCAGCGCTGGTTTGCGGCTTGGCATAGATCGCCGTGCCCGTTTTCTTAACAACAGAGATGTCATCCGGATGCGTTTGGTTCTGTTTGATTTGCTCAAGGTTTTGGACCAGCCCAGACAAATCTCGAAACTGTTGCTCGTCCGTTTCGCGCTTCTGGCGGATCGATGCGAGGCTCTCGTTGGCAAGCACGGCTGACGATTTGCCGTCGCCCGTAGGGGTTGAAGACGCAACTGGCGCCGTTGGGCGCGCGGACGAAGGCGGGGCAGACGGTGATACAGGTGCAGATTTGGTCTTCTCCGGTGCCGCCGCTCCGGACGCACCGGTTGCGCCGACGCGGCTCGACGGTACTGAACCGCCAGCTTTCGCGCCGAGCGCATCGCCGAGTCCATTGAGAAAATCAGATTCGATCCGTCCGTTCGAAGGCAGAACACGATATCCGGAACGAGCGCCGCTAGGGTCTGCATACCACGCCGTGATCTTTACGCCGACGCGCACCGACGTCCCACCCCCGGGAGCAGCCGTCGCGACAATCGCGCACTGAAAGAAACCGCGCTCGTAATGCTCGAGCGGTTCGCTCGAATCAACGAAGCCATCGAGCGTCGGCAGCCGTCCCGAGGTCGACGAGCGCAGGCTTTGCAGCGCCTTGTCCACACTCGCTTTGGGCGCGTTGAAAGTCTTCTCGGCTGGCGCAGCCTGTCCAAATGCGCCGCATGAAAAGAGCAAACAAAGCATGGACGCAAGCACAGAAGTGAGAGCGCCCGGACGGCCGTAGTTCGCGCGCTTCACGGCAGCGCCTCGACGACTTCGCGGCTAATCCAGCCGTGCGCGCCATCGGTCGTTTCAATGCCGTACCACCGCGGCGTAACAATCAGAATCAGAAGTTCCGCATGCGCGGGAAGCGATCGCATCACGGTGGCGCTGTGAAATGGCGCGGACTTCAAATCCGCGCCCGAATCCTTCACTCGGACTTCCAGTTCGTGTTGCAAATCGTGGTAACGAGCCTGAAGATTTTTCAGAGCAGTTTCAGCCGACTGAAGCCGCGAAATTTCCAGTTCACGCTGATGCTCAGGCGTCGCATTCGCGGCGTCGAAAGCTTGGCGCGCCTTTAGGCTCTCAGCATCCTTTCTTTTCTCGTATTCGATGGCGCGAATTTTGTCCTGTATTTCTTTGAACTCGCTGGTTTCGACGCTGCCATCGGATAGGCTCGCGCGGCCACCGCTCTCGATGAAGACGGCGTCGATCTGAAGTTTCGTGCTCATCGCGCTGAGGCCTTCAACGACGTATCGGACGGAAATCGTTCCCATATCGGCGCTGTTCTTGAAGTGGCGCGGTGCTAGCGCTCCTGTCCGGACTTTATAGAAGGCCTGGCCGCCTCCTTGCCACTTTCCGAAGTAAGCGAATGACGTCGCCGGCGTCGCGCCATCGAGAATCGGTTCTTTCGCGAAGACCTGCGTGCCATGGATGATGCCGTCTTCCACGATTGTATGAACAGCCTGAAGAACTTCGCCCTCCGGTGCGGGCAGATCGATGACAAGAGTTGCATCGGATTTCTTTTGATCGGGCGCGGCGGCGTAAAGTGCAGAAACTATTAGAAATAACGATATTGCTAGCACTGTGTGAATGTTCCGCGTGAGCGAATCTTGCGATCCCAAGCGCCTCGATTGGTGTGGCGACGGCTGAATCGCGCCTTGGAACGAAACATCGGCATCGAGTTCCGATTTCATAAGAGTTGTATGTGCGCTCGCGAATCGATTGACACAGACGCGTGAACAATCGGACGCGTTTCACAGAAAGAGTTGCACGGCTACAGTGTTTTTCGCAAGAGATCTCAGCGTCGGCGTGACCTGCGGTCACCGCTAAGGGTTCTGGTACCAACAATTTATGATGAATTCGATTAAAAAATACTTGCATTCGAAAACGTCCGGCTGTAAGTTGCTGCTCGTTTGTGCAGTTTTGAGACACGGTTGCCTCGCCGGGCGGAGGGGGTTGTTTCCGTGGTTAGTTTCAGAACTTTTCCATTCTTGAATGTCAGTCGCTCTTGTTGGTCCTACCACCATACCTGTTGTTCATTTTGCTCCACTTCTTCTTCGTCGCCCATCGCGGTCGCTCTTCGTTTGAGACAATCATTTTCAGATTCTTGGATCTCAGAGGAGGCAGCATGGTGAAGTTGTTTCTAAAAGGCACATTGAATATCCGCTGGTCGCTGATTAGCTCTGCGTTCGCTTTCACGTTTCTCATGATTGCGATGATCGTGGGCGACAGCCAACCGGCTTACACGTTGCCGATTCACAAAGTCAACGCAGTTCCGGCATTCGCTCGCAAATATGGATTGCCGTGCTCCGCATGCCATACAGCGTGGCCGAAGCTCAATGACTTTGGTACAGCGTTCCGCGATCGCGGCTATCAGATCGGGAACGACCGCGACTCACCGATCTGGCAGAACCCTGCGTACTTCCCGATGACGGCGCGAATCACGCCGCAATGGCACCTCGAACACACTACGAACCAACAATTGGATTCAATCCCAGGCGGGGGCACCGGAAGTACGACGGTTGCGGGCAGTTTCACGCAGCACGGCTTCGACCTTTCGGGCATGGACTTTTGGTTGGTAGGAACGCTGTACAACAACATTTCGTTCTCACTCCTCCCCTCTTCCGACCCGACTGCAGTGTGGCACTTCGAGAACGCGTTCGTCCGCTTCGACAATCTCAAGGGAAGTTCATGGTTCAATCTGAAATTCGGGCACTACGAGCTCAACGAACTTATCTCTGAGAAGCGTTTCCTCTTCTTGTCGGGCAACGGCGGCCTGTACCAGAGTTATCACTTCAACCCACCGGGGGACTCGAACAACTTCGGCCTCGGAGACAACCAGTCGGGCGTCGAGTTGATGGGACATAGCGCCAATAGCTATACCCGCTACTCGGTTTCGGTTTTGAGCAGCAACGAGGGCGGTGTGAACTTCACGACCGACGTGGTGCCCGGCGCTCCGCCGGCCGGCCGCACCTATGACGTCTTCGCCACGTTCGACCAAGCGTTCCCGTTGGGTCACGACAGCATGGCGGCGTCGAGGATCCAGGGCTTCGTCTACGCAGGACAGCGTCCCACGAACTACCAGACGTCCGGTGGTGCTCCTCTTGTGGGAATCGATAACGAGCCGTTCTATCGCGTCGGTGTAGCTGGCGATCTCTACATCGGGAAGCTCAACATCATGCCGTTCTATATGCACGGCTACGACAACGTGTATCTCGGAACGTCCACGCCTTCCAGTGGCCCGAATTCAGTTCTGCCAACCGGGGCGCGCGGACCATCGTGGAATGCGGGCTTCGTCGAGTTCGGCTACTACGTCAATCCGCAGTTCGTCGCAATCGGCCGCTACGAAGCGGTCCGAATGCAGACGCAAGCGCTGCCGACGAACGCCAGCAATTACGGAAACATTGACGCCTACTCGATTGGATACCGATGGTACCCGATCATGTTCAGCCGGGCGGGTCTTGCG
>JBAPOP010000138.1:0-110827 GCA_049279675.1 Candidatus Acidiferrales bacterium
CCGGCACAGCTGATACGGCTCGAAAAAAGGCACCTGACCGCACAGCTAATTAGCCCGATTGTGCTCGTTTGTCAACTTTTTTAATCGAAAATGACGTATTTTGTACTTTTACGATGCATTTGAGCGCATTTGTGGCACAATCCCGCTGCTTCCGGACTTTAGACCTGAGCGGAGCGGTTCGATGAGCCTTTTGGCCGAGGAACGGAGATTTCGGATTCGCGAGATTTTATCTCGCGAGCGAACTGTCTCGGCCTCCGAACTGATCCGCACGCTCGAAGTAACTGCTGCAACGATTCGCCGCGATCTTGCTGCGCTGGAAAAAGAAGGGGTGTTGGTGCGCTCGCACGGCGGCGCGGTTTCCCGCGCTTCAAGTACAAATTTCCAACCTTCCTACGAAGCGCTTGGCCGCAGCCATCGAGCGGAAAAGCAGGCGATCGCGCGGGAGGCTGAGCGCTTGATCCTGGACGGAGAGACTGTTTTTCTGGAAGGCAGCACTACCGTCTATGAACTGGCGCGGCGCCTGCTTCATCGCAACAGGCTTACCGTGATCACGAATTCCCCGCCGATCGTCGAAGAACTTCAGCGCAGCCAACATGTTTCCGTTATTTCAACCGGCGGTGAACTGCAGAAGGACGTTTTCTATCTTTCTGGTGTCTGGGCACAGCGCGCGCTTTCGGAGATCCGTGTCGACAAAGCCGTTCTCGGAGTCAGCGCGATTGATCCTAGCTACGGCATTTCCACCGCAAGCCAGGCCGAAGCGCAAATCAAGAAGATGATTCTGAAATCCGCGCGAGTTAGCATCGCCGTGGCGGACCACAGTAAATTCGGCAATCAGGGGTTTGCGTATGTGGGCCCGATAACGGATATCGATATTCTTGTCACGGATTCGGCCGCAGACCCTCAATATCTTCGGCCCCTCCGTAAGGCAGGAGTCGAGTTGATTCTGGCCGACGTCCGGAAGCCGCTTAACGAAGAGGATGCGGGTGAATCAGTTCGGACTCGCGCGCGTTCAGGAATGGCAAAGCGCTAATCGAGGAGAAGAATTTCAAATTGAAGAGGCTTCTCTTATTCTCATTGATGGTTGCGAGCGTAACAGCCGCCGGCTTTCTATTCCGCCAATTTGCACCTGTCCCCGTATCGGCGGTGAAAGCATCCGATAAATCGCCCGGCGATGACCTACAAGCCTTTGCGGCAACGGAGCCAATCGACACTCACGTTCACGCGTTCAAGAGCGATCCTGAATTTGCAGATCTGATCGCGCGACTGCATTTGCATTTGCTGGACATCTGCGTGGCCGATACCCACGGAATTTATGCTGATCTTTCCACCGAACTCGCGCGGGCGAAAGGTTTTGTCCAAAGCAGCCATGAACACGCGAAGCTGTGCGTTACGTTCGATCCATTTCGCTACCAACAGAAGGATTTCGCCGAGAAGACTGTCAGCCAAATTCGTCAGCAGTTCGCTGACGGCGCGGTGGCTGTAAAAATCTGGAAAAACATCGGGATGGAATTAAAAACTAAAGACGGCCAGTATGTGATGCCTGATGATGCCGCATTCGAACCCATCTACCGCGAAATCGCGGCGGAAAATAAGACTTTGATCGCTCACGTTGCTGAACCTTCTTCCTGTTGGCAGCCGCCGGATCCAGAGAGTCCGGATTACGACTACTACAAGGAAAATCCCGAGTGGTACATGTATCTCCATCCCGATCATCCTCGCAAGGAAGTGATATTGGCGGCCCGCGATCACCTACTTGCTGAAAATCCGAATCTTCGAGTGGTCGGCGCGCACCTGGGAAGCATGGAAACCGACGTGGACGAAATTGCGAAGCGCTTCGATCTTTATCCAAATTTCGCGGTGGACACGGCGGCGCGGATGGAATATCTAATGATTCAGCCGAGAGAAAAAGTGCGGAGCTTCCTCATCCAGTATCAGGATAGAGTGCTCTACGGAACCGATCTGGAGTTCCTGAACAACGAATCCACTCCGGAAGCACTCAAAGAATGGCAAGAAACATACGCGAGAGATTGGAAATTTCTGGCCACGGATCAAATGCTGCCCTACAGAGGCCGCCAAATCGAGGGCCTCAATTTGCCCGCACCGGTTCTTCGTCGTATCTACCACGATAATGCCGTCCGATGGATTCCGGGGATCGCGGATTCTTCGAAGTAGGATCGTCGCTGGTTACCACAAGCCGCCGGTTTTCGGGTGATTTATCAGTGTAGTCGCTGTACGTCGATTTGCGGAATCAGCGTCTGAACTGTCGCGAGTTCAATTCTTCCCGGAGCCGCGGCCACACAATTGGCAGCGCCGCAAGCCGCCGCAAGGCGAAGTGCCTCTTCGCCGTCTATGCCCTGAACGGCGGCGTAGGCAAAGCCGCCCAACGTCGCGTCGCCGCAACCGACCGTGGAGATTACCTTCATGCGCGGTGGACGCGCCATCCATACGGGTCCATTTTTGCGTTCGAGCCAGATGAGTCCCTCGCTGCCAAAGGTTATTGCAGCGCTTGCCGATCCGCGTTGAAC
Source organism: Candidatus Acidiferrales bacterium (assembly GCA_049279675.1). Lineage (GTDB taxonomy): Bacteria > Acidobacteriota > Terriglobia > Acidiferrales > UBA7541 > Palsa-147. The sequence goes on from JBAPOP010000138.1 coordinate 2,526, forward strand.
TATCTCGCTGGCGGCGCGGACTATTTCTTCCGTAGATTTTAGCGGCCGTCCGACCAAAGCTTCTGCCTCAGCGCGATTTGCCTTCACAAAATCTGGATTAGCTTTTGCGCTGTCGCGAAGGGCATCGCCACTCGTGTCGACGAATACTTTAGCGCCTCCTACTCGCGCGGCTTTGATCAGATGAACATAGAAATCTGTCCCGAGGCCAGCGGGCAGACTGCCGGAAATAACGAGCACTGCGTCTTTCCATTTTTCACGAAGCCCCTGAACACAGGTCCGCAAGAACTCGTCCCTCTCTTCCGCCGTTGGTTCGACACCGGGTTCGAGGACTTCGGTCACTCTTCCCGAGTCGTCGATGATTTCGAGATTCACGCGTGTGCTTGCGGCAGTTGGAATCGAGGCGACTTGGATACCCAGGTCCGTCATTTGGCGCGCGCATTCCTCACCAATTGGGCCGCCGAGAAATCCCACCCAAACGGCGTTGGCCGCCAGCGCGCGAGCTGCCATGGCAACGTGAGCGGCTTTGCCGCCCGCAAAACCGTGCGCGCTCTGCGCGCGGTTAATTTCGCCAAGCGCCAAAGACGCCACGCGTAACCGGCGATCCATGGCCGGATTGGCGCTTACGCAGACGATCGTCGCAACGCGCATAAATCATTGCTCCTGGCTTGCGTTTGTGCCAAGCTATCACCCTCAAGCACAAAATAGTAACAAAAAGTAATGAATCGAAAGAAGGCCGTAAACGCATGCTGGCAGAAGAGCGGAGGCGAAAAATCCTCGAATTGACGCAGCGCGACGGCCGCGTTGTGGTGAAGGACCTTGCGCGGCGATTCTCCACATCTCTGATCACGATCCGAAAAGATTTGGAATCGCTCCACCAAATGGGCCGAATCGAGCGCGCACACGGCGGCGCCCTGCCAATCGACGCGTCAGCACTGCGCGACCCTTCGCTCCACGAAAAAGAACAATTGCACCGTCGCGAAAAACTCAAGATCGCAGAGGCGGCCGCCCGCTTCGTTCAACCGGGCCACGTGGTCATTCTGGATTCGGGAACGACGACCACCGCGATCGCGCGGGCGATCAAACATGTACGAGACCTCACGGTGATCACCAACGCCGTGAACATCGCCGCCGAGCTGGCTGGAACCGACGTCGAAGTCATCTTAACGGGCGGCGCGCTGCGAAGAAACTCGTTTTCGCTGGTCGGCCCGCTCGCGGAAGACTCGTTGCGGCACGTCACCGCCGACCTTCTTTTTCTCGCGGTTGACGGGTTTGACGTTGAATATGGTCTCACGACCCCCAACCTTCTTGAAGCGCGCGCGAACCGCGTGATGATGGAAAATGCGAAAACCACGATCATCGTGTGCGATTCGAGCAAGTTCGGCCGGCGCAGCCTCTCCTTTATTGCCCCCACTTCGGCCGTGCATCATACGATCACGGACAAGAAGATTTCGGCCAAGCATCTCAAGGGACTTCGAGCGGCGCACATCAAGGTCATGGCCGTTTAGACGATCAAAGCCAGAAAATCGCGGAGGAACAGTTGGCGGAACTGAAATCAGGAATTGGCGCTCACACGATCTCCGAAATTCTTTCGGAGCCGGCGACGTGGAAATCGTGCCTAGAGAGCATCGAGAGAACGTCCGAACTGCTAACTCTAAACGAAAAACTGCCCAGAAATATTGAATGGGTGTTCGTCGGCTGCGGATCGAGTTTTTATTTGGCGCAAACTGCGGCGGCGAGTTGGTCCATTTTGACGGGCGAGAAATCTCGCGCCACTCCCGCATCTGAAATCATGCTTTTCCCGAACTTGCTTCCAATTCCCTGCCAGCCTGTGGTGATTACTCGCTCTGGGTATACGTCGGAAGCCGTACAGGCTGCTGAATATCTCGAGACCGCACTCAACCTTCGCACTGTCGCAATTACATGCGCCACGAATACCCCGATCGAAAAGGCAGCGTCGCGCCTAATCCGGTTGCCTGGCGCGGATGAAAAAAGCACGGTAATGACGAGATCTTTCACCTCGATGCTTCTCGTGTTGCAATCGCTTGCGGCGATTCGCGGAGACCGCCGCGATTTCCTGGATGCGGTTCGCAAGCTCCCGGATCTAGTCACCGATCGGTTGAGCGGACTTCACGCGACGATTAAGTCACTCGTGGACTCTCGAACGTTTGCGGACTATGTTTTTCTCGGCCAGGGTCCGTTCTTCGGAATCGCGCAGGAATCGATGTTGAAGGTGAAAGAGATGTCTTGTTCGTACGCACAGTGTTTTCATACGCTCGAGTTCAGACACGGGCCAAAGGCGATTGTCGGTCCGGAGACGCTCATCACATTCATCATCAGCGAAAGTGGTTTTGACGCCGAGGTGGCAGTCCTCGAAGAAATCAAGAAACTCGGGGGGACGACCCTCGTTGTTACCAATGTCAGTAATCCCGCGATCCGCCGTGCCGCCGACTACCTTGTCGAACTGTCACTGGACATCCCGGAAGTAGCCCGCGCGTCCGCGAGCGTAATTCCGGGCCAACTGCTCGGCTTTTACACAGGAATCAGGAAAGGCTTGAATCCCGATGAGCCCCGAAATTTGTCTCGCGTTGTGATGCTCGAAAGCTCTAAATAATAGTGGGCGCCAGAATGCCGCTTGATGTTTGCGTTGTCGGCGAGATCAATCCGGATTTGATTCTTTACGGTCTGCCAGCGCAATTCAGGCCGGAGCAAGAATCACTGATCGACGGATTCCGATTAACGCTCGGAAGCTCGTCCGCGATTTTTGCGCATAATCTCTCGGTCCTTGGCACTCGCGTCGGCATGGTTTCCAAGATCGGCGCTGATCCCTTGGGCAAAATGGCTTTAGGCTGGCTCGCCGCTGCGAGAGTCGACCTGACCCGTGTTCGCGTCGCTTCAAGCGGGACTTCTACTGGCTTGACCGTCATCCTGACCCACCCGGAACATCGATTCATCCTGACTTATCCCGGCGCGATGTTCGAGCTAAGCTACGCGGATCTCGATCTCGATTACATTTTCTCCGCGCGGCACCTTCATCTCTCTTCGTTTTTCCTGCACAAGTCTCTTCGTCCCCATATCGCCGATCTATTTCGCGAAGCGAAGGCAAAAGGCCTGTCGACGTCGCTTGACACGAACGATGATCCAGAGGGGAAGTGGGAAAGCGACTTGATGAGCGTACTGCCATTTGTCGACATTTTCTTTCCAAACGAGCGCGAAGCTAAAAAGATCGCCGGTGCCGACGATATCGAGCAAGCGATCGACAAGCTTTCACACGTTTGCCAATGGGTAGTAGTCAAACTTGGCTCGAAAGGCGCAATTTTGCGCAAAGGCACCAACGAATGGCGGAGCAATGGGATACAAGTAGCCTCGATAGATTCAGTCGGCGCTGGAGATAGCTTCGACGCAGGCTTCATTCACAGCTTTTTACAAGGCGCGACGCCGCACGAGTGCCTTGAATACGCGGATATCGCCGGAGCCTTCTCGACGACTTGCCAAGGTGGAACGGAAGCCTTCCGAGACCGCACGAACCTCGAGCAATTTTTCCGCGATCATTTGAAGATGCCCTGAAGGGGGTCACAGCTTTTTCGCTTGTGACGGGGCCAACACTTACGCAAAGTCGAGACAAGCGAACTGCAAAGACGACCTACCGGGCCGGAAGATTACGTGACCAAGAGCAACGTCGTCCCATGGCGGTGACGCTTACGCTCACGAAGAACGTGCTCAAGATTATTGGAGCGCCTTTTGGCTCGTTTTTGATTCGCGGATCATACTGCTAGTTACTCGATCGAGAACCGCGCGTGCGCGCAATATAGCAAACTCTAATCTTACGTGATCACTTCCCCACAACCCTCTCTGGCTGCCTCGAGCAAGCGCTTGGTGCCGTGGCTAATCGCGGTGGCATTTTTTATGGAGTCGCTGGACACCACGATTCTCAATACCGCGGTGCCGACGATCGCGTCGGCACTCCACGTTGCTCCACTCAGCATGAAGTCGGTGCTCGCAAGTTACACTCTGAGCCTCGCAGTTTTCATTCCGATCAGCGGCTGGATGGCCGATCGGTTCGGAACGCGCCGTGTGTTTGCCTCTGCGATCGGTATCTTCACGCTAGGGTCGTTTCTCTGCGGTATATCGAGCAACATCCATCTGATGGTGGCTTGCCGCATCCTGCAGGGCTGCGGCGGATCGATGATGGTTCCCGTCGGGCGGCTCACCGTGGTGCGGACCTTTGCGCGATCTGAACTCGTTCGCGCTATGAGCTTCGTCGCTATCCCCGGTCTGATTGGTCCAATGCTGGGGCCGATCGCCGGCGGCTTGATCGTCGGATACTTTCATTGGAGGCTGATTTTCTTTGTGAATATTCCGATCGGCCTCATCGGTTTGCTTCTCGTCCACCTGCACCTGCCGGATTACCGCGAACGTACCAATCCTCTCGATGTCGCCGGACTGATTCTTTTCGGATCCGGTGTCGCGTCGCTTTCGTATGTGCTCGAAGTGTTCGGCGAGCACACGCTCAGCGCGGGCGAAATCCTCGGGCTTCTGGCAATTTCGATCGTGCTGCTGGCGGGCTATGGATTTCACGCCACCCGGACCGCACATCCGATGCTGAATCTCATCCTATTTCGGATTCGCACGTTTCGCGTGGCAGTCAACGGCAGCTTCCTGACTCGGCTGGGAGTTGGAGGCATTCCGTTTCTTTTTCCACTCTTGTATCAAGTTGGCCTCGGGTTCACGCCGATTCAATCCGGCTTGCTCATGATGCCGCAGGCGATAGCGGCGATGAGTCTTAAGCCGACGATGCCGCGAATTTTGGCGCGCTTCGGATACCGTGCCGTATTGGTTTCCAACACGCTGATCATCGGCCTTCTTATTTTGCTTTTCGCGACCATCGGTCAAGGCACACCTGTTTGGCTGGTGGTCGCAGAAGTGTTCTGCTATGGATTTTTCACGTCGCTGCAATACACATCCATGAACACGCTCGTCTACGCGGACGTCAGCGAAGAACAGGAGAGCGGGGCAAGCTCGATCGCGAGCACGATGCAGCAGATGGCAATCAGTTTTGGCGTTGCTTCAGCGTCGCTCGTGACTGCGTTTTTCATTCCCGATCGCCACACTTCCAGTGCTCCGCAATTCATCCATGGCATCCACCGGGCGTTTTTCGTGCTTGGCGGGATGACGCTCGTCTCGACGGTCGTTTTCTATCAACTAAAAAAAGACGACGGCGACACAGTGAGTCAGAGGAAGGTGCTGCACGGATGAAGAAATCAGCTTCTTTGCGGTCGATGCCGTGCGAACATGTTAAATCTACCTAAGCACAATGAAAGAGGCGCGCCGATGGATATTGCGAAGTTTTTTTTCAATGGCGTCCTCACTCTTGTGTGCGCTGCGTCTGGCTACCTGGCGACACCTGTCGCGCAAGCTCAGAGTGCACGCGCGACGGGCACCGCTTATTCAGGCGGGGCCGCTGTAATCCGAACGACTCTTACTCGCGATCAACTGTTTGGCGGTCAGACTCCGTCACAGCCTGTCGATGACACCTCTGGATTTGCGATTCCGGCAACCGCCGCCGAGCCGGCGGAGATGTTTGAAGGAACTCTAACGCTTAAGGATCCGGAGAGTACCGTTAATTTCGTCCTGTTATCCGATGTCTTCGACTTAGTTCCAAAGACAGATTCTGCGTGGAAACATCTTCCTGCGTTCAGCTTTCAATTTGTTCAGAGTGGAAGCGATCTAATTCCCGCGCGGCAAGGATTGGTGATCACCGGAAATCCATCGTGGAACTACATACTTGGGCCCGGACGCGTATGGCAAGAGAGCGGCGACGATGGTTATACACGTGCCGCGCTCCCGTTTGCCCTTGTGCAGCGCAACCAGAACTGCGTGCACAACGGAGAGATGACGTTTCTTTTCAGCGCCAGAAAATCTCCGAGAGTCTCCGACGTGTATTTCCAAATCACGCAGGAAACCTGCTATCCGATGAAGTTCAACATGTGGGGGATCGTTGCCGCCGATTATTCTCCGGGTGCCGTGCCTGGCAGCGCAGCACTCAAGGAAAATCAAACCTCCGAGCGCGCGCATCGGATGCCAACGAAGCCGTTCAGTTCCCTGGTGGTCGATTACCCGAAGGCCGGGATAGAACTCTCTGCATTCGCCCGAGCATATAAGCACCCGGAAGACATCACAACATACGGCCTGGTCTTTCACGGCGTCAATTACGTCGCTGGGTGCCCGACGCGTTCAGGCGAGTACTCTTTCTGCAGCGAAATGCGGTTGCCATCGTATTCGATCGCCAAATCCGTGTTTGCCGGCGTGGCGCTCATGCGGTTGGGTGAGCTTTACGGCACGACCGTCTACTCGGAATTGATCAAGAGCTTCGTGCCCGAAACCTCGGATGGCGGAAGATGGGACGCCACTACGTTCAACAATACATCGGACATGGCAACTGGAAATTACAACCTCGAAAAATACGAAGCGGACGAAGACAGCCCCACGATGGATACATTTCTTGTGGACGAGACGTATCAAAAAAAGATTGCGGACGCTTTCGCCTTCAACCAGAACTACGCGCCTCCGGGAACCAAGTGGATTTATCAGAGCTCGGCCACATTCGTTCTGACTCAGGCAATGAACGCGTACCTGCGCCAGCGTCGAGGGAAGTATGCCGATATTTTTGATTTGGTGCGCGACGACGTTTACAAACCGCTCCACGTCACGTTGGGAGGCTTGACGACGATTCGCACCGACAACAGCGCGACGGGCGCGCCGAGCGGTTACTACGGCTTGTTCTTCGATCAAGGGGACATCGCCAAAATCGCAAATTTTCTAAACAACGGCTCCGGCGTCATCAACGGCACGCAAGTACTCGAAGTGAGTCGACTGAATGAATCATTGTTCCGCGGTCAGAACCCTGGTGTCGCCGGCGTCCCTATCCTCGGTGCATCTTCCGGCTCGGCGCTTGGTCCGCCGATTTCGGGCCTGAGCAAGGCTGCAATTCCAAACAGCCGCCGCTACACCCATGGATTTTGGGGGAAGAACATCACAACCGCCGAGTTTCCTGAATACTCGTGCAGTTTCTGGGTGCCGTTGATGGCCGGCTATGGTGGAAATATCGTTGAGTTACTTCCCAACGGCGCAACCTTCTACATTTTTACCGACGGCAAAGAATTCCCGTGGGTGGACTCGGTTCACGAAATTGCGAAACTCGCTCCGATGTGCCAATGATCGGCGAAATTCCGTGAAGCCGTCAGAAATCGAGCGCCCGAGGCTCGAGAGTATCCACATTGTCACGCCGGCATGAACCGGTGAACTTTGCGAGATTTTCGCAAATGGATCCACGAGTTTTCATGTTCGGTCAGATTTAAAATGGATTGAGAGAATCTCAAGACTGAGTGGCGGAGAGGGTGGGATTCGAACCCACGGTTGAGTTTCCCCAACACACGCTTTCCAAGCGTGCTCCTTAAACCGCTCGGACACCTCTCCGCTCCGTGGATGAACTTTAGCAGCGTAACAAAACAATGAGAGAGCGGCAAACGCGTCCCGCCGCCGGTTGCGAATTCGATTGCGCACTGGCGGCGCAGTTCGGAGCCCAAATTACGATGAGCGCTGTGAGCTAGTCTGGGCGAGGACTGCATCGAGCCCGGAGACGACAACATCCGCGTCCGCATTTGAAAAGACGATTGGTGGCTTTATCTTTAACACGTTGTGAAAAGGGCCGTCTGTACTCAAAAGGACGCCGCGGGACTTCATCTGTTCAATGATGGCGGATGCTTCTGAATCGGCTGGTTCGAGTGTTTCGCGATCGCGCACAAGCTCCGCTCCGATAAACAGGCCAAGCCCGCGCACATCGCCTATCAAGCGATGCTTCTCCGCAAGTTTTCGCAGGCCTTTCATAAAATAGTCCCCGACTTCTCGCGCGTTTTGCTGCAGTTCATCATCTCGAATTACGTCGAGAACCGAGAGCCCCACAGCGCAGGAGACCGGATTGCCGCCGAACGTATTGAAATACTCCATTCCGTTCGCGAACGACTTCGCAATATCCGGCGTCGTGACGACTGCGCCGAGAGGATGGCCGTTGCCGATCGGCTTGCCGAGCGTAACGATATCGGGCACCACGCCCTGCGACTCAAAAGCCCAGAAGTTTTCGCCCGCTCGGCCGAAACCCGTTTGAACTTCATCGGCGACGCACACGCCACCAGCCTCGCGTACCGCGGAATAGGCTTCGCGCAGATATCCCGGCGGCAAGATGATTTGTCCGCCGCACGAAATCGCAGACTCACAGAAGAAAGCTGCAAGCCCGCGGCTGAGCCGGGCTGCGTCGGCCACGTGACGCGCGTAGCGCGAGCCCGCGTCTGATCCTCGATACGCGCCGCGATAGACATCGGGCATCGGAACCTTGCGGACGTACCGTGCCCGTCCGCAGCCCCCGGGTCCATCGAACTTATATGGGCTGATTTCGATGAGCGCCGTCGTATTGCCGTGGTAGGCCGCATCTTCGACGATTACTTCATCTCGGTCGGTATGAGCTCGCGCAAGGCGCAGCGCAAGTTCATTCGCCTCGCTGCCACTGCACACGAGAAATACGACGCGAAGAGGCTCCGGCAGCGTCGCAGTCAAGCGCTCGGCGTACTCGACCATGAGCTCATTCAAATACCGCGTATTTGTGTTCAACAGCTCCATCTGCTCGGCGGCCGCGCGCACAACGCGTGGATGGCTGTGTCCGACGTGAGCAACATTATTCACACAATCGAGATAGCGCCGGCCACCAGCATCGTAAAGATATTGCCGCGAGCCGCAAACGATATGCAGCGGCGCCTTGTACGAAACGCTGAGCGACGGCCCGACGAACCTTCTGCGCGAATCGAGCAGTTGTTCGCGCGTTGAGCGCGCGCGAGTAAAAGCGTCCTTCACCGCGGGCATGCCGCAAGCGAACCGAAACATCTTTCGCGGCCAATCCTGCGGCACGGCAGAGAGCTTTTCGAGAAGCACCCAAACGGGCGCGTTAGAAATTATTAGGTAATCGTTCGTCGGAATCTCGCGGGCCTGGTATGCCGCATAGCAGACGCTGCAGCACAAGCGAGCCATCACCAGCGCGTATAGCGAATCAACTTCATCTTCCGTGAGCGGATAAACTTCGTGATACGCGGAAACGACTTGTGCTGCGGCGCCGATTGGGTCCGGCTTATCAAGCATTGCGTATGCGAGCGCGACGGCCAATTCGCACGCGGTCGCTGTGTGAACGACGTCGCCATAATCCAATATCGCGGCCACGCGCTGCTCGGCCGAGCTGACGAGAACGTTGTAATCGTTCGCGTCGTTGTGAATGATGCTCGTGCGCAGTCGGCTCCAGTCAATCGCTTCCCATCCGGAAATAGCATGCTCTACAAGCTTTCGCCGTGAATCGGAAAGCAACGGCAGATATTCGCGCGCCTCCGAGGCGCGGCGGATATCCCAGTAGAATTCGCGATGCGCGGCGGGGTGGTCAAACTTAGTAAGCGCCACGTCCATTTGCGCGAGCGCACGGCCAAGCGATCTCAGAATTTTCCGATTGTGTGGCAGAACGGACGCGAGACAATCGCCGTCAATCCAAGTCAGCAAACGAACGTAGTGAGGCTTTCCAGCAATCGTACTGGATGTCGCAATTTCTTGCCCCGATTTGCTGGGGACGACTTGAGGAAAACTCAGATCAATGCGCGCGTCCGCGAGAAATCGAATCATGCAGTTTTGCATTTCGAGGAATTCGAACGATTCCTCGGAGTTGGCGATCTTCAGGACGAATTGCGTGCCACGCGCATCGCGCAAAAGAAAATTCTGATCGCGCTCACTGGGTAAAGGATCGACTCTGGCGGAAACACCATAAATCTCGGCGGCGATTCTTGCGGCTTCATCCTGGGAGAGGCGCGGCGCCGTTTGGACCGTTGACGACATAACTGCTCTATCCTACACGAACGCGCTGGAGCTTTTTGAAACAGCGCCTAAACAATTTGGCGCGCATGCGCAGGAACACGGACGCTAGCGCACTTCGATCTTCCAGTATCAAGCATCCGGCTGCGGCGCAGGCGCTGCGTTGCGGTCGAGGTAGGCCGAACGAAGCATCATCGCGGCAGTGTAGAGCACAACAACCACGACGAGCCAACGGATCGCGCTCAACGGCAGCGACTTCACGAGAAACGCAGCGAGAAACACGGCGGGGATCCCGCCGAGCGCAAGCCCAATCGAGGCATCGCGCTGGTAGCGCTTCGTGCGCAGGAATTGAACGCTGCCGACAGGCATCAGAAATGCACACGACCCCATCATGATCGGAAATGCCACTTTCGGGCTCATTCCGAGCAGGCTGACAAGAATCATGCAGGGCGCGTAGAGGCCGATACCGAGCGTCATCAGCGCGCCGAGGATAAAGTTGCCGATCGTCCCGACGGCGAGCCGCGCGCCCGTTAGGCCAACCGCGTCGCTTCCTATCGGGAAAAGATTGAGCTGAGAGGCTAGCATCAGCCCGGCCGCCGCGATCAGGCAGAGGCCCAGACCAATACGCACCTTGTGCTGCGGCCACTTCGAAACGATTCCCGCGCCGATCCAAGCGCCAGCCACCGATGCGGCGATCAAGCAAGCGAGCGTCAGGGGATCAACCGTGATGATGGAGATAAATATGCAAGCTTCCACTACGGTTGGCAGCGTGTGGCCCACGTTCAACGTTCCCGGGATTAGGCCGTCGGGAACAACCTTGAACAGCTTGAACAACGAGCTGGTGGTTGCGAACGAACCGATGCCGAGGGTGTCAAAAAAATTCGTGACAAAACCGATGGCCAGCTGAGCCGGCGTCGTGCGGCCACTTCCCTGGCTCTCTGCGGCGCCCGAGGCACCGCTAGACGTTCGGCCCGCGGCAAACCAGACGATTAGGTAGCCAATGGTGAATACCGCGAGCGCAACGAGCACAGCCGTTTTCATAGTGCCTCGGATCTCCCAAACATTAGGCGATTACCTTCCAGCTTGCCAGACAATGTTGCAGCCGTTCGCACCGTGTGCGCGAAGAATCAAGGCGGCACCACGATTTCAAGTAACACCGAAACGCCTCCGCATGCGCATTGGCTGGCATAACCCGGATTTCTGCCGACGACGAACGAATTGCGCCATCGAACGGCTCGTAATATCATTCGTATTGACTGGATACAATCTAGAGTGCCGCTTCGCGTTTCCTCTGCTCCGGGGTGGTGCAATTGGTAGCACATGGGCCTTTGGAGCCTAGAATCTTGGTTCGAGTCCAAGCCCCGGAGCCAAATTTACTCGCCGTTACGCACGTGATCGCGCAACGAGTGGTCGCACCAGTTCAGGCTTCTGAAAAACTAGAGTTACCTTCCGGGCAAGAACTCGGCGCATATTTATGGCGGGTCGGCGCCGATCACATGAGTGCGCGTCATTACTTCTTGCGCGATGATCCCCGCTTCAGTTGATGGGACTCGAAGTACTTGGCAACACGCTCGAGCAGTTTCTCAAAGTCGTTCGAGACAGTTCGCGACTTTCTGCGAGTATTCCTGGCAGATGTGGAGCGGCCGGATACTTTGCTGGGCGGCATGGCTTCCTCCGAGCGCTGGGTTGAGTGCGGTCGACTCTCTCGGGGTTGCGCACGCAGCCTATTCCGCGGTTACCGCCCTGTCAAGCGCCGCCGATAAACCGGACATTTCTACTTTGCTTTGAGCGAGCCCTCGAAATACTTGCGCGGTGATGCCGAACAAAATAGTCTTGGCATCGAGATGAATCCTGAATTTCTCTTGCTGGGCGTCATTTGGTACATCGTCTTTTTGTTCTCGACGACGTGTCATGAGGGAGCCCACGCGCTCGCCGCGAAAATCGGCGGCGACCCAACGGCATTTCACGGCGGTCAGGTTTCTCTGAACCCGTGGCCCCACATTCAGCGCGAGCCGATTGGCACCGTAGTCGTGCCGATCCTTTCCTACCTCATGGCCCATTGGATGATCGGGTGGGCTAGCGCACCTTACGATCCGTCGTGGCAGCAACGCTATCCGCGCCGCGCGGCGTGGATGGCGCTGGCGGGGCCGGCGGCGAATTTTTCGCTGATGATTCTTGCCGGACTCGGAATTCGCGCAGGAATTATCTTTCGAGTGCTCGAGCCGCCTTCCAGCGCAAGCTTTACGCACATCGTGGAAGCAACCACTCCGGGAATCGCCGGATTGGCAGCAACTTTCCTGAGCGTTCTGTTCGTGCTCAATCTACTGCTCGGAACATTCAACCTGCTTCCCTTCCCGCCACTCGACGGCAGCAACGCGATCACGCTATTGATGAGTGATGAAGCGGCTTTGAAGTTCTTGAACTTCACTCGACAAGGCTTCGGCATCGCCGGACTGTTCCTTGCCTGGTACCTGTTCGGCAAAATCTTCGACCGCGTGTTCGTCTTCGCGTTGAACATCCTCTATCCGGGCGCCGGTTACGGCTGAAGGCGGCGCCGACGCCGCGTAACACCGTCTCCCGGTGATTCAAGCCCACACAAATTACGCACTCTCGAGGCTCCCGATTTGGGACATCCAGTTTCGATTTGGAACGCGAACCCCGTATGGTTCGATAAAGCGTGACAACGGAATTGGCTCCGTTGTGAAAAACTGTTCGCTCACTTTCGTCGCATCTCTCGCGCTATGAGTCTCTTGTAGCAAACAAAATCACTGCTAAGGCGATCGCAATCGAAGAGAAAGTAAAGTTGACCGTTCGCCGCAACTCTGGCACCCGCCGTGCCTTGGTACGGCATCATGCCACTCGCCGAGCAAGTACTCACTGAATCGTTCCGCAAGAATCTCCCGCTATGCGTACTGGACAATGAACCCGATCAGATCGAGTTGATGACGAGCAGCCTCACTCGAGCAGGCTTTCCCGCCGTCGGCACCGAGGACGCGGACGAAGCGCTGCAAATGGTACGGCGAGGCGCGTGCCACGCAGTCATCGCCGGCATTCAAATGCCGGAAATGGATGGTTGGAAATTTCTGGAAAGTGCGCTGCACAACGACCCCGGCATGTACGTAATTCTAGCGGCCGGACGTTACACGATCGAATCGGCAATCGAAGCCATCAAACACGGCGCATACGATTACCTGGGCAAACCGATCGACTTCGCGAGGCTGCTGAAGACCCTCGATGATCTCGCACAGGTGTTCACGCAGCGCGGTCATATTCGCAATCTCGACCAGCAAATTCTGAGCAGCCTCGAATTCCACGGGATCATCGGAAAAAGTCCGGCGATGCTGGAAATGTTCGATCTCGCACGAAAGGTGGCGCGGCACTACAGAAATGCCTTGATCACCGGCCCAACCGGCTCGGGAAAAGAGATTGTGTCGCGAGCGTTGCAAAACATGAGCCCCGTAGCGCATGAGCGATTCGCCGTGTGCAATTGCTCGGCGCTGGTTGACACGCTGCTGGAAAGCCAGTTGTTCGGCCATGTCCGCGGCGCGTTCGCGGGCGCCACAGAGGGTCGGGCCGGATTATTCGAATACGCGAACGGCGGAACGGTTTTCCTGGACGAAATCGGCGAGACGTCGCTGGCCGTGCAAGAGAAGCTGCTCCGAGTAGTGGAGAAGCGCGAAATTCAGCGCGTGGGCTCCCCCGAAGTAAAAGAAGTGAACGTTCGGCTCATTGCGGCAACGAATCGCGATTTGCGCGCGGAGGTGCGGGCGAACCGATTCCGCGAGGATCTCTTCTCTCGTCTTAGCGCGATCGAATTCCGCGTACCGAGCTTGGCGGAACGGCCCGAGGATATCCCGATTCTTGTTCGTCACTTTCTAAAGAAATATAGCGAGAGCTACGCGAAACCGATTCACGGACTAACGCGCAGGGCCCAGGTTGCTTTACTCCAGCATGACTGGCCCGGAAATGTTCGAGAACTCGAAAACGTGCTCTCCAGCGCGGCGATATCCGCGACAAACGAATTTATCGACGTTCAAAACCTTCCATCATCTTTGCAGCACCCGCGCGGGGACTCGCATGTGGCGGCGAGTTGGCGTCCGCTGCCTCTCGAAGAGATTCGCCGGCTTCATATCGATCGCGTGCTCGAATCGTGCAACGGAAATCGGGTGCGAGCAGCTCACATGCTGGGCATCGGGCGCACAAGTCTTTATCGGCACTTGAAGCGCTCGACAAAACGAGCTGTCGCCGCCGCGTCGGGTGCGAACTGACGCTTCGAATTCGAGAGTGTTTCACGACGATGCGCAGGTTTCGAAGAGCTGGGGGAGAGAGATGACGAACATCATAGGTCAACGCCGCATGGCGCCAAGAGCTTTTCCGAATGCGCGCAGCGAGCCTCGTGTTGTTGGCGAAATTGTGGTCGAAATCTCCGGATTTGACGCGGCCGGTTGCTTCTTCACGGAACACACATCGACCGCAAATTTTAGTAAAAACGGTTGCTGTTTTCGAGTGAACGCAGGCCTTGGCCCCGGCGCACTCGTCGCGCTTCGGTCCAGTAGCGAAGCGGACATTCCGAATCGACCCGTGTTCTATCAGGTGATATGGATCGAGCCTCTCGGACCCAAGCTGCTTGGCTCTGGCACTCTCGTTGGGGCGGCGCGTCTGCTGGGAGAAAGCGTTCGTCGCAACGCCTTTTCAGCGTCGAGCGTCAGCTACGCGCGCAAGGCATAGCCAGCCTTCAACTCCAAGGATCTCCGATTGGGCGCGCTCACACGCCTTAGCTCACATTGAGCCGGTGCTAGTCGAGGCGCTGTGAATTATGTTGTTCGGCACGGACACCGACGAATCCATTCGCACCAGAAATTGTGTCTGGGCCGGCAACTCGACGTCCTTGCCCTTTTTCTGAACGACATAAGCCGTGCTCCCGACGAGACCGAAAACAGTTCCACGGATCACGTGACTGAACACGGCTCCGACGATCGAGCCGCCGCCAGTGCCGATCGCAACATCTTCGACGGTTCCCTTGATATCGCGCTTTTCTTCGATCACGACGCCTTCGACGGTATGCAGATCCTTTCGCGATTTGCCCATATCCGCACCGCCGTTCGAAATGGCAAGGATGCTCATCTGCGCCGGATAGATGCGGCTCTCGATCTCGATCGATCGGAAAGTGAGGCTCATCGAGGCTTCTCCGCGGATCACGGCAAAGTGCTTCGGGCGGGAGATGGTTCCGACTTGCCCGTGAATCTTGGCTCCCGCGGGAAGGACCATCAGGCCGTTGTAAAACACGGGTTCGGACACCACCGCGGTAAACGGATCGCCATTGTGCGCGACCGTAGTGCTGAGTCCGTTCAGCAACGTGATGTGTATTTGCGTGCCTTGCAGAACTTCCGTGGATTGAGCGTGCGCAAGCGGTGTCAAAACTAAGAAAAAGGACAATAGAGCGCCAAACAACGACAATCGTTTCATTCGTTCCTCCAGTCCCCGTTTCGTGGGGTTTGCCGCTGGCGCCGCGGTTCGGATGCGGAGGAGGCATCCGCCGCTAAGATACACCTAACGTCAACGACGTTGCCAGTCATTTGAATCGCGCGTCTGGCCGATCGCTTGGATTGGTGAAGCTCGGTTAGCTCCGCCGGGGGTACTGGTACGACACGACTGTAACCGCGGCCAGGTTCTCGCGACGACGCGAAATGCTAGCGTTTAAGCAGGGCGGACCTCAGCTTGGGCCCGCCGATTTCATTGTTTGACATGAATCCGACATGACACGATTTAGGCTACTCGTTTTATCGTTGCTGCTTGTGGCATGCGCGTCACTCGCGTTCGCGACTGACTTCGCCGTCATCGTGCATCCCTCGAACGCGGCCAAGGCGATGTCGCTCGCCGACCTCGGCAAGATTCTGCGTGCGAAGACCACAAGTTGGCCCAGCGGGCGAGTGATCACCGTGGTAATTCGCGATCCGAATTCACCTGCAATGAAATTCGTCGTCGAAAAGGTGATGGGTGTGGGCGTTGAAGAGGGAAAAGCGATTCTCAATGAAGAGAGCCGCAAGTCGGCGGCATCGATAATCTTCGTGTCAAGCGATGAGGATATCGTGAAAGCTGTCGAGGCCAACCCGACCGCGATTGGCATCGTGGACGTTTACAACATTACGAGCGGCGTAAAAGTAATCCGGATCGACGACAAGCAGCCGTTCGATCCTGGGTACGCCTTGAAGGGTCACTAGAATCGTGACTTGCTTTCGGACGCGAGGAGCCATGAAGGTCAAGAGCCCATTCAAATTTGCATTCATCGCTGTCTTCGCGATGGGAATCGCGGCGGCGTGTCCGGTCGCGAACGCCCAAAAGTCCGCGTCATCCCGCAACGCGAGCGCACCCGCGATGAAATCAGAGAGGGTGCCTGTAACGACGTCGTCGCAGGCAGCCCGTGACGATTACGAGCTCGGCATGTCGCACCGCGAAGATCTGCTTTTCACGGAAGAAGGAATCGATTTTTTCCGAAGGTCCGTGAAGGCCGATCCGCACTTTGCTCTTGGCCACGCGACCCTGGCGTTTTTCACAACCGATCCGGCCGAAGAAGTACGCGAACTTGCGCTGGCCAAAGCGAATATCTCGCGCGCGACGCCGTCCGAAATACTCCTCATTCAGTGGATGACGGGAACAAAGAACGGGCAGCTCGTCCCGGCGATCGCAGCGATGAACGATTTGCTCGCAAAGTATCCGAATGACAAGCGCCTCGCCAATATGTATGGGGAATGGCTCCTCGGCGCGCAGCAGAACTACGATTTCGCCGCGAAAGTTCTTGAGAAGGTCTTGAAAAATGATCCGGACTATTATCCAGCGCTGAACAATCTCGCCTACAGCTATGCGCTGGGCGGGCGAGCCGATTTGGCGCCGCCTTTGATGGATCGCTACGTTGCCGCACTGCCGGGCCAGCCCAATCCGCAGGATTCATACGCGGAGATTCTTCGAATGC
Organism: Candidatus Acidiferrales bacterium; assembly: GCA_049279675.1. Taxonomy (GTDB): domain Bacteria; phylum Acidobacteriota; class Terriglobia; order Acidiferrales; family UBA7541; genus Palsa-147. The sequence goes on from JBAPOP010000138.1 coordinate 19,390, forward strand.
TCGGAGATTTCCCCGACGCGCTCGATCATTATCGGATGGCGCTCCGAATTTCGCCGGTCTTCTTCACTTCGCAGGTCGGCATTGCTTCCACTTACGCCCTGATGGGCGACGAGGAACGCGCTCGATTCGAATATCTCAAATCGATTGATATGGCGAAGGAACGAACCGATCGGATGGACTACCGAATTCTGTGGGCGATGACCTACTATCGCGAAAATCGTCCCGGGCTCGCCCGCAAGGCTTTCGGCGAGGTCGCCTTAGAAGCGCACCAACAGAATCTGCCGATCGAAGAAGCCGAGTGCCACCGCGACATGGCGCTATTCAATCCCGACGCGGAAAGCGCGATGGGTGATCTCGACGCGGCGAGCGCTGTGCTCGCCGACAAGCGGCACATCCTGTCGGGAACGCGAGACACCGAACTCGCAAAACTCTTGCAGACGCGATCCTACATTGCGGCCCGTGCCGGCAACGTGGACGCCGCGCGAAAAGCGCTCGAAGACTTGAATTCGATGGCGCAAACAAACCGTGACAACGTGGTGCAGATTGCGTATCACGCCGCGAATGGCGCCGTCATGCTCCTTCAGGGCGATTATTCGGGTGCGATCTCGGAACTCGAGGAAAACTCGCGCGACCCTCTATCATTGCAATTGCTGGCCAACGCGCAGAGCAAGGCGGGCCAGACCGCGGACTCCCAGAAAACGCTCGCGACGCTGGCGGCCATCAACGATGAAACCATCGAGATGGCGTTCGTAGTTCCGCCTGTGCGTGCGGCGCTGAAATCCAACAGCTCTCCATCGGCGCAACAGACGTCGCACTAAATCAAGCCAATGATCTGAATGCGCGGCGCGGCTTTCGCCGTATCTGTCCGTATGCTAGACTCCCGCCTGCGGGAAAAATTCCTGCGGATCGGTGGAACTTCGGGCTCTGTGCAACGATTCCCCGCAAACCCCGCCAGGCCCGGAAGGGAGCAACGGTAGCGGGTCAGTTTCGTGTGCCGCGGATCACCCGAAGTTCCTCTCATCGCTACCGGGGCGGCGGAAAAATTCTACATGGCTTACCAGGTCATCGCGCGTAAGTGGCGTCCTCAAACTTTTGCTGATGTTGTGGGCCAGCGTCACGTCACGCAAACTCTCGAAAATGCAATAAAAGCGAATCGCGTGGCGCACGCGTATATTTTTTCGGGCGTGCGAGGCGTTGGAAAGACCACGACGGCGCGAATTCTCGCAAAAGCGATGAACTGCGTCAAAGGCCCGACCGCCACGCCGTGTAACGAGTGCGACTCCTGCCGCGAAATCACCTCGGGAAATTCCCTCGATGTTCTCGAGATTGACGCGGCATCGAATCGCGGTATCGACCAGATTCGCGAATTGCGCGAGATGGTGCGGTACGCCGCGCTCGGCCGCTACAAGATTGTGATCCTAGACGAAGCGCATCAATTGACGGATGAAGCCTCAAACGCGCTGCTGAAGACGCTCGAAGAACCTCCGGAGAAAGTGATTTTTATCCTGGCGACAACGCAGCCGGAAGATCTCGCGGACACGATCAAGTCGCGCGCGCAATTGTTTCAGTTCCGGGCGCTCACGTTCGCTGAAATTTCCGACGCGATCACCCGAATTGCAAAAGCCGAAAATCTCAAGATAGATTCCGGCGCGGTTGCGGTGATGGCTCGCGCCGCGGAAGGCAGCCTCCGCGATTCGCTGTCGCTCCTCGAACAGGCACTGGCCTATTGCGGCGACCATATCACCGACGCGCAGGTGCGCGAGCTTCTCGGCGTCGTCGCCGAAGATATCCTCGATCAATTGATCACCGCGATTCACGGACAATCCACCGAGCAGGCACTCGCGTTGGTCCACCGGCTCATTGCCGAAGGACACAATCTCCAGCACTTCTGCCGTGAAGCGATACGACACGTTCGAAATCTTCTGGTCGCGAAAGTTTGCGGCGAAGAATCCGAGTTAATCACAGCGCCTGTCGATGAGCGCCCACGGCTTGGTGAGCAGACGGCTTTTTTCGGCGAAGAGGACTTGACGCGTTTTTTTCAGATTTTGCTTTCGACCGATGATGACCTTAGACGGAAACCCGACCCGCGCCTCCATCTTGAGCTTGGCCTGCTGAAGTTGGTCACGGCGAAGCGCCTCGCGCCTCTCGAAGAAGTTATCGCTGGAATGCGCGAAGGCGGGTCACCGCGGGCGGCGTCTCCTGCGAAGTCGTTTGCTGCAACAGCGTCAGCTGCGCCGACGGCTCCGATCGCGGCTCGCACCGCGCCAGCCTCAACGATGCCAACACCGCCAACAACAAAGGGAGAGCCGCGCGCGCGCTATGCCGTTCCTACTGGCGCCGCAGGCTCGAGCCCGCGCAGTAGCGCGCCCGAACCCGCTCCGGCAAGAAACTCGCCGGCCGCGGCACTGCCTCCGCGCGTCGTAGCAAATTCAATTGAAGCCGAGACCAGTGGCCTTGCCGCTGCGCAGTACCAAGCCATCAAAGCCGCGCTCCAAGAACAAAAATTTCTGTCCTCGATGGTCGAATACGTGACTCGTTGGGAGCTCGAAGGAAACGAAATCCGGCTTTTCTTTCCGATGGACAAACGCACGCTCGCCGAAATGTTGCAAGCTCGCGACCCGATGGAACGTTTGCGCACTTTGACGAGCGAGGTGATCGGACAGCCGCTGCGCGTGTGTGTTAAACTGGAGCCAGTTCGAACGGGAGTAGCACGAGGTTCGGATTTGCAGGCGCGGTTTGAGCAGGATCCCATCGTGCGGGCGATGCTCGAACGGTTCGGCGGGCGCATTTCGGGTGTGAAGCGCCGAGGCGAGGAATAACCCATGGAAGTAAAAGCCCTGCAGCAGATGCTCTCGCAATTCCGAACGGCACAGGAACGCCTTGAGAAGCAAATTCAGGAAATCCACGTCGAAGCCAGCACCGGCGGCGGCATGGTGACCGTGAAGATGAACGGCCAGAAGCAGCTCACCGAAGTACGCATTGAGCCGGAAGTGTTTTCGAGCAAGGATCAGGAAATGCTGCAAGACTTGGTCCGCGCTGCAGTGAACGAGGCGACGCGTCGCGTGGACGACGAACTCTCGAAGCAGGTCAAAGATCTAACCGGCGGCCTTTCAGGATTGAGTGGGTTGAAGATCCCGGGATTGTTCTAGTCCTGGATGAATTTCGGCATTTCTAAGTTCTCTGCTTGTTCCGCAGTCCCTTCTCTCAGTACGTTTCAGGAGTCACATGCCAGATTACGCCCCGTCCGTAACGCGATTGATTGACGAGTTGAAGCGCCTGCCGGGAATTGGGCAGAAGACGGCGCAACGGCTCGCGTTTCACCTCCTTCGCGTGGACAAAGAACGTGCGCTCGCGCTCTCGGACGCGATTCGCGAGGCGAAAGAAAAAGTCCGCGAGTGCTCCGTCTGCAACAACATTACGGATTCCGATCCATGTTTTTACTGCGCCAGCGCGACGCGGAACCGAAAAATCATCTGCGTCGTCGAAGATTCGCCGAACATCATGGCGATCGAAAAGACGCGCCAGTTCGACGGCATGTATCACGTCCTTGGCGGCGCGCTTTCACCGCTGCAGGGAATCGGGCCCGATCAACTCAAAATCAAAAGCCTCATCGAGCGGCTGAAAGGCGGGACGGTGGAAGAAATTATTCTGGCCACGAATCCCACCGCCGAGGGCGAGGCGACTGCCGTTTATCTCTCGAAGCTCATTAAGCCGCTTGGCGTCCGCGCGACGCGCATCGCGATGGGAATTCCAGTGGGCTCCGATCTCGAATATGCCGACGAGGTCACGATGATGAAAGCGATGGAAGGCCGCCGCGACCTGTGACTCCTCGCGCCGGCGCATGTTTGCTGCGTCTCAGCGCAACACCTCGAAGAAATTCCTCCTCGAATCCCGATTTGTAGTAATTTGAGCGCAAGCAAATCGGCGGCTCCGCACAGTATCAATCGGAGCCCAGCGAGGTGCCACGTGCCTCAACTCGACCAGTACATGGCGCGGTACGATCACGAGCACACCAACCCGTGGAACAAACTTCTTCACGCGGTAGGAATTCCAATCATCCTCGCTGGAATCGTGCTGCTGGCGATGATGCACTGGCGGCTCGGCGCCGCGCTGTTTGTCGGCGGATGGATCATGAATTTCCTCGGCCATCGAATCGAGGGCAATAAGCCCGCTTTTTTCCAGGGACTGATATATTTCCTGGTGGGCCCGTTGTGGGTTGCGAAGGAGTTTAAGGACGCGGTGTTCAGTGGCCGGCGCAAATTCCCAGTCGCGCACTGAATCGAACTGAAACAGTACTCAGGAATATCCCGCGCCCCCTGCCCGCAGAGGCTCGGCTAGACCAAGATTTGACCTCAACGCATTGAAATCATTGAAGTTGCACCTTTACTCAGAAATATCGACTCCGATTATCATGAGTAACTTTTTCGAACATCGCCGTTCGTAGTGGCCCACTGTGAACGCACCGATGTTAAGCTGAAAAAACGCTCAGAGGTAGGCGGTGGCAGACCTGAACACACTAGACGATCCGGGATCCCTGAAGCGTCGAAGCACGCGCGTCGTGCAGGCCGTTCCCATCATTGTGTCCGGCGCCGACGCTCTGGGCCAATCGTTCAAGGAGCGGACGTCTACCGTGATGGTCAACTGTCACGGTTGCAAGTACCAATCAAAACATTACGTCCCGAAAAATTCGTGGGTCTCGCTGGAAATTCCGCGTCAGGAATCCTCCGCGCCGATGTTCGTTGTGCGAGGCCGTGTCGTCTGGGTGCAGCGGCCGCGCACGGTGCGGGAATTGTTTCAGATCGGCGTCGAATTTGAAATCGCCGGGAATTACTGGGGAATCGCATTTCCTCCCGAAGATTGGTACACGGGCGCGACCGGCCTCACGGGCGACATTCCGGCGCCAGCGCATCGTGCCGCGCCATTAGGCGGAGCCGATCCGGGTGAGCCACCGAAACCGCCTGCGCCAGATAAGAAACTCGAAATAGTTCCCCAAGCAGCGATGTCGAATTCGCCGTCGACGGCGTCAACTCACCCACATACGCCTGACGCCGCGCAAACGCCAGCCGTCGTTTCTATCCTCGGCCCCACGCCGGCAGACCTTGCGAAAGAGATGGAGCGGCTGGTCGCCGAAGCGAAACACAGCTTGCATCAAGTGGCGAGGTACGAAAGCCGCACCGCAGTCTCCGAGGAAATGGAAGCGACGCGCGCCAAGATGGACGCGCAAGTGAGAGAAGCCGTCGATCACGCTGTGCAGGCGTCGGTCTCGCGTGTGTCGGAGCAAGCACTGCAGGTCGTCGTGCAGCAATCGGCCTTCCAGACAGCATCGATCGTCGAGAATGCGCGAGCCGCCACAGAACAGGGCCGCGCTGAAATGGAAGCGCAGCTTCGGCAATCGCTCGAAGCCGCGGTCCACGAGAATGCGTCGAAGGCCGCGGAGCAAGCCGTCCGCCAAGCGGCCGAATCAACCACGTCGGCAACACTCCATCAAGCTGTCGATGACGCTGTCTCGAAGGCGATCGCGGACCGAGCTGCAGTGCCCGATTTCTTCGCCACCGATGACGCGGCGCGAGGACGAAGCGAACAGCTTCAGCGCGAAGTGGAAGAGGCTGCGGCCAAAGCGCGGGCACACAGTGTCGAGCAGGTTCAGAACGAAGCGGGCGCTGTGGCGAACCGCTGGCAAAATGAGCTTCAGGCGTCGCTCGATGGCGCGTCACAAAAACTCAACGAGCAACTCGCTCGCGTATCTCAAGCCATCGTCGAACAAACAGAACACGACATCGCTGCGCGGAATTCGAATCTGAGAATTGCGTTCGAAGACGCGACGGCCGGCGCCCAAAGAGCGATCGAGGAAATCAAGACCACTGTTGCCCAAGAACAATCCCGCGCCGAAGCCACGAAGAACGAAATTCAAGAAGCAGCGCGCACCGCGTTGGACGGAACGCGACAGCAGCTGGAACAATTGAGTTCGTCGCATCTCGCCGAAATCGGCCGGCTAGCCGACGGCTTAGTGGCCGAGAAGGCCCAGCAACTCGAACCAGCGCTCCAGGCTTCCGCTCAGCAAATCTTTCATCAGGTCGCTGCGGAAATCGCGAATCAACTTTCGCCCCAAATCGATTCGGCGCGAAAAGTCGCCGCGGAACTGGCGGCCGCGCGGTCGGAAGCCGAGGGCGCGCGAAACGCGCTTCAGACGCGGCTCGGGGAAGCTGCCGAGGAATCGTTGCGCGGGGCCCTCGACCGGCTGAGAGAGCAGTCCGAGCAATTTCCGGCGCAATTTGAGGAAGGCCTGCGCGCGCGGCTGAAAAAAGCCGAGGAAGAGCTCGAAACAAAAACAACGGAAGCGATGCATGCCACTTTCGAATCCCTCCTAAAGGCCTCCGACTGGTACTCGAAGAAAGCGCAAACCAGCATGCAGTCGTCTCTTGAGAAAGCCGTTGAGCACTCTACGAACTCGCTGCATGAGCGCGCGGCGGAGACGTCGCGTAAATTCACGTCCGAGCTCGACGGTTACAGCCGCAACTACGTCCAGCACGCGCAAAACCAAATGGAAGAGGCGGCGAACGACGTCGCGACCCGCGTCGGAGAGCGCGTCAAGGAGACGGCTGACACAACTTCGGCAACGTTTGCCGATGAAGTCCACCGCATTGCGAGCAATACACTCAGCCAATTCGAAGATGTTTCGCGCGACTCCACCGAGCGCATGCAGGCGGAAATGGCGCAGTCACAGGGGCAGTCGCTTGCGGAATTCCGAGGCATGCTTGACGAACGCGTGGCGCAGGGGCTCGAGCGCGCTACCGTGAACCTCGAAGCTCAACTCAAGCCGCTGATCGAGAATTGGCAGTCGCAGCGAGAAGATCAGCAGCGCGCGTGGATGGAACAAGTCCAACACGCGACCGATGAATCCATCGACCACTTCAAGACGCGCCTCGAGAACGCTTCGAATTCATGGCTGCTCGCCTCGGCGACAACCTTGGGACAGCATTCGCAGGCCGTGATCGAAACACTCGCGCAATTAGCAGAAAAGCGGCTGAGAGATGCGTGTTCCGACGTCCTCGCGGGAATGGGCGACACGATTCGCCAGCGCCTGATGAGTATTTCCACCGGCATCGGCACGCCCGAGAAGACGGCAGAAAAACCCGAAGACAAGGGCTCCGACAATAAGTAGGCGGTCGTGTCATGCTGGGGCCGCTTTTTTATGAGCGCGCCGATTCGGTCGAAATCCCGCAAACCGTTATAATCATCGAATGCCGAATGATGCTTTCTTGAGCGTCTGGTGCCGCGACTTCCGCGAAGAACTGCTGCCGGAACGCTTCGAGCAATTCCTCTCGACAGTTCCCTTCTCCGCGGCTCAAGCCGGCTTCAGTAATCTCGCCGTTCGCGCGGTCGGGCCGCAGGAGGCGCCCCTCTTCGAATCTGTGATCGGGCGTTTCTATCAAGATCCAGCCGAAATCGTTCAGCTTGTGCGCGACAATTTGAATGCGGATTCGGCCTACGAGGCACGTGGCTATTGGGATCTTTGGGCGCTGAACACTACGACAGGCGTCTGGAGCCTTCAGCCGGAGCCAATTGAAATTCGATGTTACGGCGAGGAATACGACGACGGTATTTGGAAGGAGTACGGTCATTTTCAAGTCGATATCGGATTCGAACTTTTTTTCACAGGCCACGCCCGGCTTCTCGGATTTGGAAGCGAACCCGCTGCCGCCGCGACGCACCATCCCGACGAGGCAAATTTTCTCAATCTGATGACGGAACGCGAGAGCTTTCGGACGTATCACGAGCGGACGCGCGAGAACATCCGCAAGCTATTGGACTGGATGCAGCGCATCGAGCGGACGTTACCAGTAGACCGAGCGCTGCTGTGGTCCGAGGGCGAGGAAAACTTCGAGGCCCGCATCGAAGAGATTCTTGCGGTGCGGTGAGCTGGCACAACGGTTAAAATAACGTCGGACTGTATCTGTTGACGATCCGGATGGTGGCGGGTGAAGCCAAATTGAATCGCCGACTCAGATTCTTATTTTTCTTAATTGCTGCCATTCTGATGGAAGCATGTGGCGGCCGAGCTACGTCTAACCAAACGGCAGTAGCACCTGCGCAGCCGGCGGCGCCAGCGATCCCGGCCGATATACAGCAGGTTGCAGAGACTTCCCTCGGCTCGGAAGCGGAAGTTCTGGTTTATGGAGACCTGGCGTTGACGGGAAAGCAGCAAATACTTGTGATCAACAGAATCAAAAAAACGCCGGACACCAAAGTGCCGGGAACGCTTGTTACCCGCCTGGCAATCGTGGAAGACGACGGAGGCACCTGGAAGCAAGTCCTCCTGTGTGATGAACATTTGAAAAACCCCAGCGGCTACCTCGCCGCAACACCCATCGCGCCCGTCTCAGGTTGGCGCCTACAATACGAACAGCACGCCGACTCCGGGCTTGTGCTGTACTTCACTCCGCTCGATAAGCCTGCGGGCGGTTACGTACAAACCATCGGCGTGAAATGGAATCCAAAAGTGAAGCGCTATCAGTCCCTCGATCGAACCTATGAACAGTTTCTAGGCGAAACCAACTCGCTTGAGATTCCGGAAATGAGAGTCAAGTAGTGGTTGCCGCAGCTCAAGTCGCATCGAAACCCCGTGCCGCCGAGGCCCGCGTACCCGGCTGGAAGCAGCTCGTGCGTCTGCTTCCGTACCTCGGCCGCTATAAGGGCGGGATGACGATCGGCATGGTCGCGCTCGTGGCGATGGGGCTGGTCGGAAATCTCGTGCCGTTGATCATGGGCGTGATTTTCGATTGCATCGGCAACGAGCCGAAGCCTTTGAGCAAACTTGTTGGCAAGCTCGGCATAGTGTCCGTATGGTTCGGGCGGTACTACCAGCCGCTCAACCGAAACACGCTGGCCCTCTTCTGCATCGTGCTGATCGTCGCCATCGCCCTGAAGGGATTATTTTCGTTTCTGACGCGCTGGATACTGATCGGCGTCTCGCGCGAAATCGAATACGACATCCGCAACGATCTCCTCGCCGATCTCATGCAGCTCGAACCTGAATTCTACGTGCGCAATCGTACCGGCGAGCTGATGTCACGCTGCACGAACGACCTCAATAACGTCCGGATGGTACTCGGCCCGGGAATCATGTACACCGCTACGACGATCGTCACTTTCATTCTGGCTGTCAGCTTGATGTTGATGATTTCTCCGATTCTTACGCTGTTCGTGCTCATACCCGTGCCGGTTGTCGCGCTCGCGGTCCGGTATTTCGGTCAAATCATCCACAATCTTTTCGAAAAGATTCAAGCGTCGCTCGCCACGCTTTCAGCCCGAGCGCAGGAGAATTTCTCCGGCGTCCGTGTGATTCGCGCGTATGTGCAGGAGCAGGTCGAAATCCGGAATTTCGACTCGACGAATCGCGAGTATGTCTCAAAAAACATCCGTCTCATTCTTGCGTGGAGCATGTTCATGCCCGCGCTGACGGCGCTGATTGGCGTGACATTCCTCATCGTTCTGTGGCAAGGCGGCCGGCTCGTGATGACAGACCGCATCACGCTCGGCGAATGGGTGGCGTTCTATACCTTCCTCGGCCAGCTGATCTGGCCAATGGTGGCGCTCGGCTGGGTGACGAACATTTTCCAGCGCGGTGCTGCTTCCATGGGCCGCCTCAATTACATTTTTGAGTCGCGGCCAAAAATCAACGACGCGGCTCTGGGCTTCGATGGTGTGGCGAGCGAAGATTCGCAGATCGTGAGAAATGCTCCGAAGATTCGCGGCGAAATCGAATTCCGCAATTTGAGTTTCGCGTATCCAACGGCCGGGAATGGCACGCCCGCGACGCCAATTCTCAAAGATATAAGTCTGCGAGTCCCGGCCGGCTCGACCCTGGCGATTGTCGGCCCGACAGGAAGCGGCAAATCGACTCTGGCTGGGCTCGCTGCTCGTCTCTGGGAAGCACCGCCCGGCACTGTGCTCCTCGACGGCCGCTCGATCCGCGATTGGCCGCTAGCCAAATTGCGGCGCTCTCTCGGATTCGTGCCGCAGGATACGTTCCTATTCAGCGAATCGCTCGCGGAGAACGTCGCGTTTGGAGTCGACGCCGCGCGCCCGGAGCAAATCGAAACCGCTTCCGAGATCGCGAGCATCTACACCGAAATATGTGAATTCCCTGAAAAATTCGGCACCATGATCGGCGAACGCGGCCTGACGCTGTCCGGCGGCCAAAAACAGAGGACGGCCCTGGCGCGCGCCATTATTCGCGATCCGCAGATTCTTGTTCTCGACGACGCCCTATCGAGTGTTGACACCGAAACCGAAGAGCGGATTCTCAGTCAGCTTCGCGACGTCATGAAGGGGCGCACGACGATCATCGTGTCTCACCGCTGTTCCACGGTGCGCGAGGCTGACCAGATCGCCGTCCTCGTGGACGGCCGAATCGCCGAGCTTGGCACGCATCAGGAATTGCTTGGAATCGGCGGATATTACGCCGACCTTTACCAGAAACAGCTTCTCGAGGAAGAGCTGGAACGCGCATGAGCGACATCCGCGAAGAAGAAGCGTTAGGAAAGATTTACGACACGCGGTTGACGCACCGCTTGATGCAGTATCTGCGCCCGCACAAGTGGTGGGTGTTCTTCGCGCTGTTTCTCGCCATCGCCGTTGCGCCTCTTGAAATCATCGGCCCGTATTTCTTCAAGGTCGCGGTGGACAGCTACATCACTCCGGTTCTGAGCCACAGGCTCGCCTACGCCATTGCCATGCGCGCATTGGGATGGATTACGCTCGGATTCCTCGCTTCGCTCATTTTTAGTTTCGCTTTGCAATACGTTCAAATGCGCGTGATGCAGCGCGTCGGCCAGGAAATCATGTACGACCTCCGCCGCGAAATATTCACTCATCTCCAGCGGCTGCCGTTCAGCTTTTACGACCGCAGCCCGGTCGGACGGCTAGTGACTCGCGTAACGACGGATGTGGATGCTCTCAACGATTTGTTCGCGTCCGGCGTTGTCGCGATGCTCAACGACTTCTTCGTACTCGGTGTACTAATCGCGGTGCTCTTCCATTTCGATGCGAAGCTTGCATTGGCGACGCTATCGCCGCTGCCGCTGATGCTGCTCACGACTCTGATATTTCGCACACAGGTGCGCGACGCGAACCGGCGCATCCGTACCGCCATCGCGCGTATCAATGCTTTTCTCCAGGAACACATCACTGGAATGGCGGTGGTACAGCTCTTCAATCGCGAGAAGAAATCCAAGCGCGAGTTTGAAGTGCTGAATCGGGTCCATATGGATGCCTACAAGGACGCAATCAACGCCTTCGCATATTTTTACCCGGCAGTGGAATTCCTAAGCGTCGCGGCAATCGCTCTCGTGTTTTGGTTCGGCGGTTCCCACGTTATTAACGGCACTCTGAAGGCCGGCCTGCTCATCGCCTTCATGATGTGGGCGCAAAGATTTTTTAGACCGATTCAAGATTTGAGCGACAAGTTCAATATCCTTCAAACGGCTATGGCCGCTTCCGAGCGGATTTTCAAACTCCTGGACGAACCGCTTACATCAGTGGGCAGCGAGATTTTGAACAAACTTCCCGCCGTGCAAGGCGAGATCGAATTCCGCAATGTTTGGTTCGCTTATCGCGGCGGCGCGAATCCCTCCGACGACGAATGGGTATTAAAGGATGTTTCGTTTCGAGTCGAGCTGGGACAAACGATCGCGATTGTTGGCCACACGGGCGCGGGCAAGACCACGCTGATTCAACTTCTGCTTCGCTTCTACGAAATCCAGAAGGGCCAGATTCTTCTCGACGGGGTCGACATTCGCGAACTCGATCTCGAGGATTTGCGGCGTCAATTCGGCATCGTGCTGCAGGATCCGTTCCTGTTCACCGGCTCGATTGAATCGAATGTGCGCCTCGGCACCGAGTCCATCGATCGTGCGACCGTCGAGCGCTCTCTCGCAGAAGTGGGCCTCGGCGATCTCATTCGGTCGCTGCCGAAGGGCGTCGAATCAGAAGTCACTGAGCGAGGCGCCACGCTCTCGGTGGGCCAGCGGCAACTCATCAGCTTCGCCCGCGCGCTCGCGCACAATCCGAAGTTCCTGATTCTGGATGAGGCTACCTCCAGTGTGGACACGAAAACCGAATTGATGATTCGAGCGGCGCTCGATCGCCTGCTCGAAGGGCGCACAGCGCTCGTGATCGCGCATCGCCTGAGCACAATCCAGCATGCGGACCGCATACTCGTCTTCCATAAGGGTCGATTGCGCGAAGAAGGCTCTCATCAGGAGCTCCTCGCTCGGCGCGGCATCTACTACCGTCTGTATCAGCTTCAGTACAAGGACCAGGAGCTTCAGGTTCCTGCAGGCCCAGCTCTCGCGGGTCCGGCCAGCCCGCTTCCCGCGGATGACTGAGATCCACTCGTGAATTCCAACGAGCCGCCGCAGATCCTCATCTCAGCAGGCGAGGCATCTGGCGACATGTACGCGGCGCGCCTTGCCACGGCGCTTCAGCAACGAACTGGCGCAAAAATCTTCGGAATGGGTGGGCCGCGCATGCGCGAAGCTGGCGTCGAACTCATCGTCGACGCCAAGGAAATCGCGGTTCTCGGAATCACCGAGGTAATTCACAAAGTTCCCACCGTCTTGAAAATTCTGCGCCGTCTTCGAAACGAGGCCGCCCGCCGCAAGCCTTCCCTTGCGATCCTCGTGGACTCGCCCGGCACAAATCTCCCTCTCGCCAAGAAGCTCCACCGTCTCGGGCTGCCGGTCGTATATTTCATCGCGCCGCAAATCTGGGCGTGGCGTCCGTGGCGAATCCGGGCAATGAAGCGCAATCTCGCTCGCGTCCTCGTCATATTTCCGTTCGAAGATGGCATCTACAAGGATGCCGGGATTCCTGTGGATTTTGTGGGACATCCGCTGGTAGACGTAGTGCGCCCTTCAAGAAGCCGCGCGGAATTTCTCGCCGCCCACGGGCTCGATGCTTCCCGTCCTGTCGTCGCGCTCCTTCCGGGCAGCCGTCCGACGGAGATCGGCCTAAACCTGCCGGACATGCTGGATGGTTGCGAAGCGCTCGCGCGCGATTTGAAGCCGCAGTTCGTCATGGCGGCGGCGCCGGGGATTTCCGAGCAGTTTTTCCAGCGTTATATGCGGCCAGGCCTCGCCATCACGCGGATTGACGGAGAACCGTACGACGTGCTGGCCAGCGCCGACTGCGGAATCGTTTCGAGCGGAACCGCCACCGTAGAAGCAGCGCTGCTCGGAACGCCAATGGTCGTCGTGTACCGCGTTTCTGCCCCAAGCGCATTCATTCTGCGCCGGATGATCCGCTCGCCGCACCTGGCGATGGTCAATCTCATCGCGGGCCGCAAAATCGTCCCTGAATTGATTCAGGACGATTTTAAAGGGCCTCGCGTCGAGGCCGAGGTCCGGCGGCTGCTGACTTCTGCGGAAGACCACGACAAGATGAAGCGTGACCTCGCTGAAATGGCTGCCCGGCTGGGACCTGGCGGCGCAATCGACCGAGCCGCCGACATTCTCGCGGCGATGCTACCGCGGCAAACTGGACAAGCAACTGTACCGCCGGGTTTGGTATCTTAGAAATGCGGAGACCGACTTCCTTGCATAAATACATCGCTCAATTCCTGCGCCGGTGCGCTGGCGTTTTTGCGTTGGCCTTAACACTAGCCGCCGGGGTTTGCGCTCCCGGAGCAAGCGCGCAGTCATCTTCGAAATTCCCGCTAAGGGCGACGCATTACGATGTCGAAGCGACGATCCATCCAACGGAGCAGACTGTCTCCGCGCGCGCCAAAGTGGACTTTGTGGCCGGCGCGCCGACGCGCACACTTATCGTCGAATTGCATCAGGATCTGAAAGTAACGGCGGTGCGCGGCGCAAACGGCAAAGCGCTGGAATTCAGCCGTGACAACAATCCTGCGATCAACCTGCGTGTAAATCTTCCTGATGCGCTAGTCTCCGGCAACACGACCTCTGTGACCTTCGAATATGCAGGCCCGCTTTCGCTCGAGGAAGACAGCCCCACCAAAGGAGTGCGGTTGGCGTCGGTCGACAAGACGGGTGGATACCTTTTGCTTCCGTCACGTTGGTTTCCGCTAACGAACTTTCCGTCGAACAGGTACACCTATCACTTCAAGATTACCGTTCCAGACACATTCGCCGTTGTCGGCACGGGCAAGCCGGAAGCACCTCAGCTTGTACCCGCAGCCAAGGCGGGCGAGCAAGGCACGGCGACTTACGTGTTTGAGTCGGACCGCCCGTCGCCCGGCGGAACTTTTGTCTTCGGCAATCTGCAGCTGAATCCTGTGAAAGTGGAAGGCGTCTCGGTTCCCGTGTACGCTCCCCCCGCTCAAGCCGGTACGGCGAATCTTTATGGCGCATCATTAACGCACGCGGTGACGTACTTCTCCGACGTTTTCGGCTCTCTTCCCGATCGCAACTACGTGATCGCGCAGTTGCCCGATGGTTCATTGAGCGAATATGCTGGACCCGGAATCATTCTCATCAGTGCGCGCCAATGGTCGACGCGGCCAAACGAGCGCCTGATCTCCGAGCTCGTAGCGGAACAATGGTGGAACGACGAGATTTTGCCGGCGTCGTCTGCGGATGTATGGCTCTCGGATGGCCTTTCGCATTATTCCGGCGCGCTCTATGCGGAAGAGACCGGCGGCGAAGCTGGCTTGCGCAAGGCGCTCGACGATTTCGCGGTCGGCACGCTGATGTACGAAGACGCGGCGCCGATTTCGCAGGCGCAGCGGCTGCAGCCGTATTCGGATGAGTATCGCTCGGTCGTCGAAGATAAGGGCGGAATGGTTTTCCACATGCTCCATAACGAACTCGGAGACGCGGCGTTCCGTTCTTTGCTCAAGGATTTTTTTGCGAAGTACGCTGGCAAGACCGTCACGCTCGATGACTTCGAGAAGATGGCAGAATCGAGAAAGCCGGCCACTCCGCCGGTGGCGGGTCAGCCGTCGCTGAATCTCGTGGCGTTCTTCTCGCAATGGGTGAACTCGACTGGCATTCCGGACTTCAAACTCGAATACATCGTGTATCGTACAAAAAAGGGATTTAAGGTCGTCGGGAAGGTGAACCAGGATCTCGATACGTTCCGGATGCCCATTGAAGTGCGCGTTGATACGGAAGGAAATCCGGAATACAAGAGAATCAACGTCGCAGGGCTCGCTTCTCAATTTCAAATCGAGACGTTCGGAAGGCCAAAGCCGAACGGCATCACGCTCGATCCCAACAACGACCTTCTCAAGGCAAGCCCGAAACTACGGGTCCGCGCGGCGATCGCACGCGGCGAAGGCCTCGCAGCCTCAGGGAAATTCTACGACGCGATTCAGGAGTATCAACACGCGCTCGATTTGCAGTCGAATAATTCGCTCGCTCACTTCCGCGTCGGCGAGGCGCTCTTTTACCAAAAGAACTACCAAGCCGCGGCTAATGCGTTTCGCTCTGCGCTCGACGGCGATCTTGACACGGCCTACAAGTGGGTCGAGGTCTGGAGCCATATCTACATTGGCAAGATTTACGATCTCACGGGACAGCGGGAACGCGCTGTTAACGAATACAGCCGCGCACAACACTTGAAAGACGACACAGGCGGCGCACAGGCGGAAGCGGATCGCTATCTGAAGAAGCCGTACGGTGAAGAGTCAGGCGGCGGCTCGACCGCGAAATCGTAGAGCCGATTCCTAACTCACAGCGGCGTAAGTCCCGTGAGTTCCGGCGCGTTGATTCCCTTGTGTTGCACCATCACCTGAAACGTCTCACCCATTCCTTCCGGGAAGATCAAGCTCTTGAACTGCAATCGAGCGCGGAGTTGGCTGGTTTCGTCCGCACCCTCCAGCGTTATGTCGGCGAAGTCGTAATGGCGTGCGAGTGACAGCAGAAAATTCGTTTGTGTAGTCACGCCGGTCAGCGCGAGCCCGTTCTTTCGCCCCCACAAATCGAGCGCCGTGAAGTTTACGTGGGAGGTCAGATCCTGCTCGCCGGGCGCGCGATAAAAATCTTCGCTGGCTCGATGCTTCGAGTAAGCCAAGATCGTGCCGCTCATATGGAGTTCATCGTAAAGTTCGCGCCCTTCTCGGCCGTAGTCGATCGTGAGAACGAAACCGCGGCCAAGTCTCCGGCCCACGTCATCTATCCACTCGCACGCGCGCAGAGCGGCTTCCGCATGTTGTCCTTCGCTTAGCTCTACTTGCTGTCGTCGAAAGTATTCGGCGATGTCCGGCGACGAAACCGGCATTCTGCGTTCGATAAGTTCATCCCCGGCGGCGTCCACCAAAACTTCCTGAAGCTTGCCGCCTTCCATCACGACCCGATGAACTGGAAGCGCGTCGAGGAATTCATTCGTGAGAACGCACCCGCAAGCGAGCGACTCCGGCATCTCGGCGTGAATTGCCACGCGACCCGCAGACACGTGGCCTCTAAACGCGACCGCCGCAAGCCCTCGCCGCTTCGCCGATATTTCGATAGCAGCGTAATCGATCGCCTCATGGAACTCCGGCAACTCTGTCCGCGCAAAATCCAGTATCTGCAGCGCCAACGCCCCTGTGCCTGCACCGCACTCCACCACACTGAAGCGGCTCGGCCGGCCAAGAACTATCCACATCTCGTTGAGTTGCCGCGCGATCAGCCTCCCGAAAATGGGCGACATATCCACACTCGTGTAGTAATCGGCGCGCCGCTTCTGAGTTGGCTCGTTGTAATAGCCAAATTCCGGATGATAGAGGCACGCATCCATGTAATCTGCGAATGTGATCGGCCCGCCATTATGAATGCGTTGGACGAGGAGTTTGTGAAGCGCCGTGCTGCCAGTTCGCAAGTGGGTCAGTCCTGGCGCTGAGGGTTGCTGGTGAACATCTCGATCACGTAGTCGTGCAGCCCATCGTAAAGCTGTTTCTGAAGCATCCACGGAAATTGCGCGTTATCGATTTCTCTCGGGTGCAGCTGCAATAAATAGATGTGAACGCCAGCGTCATCAGCTCGGTAACGAATTTCGAGTTCCACCCCATCGCCGTTAGGCCGCGCGTCAAAAACAAACAAGGGATGTTCGTAACGGACAAGTTCCGCGCGCACTTTCTGGACGCGCTGTTCGCGCTCCTTTTCGTCGGCAGTCACGCCCCGGCAGCCCCGGCGCGCAGCTTTTCCTTCGCGACTCCCTGAAATACAGCGAGCGCCTCGCGATCGAAAAGCACGAAATAGACTTTCTCAATGGTGGTCGAACCTTGCAAATAGCGTGTGACTTCGTCAATCATTATCTCCGCGCATTCGCGTAGCGGAAATCCCGCAATTCCGGTCCCGACTGCTGGAAAAGCGATTGTCTTGAGCTTCTTGTCCGCCGCGAGACGCAACGACATTCCGGTCGAACTCCGCAACGCCTTCGCGGTCGTTTCGCCGCCGAGTTGCATGCTCGCGGCGTGAATCACATATCGCGCTTTCAAGTTCCCCGCGGCCGTCACCGCAGCGCTGCCGATGGGAATCGAGCCAATTTCATTGCATTCGCGCTGGATTGCATCTCCGCCCTTCCGGCGAATCGCGCCGGCGACGCCTCCGCCCAACTGCAAATCATTGTTCGCCGCATTCACCACGGCATCCGTATCCATTTCCGTCAGATCGCCCTGCTGGATGATGACTCGGTCGGCAAGATTCATTGCGGGCTTTGATTTTTCGCGCGCAGCTTTCCGCCCTGCGGTCAACTCTGCGCCTTTTCGCTAAGCTTCGGATATTCGTAAACACCGCGTCCGGATTTTCTTCCGAGCCGGCCTGCCTTAACGTACCGTGCGAGCAGCGGACACGGCCGGTATTTTTCCCCTAGAGTTTTGTGCAAATATTCCAAGATGCTCAGGCGAACATCCAGTCCGACGAGATCGACAAGCTCGAACGGCCCCATCGGATGATTCAGGCCAAGCTTTAGCGCTTTGTCTATATCGGATGCGCTTGCGACTCCTTCTTGCAGCATATAAAACGCCTCGTTTCCAATCATCGCGTTGATGCGACTGGTGATAAACCCGGGCGATTCCCGAACGACCACAACTTCCTTGCCCATTCGCCTGCCGACCTCAGCACATGCGGAAATTGTCTCCTCTGAAGTTTCGAGCGCGCGCACTACTTCCAGCAATTTCATCTTTGGCACCGGGTGGAAGAAATGCATGCCGACGCAGTTCTCTGTGCGGAACGTTATCGTCGCCATTTCCGTGATCGAAAGCGACGATGTATTGCTCGCCAGGATCGCGCCCGGCTTTGCAAATTTATCGAGCAGCGTGAAAATTTCGAGCTTCGTCTCCATTTCCTCCGTGACCGCTTCGATGATCAGATCAGCCTCTCGAATCGATTCATCCACGGAGCGCGAAGTGCGGATCAGTGCGACTGCGGCGTCTCGCTGCTCCACGGTCAGCTTTCCGCGGGTGACGCCGTCTTCGAGGCTCTCGCGAATCCACGCGAGCGCCTGCTCGAGGATGCTCGCAGATACGTCTTCGAGAACCGTGCGGTAGCCACCCTGCGCCGCCACGCAGGCGATTCCCCGGCCCATTGTGCCGGCACCAATCACCGTGATCGTCTTCACATCCATTATCGATTCCGCCTAAGCCCGCACGGGAAAGAGTCGCGCGGCGTTGTCGTAAAGAATTTTTTGTTGCGCTGCGGGAGATATCGGCAGCGCGCGGAACTTCGCAATATTGCCGCGTACGCCGGGCACGCCTGGGCCGGGCCAATCGGTTCCGAAAAGAACCTTGTCTGCGATTTCCTCAATCCGCGGAAAATATTCCATCAATTTCTGCGGTGGAATTCCTGAAATATCCATGTGCATATTCTTGTGCCGCCGGACGAGAAAAAACGCTTCTTCCATCCAGAGGGGCCTGCCTCCGTGCGCCAGGATGACGACGAGGTCCGGAAAGTCGACGCCGAGATCATCCGCGAGCATCGGCTGCGCATACAGGTTTCGCGCGCCGGGAAATATCGAAGTGCCGGTGTGAATCATCACTGGGAGTCCGACTGCCTGCGCTTTCTCGTACATCGCGGCGAGCGGTCCGAAGCCGTCACGATATGCATTAGGCGCGAAAAGTTGATGCGATGGATGGACTTTGAGCCCGCGAATTCCGATGTCCTTCAGCCGCTGCACTTCCGCGCCGGCGTCGGGCACAAATTTTGGATGGACGGATCCGAACGCGAGAAGACGTTCCGGCTTGATTGAACAATAATTTGCAATCCAATCGTTCACTTCCGGCCCGAATCCGATCACTTCAGGGCTGACGTAATTGATCAGTCCCGCGCGCTCGATTTCAGCCTCGTCAAGAAACTTCAAGAACTCCGTCGCACTCGCTGAGTACTTTTCGACCTCCGCGTAATCCTTCCTCCCATGCTGAATTAATTTTAGGGCGTGTGGCTTGAACTGATCTAGCGGCTGGATGTGGATATGAATATCGATGATTGGCGGCAAGTTGCGCGGTGTCCTTTAGAGCGAGCTGTATTCGTCCGGATCGAAGCCGAGAACTACTCGGCCGCCCGCCAGAACCACGGGACGGCGAATCAAATTCGGATTTTCGGCCATCAAGCGTATAGCGGCGCTCCGGTCCGGCGGAGTGTCTTTCATCTTCTTTTCGCGGTAAAGATCGTTTCGTGTGTTCAGGAACTCGGTGTGGTCGCGCGGCCCGATGAGCTTTTCGAGTTCTTCCGCGCTCAGCCGCTCCCTATCGAGATTGCGGAAATGCAGCTCGACGCCCCTTCGCTCAAGAAATGCCCGTGCCTTTCGGCATGTGGTGCATGTCGGCTTGTGAAGGAAGTCCACGCTTCCCTTCGTGCGGGTCGCTTTCCCGGCGCTCCTTTTCACTGCTTTCTTCGGTGTGGATCTCTTTCTGGCCATCGTCCGATTCCTCAGTATCGCGGGACGAGCGGATCAATCTCCGTTGACCATCGATCGATCCCGCCGCTCATCGAGCGAGCGCCTTCGACGCCCTGCGATCGTAGCCACGCCGCAGCGTCGAGGCTGCGCATGCCGTGATGGCAAAATAGAATAACGTCGTCTGCAGATTCGAGCGCAGCCAGACTTGCAGGAATCTCGCGCATTGGAATCAGTTTTGATCCTTCGATCCGCGTGGTGTCGTACTCCCACGGCTCGCGAACATCCACGAAAAGAAACTTATCGCCGCGATCGAGCCGCTGCTTCACTTCCTGTGCCGAAACTTCGATGTTAGCAAGCGGATCAGTAGTCATCGTTTTTTAATCCGTGTTCTTTCATCGACGTTCTTCCGTCCACGCACTCTTTCATGCGCATCAATAGCCGAAGTCTGCCGGGGCCGAGTAGGCGTGCTCGCGAACTCCGAGCCCGCTAAATCGCGAAGCCCCAAGCTGGTCGAGATAGGCGCGCCGATCCGCCATCCGAACCACCCACTTTTCCAGCCAATGCTCAAAATCTTCGAGCTTGCGGCTCTGCGCGTGATAGTCGGTAAAAAACTCGTGATCGCGGCCATAATATCCCTGCACCGGCGAAGGATGCGCGCCGCCGGGCTCGTGTACCACCGATGCCACAAGAAATCCCGGCACGAGCGTCCGGTTCGGATCCGACGCGATCACTTCCGCCGCCACGATTTCTTCCGCGACGATAATGACTTTCCTTGCAGCACGCGCTCCGTCTACCGCGACGCCCAAGCTGCCCCAAATATGGGCATTCCCGAACTTGTCGGCGCGTTGAACATGCAAGATAGCGACATCAGGGCGCAGCGCGCGCACCGCGACGAGTTTGTCCTCGTTCACGGGTGACACGAACTCGCGCAAATTGCCGTTCTTCTTCAGCAAGTCGCTTCCGAGCGTCGAATACGTCGGCAAGAATGGAATTCCAAGCGCGGCCGAATGCAGCGCCAGCGCCATCGTGAAATTCGAGTAATCCGTCATGTCGATTCGCCGCGGAATATTTTGCTCCGTGGCGCGCCGCAAGCAGTAGCCAACGCCCGCCGAGACGTTGCCCACCCAGGCTGCCATGACCTTCGAGACGCATCCCGCTCCAATCATTTGATCGAACAAGATGTCCGAGATTGGCCCCACGACCGTGAGATCGCGGCGCCCCTGCCGAATCAATTCGTGCCCCGCGGCAAACGGGATCATCTGCTCCATCTGCGCACCAAGAAGAACCATTGATCCAGATGGCACGTGCCGCGCCATCGCGTCTTGCATCGTCATCAATTTGCTCGAAGCAGTCATATTCGCGCGAATTCGCCTGGCGTTACTTGGTCCAAAAGTGTTTCGGGTCGAGCGACCGCATCACTGCAAGTTCCGCGTCACTTGGCGCCGGTGTCTCGACGTGATTATCGGCAACGCGCAACGTCCATTCCGTGTTCGCAAGCACTTCCTCGACAGCCACGCCCGGATGCGTGGACGCGAGAAACGCTTCCCCGTCACTTCCGTAGCGCAGCACGCCAAGCGTTGTGATCAATGCCGACGGACCGGTGTGGCCCGGAAGTCCCTGTGCCGCGCGCCAGCCATTACCGCTACCGTGGCCCGGCGATGTGATGTGCCCAACGCGCTCGCGCAATCGCGACTTCTCATGCGCTAGCAATACGACGGTGCGCTTGGCGAGCGACGCAATATCGCACGCGCCGCCCGAACCGGGCAGCCGGTGCGTCTCGCCGTGCCGGCCGCCCCAAGTCGAATTCAAATTCCCGAAGCGATCGACTTCCGCTGCCCCGAGAAACCCGACATGCACGCGGCCCTGCTGAAGTAACGCCATCACATCGAGCATCTGGCCGCACTGTGTGGCTCCCCGCAAATTCGGAGGATCGGCCATCGTATAAAGCAGTTGAGGAGAAGGTGTCTCGCGGATCAATCCGTTTTCGTAGAGCCCCACGGCGTTGGGCGCGTGAGTTCGCTTCGCGACGAGAAATGCAAGCATCGGCAAGCGCATGCCGACGAACACCAGCTCGCCATCCGCGATTTCGCGCGCGGCCGCGGCGACCATCAACTCGCTATACGTATACCCGCGTGCGGCAATTTGAACTTCTATCGCGGTCGACACGATTGAGTCTTGCCTCTCATCGCACCACACTTACGCCGTACTACAATTCGTGCGACGCGAACTTTTTCGATGCTACTTTCCGCGAAATACCGGGCGCCGCTTTTCGGCGAACGCGGTCAAGCCCTCGGCGCAATCCTCGGACATGAAGCATTCGACTTGCCGTTTGATCTCTTCGTCCAGCGCACGCTCGAGTGCCGCGCGATCGGCACCGAAGAGCCGGTCTTTCACGAAGCGCGCAGCCATCGGCGGCGCTGCTGCGAGTCGCGCCGCAAGCGAGTGCGTTTCGGCTGCTAGTTGCTCAACCGGCACAACGCGATTGTAGATCCCTAGCCGAAGCGCTTCGCCCGCAGGAATCATCTCGCCTGAGTAGAATAGCTCGGCGGCGCGCGCCGGGCCGACGAGCCGCGGCAAAAAATACGTCCCGCCAAAATCGGGATACAAGCCGAGAATCGCGAAGCTCTCGCCGAAAGTCGCTTGGTCAGACGCGATCCGGAAATCGCACCCCAGCGCGAGATTGGCGCCGCCTCCTGCCGCCGGTCCGTTGATGGAACCCAGCACAGGCTTCGGAATTGCGGCAAGAAGAAGGGAAATTTCTTTTCCCGATCGGACGAGGCTCTCGAGCTCGTGCCCGGCGTTCCGCGCCCGCGCATCCCGAAGGACGCCAAGATCGCCGCCGGCGCAAAACGCGCGCCCCGTTCCGGTCAGCACGACCGCGCGGATAGACTCGTCGTCAGCGGCACGTTTCAGCGCTCTCACGAGCGCCTCGCCGAGTTCCACGTTCAAAGCATTCAATCGCTCGGGACGATTCAACCGCAGTGTAAGGACGTCTCCCTCACGCTCTTCAAGCAACACGTTGGCGCCAACTGTCTTGGCCGCTTCCGCCACCGAAACGCCTCCGCCGATTGCTGCTCGCTCAGCCTTTCAGACTCTTCAAAAGCGCTGAAAGCTTCTTGAAATAACGCATCTTTACGCCGCGCTCAGATCCTGCATTCAGCCCGCTCGTCGACGGAAGGACAAATACGCGCGCGTCGTACAATGTTTCTTTTTGGAGTCCAAGCTTGCAAGTCCGGCCCGAAAAGCGTTCGTACACGCCTTTGCCATTGAACGCGACCACACGCGGCTTCAATTCCTCCAGCTTTTGTGCGAGTAGTACGCGGCCTTCGGCGAATTCCTGGCGCTCGATTTCTTCCATGCTCTTCGTCGGACGCTTCACCAGATCCGTCAGGCCGACGCCAAATTCCACGAGACGCTTGTCATCGTTATAGCTGAGCATTTCAGGCACGACGCCTGACTCGTAGAGCAGCGGCCAGAACTGATTGCCGCGGCCGGCGTAATAATGCCCGACGCGCGCCGATCGCTCGCCGGGATTGCACCCGACGATAATCAGCTTCATGCCTTTCCGAAGATAATCAGGCAGCGTGCGCATTCGCGTCGATCTCCCGATTCAAACTTTCCTGGACCGCCGTAATCTGGCTGGTCCAACCATGACTTTTGACTGCGCCTTTTTCTGGATGACCCTTGTAGGCAATTCGTTGCCGCGTCTGAATCATTCTAGCGCCGTCGCACGCCGTGCAGGGATTGTTATTATTTTTGTGCTTTGATCCACCCGGCGGCATTTCGCCAGCAGCACGAGCTACCCTTTCATCGCCCCCTAAATTGAGGCGGACGCTTCTCAACGTACGCCTTCAATCCTTCTTTCGCGTCTTCGCTCGTAAACAGCAATTGCTGCAATTCTCGTTCCAGGCCGAGCGCCTCGGCAAGCGGGAGTTCGGAGCCCGTCACCACTGCACGCTTAATTCGCCCAACTGCGCCAGACGCCTTGTTCGGCGGACAAAATTGCTGCGCGTATGCGAGCACGTCTGCCCAAAACGAACTCTGTTCAAAAATGTGATTGACCAGTCCCAGCTGCAAGGCTTCCTCAAACCCAAACGTGCGGCCCAAAGCCATCATTTCGAGCGCACGGGCTCTTCCAATCGTACGCGACAATCGCTGCGTGCCGCCGGTTCCGGGCAAAACACCCAGATTTACCTCGGGCAATCCAATTTTCCCGCCATCTTTTTTTGCGACGCGAATATCGCAGGCAAGAGCGACCTCGAGGCCCCCGCCGACCGTGTGTCCGTTCAACGCGGCAATGACAAGCTTCGGGGTCTGCTCGAGTCGCATCAAAGTTTCATTCGCATGCAGGCAGAAATAGTATTTGAATTCCGGCGTGGCCGCCGTGAGCATCGAAATACTCGCTCCGGCGCAAAAAAACTTCTCTCCTTTGCCGCAGAGGATGATGACGTGAATGCTGGCGTCCATGCGCGCTTTCAGAATCGCGGCATCGAGCTGCTGCATCATTTCATAGGAGTATGTGTTGGCCGGTGGGTCGTCGAGTTCGAGGATCGCAACGCCATTCTCGACGCGATAATTCAGCAGGCGCTTTTGTTCCGAGTCCGTTGTCGCAGCCATCTCTTGTTGTCCGCTCTGCGGAACGCCATCCGCGGTGGACCGCGTCGCACTCCGATGACGTTCTCCAGTCACATGCGGAAGAACTTAGCATATCGAGTTACACGAAAAACTCAAAGTCTCGAGCGCTCCGTCGGCCTCTTGCCGGAGGACGCCACGGCGTGGCCGTGTGTGCTACCCTATTTGTGTACCTGACCGTCAAACGCAGGTAACACCTATGAACGCACCTAAACTAGATCCCGTAAATGCCGCACCGGCTGCCGGTGCCTCTCGCACTGCGGCCGGCAGTGCTCCCACGCAAACTCCGCCGGTGGACAATGAACTTGAGCTAGTCACCGCGGCGCGAAGCGGGGATGTCTCCGCATTCGAGACCCTCGTAAACCGATATGAACGCAAGATTTTCCGGCTCGGGATGAACATCACCGGAAGCCGCGAAGACGCAGAAGACGTGATGCAGGAAGCCTTCCTTAAGGCCTACGAGCATCTCCCGGATTTCCAAGGCAACTCGCGCTTTTACACCTGGCTGGTGCGCATTGCGGTCAATCAGGCGCTAATGAAGCTCCGCAAGCGCCGCCCAAACGAGACGTCGCTCGACCAGGAAATCGAGACTGGCGAGGATTCATTTTTCCGCGATGTCGAGGACTGGGGCCCGTCGCCCGAAGAACGCTACCGGCAGGCCGAGTTGCAAGGCATTCTTTCGGAAGTAATCTCGGACCTTGATCCATCTTTTCGAATCGTTTTCCAGCTTCGGGACATCGAAGAATTATCCACAGAGGAGACCGCTGAGATATTGAAACTCTCGGTTCCCGCGGTGAAATCCCGGTTGCTGCGCGCGCGGCTTAAACTGCGCCAGAAGCTTAACCGTTACTTTCGGCAGGGTGATCAACAGTGAAGTGCAACAACATCATTGAAGAACTTACAAGCTACCTGGACAACGCTCTCGATCCGGCTTTACGGCTAGAACTCGAAGAACATCTGAAGAAATGCAAGAAGTGCCGGTTGGTGGTCGACACGTGCAAGAAAACAATCGACATCTATTGCAACTCCGAACCGGTGCCACTCCCCGATGAGACCCGCTCGCGCCTGCACAATGCATTGCGGGAGCGCTTGCAGCAGAGCCGCCGATAGCGTTATCGCGTACGCGGTTGCCGTTGGTCGAACTGTTCCTCATGTTCCCACAGCGGAATGTGATTTCCGATCTTCATTTCAATCGCTTTTTCGTAGACGCGACTCGCCGTCACAACATCTTCAATCGCGATCCCACTCGACTTGAATAAAGTGATGTCGTCTGGTCGCACGCGCCCCGAAACACGGTCCGCGACGATTTCGGCTAACTCCCGAACTGCATCCCACCGCCTCGCATCGCTGCTATATGCCTGAATCAAATCGCCCGCTTCCATCTTGGCTTGCTCGCGGGAGTCGACGGCGACTATATCGGCTCGCAGCACGGCCGTGTCGTCAAGTTCGCGCTTCTGAGGGAAGTTCGCGCCGATCGCGTTGATATGCATGCCAGGGCGGAGCCACGCGCCGCTCAGAACCGGCTGCGAGGCCGTCGTGGAAGTGACAATGATATCTGCGTCGCGCACCGCTGCTTCGGCAGTTTCAACTGCATCCACCGGAATCTTCATTTGCTCCGTCATCTCGCTCGAAAATTTTTCCCGGCGCCTCGCGTCGCGTCCGAACACCCGCACGCGTTCGATCCTTCGAACTAGCGCTATGGCAGTTAGTTGCGTACGCGCCTGAAGTCCGGTCCCAATCAGTCCCACCTTGGTGGCATCGACCCGAGCCATCACGCGGGTCGCGACCCCACTCGCCGCGCCAGTGCGCATCTGCCCGAGATAATCAGCCTCGACGAGCGCCAGAAGCTCACCGGAAACAGCGTTGAACAAAGGGACGATAAACCGCAATCCATCGCGCGAGCTCGTATAGATTTTCATTCCCATGTAGCCGCGATGCACGTCGGCCGCCGCCATATAGTGCAGATACGAACCGCCGGGAACGAATAGGCGCTGGCGCGAATGCAATAGCGCCGTACCGTCTCCTAGCCGCTGAAATGATTCCTCGACAGCACTCAGCGCCATTTCCATCGTCAGCAACTGGCGCACATCCGATTCCGTCAGCAAGAGTGCCATTCGCCTCCACCTGTCTTGCGAATAAAAATCTTCAAGAATGTCGAGCTAGAAATTGATGCGAAAGCGTAGAACGCGTGTTCCCGCGACATCGAGAACGAGAAGCTCGCCCCGGTTACTCACGGCGATCTGAAAACGCCCGGTTCCATTCTGCAGCCGGTTTTCGAGCGGATCGGCAAATTTCAATTGCCCGTCAGACGTCCAAACTTTAACTCCTCGAATCGCAGAGTCCGGAGTGAAAACGTATTTCGAGGTAACGCCTATTCCAGAACCAGCGGGCGCCGAATCGCCATTGCTGTCCGGCGTGTCCCCCCAAGCAGTGACGTAGTCTCCGTCCAAAGTGAATTTTTGTACCCGTGAGCTGGACACGTCCAGGACATAAAGATTCCCGTCTGGCCCGGCAGCGAGCGACGCTGGAACGAACGGCTTACCAGATACCAGGACTGGCACTAGCGTCTTCAAAAATCGCCCGCGCGCATTGTACTCACGAATTTCATTTTGCTCGGAGTCGGATTTGCCGCCGCTCTTGCCCACGGTGACGATTACGAAGATGTCTCCTGCAACATCCACGGCGATTGATTCAGGCCTCTGGTGTGCCTTCAACGGAGTAAGCAGAAGATGGCGGAACGGCTCCCCCTCCGGCGAAAAAATGAAAATCGAGTTTGCATTCGGGGACAGCACATAGATTCCCGCCCCCGGATCCACGGCCACGCGAAACGGATCGTCCGGCACGCGGTCATCGAACGAGAGCAGTGGATGTCCGGTCGGTCCGAATTTTTCGATATTTCCTGTTCCCGAGTCCGCGATGAAGGCGTTGCCCGTGAAATCGGTCGTCAGCCATTCCGGGTGGCCCAGTTCGCCCGGCTCGTGCCCGTGGGTTCCCCACTCAGCCAGAAACGTCAGCGGCGGCGGCGGTGGTGGCGGCTGCTGGGAGGTTTGCGCAGTGACCTCGGAGTGAGCGCACCCTGCAAAAGTGACAGCAATCAAGAAAAAGACGGCGAGTGAGAAACGATGCACCAGCGAATGGTGCGACGAGTAGTTCACTGGGGGCTCGGAAATCATTTGACCTGACGTCCTCGACTCCGGCGCTTCGCATGCTGCGCAGCGTAATTAGCATCAATCCGCCGAATCATCGTCTGGTGCATCCGGTAGACGCGTTCTTCCTTCCCCGAATCG
Organism: Candidatus Acidiferrales bacterium; assembly: GCA_049279675.1. Taxonomy (GTDB): domain Bacteria; phylum Acidobacteriota; class Terriglobia; order Acidiferrales; family UBA7541; genus Palsa-147. The sequence continues at coordinate 47,148 of JBAPOP010000138.1, forward strand.
CTCGCGGCCTCAAATTTGAACGTGGCGTCGCCTCCCGGCTGCGTGGCAGGCGTCACCAGAACTGGCATCAGCCCGCAGAATCCGCTTTCGATGAACGCGGTTTCATATCGCTCGCGCTTTGCGCCCCACGTGTACGCTCGCATCGTCGTAAAGTCGCAAGCGTCGCCTTCGGGCCCGCGCGAACCGAATAGTATGTACTGCGGCTTCAAACCACTGGACGAAACCGCAACACGATTCAATTCGAACCAGGCAGACACGCGCATTCCCGCCGAACTCGCGTAATCGGGCAGCGGTGGCGGCAAGTCCATCTGAATGAAACGCGAAACCACCCAACCGGCGATCTCGCCGGCATCTTTCACGTCGGCTAAGACAAGCACCCAATCTTGCTTCTTGGTTGTGGTCGGCTCTTGCGAATCGGTGTCATCGTCGGCGGCATCGGGATTGTTTGCACCTGCCGCAGCCGATGGGGCAACCGCGACGTCGAGAACTTTTCGCGCAAGAATTGCGACCTTCGTGTCGCGTCCAACCTGAAAGATGCGCGTCCCATCGCGGCCTGCGTCGAGCCGCAAATTGCTCGAAACTTTCGTATGCCCGCGAGCCTGCACCGCCATCGTTCGCGCCTGCGTGGAAAGCGACGTCATGCGCTTCCAGATTTCCGCGGAGACCGTCTGCTTCGATGCGATCCATCCTTCGACACCATTCGCCGTGCGAACGTCCGCGTTGTCTCCGGATCGGCGAATGATCTCGAGCCGGTCGCCAAAATTGGCAATCTGGAGCGGCTCGCGCACTTGGGCGTTGCTGCTCCAGACGGTCACTTTTCGATCGATCGCGTAGACGGCTTCAAGCGGCGCAGAGTTTCTGTGCGCGCGCCAGTACGCCACGCCACCAACAATCGCAAGCAAGACGATGCCGACAAGGACGCGACGCATCAGGCGCGATCTCCAGAGTTGAAGCTACTCACCTTAACGGAGTCAATTATTCTACAACACGGAGTGCATCAACGCCGTTCGAGCCGATCTGTTCTCCTCTCGCGCTCGCTTGTTGCATCCGCACTCGTACCGACCACCTTGTTTTCTCGAAGACCGCCCCTCTCAAGCTCGATCTCGCAGGATGCGCGCGGACGTCCGCGAAATAAGTGCAAACGAATCTGCTAGAATTCTGCTGGGTCGAATCAATCGCTGAAGGATCTCTATTGAGGGGGAGTACATGCAAGTTCTGGACAAATTGAGGCCACTGGGGCTGCTATTGCTGCGCCTCGGTCTAGGAATTATTTTTGTAAGCCACGGCTATCCCAAGCTCTTCGGGCACACGCAACAGTGGATTGGCAATTTCCAACACATGGGCTTCCCGTCGTACTTCGCGTACATATCGGGCATTCTCGAATTTTTCGGTGGATTGCTTCTGATCGCGGGACTTTTCACGCAGGTAGCCGCGCTCTTAATCGCGGTGGAAATGGCAATCGCGATCTGGAGGGTGCATTTGCCCCAAGGAAGCGTCCTTGCGGTGCACAACTACGAGTTTCCGCTAGCGCTTGCAGTTGGCGCCTTCGCACTAGCCACGATTGGGGCAGGCATCCTATCGTTCGACCAAGCCATCTTCGGCTCACGCGGCAAACCGCCGCGCCGCGCGAAAGACAAGGGCTAAGCCGTCTGCGTGCTCTGCGGGGATGCAGATGCTGCAACTGGAGCCACTACCGGAACCGGGAGCGGAGCCACTGGCATCACAATCCAGCAAACGACATACCCGATGACGCTGGGAAAGAACGGCACGGGGAAAATAGTAAGGAGCACCCACAGCAGCCGGACGAGCGTCACATCCCAATCTAGATACTCCGCTACGCCCGCGCAAACCCCGGCGATCTTCACGTTTGTTGAAGAGCGCATCAGCCGCTTGCCTGTCCATGGCGCAGCGCCTGCCGGCGGTACAGCTTCCTGCCGGACTCCGCAGAAATAGCAAAAGTTCGAAGCGTCGGCGATTTCCCGGCGGCAATTTGTACAAACCATGTAGCACCTCCCACCAAGGTGACTAACCTAAGATACGAGTCCCGGCGCTGAAAAGTTTCCTTCTCTTCTAGAACGCTACGATGTCGTTCACGGCCCGTACGATGTCGTCAGTCTGCGGCAGAATGGCATCTTCGAGTTTCGGCTGGTAAGCACAGAACGTGTCGGTTGCGGCGATCCGTCGCACCGGAGCATCCAGTTCCTCGAAGAGCTCGTCAGCGATTCGCGCGGCGATTTCGGCTCCGTAACCCCATGAGCGCGTATCCTCGTACGCGACGATCACTCGATTCGTCTTCTGCACGCTCGTCGCGATCGCTTCCCAGTCATACGGACTGAGCGAACGAAGGTCCACAATTTCAACCGAAATTCCCTGCCGTCCGAGCTCTGCCGCCGCTACTTCCGCACGATGCACCACCGCTCCATACGTAATGATGCTGACGTCGCTGCCTTCACGCACCACCCGCGCCTTGCCGAATGGAATAGTGAAATCCTTGCCCGGATAAGGCGACCGGTTGTACGGCTGCCGATAGAGGTGCTTATGCTCGAGGAACAGCACCGGGTCATCCGAGCGAATCGCGGTGCGCAGCATGCCGCTCACATCGAGCGCGGTGGCAGGCATCACCACGCGCAGGCCTGGAATATGCGTGAAGGTCACTTCGCCGCACTGACTGTGGTAGATCGCGCCGCCCGTAAGATAGCCGCCGATCGCTACGCGAATCACAACCGGGCACTTGAAGGCGCCAGCCGAACGCCAGCGAATCGTCGCAAGCTCATTTCGGAGCTGCATCATAGCGGGCCAGATGTAATCGAAGAACTGAATTTCAGGCACGGGCTTCAAGCCGCGCAGCGCCATTCCGATCGCCCGCCCGACGATCGAGGCTTCGGCCAGCGGCGTATTGAAAACGCGGCTCGAACCGTAGCGCCGCTGCAGGCCCGCCGTTGCTTTGAAGACTCCACCTTTCCCTTTCACCTTCGAAAGACTGTCTTCCCGGCTTACATCGGCAACGTCCTCGCCAAACACGAGAATCCGCTCGTCGCTTGCCATCTCATCGGCGAGAGTGGCCGAGATCATGTCGACCATAGTCTTCGGTGCGCCATGAAGGCTCGGCTCGACTTCGAAAGTTTGCGAGGTTGGGTCAACATCCGGCGAGTAGACATCTACGTAAATCGAATCGGCTAAAGGCAAATCGGCCGCGAGCGCCCTGTCCGTGGCTTCCGCAATCTCACGGTCCACGCTCGCTTCGATCTCTTCAATTTCGTGTTCCTCGAGAATTCCCTCTCGAACAAGGAACAGGCTGAATTTCGGCAAAGGATCGCGCTGCGCCTCGCCTTCCCTCTCGGTATCGCACTTGTAGAGCTTCTCATCGTCGGAGAGCGAATGCGAATACGGGCGAGTCACATGCGCATGTACGAGAGCGGGCCCGCGCCGTGCGCGGCAATGCTCGATGGCGCGGCTGAACACGGCATAATTGCCGATCGGATCGGTGCCATCGCATTCTTCGACGTGCAGGCTTGGATAATTTGCAACGAGGCGCGAGATGCTTCCGCCGGCGGTCTGCACTTCCACGGGCACCGAAATCGCGTAGGCATTGTCTTCGACGACGAACAGTAGCGGGAGTTTCTTGCTAGACGCGACGTTTAGCGCCTCGAAAAATTCTCCCTCACTGGTCGCGCCCTCTCCGCCCGATGTATAGGTGATCTCATCCGGCTCATGCGTCACCGCGAAGCCCTGGGGCCCCTTCTTCGCCTGGTCGATAGCTTTGGGGAATTCGTCGTAGTAATAGCTGGCTTCAGCCGTGCCGATGGCTTGCACCCACTGCGTGCCCGTCGGCGACGACCGTGTGATCAGATGGATCTTTTGATGTCCCCAGTGCGACGGCATCTGGCGGCCAGCCGAGCTGGGCCCGTCTTTGGCACCGACCGCTTCGAGAAGCATCTCGAGCGGTGTCATGCCGAGCATCAGGCAGAGCGCGCGATCCCGATAGTAGGCGTGGAACCAATCGTATCCGGGTCGAAGTAGAAGTCCTGCCGCGGCGCCAATGGCCTCATGCCCTGCGCCGCTGATTTGGAAGAAGATTCGATTCTGCCGCTTGAGCTGGATTTCTTTGTCGTCGAGCCGCCGCGAGAGAAACATCGCCCGATACATCCGGATGAGAGATTCGCGATCCAAGCCGTGGTATCTCGACGCGTCGAAGCGTGCGACTTTGGTGCGTGTCTGGGACGGCATGCGTCTCCGCCTAGCGCGTGAGGGTATCTTGCGGGTTCACTCGATTATAGCTAATCACGAGCGAGTGTTGCCGGAAAACGTTAAGCGTTCTCCCTATCAGCACCCAACCCGACGAGAGAAGGTGCACCACCGGGTCGCGCCTAGTCAAGCGAATCAAATAGCTTTTCGATGTCTGCAAATCCGGCGTCGCCGGAGAGGAGAATCTTGCTCTTTGCCGCCTTAAACGCTTCTTCTTTGGGAATCCGTTCGAGCCAACGATTGTACGAGAGCTTTTCGTGGTCGGAAAAATCGAGCCGGACGAGCACGCGCACTTGTTCGGCCTTCTCAGCCGATTTGCCCTTCTTCGCCTTTCCGCTCTCCGTGGCTTCGTCAGCGTCTGCTTTCGCCGCCGCGTCCTCTCTCTCGAATTTCATGAGGAGCTTGTTGCCTAGCCGGAAGCCCTGCTTCCAGCCCTCAACCCGGTGCCGGGCCTGCTGCGAAGCTTCTTCGTTTGTGCCGAAATCGAAAACAATGAATGCATGAGCCATGCATTCTCTATAGCGGCCTTTGAGCTTCCATGTCAAGCCGCGAAGTTGCGCTTCGCCCGATTTCAAATCTCTCGATTTTGTATTGCGCCGGATTTGTCGCCATGCTAGCCTCAGCGAACAAAAGGCGAACAGAATCGCAGCGCTATGCCCAGCTCCACGGAGGCTTGCTTGTCCCAAACCTTAGCCGTTCGTTCCCGCTCGACCCTCCAAGCGGTTCGCGACGCTCTGGGCAGCCTAGCGGCTCTCGATCGCACGGGCGAAGTCCTGACCGCCATTAAACACTTCCCCGCGCGTGAGGCGCAGTTTGCGCCGATGCCGGAGTGGGTCCGGCCAGAGCTTGCCGCAGCGTATAGCGCCAAGGGCGTAACCCGGCTCTATTCACATCAGGCTCAAGCAGCCGAAGCGGTTCACCAAGGCAAGAACGTTGTCATCGTCACCCCGACTGCTTCCGGTAAGACACTTTGCTACAACCTGCCGGTCCTCAATGCGATTCTCGAAAATCCCGATACGCGCGCGCTCTACTTGTTTCCAACCAAGGCGCTCGCGCAGGATCAGCTCACAGAATTGCACGATCTTGCCACGCGCCTCAATGATTCATTCGGCGTCTTCACGTACGACGGCGATACACCCGGCGACGCGCGCAAAGCCATTCGTGAGCGCGGCCACGTGATCCTCTCGAACCCCGACATGCTCCACACAGGCATCCTGCCCCACCACACGCGCTGGTTGCGGCTCTTCGAAAACTTGCGCTTTATCGTCCTGGACGAGCTTCATACCTACCGCGGAGTTTTCGGCAGCCATCTCACAAACGTTCTCCGCCGGCTTCGCCGTATCGCGAAGTTTTATGGTTCGGAGCCCCAGTTCGTCTGCTCCTCCGCAACAATTGCCAATCCGGGAGAACTTGCTTCTCGGCTAACAGAATCGAAGGTTGAGGTCCTCGATGAAAATGGAGCGCCCTCCGCCGAGAAAATCTTGGCGTTCTACAACCCTCCGGTCGTCAACCGCAATCTCGGAATTCGCAGAAGCTATCTCAACGAATCCACTCGCGTCGCGAAGGAATTTCTCGACCAGAAGCTCCAGACCATTGTCTTCGCGAACAGCCGCCTTCATACCGAAGTTCTGCTGACCTACTTGAAACAGGCGTATCCCGCTTCGCCGGGCACCGAAGAACCCATTCGCGGTTATCGCGGCGGCTATCTTCCCGGTGAACGCCGCGCCATCGAGCGAGGCTTGCGTGAAGGCCGCATCCGAGGCGTCGTGGCCACAAACGCCTTGGAACTCGGAATCGATATCGGCTCGCTCGATGCCGCTGTTATGGCGGGATATGCCGGAACAATCGCATCCACCTGGCAGCGCGCGGGACGCGCCGGTCGCCGCAGCGGAGCTGCCTGCGCCGTTCTAGTCGCTTCATCCTCGCCGCTCGATCAATTCATCGTCCAGCATCCCGATTATTTCTTCGGACGCTCGCCGGAACATGCTTACGTCCAACCCGATAATTTGGAGATTCTCGTCAATCATCTGAAGTGCGCCGCGTTCGAACTTCCGATTTCGCCAGACGAGAAGTTCGGCGGTGTGGATGTGCCGGCCATCTGCGAACGGCTCACCGGAGCGGGCTTCCTCCACAGAAGCGGCGAAAATTGGCATTGGGTGCAGGAAGCCTATCCCGCGGATACGGTCAGCCTGCGATCCGTCACGTCCGACAACTTTGTAATTGTCGACGTCACCGGCAATGAAACCGCAACCGACGGAATCTCAGGCGAACCCGAGGTCATCGGCGAAGTGGATTTCTCGAGCGCGCTGACCGCCGTTCATCCGAAAGCCATCTACATCCACCAGGGCCAGCAGTATCACGTGGAAAAATTGGATTTCGATCAGCGAAAGGCTTACGTCAAGCGCGTGAACGTGGATTATTTCACCGATGCGATTCGCTATACGCAGGTGCGTGTTCTCGAGATCGCCGACGAAGACGCCATCGCTGGCCCAGCCGCGCGCGTGCACGGCGACGTTCTCGTTCGCTCGCAGGTCATCGGCTTCAAGAAAATCAAATTCTTCACCAATGAAAATGTCGGCTCCGGAAAACTCGAATTGCCCGAAAACGAAATGCATACCACTGCATTCTGGATCACGCTCAACCGCTCGCTCGTCGCCAGCCTCGATTATTCGCTGTCCGATCGCCAAGCGGGAATGTTTGGACTGTTGCGCGCCGTCGAATCCATGGCCACGTTACTACTGATGTGCGACCCTCGCGATCTCGGTACGGCCATCGGCGAACGCCCGCCGAGCCCAGCCGTTGAGCCCGACTGGCACGATGAAGCCGAGGCCGCTGCGGATCCAAACTTGCCGCGCGATTATTTTGAACCGAATCTATACCTCTACGACGCATATCCGGGAGGCATTGGATTTAGCGAGCCGCTGTTCCGCGCCTACGAACTTCTGCTCCATCGCACGCGCGAGTTGATTTCTGCGTGCTCGTGCACGAGCGGATGCCCGTCTTGCGTCGGCCCTGCCGGGGAAAAGAGCGAGAAGGCAAAAGAAGTCGCTTTGATGATCTTGTCGCGAATTGCGCCACGAACGTAACTGGGAGCTCCCGAGAACGAATCTGATGAACGATGATCGATTCAGCCGAATTGCCGCATTAAAGCCCGCGAGAACGCGGGCGAATGTGGAACCGCGCGGATACCTGTCTGCTATTCCCGAAGGCGCGGAGCATCTCATTCGCCTGCTCGGTGCGACGCTGCAAAAGACTCGCCACGGAGAGCATCTCTCAGTACGACGTTGGTTTTCTGATACCGCTCCAGGTGACGTCACGCTACCTGCATTGCGTTTGATCGCGCCCGATGCTCCAGAAGATGCGGCCGATCAGAAGAATTGGCTTTTCCTCGACACCGAAACCACGGGCCTCTCCGGCGGCACAGGCACGTACGCATTCCTGATCGGCATCGCGTGGTGGGACGCGGGCGGCCTTCAAGTCGAGCAATTCTTCATGCGCGACCACAGCGACGAACATTCCGTTCTCGCCACGCTGAAAGAGCGCCTCGCCGAGCGCCGCATCCTCGTCACGTTCAATGGCAAGTCATTTGATTGGCCTTTGCTCGAAACGCGCTTCCGCATGACTCGCTCGATCTCTCCGAAAGCTCCCAGCGCGCATCTCGATCTGTTGCATCCCTCGCGGCATATCTGGCGGGCTCGAATAGGTTCGGTTCGTTTGTCCGAGCTCGAGCGGCACGTCCTCGGTCGAAATCGCGGCCACGACATCGTGTCCGATTTGATTCCCCAGATTTATTTCGATTATCTGCGCGGTGGTTGTGCCGAGCAACTCGTGCCCATTTTCTACCACAATCAGATGGACCTTGTCGGGCTCGCCGCCCTGGCCGGACGTGTTTTTTCGCTCCTGGCTGCTCCGGAATTGGAGAGCAAAGATGCTCTCGAAGTGTTTGGCGTATCGAGAATTTGCGATCGGCGCGGAGAATTGTCGCGCGCGCGCGATCTTTACGCTCACGCGATTGCCCGCGAATTGCCAGAACCCGCGGATGGCACAGCTCGGGCCGCGCTTGCACGCTTGGCTAAACGCGAAGGCGACTTCGTTCGCGCCACAGCACTCTGGATGGAGCTACGCGGAATGTCACGTGACGGGCTGCAAGCTTATGTTGAGCTCGCAAAATACTACGAACACCGGGCACGGCTACCGGAACGCGCCGTCGAGTTGATCGGCGAAGCGCTGGCGGAGTTGCGGCGCTCTCGAAACATCGGCCTCGTGTCTCCAGCCCATACCGGCAGATGGCGAGCCGAATTCGACAAGCGCCTGGCCCGGCTTCGCCATAAGCGTGCTGCCGGGCAAAACGAGCCGCTTTTGAAGGCCAATTTGACTGAATCGCCTGCCTTGGTCACCGAATCGAAATAGTACTACCCGGCGCGAGTTTTGGTCGCGCGAATCGGATAGTGCGATTGGCCCCCACAGGTCAAACTCGCTCCCGGAGGTATGGATGGCCAGCATCAGTGATGCATACTTCAGAACGGAATTGCAGACTCGCAGGCAGCGCCTGGCTTCGGCGATTGAGAAATCGCCCAGTAAAGATCTCGCGGGCCTTCTGGCAGCGGTGGATTCAGCGTTGGAACGCATGAACGTTGGCACATTCGGGATCTGCGAAACCTGCCACGACACTGTCGAATTTGATCGCCTGACAGCCGACCCCCTCGTCCGTTTCTGCCTCGATCATCTTTCGGCCGACGAACGCCGAACCCTCGAGCAGGACATGGAGACCGCGGCCAGCATTCAGAGATCGCTGTTACCGCCGACAGAGCTTCGCTCGTCCGGCTGGCATTTCCACTATCGTTATCAGCCCGCCGGGCTTGTCAGCGGCGATTACTGCGACATGATTCAATCCGCGAATGGCGATGGCTCGGTCGTGTTCTTGCTCGGTGATGTCACCGGCAAGGGAATATCAGCATCCATGCTGATGACGCTCCTGCACGCGATGTTTCGCAGTGTGATTCCGTTCGAACGGCCAATCTCCCAGGTTCTCGCGGAGGCGAATCACATTTTTTGTGAAAGCACGATTAGCGGGCTCTACGCCACGCTCGTCTGCGGACGCGCTAGCCGAAATGGCGACGTGGAGATCGGAAGCGCAGGGCACCCGCCCGTCTGGATAGCAGGCTGCCCGAACGCCAAATCCATCAACGCTACCGGCCTGCCATTGGGAATGTTTTCGTCGTCGAAATATACTACCGAGACGCTGCGCCTCGAACCGGCCCAAAGTTTGGTTCTCTACACCGACGGACTCTCGGAATCGCGCAATGCGGACGGAGTTGAATACGGCGAAAAAAGGCTGCGCGAATTCGTGGAGTCACAATACCACTTGAATCCGGTTGAACTCTCGGCGGCTTTTCTAAACGATTTACAAACCTATTCCGCGAGTGGCCAGCCTTCCGACGACTTGACTCTAATGGTTATTCGCCGGCTGAATTCGTAAACCCATTCGCAAGCGGCGAAGGCAGCGAGTAAAACTCAGAAGGTTCCTGGCACGGCACTCATTGCGCCTTTGGGTCGAACTTGCTGCGTAACGGTTGGCTTGCCCACCGGCTCAGCCTCTGCCGGCGCGGGCGGCCAGCCGATCGCGCGATCGATCTTATCGAAAGTATCTCGGTCGGCCTGTTCGACTGACAAACAGTCGCTTGCGAGACATCGCAGGAACACTTTCCCAGTATCTGTTTTGAATTGGAAGAAGTTCGGACGCCGAAGCAGTTCGACCCGCGTCTTGTGCTTGAACTCGAGCGCTTGGCTATACTTTCCGAAAAATCGCGCGGCATCTTCCTCGTTGCCTAGGTGGATGCGAACGACGAGCGAGGTAATTTTTGTCTTTTGATCTTCGAAAACGGAATAGCGGTCGCCTGCCCAAAAAGGCGCAATTTGCGGCGCCATGTCATCTCCGATGAACTCTTTCAGAACTTCCTGCAATCCAAATTCGCCCAACACATTTTCCTCGAGAAGCTTCCAACTCGACGGCACGACGCCGGTCCACTTCGGCAGCGTCACCGACTCCGGCTTCACACCCTTGAGGTACAGCTCCGGATGAATGATTTGCTGGGTCGAAACCGGCGGATTCTCGAACAGTTTCGGAAGATCTTTCCAGCCGGTATTCGCCCTCAAGAATTGCTGCGTGAATGAAGTCCCCTCCAAATACGGAAACAACAGCTCGTCGCGGATGATCGCGGGCGCCTTCGAAAGATGCGGGTCCTTTTCCATTTCGCTCACGGCGCCTTGCCGTATCATTGCGCTGACATCCGGCAAGTCCCGCACGCTGATTTTCTGCTCGAGCAGCGAATAATCGATCATTGCCACGATCGCGCAACCTTCGCTCACGGAGTCCCGAGCCAGTTCGGCGTCATCGTTTGGCCGTGCCGCTTTGATCCAATCGTCCAACCGAAACGACTGGTCCACCAGTGCGTGAGTCAGTTCGTGGGCCATCACGCTCCGCTGCTCATCGACAGGAATCCAGTCCGCAATGTAGAATTCCTTCGCCTTGGCATCGTAAAGCCCGGCGACCTGGTCGGTGAGGACGTCGAGCATGAACGCGTCCAACGGGAAATTGGGGGGTATCAGTCCGAAAGCTTCTAAGGCCTTCTGGTCCGCGTACCGTTGATCCTCGGACTTGTCTTCCCGATCCTCGCGGACCAGGTATTCACGGATTTCTTGTTTCGACCGAAGACTTTTCTTGAGTGGCGCCTTCACAGGAAGGTAAAGAAGTTGGCTCATTTGAGCCAGAACTTCGTCGGCGGTCCGAAGGAATTCGGGGCTGCCGTGATCGGCGGATTGCTTTGAGCCCGCCGCCGCGCTGGGTGGCTCTTGCGAATGTCGCACTCCTGGCAATGAGTTTGCTCTCGCCGCCACTAGAAACATCAGCGCTGCGAGGCAAGCACCAACAATGGCAAGCGTGACCTGCCAGCGCCTCATGAAGGTCGGGCCCTCGAGTCCATAGGATTGGATTTCAGAATATCAGGTTTTCGGACTAAAGCTCCGGCGCGTTTTCGTCGATGCGCGGAAGCAGCGGCTGGATTGACTGTTCCGTTAACGGAACACTATCTTAGTCATCTGCTATAATTGCTGTACGCTTGCCGGCTCGCGATTTTTTCGTAGGAGAACTCATGCAGCCCGGGTCATGTCTAAGGCAGGTGCGCGAACGGCTCGGGCTCACATATCGGGACGTCGAACAATCGAGCTACGAACTCGCCAGCAAGCACGGCCGCTCGGAATTCATTATTCACATTAGCCGCCTGGCCGACATCGAAAATGCGGATGTGACGCCGACGTTGCACAAGCTCTACACCTTGTGCACGCTCTACCATCTCGACGTTTTCGAAGTTTGCCAGTGGTACAACATTCCGCTCGACGAGCACTTCCGGGACAGCTTCGCTCACGGCACCAAGAATACGCACTTGGGAACTGCGCCTCGCCGTCTGCGGCTTCCTCTGCGTTTCGATCCTGCCTTCGACGCCCGCCGCACCGATAGTCTCACGCGCGTCGTCGAATCGTGGAAGCACTTCGAAGGGGCGCTTCTCGACGGTGCAAAGCATCGCTACGGATATATCGGCACGGAGGACCACTGGATGGCTCCGCTGGTGAGGCCTGGATCACTCGTCCTGATTGATCCTTCCATTCACACGGTCGACGACGGAGGCTGGCATAACGAATACGATCGGCCTTTGTATTTCGTGGATTTCAGGCGTGGATACAGATGCTCGTGGTGTTCGCTCGATCGAGGAAGACTGATTTTACAGCCGCACCCGTTGTCGGCGTCGGTCCCGGAATGCCACCTGTATCCCGAAGAGGCCGAAATCGTGGGCCGCGTGGTGGGTGTCGCTATGCGACTGACGGAACCATAGCTCCGTCTCTCACTACCAATTCCAGCAAAGTCCGCAGATTCGCACAGAACAAGTCGCGCAGGTATTCCGGCAACCCGAACGGCATCAGCATGCGGTAGAACTCGAGTTCGAGCCATCTCGCCGCAATCTCATCGGGCTCGCCTTCCATTCCCGCAAGGCAATCACGCAGATCCGATTCCAATCGCTCGAGAGGCATTTCCAGCAATTTCTCGAAGACCTGCTCGTGACAATAATGCAGTGCCTCGTCGACGCCGGAGTTCGAATAAATTGACTCGAGCCCGTCGTGACTGTATTTCCCCGAAGATATATCGCGCAGCAGGGTAATGTGAATCAGCCTGCCGAATTCGCTCGGGAAAACTGCAAGCGTCCGCGAGCAAAAATCATCGACGATCGGTTGATTCAACTCAAAGCTTTCCCACGCGTCCATTTGTCCGCCTGTTCCGATTTCTGAACGTTTTCTGTGCCCGCGATTGCAACCTTCTCGCGCGTGAAAGTATGCGCTTCCAAGGAGGCAGTCCAAACATGAAAACGAAAGCCGTTGTTCTACTTAGCTTTGCCGCGTTGCTGATGTTACTCCCGGTAGTCAGTGCCGTCAACATTCAATCGGTAAACACGCAGACACAATTCGCGGATGGCGCCGCCGCGCCGCCACCGCCGTTTCCTCCGATGTCTGGTCCTACCGCCGGCTGAGCCCGGTCAGCAGGCTTTGCTCACCGCAGCGGCCTCAAGAGCTGGGAGCCGGGCGCCAAAGTTTACCGGAATGCTAATAAGATGCTATGATGGCGTTCGGCTTCCATGCTTCTCGATTTGGTAAATAACGCCCGCACGATTGCGATGGTGGTTCTTGAGGTTTCCGTAGCTATCCTCGCGGTTCGTCACGGCCTGTTTCGCAGACTTCCGGTGTTCACCGTTTATCTGATTTCGGTTGTCCTCGTAGAAGTCATACGTCTCAGTTTCATCGCAGACCTCGGCGTTAACTCAAAATCTTACTTCTGGACGTACTGGATCACTCAGGCAGTGCTGATTAGTATGCGAGGCATCGTCGTGTCCGAGGTTTGCCGCAAGGTCCTCGGACAGAATATTGGCGTCTGGCATCTCTGCCGGATTATTCTTTGTGGCGTGGCCGGAATCCTTTTCGCAAACGCCGCAATCGCCGCGTGGCGCAATCAGAGCCACATCACCGCATTGATAACAACTTTGGAAAGGGACCTCGAGCTTGCGATTGTCGGGACGTTGATCTTCGCATTCGTCTTTACCCGGTACTACTTGATTCGCGTGGACCGGCTACTCGCTTTGGTTTCCGCCGGGCTGGTTTTCTATTCGGCGGTGCAGGTCGCTAATCACGAGTTTATCTCCGTCTTCAGGGCCGAATTCTATCCGTCGTATGCAGTAATCGTCGTCAACTCATTCATGATTTCAATGTTTATCTGGCTTGTGGCTGTGTGGAAGCCCGTGCCCGCCAACGCTCCTGCCGCTGCCATGCTTGGAGCGCAAACTTACCAGCAGGTGATTCCCGAGGTGAATCTCCGCCTTCGAGAGTTGAACTCCCGGCTGTTGGAGATCCTGCGATGACGCTCGGCCCTCTCATATTCGCAGGCATCGCCGTCGCGCTCCTTTTCATAGGTCTCGGACTGCTCATTCGGCCACTAAAGGCTGAGTCGGCGTTGCGGCCCGTTAGCGCCATCAACATGGAATCGCTCTCAGCGAAGAACTTCCGGCACCTCTCCCAGATTCGCCGCGCACTTACCGACGAAGATCGACAGTTTATCGATAGCCGCCTTCCGAAAGGGAGCGCGGACAGGCTCCGCTTGGAACGGCGATCGGCACTGCGAAAATATCTCGTGGGGATTGGGGAGGATTTTGCGCATCTCGATCGGCTTGCCCGCGAGGTCGCATCTCTTTCTCCCAAAGTCGAGCATCGGCAAGAAACTGAGCGGCTCTTTCTCGAAGTTCGTTTCAGAATCCTCTACCGTATCGCATTGTTCCGGCTCGGAACTGCGGGGAGCCTGCCATTCGAAGCCGTTGCTCACCTCAGCGGCATGGTCGGCGGACTCTCACGCCAAGTGGAATCGATGATGGCCTCTCTTCAAACTCTTGCGCACGAAAGGTCCGCCGAAAGTCCCTCCCAGCTTTAACGTCATCTGCCCGCTATTGCCTTTTTGCCGAGTTAGTACCAGCCGCTAATGTACGAAAAGTGCTTTGAGGGCCATTGCGAAAGGCGGCACATCCCAATGAATCAGGCGTAGCGATTCAGCCCGACCCTGCCAAAATAGATACGTCTGGGCGCTATCCAACGAGGCCAATTCCGTGCTGAACGAACGCATCCTCATTGCGGATGACGAAGAAGCCATCCGCGAGGTAATTTCGACCCTTCTTGAAGCCAAAGGATATCAGTGCGACATCGCCTCGAACGGTCAAATGGCGCTCGAGCACTTCAAAAAAGAGCCACCAGCGCTCGTTTTGAGCGATATCGTGATGCCCGAGATGGACGGGCTGAAGTTGCTGTCGCAGCTTCGTGAACAGGCTCCCGATGTTCCGGTCATCATGGTTACGGCGATGCACGATATCGCCATCGCCCTCGAAGCCATCCGCAATGGCGCTTACGATTACATTCTGAAGCCATTCGAGAAAGACCAACTTTATATGAGCGTCGGCCGCGCGCTCGAGCATCGCCGCCTGGTGATGGAAAATCGCTCGTATCAAAGCGACCTCGAACAGCTTGTCGCCGAGCGAACGCAGCAACTCTCGCTAGCCCTGCGCGACCTCGAACAATCCTACGATCACACGCTCGAAGCGCTCGGCGGAGCGCTCGACGCCAAAGACGCCGAAACCGAAGGCCATTGCCAACGCGTGACGGCTTTCACAATCCGCATGGCCGAGGCAATGGGTGTGGACAAGCTTGCACTACGGCATATCGCTCGCGGCGCCTTCTTGCATGACATCGGCAAGATGGGAATTCCCGACTCCATCCTTCGCAAGCCTGGGCCGCTGACCCCGGATGAGCGCACCGTCATGCGCCGCCATTGCGACATCGGCTACGACGTGCTGAAACGAATTCCCTTCCTCAAGGAAGCGGCGGAAATAGTTCTCACGCACCAGGAGTGCTACGACGGCACCGGCTATCCGCAGGGCATCAAAGGCGAAGACATTCCGCTGGGCTCCCGGATATTCGCAGTTGCCGACACGCTTGATGCCATGATTTCCGACAGGCCATATCGCAAGGCGTTGCCCATCGCAGTCGCTCGCGAAGAAATTCGCAAAAATGCCGGGACTCAATTCGATCCTCGAGTTGTTGCGGTATTCCTGTCCGTTCCGGACCGCATTTGGATGGATTTACATGACAACACAGTGAATCCCTTTCAGCTGATGCCTCAGGAACGTCTCTGACGCGCGCCGACGCGCACAGCACAGTTGTGGTACGGCACTCAACCTCTCAAAAAATGAACTAACGGGATAAATTTCCGCGATGAGCGGACTTGCGTGCGCATGGGAACGTAGATAGTATCCGCAGTGGAGGAAGTTCGAATGGCGTTGGTAGCGATCAAGACATCGAGTAATACCGGATACTGCGACTGCGTCCACGGCTGCTATGAACTCGCGAGCCTTCGCGATGAAGAAACCGGCAGGGCTTTCTGCCCGGCCTGCGCCAAGGACCATCTCGACATGAACCGCGGTCTTGGAATCCCGCAGCCGCCTCCATCAAGGATGGAAGCCGACGCCTCGTCAGCCTCAGCTTCCGAATCCCCTCTGCCAGCAGACCCGCCTGGGCGGCTTCGATAGCCCTATCGCTCTACTGCGCTCCGCGAATTTCTTGCAGAATAATCCCTGAAAGTCGCATCGCCGCTGGGAAGTTCGCGTTGAAGTAGCAGAACTCGCCTAAGAATTGGACGGCGGCGTTGTGTGCGTTGCCGCCCCCGAGTGTCACGCCATTTCTGAGAAGAAACAAACCGAATCAGTGAGGCCGAAGATCGAGAATTCGCAAGCTGTCCGGAAAGAACATGATCAGCATCATGCAGATGCAAAACACCATCGCCGGAATCAGTAAGAGGAACAATCCAAGGTGCTCGAATCGAAGATGCATGAAGTAGGAAATAATAAGCGCGCTCTTGATGAGCGACAATCCCACAAGAATCGTGAGCATGAGCGCGGGCTGTAATCGCAAGTACGCCAAAAAGACTTCGATGGCAGTCAACAACAGCAGCCAAAACCAAACCTGCGTGAATAATTTGGTGCTGCCAACCGAATGACTCTCGACCGCTGCTCCGTGTGCGCTCATTCCATCGCTCCTAGCCCTTGAGGTTGACCGACATCAAATAGACAAGCGGAAAGATGAACATCCAGACGAGGTCCACGAAGTGCCAGTAGAGCCCGCTCACTTCCACGTCTTCCGCCTTGAATTTGCCGTTTCCAAAGCCCCAAGCAATCACCGCGAGATATCCGACTCCGATCGTTACGTGCAGCATGTGCAAGCCAGTGAGTCCGAAGAATGTGCCGCCGAACAAGGGAACGCCCCACGGGTTCGACCAGGGAGTGACGTGTTCCACCACCATGAGCGTGTACCACTCTGTTGCGTGAATCACGACGAAGGCCAAACCAAACAGCATCGTCAAACCGAGATAGCGCAGCGTCTTCTTCCGATCGCCGCGATGCGCCGACGCAACTCCCAACACCATCGTCAAGCTGCTGCTAAGGAGAATCAGCGTCATCAAAGTCGACTTCGCGATCGCCGGCCAAATTTCAAATGGCCGCGGCCAATCCGGGTTCGACAGCCGCACGTACGCATAAGCGACAAGCAGCGCCGAAAACGTCAGCGAGTCCGAGATGATGAAGAGCCACATCCCCAGCTTTTTTGAATTGATCGCGAACGGCGATGCGCCGCCCGACCATGGTGTGGAGAGAATCCCCTCAGTTTCCGAATGGCTCACGTCTCACCGTCCCAGAAGTAGAAGTAAGAAAATAAAAACCCACAGCCCGTCCATGAAATGCCAGTACATCGAAGCGACTGTCGTTGCCGTGCTCTGCGTCAATCGCCGCATTGGCAATAATGCCACCCAGAACAGCGCGATCACGCCTCCCAGCAAGTGCAGCCCGTGCGCGGCCGTGAATACGTAGAAAAAGCTGCTGCTCGGGTTGGTTGCCAGGAACACGCCGGCATTTGCCAGTTGTTTCCACGCGATGATTTGTCCTACAAGAAAAAGAAATCCGAGCGCGCTCGTTACGAGCCACCAATGTCGGAAGGCTGATTGATCGCCTCGCAAAAGCTTCTTGCGTGAGCGGCTCAGCGTGAGACTGCTGAGGATTAGGACCGCCGTGTTTACCCAGAGTATTCGCGGCACTTCGAGCGCCCGCCAATCGTTCGACGTGCCCTTGCGAACGATGTATGCGCTCACCAGCGCCATGAAGAACATCAAAATCCCGCCGAGCGCGACCGTCATCCCGGTCACGTAGGTACGTTGAGGTACGGCAGATCCGCCCGCGCCTTCGTTCCCGCCCCCGCCATCGCCGCCAGGCGGTCTTCCGCGTCCGCCGCGACCGCGGCCTGGACCGATAATCTCGATTTCGTCGGTAACTGTTACTGTCGGCATGCTAGTTCTCTACTTTGTCCGGCGAACCTGCTCCGGCGTTAAATTCTGGGGCACGAAATCTGCCTCGACGCCGGGAACGCTGAATTCGTACGGACCGCGATAGACACTGGGATAGTTCCCGCCAAAATTATCGTGAGGCGGCGGCGTAGCTGTCGTCCATTCCAAAGTCGTTGCGTCCCAAGGATTGTCGCTCGCTTTGGCGCCAAACTTCATGCTCCAGAAGAAATTAAAGATGAAGAGCAACTGAGCCGCGGCAGTGATAAACGCCGCGATCGTAATGAAATGGTGCAACGGCTGAAGTGCGGCCAGGTACTGCACTCCCGTGTAGTCCGCGTAACGCCGGATGCCGCCGGCGATTCCGAGGAAGTGCATCGGCATGAAGATGCAGTAGGCGCCTACAAATGTGAACCAGAAGTGAAGTTTCCCGAGCCCCTCTCCCATCATCTTGCCGAACATTTTCGGAAACCAGAAATACGTCGCGGCAAAGATCCCGAAGATGGCGGCAACGCCCATAACCAGGTGGAAGTGGGCGACAACGTAATAGGTCGCATGCAAGCGGTTATCCACCGACGGCTGCGCGAGGAACAATCCCGATAGCCCGCCGCTCACGAACAGTGATACGAAGCCGAGCGCAAATAGCATCGGAGTCTTAAGCTGAATCTTTCCGCCCCACAATGTTCCCAGCCAGTTGAACGTCTTGATGGCAG
This sequence comes from Candidatus Acidiferrales bacterium, assembly GCA_049279675.1. Taxonomy (GTDB): domain Bacteria; phylum Acidobacteriota; class Terriglobia; order Acidiferrales; family UBA7541; genus Palsa-147. The sequence continues at coordinate 65,574 of JBAPOP010000138.1, forward strand.
AGGGTACGCCGATCGACATCGTCAGCACGGAGAACGCAAACCCCGAATACGGGCTCATTCCACTGACGAACATGTGATGGCCCCAAACCATGAATCCCAAAAAGCCGATGGCGCTCAGCGCATAAGCCATCGCGCGATAGCCGTAAATCGGCTTGCGCGAAAATGTCGATAGCACGTGTGACGCCACGCCCATGCCCGGCAGAATCGCGATATAAACTTCCGGATGGCCGAAGAACCAGAACAAGTGTTGCCACAAAATCGGCGAGCCGCCTTTGTGAGTCAGCAGCGTATCGCTCACGATTTCGTTTGCTGGCACGAAGAAGCTCGTGCCTGCCGAGCGATCCAAAAGCAACAAGACGCCAGCCGCCAATAGCACTCCAAACGCGAGCAAGCCAAGTATCGCCGTTATGAACCATGCCCAGACTGTCAGGGGCATCCGCATCAGCGACATTCCCGGCGCGCGGAGATCGATTGTCGTCGCGATGAAATTCAACGCACCCAATAACGATGCGATGCAGAAGAGCGCGATGCTCACGATCCACATCGTTTGCCCAAGACCTTCGCCCGGACCGGTGACTTCGCCCAGTCCGCTGAGCGGCGCATATGCGGTCCATCCGCTAATCGGCGCGCCGCCCGGCACGAAAAACGCCGCAACTAGCGCCACAAACGCAAGAAACGTCACCCAGAACGAAAGCATGTTGATGCGTGGGAACGCCATATCCGCCGCGCCGATTTGAATCGGAAGAAAGTAGTTGCCGAATCCGCTTTGCGGCGCCGTCGTCAAAACGAAGAAGACCATCAACGTTCCGTGCATCGTCACCAGCGCCAGATACTGCTCGGGAGTCATTATGCCGCCCAATATGGGCAGGTGCGCGCCTGGCCAAACCAGGTGAAAGCGCATCAGCACTGACAGAACGATCCCGATCGTCACCGCAACGAGCGCCAGGAGGTAATACTGGATGCCGATCACTTTGTGATCGACGCTGAAAATATATTTGCTGATGAATCCGGTCGGCGCGTGCATGGTGTGCGCCGAATCGGCATGCGAACTCATTCGTGGCCTCCTGACTGCTTGCAATCGCTCACTGGCCTGACGCCTGCTGTTTTAGGAAATCCTGATAATCGGAATCCGAAACCACGTTCAAGACGCTGCGCATCTTGTAATGTCCCAGCCCGCACAACTGCGTGCACACAATTTCGTACTGCCCAATTTTCGTCGCCGTGAAATGGATGGGAATCTCGATGCCGGGCACCGCGTCTTGCTGCAAGCGAAGCTCGCGCACGTAGAAATTGTGAATGACGTCTTGCGAGCGGAGTTCGAGTTCGACTTGGTGGTTCACGGGAACGGTCAGCGTCGGAACGATAATGTCGTCTTTGGCGGCGGGATCATTCAAGTCCAGTCCGATGGGATTGCCCGATGACGCGCTAACAAGCTTAGGATCCAATCGCCCAAATTTCCCGTCGGGACCCGGATAGCGGAAATTGAAAACAAACTGATTCTCGGTGACTTCCACCTTGATCGCATCCTGCGATGCAGGCGTAAAGCGCGTCTCGGCCCAAGCCTTGCGGCCGAGAATTCCGACTCCGAGGAAAACGATGATCGTCGCGGAAGTCCAGATCATCTCGAGAGTATTGTTTCCGCGCGTGAATTGCGCGCGTTGGCCTTTGTCGCGAAACCGAAAGATCGCGTACGCCAGCCCGATTTGCGAAAGAATGAATACGACGCCTGTCATGTACAGCGTCAAGTTGTACTGCCTGTCGATCAATTCGCCGTTGGCTGTGATCGGTGGTGGCGCCGGAAAAAGGTTGGCGACAAATACATACACCGTCACACCCACCATGATTACTATCAACAGCGACAGCAACCCGGCCGTCGCCGCCGAACCCTTGTTGCGAACTCTGTTTTGCATCAGTTTCGCTCCCGATTCGATCGCTATCGGTTTAAATGAAACCTGCTCTCGAGGACCTTCGTGCGCGAGACTGCGTATCATAACTAACCGCGCACGAATTTCAAGGAACATTGTGCGTCGCAACCGAAAGATTTCGGGCCGCAAATATGGGGCTGCTTGACATCCTCCTCGGGCCAACACAGACTTCCCCGCTGGTACGGTCGCGACCCGCGTATTTCTCGGTCGAGCAGCCGACTTCGAATGTTTTGCCGGAGGTTTCGATGAAAATTGTTCGCTTCCCCGCGATATGCGTCTTTGCGTTGATTCTCGGACTCGCCGTGCCAGATCATGGGCGTTCCACGCGCGCAGCCAGCACTCCGCTCCCGATGCCGTCGAGCCCCAATTTCGTACTCGTCGCTCACAGCGGCGCGGGCGATTACAGCCACACTCCACCCGCCATGATCGAGGCTCGCCGCGCAGCAATGGTGAAGGCCATCCAGAGCGGGTATGCAATTCTCTCGCGCGGTGGATCGAGCCTCGACGCCGTCGAAGCCACGATTCGCGTCATGGAAGATGCAGGCCTCTTTGACGCTGGCCGCGGCGCCTATTATTCGCGAGACGGCATCCCCGAACTCGATGCCTCCATCATGGACGGCCATACTCTCGCCGCAGGCTCGGTGGCATCCGTGAAACATATAGCCAATCCGATCCATCTCGCGCGCCTCGTTATGGAGAAGACTCCGCACGTCATGCTGGTGGGCGAAGGCGCCGAGCGTTTCGCGCAATCTCAGGGCATCGAACTGGTCTCGCCGTTTTACTTTTACAATGAGCGTATGTGGGAGATGTACAAGCGTGCCAAGTCGGAGGCTGACGAGAAGAAAACGTCAGAACTGCTTCGCGATCAGGAGCACGGCACTGTCGGCGTTGTGGCGCTCGACCAGTCCGGAAACCTTGCCGCGGGCACTTCCACCGGCGGCACAGAGATGAAGCTGCCCGGACGCGTCGGTGACTCGCCGATCATTGGCGCGGGAACCTATGCTAATAATCAGAGCTGCGCAGTTTCCGGCACGGGCGTCGGAGAGTTTTACATCCGCAACATCGTCGCGGCGGATATTTGCGAGCGTGTGCGGTACCTCCATGTGTCGCTCGAACAAGCGGCCGATGACGTCGTGATGAAAGAACTCGTCGAGCAAAAAGGCGAAGGTGGCATCATCGCCATCGATCCGCGCGGCAACGTCGCCACGACGTACAACACCACCGGCATGATGACGGGCACGGTTCGCGCCGACGGAAAGATCACCATGAAGGGGTGGAGCAAGACCGCCGAGCCAATGACTTTTCCCGGATCGAACTAGCCCCACTCTTCATAGGTCTTGACACCTCGCGGGGTTCATTTTATCGTTTGATTTCGACATGACACTGCGAGCGCATCGGCACCACCATCATCACGGACACACCCCGCGCCCGCTGAGGTCTGCATAGAGTAAAGCGAAAACAAAGCACTCTTCAGCCCGCTGGCGCAAAAGGTCCAGCGGGCTTTTTTATTTTGGAGGGGATATGGAGCTGCGATTCGATAAAGGCGGCGGTTTGCTGCCGGTGATCATTCAGGATGCGGGCACGAGTGAAGTATTGATGCTCGGCTTCATGAATCCCGATGCATTTGAGGAAACGCGCCGCACTGGTGAAGTGGTCTTCTTCAGCCGCACGCGGAACCGCCTGTGGAAAAAGGGTGAGCAGAGCGGCCACGCCCTAAAACTGCGCGAGATGCGGATCGATTGCGATTCAGATGCGATTCTATTGCGCGTGGATGCTCTAGGGCCTGGAGTTTGTCACGAAGGATATCGAAGCTGCTTCTTCCGCCGGTTTGAGGCTGACGGCACCACCGTGATCGTCGAAGAACGCAAATTTGATCCGGCGCGAGTCTATGCGCAAGAGACAAATCCATGAGCGTCTTGAAGCTCGGCATCCCCAAAGGAAGTTTACAAGACGCGACCATCGATCTCTTCGCGCGGGCGGGCTGGCGAATCACAGTAAATTCTCGCAGCTACGCTCCCGCGATTGATGACGTTGAGATCGAGTGCCTGATGGTGCGAGCCCAAGAGATGGCTCGTTACGTCGAGAATGGCGCGCTCGATGCCGGCATCACCGGCCGGGACTGGGTGCTCGAAACGGGCGCAAACGTCAACGAGATTTCCGAGCTGATTTACGCGAAGCAGCGGCTCGCGCGCGTTCGATGGGTCCTCGCCGTTCCCGAAGACGCTCCCGTGCAAAGCGTCCGCGATCTCGAAGGCAAAGTCATCGCGACCGAAGTCGTCAAAATCACGCAGAAGTATTTGCAGCGCCACGGCGTTCAAGCGCGCGTCGAATTTTCATGGGGCGCAACGGAAGTGAAAGTGCCGCGGCTCGCCGATGCCATCGTGGAAGTCACGGAAACTGGTTCGTCGCTCCGCGCGAATCGGCTTCGAATCCTGGATACTGTGCTCGAGTCCGCGACGGTCTTCATCATGAATCACGAAGCAGCGGCTGACGCGTGGAAGCGCGAAAAATCTCAGAATCTGATCGTCATGCTTCAAGGCGCGATCGCCGCGGCTAGCAAGGTCGGCTTGATGCTGAACGTTCGGCGCGAAGATTTGCCCGGCGTCTTGAATGTGCTGCCCGCATTAAAGAATCCGACGATTTCCACGCTAAGCGATCCCGAGTGGGTCGCGGTCAACACCATCATCGAGGAAAGTGTGGTTCGGCAGCTCCTCCCCAAATTGAAGACGGCCAACGCGCAGGGCATCGTCGAATATCCTCTGAACAAGATTGTGCTTTGATGAGACTCGTCCGACTCACGACGAAAGTGGAAAAGGCGCTCTTGGCTGGACGACAACGGAGATACGCCGGGGCCGAACGCATCGCCGCGAGAATCGTGAACGACGTGCGGCGGCGCGGCGACGCGGCACTCTTCCCATGGACGAAGCGGCTCGACGGTACAGTCTTGCGGGGAGAGGGCGTGTGGATCACGCCGAACGAGTTGCGGTCAGCGCGCCGCAATGTAAGCGACGATTTCGTAAGAGCCCTCCTGCACGCATCGAAAAACATTCGCCGCGTAGCACTATCTCAGATGCCAAAAAGCTCGACTCTCAGAGTCGAGCCTGGCGTCACGATCAAAAAAATAGTGCGACCAATCGAGACGATCGGCTGCTACATTCCCGGCGGCCGATACGCGCTAGTCTCGACGCTTCTCATGACCGTAATTCCGGCGCAAGTGGCAGGCGTGAAGCGAATTGTAGTCGTATGCCCGAGGCCAAATCACCAATTGCTGGCGGCGGCAGCGCTGCTCGGCGTCACTGAGATTGCCCGCATCGGCGGTGCGCAGGCGATTGCGGCGCTAGCGTGCGGCACGCGCAGCGTGCCGCGCGTGGAGAAAATCTTCGGTCCGGGTAATCGCTTCGTCACCGCTGCGAAGCAATTGGTCAGCGCCGATTGCGCGATTGACCTGCCCGCCGGCCCGACCGAGGCGATGATCCTCGCGACCCGCGGGAACGCGCGGTGGATCGCGGCGGATTTACTGGCGCAGGCCGAACACGCGCCCGATGCCGGAAGCTTTCTCGTCACGACTTCCGCCAAATTAGCTAATGATGTGCAACGCGAAATTAGCTCGCAACTTGCCCGCCTACAGCGCGACAATCCAGCGCATGAATCGACAGCCCGCAAGGGAGCAATTCTGATTGCGACCTCAATCAGCGCCGCCGTTGATTTTGTAAATCGTTTCGCGCCCGAGCATCTCACGTTGATCGGCGACGCGCGCCGGCAGCTCGCTAACATTTCCGCAGCCGGAACAATTTTCCTAGGCGAATGGAGTGCGCAACCCATCGGCGATTACGCGAGCGGTAGCAATCACGTCCTGCCCACCGGCGGCTGGGCGCGTCGCCGCGGCGGCCTCAGCGCAGTGGATTTCGTGAAGTGCGTCAACGTTCAGACCATCGATCGAAAAGGATTTGCACGAGTCGGTCCCGTCGCTGCAGTATTCGCTCGCGCCGAGGGCCTTCTCGCGCACGAAGCCGCGATCGCGGTGCGCCGATGAAACCGACACTTCCAATCCGTCGCGCGATTTTAAACAAACGAACCTATGATCTTCCCGGCGACGGCCGCGAAGGCAAGCTCCGGCTCGATCTAAACGAGAACACCGCGGGCTGCTCGTCAAAAGTTCCAATCGCACTCGCGCGCCTCTCGACGAAACACATCGCGATGTATCCCGAGTATCGGCGCGTCTCCGCGAGAATCGCGCGCTATTTCGGCGTTCGCCCGGAAGAATTGCTCTTGGCAAACGGCGCTGACGATGCGCTGCGCGTCTTTTTCGATGCGTGCGTCGATCCGCGATCGGGAGTGCTTTTCTGCGATCCGACCTTTCCCATGTATCGCTTCTATGCCGAGAATTTCGGCGCGCGAATCACGGCGCCGCGATACACGCGCGAAATGGATTTTCCCCTGAACGATTTCCTTCGAGCACTGCGACGCAAACCTCGCGTAGCCATCATCGCAAACCCCAACAATCCAACCGGAACTCTTCTCGATGAGCGAGCTCTGAGACAAATTGCGAACGCCGCGACGCAAACAGCGCTCGTAATTGACGAGGCCTACGCCGATTTTTCCGGAATCACAGTCGTGCCATGGATTCGCCGCTATCCGAATCTGTTCGCTGTGCGAACGTTCTCTAAGACCGCGGGCTTGGCCGCGCTGCGACTTGGCTGCGTCATCGGCAATGCAAAATCCATCGCGTTGTTACGCGGCGTGATGCCGCCCTATGCCGTGAATCTCGCGGCGCTCGTCGCGGCCGAAGCCGCGATTCGCGATCGAAAGTGGCTCCGCCGATACGTCCTGGATGTGAAGAAAGTGCGCGCCGAGTTTGCCCGCGCACTCGAAACAATCGGCGTCCAAGTCTTCCCGAGCGCTGGTAATTTCCTGCTCGCCAATTTCGGCCCAGCCGGCCCGGCGCTGTTCCAACGACTAGAACGCCGCGGAATTCTTCTCCGTCCGCGAACGCGCGATATCGGCGCAGGATTCGTTCGTATCACGATTGGTACCCGCGCTGAGATGAATCGCCTGTTGCGAGAAATTGAACGGAATCGCTGACCGAATCATGCCGAGAACTGCGTCCATCCATCGCGCAACCACGGAGACCGATATCCACCTGCGCATCAATCTCGATGGCAGAGGAAAGTCGCACGTCTCGACAGGCATCCGCTTTTTCGATCACATGCTTGAGTTATTCGCGCGCCACGGCGCATTCGATCTCGACCTCAAAGTCCGCGGGGATCTCGACGTCGACCAGCATCACACCGTGGAAGACACGGGCATCGCGCTCGGCGACGCCGTCCGAAAAGCTCTTGGCTCCAAGCGAGGCATTTTGCGCGCCGGATATTTTCTGATGCCAATGGATGAAACTCTCGCCGCCGCTGCAGTCGATTTGAGCGGTCGCCCCTATTGCATTTGCAATATCAAAGTCGCTGCAAAGCACGTAGGAGATTTTCAAACGGAGCTCGTCGAGGATTTTTTTCTTGGCTTCGCGCAATCGGCTCATGCCAACGTCCATTTACGCGCGCTATACGGCCGGTCGTCACACCACAAAATTGAGGCAGTCTTCAAAGCCTTCGCTCGAGCGTTGCGCTTCGCCGTCGCGAAAGACAAACGCCTCCGCAATGTTCTTCCAAGCACAAAGGGCCTGCTGTGATCGTCACGCTCGTTGACTACGGCGGGGGAAACCTTGCATCGGTCGGGCGAGCGCTCGAGCGCCTCGGTGCCGCATCAAGGCGATCACGATCACCGGAGTCGATCGAGCATGCCGAAGCGCTCTTGCTTCCCGGAGTTGGACACTTCGCAGCGCTAATCCGCAGCCTCGACGAACGGGGGCTGCGAGAACCTCTTTGCGCGGCGATTCGACGCGGCGTGCCGTTCATGGGAATTTGCCTCGGCCTGCAGGCCCTCTACGAATTGAGCGAAGAAGCGCCCGATGTGCCCGGCCTGAATATCCTCGATGGTCCCGTGCGCGAACTGCCCGCAGATGTGAAGTTGCCGCACATGGGATGGAATCGCGTCAAGAAGCTGCGTGAGTCGGCGGCTCTGCGAGGCGTGCCCGACAACGCCTATTTTTATTTCGCTCATTCTTACGCCGCCGATGGCGCAGATCCCCGCGTCGTTGCGACGAGCGACCATGGCGTTTCGTTCGCGGCCGCCATCGAGCGCGAAAACGTCTGGGCCGTCCAATTCCATCCCGAGAAGTCGGCTGCAACCGGCGCAACCGTCCTGCAAAACTTTTTGAACTTCGCGCAATGACCCTCACCCGGCGAATCATTCCCTGCCTTGATACCGACGGCGCGCGCGTCGTCAAAGGCGTCAACTTCGTGGGATTGCGCGACGCGGGCGATCCCGCCGAACTCGCCGCCCGCTATAACGCGGAAGGCGCTGACGAATTGGTCGTCCTCGACATCGCGGCATCGCGCGACCGTCGCTCCACGTTTCTCGAAACGATCCGAAATGTTGCCGCAGAACTTGCGATACCCCTCACGGCCGGCGGAGGCATACGCACCCTCGAAGAAGCGCGCGCCGTCATTCTCGCAGGAGCGGACAAAGTTACAGTCAACACGGCTGCCATAAACGATCCGGATTTGCTCTCGTGTCTGGCCGAGGAATTCGGCTCGCAAGCCGTGGTGCTGGCGATTGACGCGAAGATCGATGGAAAAAATTGGAAAGTCTACGTGCGCGGCGGCCGCGATGCGACGGAACTCGATGCAGTAGATTGGGCGAAGAAGGGAGTGTCGCACGGAGCAGGCGAAATTCTGGTCACCTCGATGGATCGCGACGGCACGCTCTCCGGATTTGATCTCACACTCACGGCCGCAATTGCGAAGGCCGTGCGCGTGCCCGTAATCGCGTCCGGGGGCGCAAAAACGCCGCAGCACTTCTTCGATGTTTTCACTGAGGGTCAAGCAGACGCGGCGCTGGCCGCTTCAATTTTCCACGATGGCGTGCAATCGATTCGGAGCTTAAAAGATTTTCTCGCAGCACGCGCCGTCGAGGTCCGCTTGCCGTGCTGATTCCTTGCATTGATCTTCAAGATGGCCGCGCCGTCCAGTTGATCCATGGCCGGAAGAAAGCGCTCGAGGTGGAAGATGTTATCGGGCTCCTCCATAAATTCCGCCGCCATCACTGGCTGCACATAATCGACCTCGATGCTGCGATGGGCAAGAGCCCGAACAATAATTTGGTGCGCGAGCTATGCAAACAAGCCCGTGCAAAATACGGAATGAAAGTGCGCGTCGGAGGAGGCATCCGCTCAATATCACGAGCGCGACAGATTCTGCGCTGCCCTCCTGATCAAATCATCGTAGGGAGCGCAGCGTTTCGCGACGACCGACTAAACCGTCGCTTTCTGAATCAGGTTGTAAAGATCGCCGGAGTGAACCGCATCATCATCGCACTCGACACGGCGAAAAACCGTGTCACGGTCAATGGATGGAGACGGCGGCTTTCCATCAAGGCTCAGGATGTGATGCCCGCACTCGAACCATACTGTTCGGGCTTCCTTTGCACCGACGTGGATCGAGAAGGCACAATGAGCGGGGCCAATCTGAAGTGGTTCAGCGAACTTCGCAACGCCACGCGACTGCCGATCATCGCCGCAGGAGGAATTCGCAGTCAGCACGAGGTGAAAGCTTTAGATAAACTCGGAATCGACGCCGCTGTCGGAATGGCTCTTTACCGCAATCGGTTGCGTTGACGCCCGACTCCGGTTCGGATGTCTTGGAGTTGATTGAGGTTTAAGACGCCGCACTGATCTTGTGCGGCCCCTAAGTCAATGCTAGTGTCACGAGTTTCGACGTAAGCATTGTTTGTACTCGCGCGTCGCGCGAAAAAAATGATCGGGGAAACGTGAGTTCATCAATCCTGGAGTGGCTAAATCTCCTCACCCGTTGGTTCCACGTTTTCGCAGCCATCATGTGGGTCGGCCAGACGTATTACTTCACCTGGCTCGACGGCCAATTCGGAAAGCTCGAGAAGTCGGCAGCCGGAAGCGAATCAGTGCCGCAGTTGTGGATGGTCCACAGCGGCGGCTTCTATACAGTTGAGAAGCAGAAAACTCTCGGCGTCCCTCCCGGCCAAGTCCACTGGTTCCGCTGGGAAGCTCTCATGACGTGGATCAGCGGCATGATCCTGCTGATTCTCGTCTATTACCTCGGCGGCGCGCTCATCGACACCGATGTCGCAAATATCTCCGTTGGACTTGGCGTGGTTATCGGATTGGGAGTCTTGGCGATCGGATGGGTCATCTACGACCTCGCCGCGAAGTCAGCGCTCGGCAAATCTGAAATTGGTTTCGCCGCGTTTTCCATCGTCGCGATCGCACTCCTCGCCTGGGGACTGTCCCATGTATTCAGCGGCCGCGCGGCGTACATCCACGTCGGGGCGCTTTTCGGAACGATCATGACGCTCAACGTCTGGATGCGAATTCTTCCCGCACAGAAGAAAATGATCGCCGCGGCTGCTGCCGGCTCCAAATTCGACGCCGCGCTCAGCGCCCAGGCGAAGTTGCGCTCGAAGCACAACACCTTTATGGCGGTCCCCGTCGTTTTCATCATGCTCAGCCACCACTTCCCTGTCGCGACGTACGGCAATTCATACGGCTGGGAAATGCTTGTCGCGCTGATTCTCGCCGGTTGGGTAGCCGCCAAGATTATCCGCACGGCCTAGGCCCCAGCAACGCGCAGACTCAATTCATACGTCGGGTCATCTTGCTCGCCTCGAAATCGTATCAAGGTAATCTCTTGCTATGATGTCGCCGGAACGGCCGTTATGCTGAATCCAGACGTCACCGAATGATCGCTCAGAGCGCAAAAACGGTCGCTTGTATTGGCGGCATCGTAGTCGATCGCAAAGCTCGCGTCATTGAGCCGCTCCAACCAGGCACTTCAAATCCTGTTACCGTCAGTTCGTGCCCCGGCGGGGTCGTCTGCAATATCGCTCGCAATTTAGCAAAGCTCGGATGCAAAGCTGCGATATTCTCCGCCGTCGGCCGTGATGCTGCCGGAGATCATGTACTGCAGGACTTAGCCTCTGCAAATTTAGATCTCTCTCGCGTTGTCCGATCATCCGGTCGGCCCACAGCGACTTACACCGCCGTCCTCGACGAGAAGAGCCAGCTATTCATCGGCCTTGCAGACATGGCGATCTTCGAAGAGCTTGATGCCGCTTGGGCGGACAGCGTCGCACCTACAATCGCGCAATCCAATTTCTGGATACTCGATGCAAATCTGCCCGCAGCAACTATCGAACTCCTCTTGCGCGCAAAAAAAGCGAATGTCACAGTTCTCGTTGACCCAATTTCCGTGGCCAAATCGACCCGAGTGCGCTCTGTGCTCGATAAAATAGATGTGCTCTTTCCAAACGCAAAAGAAGCTGCCGTTTTGAGCGGACGCGAAGTCGCAACCCGCGAAGACGTTGTCGAGGCTGCCGCCGAAATTCGGCGTCGAGGCGTTGGCACGGTGGTCGTCACGCTCGGCGAGGATGGAATTTACGTGGATGACGGAAAACTACCAAAATTTGTTCCGGCAATCCCCGCGCGAAAAGTGGTCGACGTGACGGGTGCTGGCGATGCGTTCGTGGCCGGCTACGCATATGCGATGATTTCCGGCGAGCGCTACGAACCAGTACTCTGGGGCCTCGCAGCTGCCAGCCTTACGCTCGAAACCGAAGATTCGATCTCTCCAAATTTGAACCGGAATTCAGTCTTCGAACGAATCGAATCAAATCTGAAAAAGTCTGGCACGGTAGACGCGTGAATCCATATCTCGACGTCCGCCCCGAAGTGGCTGCGGCGCTCGCTCGCGGCGGTCCAGTTGTCGCGCTCGAATCAACCGTGATATCCCACGGCCTTCCCCGTCCGCACAATCTCGAAACTGCCCGCCGCATGGAAGCCGCCGTGCGCAGCGAAGGTGCTGTTCCGGCGACGGTCGGACTCCTGCATGGCCGGCTAGTCGTTGGGCTCAAAGGTGAAGAAATCGAGCTGCTCGCCAACACCGACGAAGTTCACAAAGTCAGCCGCCGCGATCTCTCCGCCGTGCTCCAATCGCGAAAGCCCGGAGCGACCACCGTCGCGGCCACCATTTTGATCGCGTCTCAAGTCGGGATTTCAGTTTTCGCGACAGGCGGAATCGGCGGAGTGCACCGCGGCGTGCAAGAAACTCTCGACATCTCAGCCGATCTCGTGGAACTCGCCCGCACGCCCGTGGCCGTCGTTTGCGCGGGCGCCAAGATTATTCTCGATTTGCCCCGCACTCTCGAATTGCTGGAAACGCTCGGCGTGCCGGTCGTTGGCTTTCGCACCAGCAGCTTCCCCGCATTTTACGTTCGCGAAAGCGGCCTCACTCTAGATCTGCGGGTCGAGTCCGCCGAAGAAGCAGCTCGGCTCATGTCCGTACAATGGGAGCTAGGGCTCTCTTCGGGCATCGTTTTCTGCAATCCGCCGCCTGAATCGAGCGCGCTCAATCGCGAGCAAACCGAATCGCTGATCAAATCTGCTTTAGTCGCGGCGAACTCTGAAGGAATCCAAGGAAAGTCTGTTACACCGTACTTTCTCGGCTATTTGTCGAAGGCCAGCGGTGGAGCAACGCTGAAGGCCAACATGGATTTACTTGTCAGCAACGCGAGCGTAGCGGCTCAAATCGCCGTGGCCCAGTCCGCTCAACGCGGCGAGCTCTGATCTCGGAATAGAACGCTAGCTTTTGGAATTTGCCGGAGTCCCTGCCGTCGCCGCGCCAACCTTCACCGTCGTCCGCCGGAACTTATTCATCAAATATTCGCCAGAGCGCACAGCCGGATACTTTGGCCTCTCGCCCGCTGCGAGGCACGTCGGAATGCACGAGATCGCCGCATCCCAGTTCGGCTGATGAAAAAATGCAAACGATTGCCGCCGCGTCGAGCCGCCCTGATCGGGCGACGGATTCACCACACGATGCAAAGTGGAAATCCAGCGATCGTTCGTCCAGCGCGCCATCAGATCGCCGATATTAACGATGAATGCGCCGGGCAAATTCGGCACGGCCATCCATTCGCCCTCGGGCGAGCGAATTTGAAGCCCTCCCGGCGCGGCATCTGCAAGAAGAATCGTCAGACTGCCGTAATCGGAGTGCACGCCCGCACGCAATTGTCCGGGTTCAGGCGTCACGCTGGTGTGAGGATAATTCAACATCCGCATCGCGCTGATCGGATCGTCAATCGCATTTTCAAAATAATTTTCCGGCAACTCAAGCGCCAGCGCGAATACGCGCATTATTCGTGCCGCAAGTTCGCTCAGCGCCCGGTAATAAGCCGTGGCCGCATCCTGAAATCCTATCGGCTCAGCTGGCCAGATATTCCCCGCATATCGAAAATCCGCGTCAGGATCGTTTTCCACTCGAGTCTTCTGCTCGAGCGGCCCTATATTGAAGCTCTCTTTCAAATCGGGCGGCGTTTCATCTCCCCGAGACTTCGCCAGCGCCTCAGCCTGCAACGGCGAGTAGCCGTAAGGGTATCCGTCGTACAACATCTTGACACTGAGCTTCTTCTCCGTCGAAAGATCGAAAAACGCCCGCGCGGCCTCCCAAGCTTTCGCGATCGTCTCATCAGGCACGCCATGCCCCGAAACCGCCAGAAAACCAGTTTCGCGGCAGACTTCGTCCACGCGTCGCGCCACGGCGCGCTTCGCCTCGGATAAACTCGTGCCAGAATTTGACGCGGTGAATTCTGAAATGTCGATGACGGGAAACTCGCGCATTCGTAAACCCCTGCTCGCGCTTTCGAGAGCCCACGGTGAAATGGTTGGTGCGGAAGGAGGGATTCGAACCCTCACGCCTCACGGCGCCACCCCCTCAAGATGGTGCGTCTGCCAGTTCCGCCACTTCCGCAATGAGAGGAATCGCTTGGAATTGTACCAGAAGCCGCTATTTCTGAGGAGCGGGCTGCGGCGTACCGCTCGGAGCCGGAACTTTCATCGGCGTCTGACCGGGTGCAGAGCTCGGCGGCGGGGTAGCGGGCTTTACGGGGGCTGGAGCGGGTGCCGTCTTGGTTGTCTGCTCGAGCACGGAGCTGCCGCCAATCGATACATCTTCAGGCGTGCGCTTCACCGAAAGCGTGAGCGACGTCACCATGAACACGATTGCGCACCACGTGGTGGCCTTCGAAAGAAATGTCGCAGCTCCGCGCGGGCCAAATGCCGTCTGGCTCCCAGCGCCTCCAAACGCTCCCGCCAAATCCGCCGCGTTGCCGCTCTGCAGCATGATCACGAGAATGAGAACGAAACAAACGATAATATGCAAGGCTACGAGAACGGGCACGTACTTCCACCCAAGAAAGATCACGCCAGCCGTGATCAAGAGTGATATCGCCCATTTTGCTTCTGTCGGCATTCCCTGCTCCCGCTCGGCGCCACCGGACGAATCCGGCATCTCGCGCCTTCAAGAATTCACGCGCTAGAATTTCGCGCGATCAAGAAATCAGCGCCCTCAACTTAACACCCTAAAAATTAACAATCGACGCGAAGGATTGCGCGTCCAAACTCGCTCCGCCCACAAGTCCGCCATCTATCTCCACTTGCGCCATCAATCCCCTGACATTGTCGGGTTTGACGCTGCCACCGTAGAGGATGCGAAGTGCGGAGGCTCGCTCTGGCGTGAATCGTTTCTTAGCCAATTCCCGCAGATATCGGTGGCCATCGGCGGCCATTTCCGGTGTCGCAGTGCGGCCCGTGCCGATTGCCCAAACTGGCTCGTACGCAAGCAGAATACGCGAGAACTCATCCCCGGTCAACGAAACGAACGCGCCCTCAAATTGCTTCTCAAGCACGGCATGCGTGAGATTGGCTTCGCGCTCCGCAAGAGTTTCGCCCACGCAGACGATCGGCCGCAAGCCCGCCACAAGCGCAGCCTTAGTCTTCTTGTTCACCGTCTCGTTTGTTTCGCCAAAGTGTTGCCGCCGCTCGGAATGGCCGACGATGACACCGTGGCATCCCGCCTCGACAAGCATGCCCATCGAAACCTGGCCCGTAAATGCGCCTTCCTTCTCCCAGAATGCGTCCTGCGCCGCGATCGTTACCGCCGAGCCGCGTGCCGCGTCAACCGCGGCAGCAATCGCCGTAAACGGCGGCGCAATCACGATATCGCAGTGATTTGATGCCGCGACAAGCGGCAAAAGACGCTCAAAAAATGCACGCGTCTCCGCCTGCGTCTTGAACATTTTCCAATTTCCGGCGATCACCGGTCGTCGCAAATGCGTCTCCTCAAATTGTGCTGCACGCCGCTCCGTGGTTTCCTTAACGCTGTCATTCTGAGCGCAGCGAAGAATCCCTCTTCTGTTCAGCTCTTGTTCGTCAGTGCTTCCACACCAGGCAGAGCCCGCCCCGCAAGAAACTCGAGCGAAGCGCCTCCGCCGGTCGAGATATGCGAAATCTTGTCCGCAACGCCCGCTTCCTCGACGGCAGCGACGGAATCGCCCCCGCCGACAATTGTCGTCGCGCCCTTCGCGGTGGCCTGAGCCACGGCTCGCGCAACCCCAAGCGTGCCCGCTGCGAACGCTGGCCGTTCGAACATACCCATCGGGCCATTCCACACAATCGTCCGCGCCTTTGAAATTTCTTGTCGGAATTGCTCGATCGTCTTCGGCCCGATGTCGAGCCCCATCCAGTCCACTGGTGTTTGAGCGATGTCCACCGTTCGCGTGTCAGTGGATGC
Source organism: Candidatus Acidiferrales bacterium (assembly GCA_049279675.1). Taxonomy (GTDB): domain Bacteria; phylum Acidobacteriota; class Terriglobia; order Acidiferrales; family UBA7541; genus Palsa-147. Next base: position 81,208 of record JBAPOP010000138.1, read on the forward strand.
AGGAGATTGCGCGATCACGTGATCCACGGGCAATCGAAACTGGAAATTCCGCGCACTGGTCTGGGACAGTAAATCGCCGGCAAGTTCGAGCTTGTCATTTTCGACGAGCGATTTCCCGACGGGCAGACCCTGCGACTTGAGAAACGTGTAAGCCATCGCGCCGCCGATCAGCATTTCGTCTGCGAGCCGCATCAAATTTTGTACCACCTCAATTTTGTCCGAAACTTTCGCGCCCCCGAGAATCGCCACGAACGGCCTTTCGGGATTCGTCACGGCCTTGCCCAGATACGCAAGCTCTTTTTCCATCAGCAGGCCCGCGGCAGCCTGCTTGACGAATTTCGTGATGCCTACCACCGACGCGTGAGCTCGATGCGCGGAGCCAAACGCGTCGCACACGAAAAGCCCGTCGCAGAGTGACGCAAGTCGCCGCGAAAAATTCTCGTCGTTGGCTTCCTCTTCCGGATGATAGCGAACATTCTCGAGAAGCAAGATTCCGCCGTCCCGCAAAGCGCGGCTTTTTGATTCCGCCTCGGCACCGACGCAATCGTTCGCGAAATCCACCGGATGCCCGATGAGCTCGCTCAGCCTTGCAGCCACCGGCTTCAGCGTATATTTCGGGTTGGGCGTCCCTTTTGGCCGCCCGAGATGTGACGCGAGGATCAGCCGCGCGCCGCGCTCGATGGCAAGACGCAGCGTGGGAATCGTCCCGCGCACACGCGTGTCCTCGGCGACCTTGCCGTTGTCGAGCGGCACATTGAAATCGACGCGGATAAACACGCGCCGCCCGCTCATTTCGAGATCTCGAATTGAAAGTTTGTTCATCGAAGCATCGCTGAGATGCACGGCCGTGAATTCTCTATCGCGCCCGGATCAAACATCATCCAGGCGCTCAAACTCGCAACGATCCGTTACAGGCGCGCGGCCAGGAATTTAATGAGATCGCGGCAGCGGCAGGAATAGCCCCACTCGTTGTCGTACCACGCCAGTATCTTCACGCAATTCGTGCCCACGACGCGCGTGTAGCCGGAGTCGACAATCGAAGAATTCGGATTGCCCTTGAAATCCGCGGACACCAATTCCTCTTCTGTGTAGGCGAGAATGCCCTTCATGGGCCCTTCAGCCGCGCGGCGCAAAGCCGAATTCACGGATTCCACTGTCGCAGGCCGCTCCGTGATCACGGTCAGGTCCACCACGCTCACATTAGGAGTGGGAACGCGCATCGCATATCCATCGAGCTTCCCCTTCAGTTCGGGAATCACGAGATGCAACGCTTTTGCTGCGCCAGTTGATGTCGGAATCATCGAGAGCGCGGCTGCGCGCGCGCGGCGCAAATCCTTGTGCGGCAGATCGAGAAGCTTTTGGTCGTTCGTATACGAGTGGATTGTGGTCATAGTCCCGACCGTGATCCCAAAAGTGTCTTGAATCACCTTGGCAACGGGCGCGAGGCAATTCGTCGTGCAAGATGCATTCGAAATCACATGATGCTTCGCAGGATCGTAAGTCTTGTCGTTCACTCCAAGAACCATCGTGTGGTCGGGCTCGGTCGCGGGCGCCGAAATGATCACTTTCTTTACTGGCCCGCGCATATGCTTTCTGGCGTCCGGCCCGGACGTGAATATGCCCGTAGATTCGATAACGATCTCCGCGCCCACCGAAGGCCAATCAATCTGCGTAGGATCTTTCTCCTTGAACACGCGAAACGACTTGCCGTCCACGGCGATCGAATTGTCCGTGTGCGTCACTTTGTGTGTCAGATTGCCGAGAATTGAATCGTACTTGAGCAAATACGCGAGTGTCTTCGGGTCCGTGATGTCGTTCACGGCGACGATCTCAATCGCCGGATCGCCCAGCGATGCTCGAAAGATATTGCGGCCGATTCGGCCGAATCCGTTGATACCGACTTTAATTGGCATTCTTCCTCCGAAATTTTTGCTGTTTTGCGGCCCGGAACCACAAGCTTCGCGCGAGTCACTCTGAACAAAAGATGCTAGGTTGCGACTGGGAAAAAGTCAACGCAATGAAGAAATTGCCGAAAATCACGAAATCGCGCCGCGAAGCAGCGCTCAGTTGAACTCCCGCACGCGGGTAACTTTATCGCCGATAAACGTGACGAAGATCGTCTTCGAGGGCGGCGTGCCGTAGATCCAATCTTCCGTCTCATCGCCCTGATCGTTCTTCTCGCGCACCTTGTGATCTGGACGTCCCAACGCCGCGATCACCATATCGTGATTCATTCCGACCGCCGCATGCCCATCCTGGATCGCCTGCTTATATTCGAGCGGGAGCGTATCCACCCAGTTCACAGCCGCCGATTTCTCCTGCTCGAATTCGAGCACGGGGGAGAGATCGCGCTTCACATCGTCGGGACTCATATCGGGAAGCGGCCTGCCGTAGTCGAGAATCAGGGTTGCGCCCAGGCGCTGCTCAGTGCCCGTCTCCGAACTCGTGGTCGTGACCGGTGTGGGAGCGCCCCCGATTCCCACCTGGAGATGGTCGCGCAGATGGAAGTGGCGCGCCGAGCCGCCGTTCAAGTCAATCGCGATTTCCTTTTCGCGAAATTCGATGCGCGTAATCTGAACCGTATCGCCTGGATTCACCGCGATGCCCGTATTCGCCAAAGCATATTTGAGCGACTTCTCGTCAAGCGGCTTGCCCACCGCGATTCGAAAACCCTTTCTCGCGCCGGGCAGTGCCTTATCGGCATGAACGAACTCACCCGAAATATAGCGAACGATCTCCAGGCGGGACGACGACTTTAGCGGAATTGGTTTTGATCCGGGCGCCGCCTGCGAAACCGAAACAAGCACGCTCGGCGGAGTCTCCGGTTCGGAACCATTTGGGTGCCAATCACCGGAATGCGCGTCTCCCGTATGCCCATCAATTGTGTTGTTAGGAATGGACGCCCCGGCGAGCCCAGGCGTCGGCGAGCGAAACCCATACGTCTTCGGGACATCAGGTCCATTGAGGAGGACGGCCAAAACAGCGAGATATGCCCAGCGGGTCATAGACGGCTCAACGCCCATTTTAAGCCACTCTTAGCCGCAGCGAAAGCCCCAGCCTCAGCCGGCAGGGTACGCGACAAGGTTGCACAAAAACCAGAGAATTCGCCCGGCAGTCCTGAAAATCTATCTTGCCGCCGCCCGAACATTCGCGGTAGTCCCCTTCTCTTCTTCTATTTTCTGCGTCGCGAGGTTCGGTTCGAAGCAACGCCGGCACCGCGCTTCATACATTCCCCCGGCGCCTACGACGATCAACTCCTCCGATGCCACAAGTCTTTGCGTGTGAACCGCGGGATTTCCGCAGCGAACGCAGATCGCGAGAAGCTTCGTGATTTCTTCCGCCATTGCCAGCAGGCGGGGCATCGGCTCAAACGGGCGGCCCATGAAATCAGTGTCCAGTCCCGTCACAATCACGCGCTTTCCCGCATCGGCGAGTTTGTTGCACGTCAATAGCAACCCATCGCCAAGAAATTGGCCTTCGTCAATTCCAATCACTTCCGTGCGAGGTTCAACCTTTTCCAGGATTTCCTCAGCCGTTCGGACGAGATCCGAACCCAGTTCCAATCCCGAATGCGAGACGATTCCATTTACCGAGTACCGCTGGTCGATCACGGGCTTGAAGATCTGCACCCGCTGCCGCGCAATTTCCGCTCGCCGCAAGCGGCGAATCAATTCTTCGCTCTTGCCCGAGAACATCGGACCGACAACGACCTCGATCCATCCCATATTGCCCTTGACGATATCCACGCGACTGGCCTCCGTGCCTTGCACATGCAAACATCCGATCCGTGGCCCTAAACTAACACAGCGCGGCCGCGAATTGCATCCCAACGAACCGCTCCAAATCATCCCGAGGCCGTCGCCTCGTTCGCGCGATACGCAGCCGAATTGTAAAACGGCGCGAATGCGCCAATCAGCGCGACTCGGAAGGCTTCCTGCCGCGTAACAATATCCCGAGTCAGCACGCCCCAAGCTCCCTGCGCATCGCGAATACCCCGCCCACCGGCGAATTGATCCACGGCGACGCCAAGCTCGATGCCACTATCCACGACGGCCGCTGCAAGCGGCTCGGGAACCAATACCGCGCCGGATCGCCCGAAGTAGCCGTGGCCAGCTCGATCGAGGACGTACGCCCAGCTCTCCAGGAACACCAGTCGCTGCTCATCATCCCTAACGATGTCGAATCCGCCTTCGAGACCAACGAAGAATTCCCAGGACGATTTCGTTTCCAGAGCGATCGCACGAAGCGCCTCAGCGCGATTCCGTGCGCCCGCCATCAGGTCGGCGCGAGAGAGCGGTGTGTGTCCCACGCCGCTGGGCACTTCTAAGCCCGTGACTTCGAACGTCGCTTCCGAATCGAGCAGCATCCCGAAAGCGGCAAGCGCATCTGTAACCGCATTCAACTTCGGACGGCGTGTGCTTCCGACAGCAACAATGATTTTCTTCATCGGCGATTACAGAATTTTTAGTTTCAGGCGCGGCTTTGCGCGTTCGCCAGCTAGATCAATCTTGCCAGAGCGGGCTTTGCCTCTCGCGTCCATAACGCCCCGTCAGGAATTCCTTCAGAGCCTCGATCGTCGTGAATACCTGATCGGAGCACCCAATCATCCAGCCGCTTACCTTTTCGATTGGCAGTGGTGTAACTAGATAAACCGGAATGCCTTTTCTGAACGCCGCCGTCAATTCCGCCGACGTCCCGCCGCTTGCGGCCAATGGATCGTCCCAATAGCAAATCAAGTAGTCAGCTTTGTTCTCAATCAAGTCCAAATCGAACTGAATGATCTTCCGGACGGTTCGCCGGAACCGTTCGGGATCGCTTAGCTTCCACTCGCGGAACTGCCTGGATTCCTCTTCGGTGAGATTTTTCTTTTCATCTTCCGCGGGATCGTAAAGTCGGTGTCCCAACTGCTCTCTGAGGAATGGGGCTAGCTTGCGGCGCCAAAGCTTCCCGCCGCCGTCCGCAAATTCGATTGGGCCGCAGAGGTACGCCAGCATGAGGGCTCGAGGCGCAGAACTCTAGCACGCCGCGCCCATCGTCGCAACGCGTCTCCCGGGATGGCTGATGGTTGCGGCCGGCAGACGCGTATGGAAAAGTCCCCGAATGTTTATCGCTGGCGAATGGAGCGGGATAAGGGAATCGAACCCTCGCCTCCACCTTGGCAAGGTGGCGTACTACCACTATACGAATCCCGCGAACGAAGAAGTCTCTCGACTGCGTTTTATTTATAGCACGCAGCGCCGAATCGCGACAAGTGCTACGACTCGCGTTTTTTCGACACCACCTCGCCTGACCGCCACTGCTCCGGGCGGCCGCTCGCAAAGGCGTTTCGCTTGTCCGGTCTCTTTCAGTCGACTTCTAAGATGCGGGCGGCCTTTACCACCGGAGACTTCTTCTGGCGGACGGCAAACCGTTCCGCGCGTTCGCGATCGATATATACGCGCGCGAATCTTTCACCGTCGTGATAGTACACCGTCACTTGCCAGTGGCGATGCTTCCGGCGACGGTCGCGATGCATCCGGGATTGTCTTTTGGCTGTTCTCTTCGTGGGCGGCTTCTTTTTCTTTTTCAATTTTCACGGCTCTCGTTAGCGCGGGACACGCTGGATTTAACTTCTACTTGTAACAACTATTGCAACTACGATGAGGCGGCGCAAGTGACTACTTATGGGTTAACCCTGGAATACTTGAAGTATACCTCCCGCGATGGCAACTCCGGCACATTTTCGCTGTTTTCGATGAGTCGAAGTGCGCTTCACCGCGTCTAATGATAGGTAACAAATAAAAATATTGCAGCGCACTGGAACTTTTCTGCAGAGGCATCCGTATTAGCTGGTGAGGACAGAACAATGGGCTGCGAATGCAATTCAAATCAAATGGCGGAAATGACAGTCGAGAATCGCTTCGAAATTAAGGATTTGCGAAATCACTCGCCCGAGACGCTCGAGACTTTGCGCGGGCTGCTGGCGAGCGGCGCGGGGGTGCATCCCGACGTCAAGCGCCCGCATTTCTACGAACTCGAAGGCGACACCTGCGTCTTCTATGTGTACGTATCTCCGGTGGATGGCTCCGTGGCGTTGCTGGCCACCTGGCCTCGCTCGCAGGCCCTCGAACTGCAAGCTCGCTGCCACTAAAGATCACCTGAGCTTTAGTCGTGTACCGATCTGCTCGCGGGATTCAAATCTAGAAGAATCTGCTTGTCGAGCTCAAATACTTCCGCGCTTTCGCCGACTCGTGCATAAACCACCTTCCCAGACGCCGCGGAGATGCGGACTTCCGTTTTCTTCCCCGCCTTGTCCGTGAGCGTCGCCTCAATCGCCGGTTTCGCGAGTTGAGCGGCGATCGCCCCGCTTGGCGTATCAATTATATTCGTGGCCCGCGCATCGTGCAGCGAACCCCACAGGCTCCCACAGTTCGTTGCCTTCGACTTCTCCCCCGTCGGCGGGTTCGCGCTCCACTCTCCATTCGAATCCCTCACACAGGCTTCCGTGGCGCCTGCATCCTGTATATCAAGACGCACCACTTCGTCCTCGCTCACGTGAACCAGTTGCTTGTCGCGCAAATCGAATAACTTCTGACCAAGCGTTTTGTAGACTGTCTCTTTGATTCGGAAAATGAAAGGCTGAGAAGTTTGCCGCGCGTAGTAGTTGTCGCCATCCTTCTTCCCTACCTCAAGCTCGACCGATTTCCCGGCGCCGAGTTCCACGCGAAACGTCACATCTGGCTTCGACAATCCGTACTTCGCATCGTTCGGCGAAGTGTCATCCACAAACGACGCGACCTGCGCCGTCGCCAGAGTGTCCAGAAACTGCGAGACCGCCGTGCTGTCCGCAGCCACTTCCCGCGGTTTCTCGATCTTCCAGGTGGAATCATGCTTCGACGCCGCAATTTCCCCGGATTCATTTCTTAGATCGAAAGAACTAGCGTCGTTCGCCTGAAAGCTCAAGACAGACTGATCCCGAAAATCATCCACCGGCTTGTTGCTGCTCGTCAAAATCGTGTCGGACAAAATCGAAACATCTTTCGAATCGTCTACCAGCGCGTACACGCTCGACCCGGAAAAATCCTTGCTCCCGAGTCGCAGTTTGTGCTTCGCCCCATTTTTTAAGCTGAAGTCGATCTCGACGTCCGGCTTCGTCAATCCGAAATTCGCCAGTTGCTCGGGTGTAGCCGTGATCGTGCGGCTCACTCGAACGCTGGCGAGTTCGCCGGCTATCGCGCCCACTCCCGATTGATCGGCCCGCGTTGCATACGGATCCGTCATGTAATACGCGTCGGCGCGTTTCTCCAGCACCACGGATGTCCCCGCGCGTTCAATCGTCATTGCCGCCACATCAGCAGGCGTAAACGTGAACGCCGGCTTTGTAGTGTCCTCGGTAGAACTTGAACTATCAGCGTCCGTATCGCCCGAGGTCGAACTGGGCTTCGTGTGCTTCGAGTCGTAGAAATAGACGAACGCAGCGAGAGCCGCCGCGAGCAGAAGAATGATTACCGTCGTCTTCTTCATGGTGGATTACCGCCGCTTCCACCAAATATAGACGCCCGAGAGAATCACAATTCCCGGCAAAAGCAGCAGGCTGAACCACGTCAGTTCGCGCTGCTGCGTCTCGGTGAACGTCACGTGCCGGCTCGTCGGATTCTTCGGCCGAATCGAGATTAAGTCCACGTCTTGCGCGAGCCAGTTGACCGTGTTCATAAAAAGATCGCTATTGCGTTGCAGTCCCGCCCATTGATTGGACGCGAAATCCGAATCTCCGATTACCACGAGGTGGCCCCCCTTTGTGTTGTCACCAGGCGGATTCTTGCGCTCTGCCGAGACGCCAAGCGAAAGCGGCCCGGCCGTCTTCGGATCGAATTGCACTTCCTTGCTCTTGAGATTCGGAACGGTGAAGCTGCGTGCCGACGTTTTCAGTAGCTCGACATCTTCGGGAACAGTTTTATTCTTGTCCGCAATCGATACGGTTCGCGCGAGCGGAAAAAATGTCATGCTGCCACTGAAGCTGCGCGTGATTGGGCTCTCTCCATAATCCACCACCAGCGGCACCGCCGGCCCCGTGCCAAACAGCCGCCCGACTCCGCTCGCATCCACCACGATGTTGTTGCCAAGATTTACGTTCCACGCTTGAAAGATACTGTCGAGCTTCGGGTCCATCTCCGGGTCGATCATCAGAAACACATCCCCGCCCGCATCGAGATACTTCTCAATCAAATCCGCTTCCTGCGGAAACAGCGACTGCTTCGGGCCCGCGTCCACGAGCACGTTGCAATCCGCCGGCACGCCGCCGGCCGCAACAAGATTCACGTTCTTTGTCTGGTAGCTTTCCTTCTTCAAGGCATCGTTCATGCCCGAAAGTCCCTCGCCGTCGGATGCATCAATCGACTTCTCGCCGTGGCCCGTGACAAAGCACACCGTCTTGATTGTGTTTCGCGTCACTTTCACAATTGCGTTAGTAATGTCTTGTTCGTTCGTATCCTGCAGAATTTCATTGTGGCCATTCGATGTGACAACCACTTGATTGAATCGCGTTATCCCGAACTGCTTCGCGAGATCCGGCTTTTCCTGGGGATCCACATCGCGGAAATGCAAATGCGGGCTCAAGCTCGTGAATTCCGTCAAGCGATCGCGCACTTCCGGATCGGGCGTCTTCGCAAATCGAATCACGACCACATCCTGTTTCAGTCCACTCACCACTCGCTTGGACTGATCGGAGAGCGTATAAAGTTTTTCCGTTGTGAAATCGAAGCGCTTGTGGTGCCGGAACCCCAGATAATTCAGAAATCCAAGTATCGCGATGACGCTGACAACAAGCGTAGCGACGTTCGTCCCAAGTTTCGCCGAGCGGCCGCTAAAAAATCCCACCACCTCGCGAAAGCCGAACGCCAGCGCTCCGACAAAAATAGCGCCGCCCGCGATCATCAAAATCTTGCTCGTCAGCAAGAGCTCGCCCTGCACCGTGTAGCGTAAATAGCCGCCCACCAGCAGCGCCAGGCCGAGCGTCCCGATGAACCGGAGCGTTTCTTGCCGGTCCCATTTCATTTCTGTCGTTCCTCCCGATCAAAAAGCCAAATTGCCGCCGGTCACTACGCGCGGCGCCAGCGCATTGAATCGATGCTGCGTACCGTAAGAAATAGGCCAAGAAAAATGAAACTGACGTAATAGACCAAGCTCGAGGTGTCGATCACTCCGCGTGTGAAATCGTCGTAATGCTTGACCACCGAAAGATATTGAGCGGCAGCGCCGATGCCCGTGCTCGCTCCGCGCGATCCAAAATCAATCACCCAGAGAATCAGGAACGCGCCGAACGTCAACACGGCGGCGATCAGCTGGTTTTCAGTCAACGAAGAGAAGAACGCTCCGAGCGAGAGCAGCACGCCGCCCATCAGCAGCGCGCCCAAGTAAGCGCACAGCAGCACGCGCCACGGTGCCGCGGGATCGCTATGGAGAAATGTGAAAGCCGAATACGCCATCGTTGGCAGAAGCATGATCACGAAGAGCGTCAGCAGCGCGAGATACTTGCCGAGCACGATCTCCGTGTCCGTCACTGGCGACGTCATCAGCAGCTCCATCGTTCCGCGTTTCCGCTCTTCGGCGTAGACGCCCATCGTCAGAATCGGCGTCAGGAAAAGCAGAAGCGATGCCAGCACGCCAAAAAAATCGCGAACCACAAGCGACGGCACATCAATGCCGCCGAATTGTCCTCCTCCTTGCATCCCCATCTCGAACGCTTGCTCGATCAGAAAGTCGAGGATTCGCGTGAAGAAAAATCCGGTGAGCAGCAGGAATATGCCGACGACGATGTAAGCAATCGGCGAAACGAAATAGTGCGACATCTCCTTGCGATAAACTGCATATAAGCCCTTCATCTCGAGCTTCGCTCCTGACTTGAACTCTTAAACTTAATTGTTGCTTTCCACTGCATGCGACGCGTCGTCCGTGGTCAGTTGCAAGAAAATTTCTTCGAGGCTCAGGCTCACGCCGCGCAATTCCAATAGCGGCCAGCCTTTTCCGACGATTTTTGCTGCGATTTCACTTCGGGCATCCCAGCCCGCCACCGATTCCACAGTCACGGCAAGAACTCCGCTCGCTCCCACGGGCTCTGTCACTATATTGGAAATTCCCGGTATTTCTTGCATCGCGTTGCGCACAGCAGCCTCATCGGCACGCGCTTCGAATCGCACGTGCTGCGCGCCCTTGAGTTGCGTCGTGAGATTCGCAGGCGTGTCCACCGCGGCGATTTTTCCGCGGTTGATGATCACCACGCGATCGCACGTCATACTCACTTCCGGCAAAATGTGCGTCGAGAGAATGATCGTGTGGTTCCCCGCGAGGCCCTTGATTAGGTGACGCACCTCGATAATTTGTTTCGGATCGAGTCCCACCGTCGGCTCGTCGAGAATAATGACGTCCGGATCGTGAACCAGCGCTTGCGCGATTCCCACGCGCTGCTTGTAGCCGCGCGATAGCCGCTTGATTAATTCGTCGCGCTTGTCGGTGATATTAGTTTTCTCGAGTGCGTCGTCAATCCGGCTCGCGCGCTTTTCCGCCGGCACGTTTTTGATTCGAGTGACGAAGTCGAGATACGCACCTACCGTCATGTCCGTATATAGCGGCGGGGTTTCAGGCAGATAGCCAATTCGGCGGCGAACTTCGATTGAATCGTCGAACACATCGAAGCCGCCAATTTTGGCCGTGCCGCTGGTGGCCGGTAGGAAGCCGGTCAAGATGCGCATCGTCGTGGTTTTCCCCGCCCCGTTCGGGCCCAGGAAGCCAAGTATTTCGCCTTTATTGACCGTGAAGGAAATGTGATCAACGGCGGTTCTCTCGCCAAACGTCTTCGTTAAATTCTGCACTTCTATCAATGCCAGCCTCCCAAGAGGACACAGCAACCCGCGCCAACTTAAACAATTGGAAGAGTATAACGGCTCCGGCGTTGCCTACACACGCTTTCGAACCATCAGTTATATCAAACTTCCCGCACGAATGAAAAACACGCGTCGCTAACCGGGCTGATCCAATTGCCAATCCATCGGCCATTAGGTAGCGGTCGCCGTTCTCTGGTGACGAGGGAGTTTACCAACTCCGATTGGCACTATGGGCGCCTCATTTTGAAAATCGAGGCGATCCACGACCGTAATCACCGCAGTAGAAGATAGTGAAATGCGATTTTCGTAGCAAATGCTGAAGCGGTGACCAATATTAGAATGACAAGAAGTCCATTGCGAAATGCACGCGACAGAAACGTCGTCACAATCCCGAATGAAATTCCAAAAAGAGCCGATCCGGCGTATGCCAGCAATCGTGCTGTATGTGGAAGCGAGTTAATTGGGCGATAGCCCCAAGTCATTCCCTGCATGAAGTAGAGCGTGATGATTATCCAAATGACTGCGCTTGTAAATACCCTCTCCCACTCTTTCGTAGTACCCAGGGCCACCCTACGCCGGCGCCCGAGAGCGTACTCCAGTGTTTACTCACGCGTCAATTCAAGGAATCACTTGAATCACTTCGGAATGTAGAACCGGTAGTCAGCGGAGTAAGCCACGCGAATTTCCTTGCTCACATTCGAAGCATCGCACCCAGCCGCGGGCGCCTTTCCACCCTTGGTATTAATGCGCTGAATAGACGTAACGCGCGAAAGCACGCCGTTGCCATCGTGGCCAACAACGATGACGAGAAGCCACGGAATCGCATCAGCATCCGGCGAAGGCGAATTCGCAACAGACTTGCCCGTCACACGGCTCCCGTCGTTCGCTTCCCACGAAGGCCCGGCAAAATGTTTGCCAAATAATTTGCCATCCTTGTCAAAAAGCTGCGCATCAGGAGCCTTCAGCGTCCAGACAAATTGCGCAGCATGGCTCTTGCACGTATAAATCTGATCGCCCTTCGCATGCACCTGAAGGAGAAGTTGCTCTCCGGCGGGCGGCTCAATCTGCTTCGGAACTTCTTGCGCCGCCATCGAAACTGAAACACTGCCGGCTGCCACGACAAGCAGCGCGATGCCGATGAATCTGCAAATGGATCCCAACAAGGATTGGCTCCTCCTAACCGAACTCTGGCGTTCGCTGCGCAATATAACTCAATTCGCAACTCTTGGCACTTGTAGCGCCGGGCTTCCGCGATTTGTGCGTCCCGGCCTGGCCGGGAAGCCCGGCGCCTTTGCCGTTTCGTGGCGCGGGCATCCTGCCGGCGTTATTAGGCTTTGTCCACGCTTACCTTCGGTCGAATTATCCTGTCTCGCATTTGACATACGCTCGGGCGCAGCATACCGTTCGTTTCCATCATGAGGCCAGAATTCGCGTGAAGAACAAACTCCTCGTCGCAGCCGCGATTGTCGCGGCAATCGCGATCGCAGTGTCGCTCGGTTCGAGTCCGGGCGCGGCTTGGGTATCGACGATCGCCTTGTTTCTGCGCTGGGGCGCAATACTGCTGTTCGCGGGCTACGCCGCCTCGCGTCGCTCGCTCACCGCGTGGATCGCCGTCGGGCTATTTGCCGGAGCCGAATTCGGCCACGATTGGCCGGGCGCGGCGGCGCACTTGCAGTTTCTCGGCACGATTTTCCTGCGACTGATCAAAGTCATCATCGCCCCACTGCTCTTCGGCACTCTCGTCGTCGGAATCGCAGGCCACGCAGACCTCAAGAAAGTTGGCCGCCTAGGAATCAAGTCGCTCGTCTATTTTGAAACCGTCTCGACGCTCGCGCTCCTGATCGGCTTCGCGGCAATCACGATCAGCCGCGCCGGTGCAGGCGTGCATCTCCCGCCATCGGCATCCACCGAGCCGCTAAGCGTCTCAACGCATTCCGCAAGCCAAATCATCACCGACATTTTCCCTGAGAATATCGCCAAGTCCGTCGTCGAAGGCCAGGTCCTGCAAGTTGTAGTCTTCAGCATTCTATTCGCGATAGCTCTCGCACTCGTCCCCGAGCCGAAGCGCCGCCCACTCCTCGCATTCGCCGAAAGCCTCTCGGAAACGATGTTCAAGTTCACCAATATCGTGATGCTCTTCGCGCCTATCGGCGTTTTCGGCGCCGTGGCGTACACCATCGGCCATCTCGGCATGGGAGTGTGGCTGCCGCTCGCAAAACTTCTCGCGACCATGTACGTCGCGCTCTTCATTTTCATTCTGTGCGTGCTGGTTCCGATTGCAATGATGGCGCGCGTCCCTCTTCGCGCGTTCCTACGCGCGGTGGCAGAGCCCGTGACGATCGCGTTCGCCACCGCAAGCTCCGAAGCTGCGCTGCCTCGCGCCATGGAGCAAATGGAATCCTTTGGCGTGCCGCGCGAAACCGTCGCGTTCGTTCTGCCGACGGGCTACAGCTTCAATCTCGACGGCTCGAGCCTCTACCAATCGCTCGCGTTAATTTTCATCGCGCAGGCCGCGGGATTGCATTTGAGTATTGGGCAGCAAGCCATAATGCTTTTGACGCTTTTAATCAGCAGCAAAGGCACCGCAGGCGTCGCGCGCGCGTCGCTCGTCATTGTCCTGGCGACGGCGACTTCGTTCCACATGCCGACGGAGCCGCTTTTCCTTCTTTTCGGAATTGACCAGCTCATGGACATGGGCCGAACGGCCGTGAATGTTTTCGGGAATTGTCTTGCGTCTGTCGTAATCGCTCGATGGGAAGGCGAATTTCCGGCGTCAACCGAGCGCGGCTTAACTACTTCGGAATAATTCCTTCGAGCTTTATTTCAGCGCGGCATCGAGGATCTGAGAAATCTTCGCTTCGTCGACTTCGCCCGCGTCGTCATACACAGCTTTCCCGGTACGATCGAGCACCGTAACGTGAGGAATCGACCCCGTGTAGTATTTTTTCACGAGTTCTTGCTGTGCGAGCGATGAGCGAACGTCCAGGTCCACGACCACGAAATTCACTCGCCCTTTGTATTTGTCGTAGAGACGAACGGTCCGCCGCGCTTGCCGCTTCGAGTTGTAGCACGCCTCGCCGTACAAAATGATGTAGTTCGGCTTGCCCGCGATGGCGCCATCACTCATGTGATCACCGGTGATCAGCGGCCCATCCTCGCTGTCACTCGAATAGTCGAGCCGCGGATTCAGCTTGAGACTCTCAGCCGCCCGAACTTCGAAACTGAAACCGGCCACGAAGAACGCTAATACATAGACTGCGGAAATGAAAAAATTGCGCGTCATGGCACTTCGATTCGCGAAGGCAACAAAAGTTTCATGTCGCCCCGTATTTCTCTTTTCGAAAGGCCGTCTGTAACCTTCCACGCATTCACACATCGCATCTCCTGGCTACGCGAACGAAATCACGCGGGCCGCTCATTACAAAATCTAAGGAGAAACCGATGAAGAAATTAATGATCTCAGGAATGCTCATGTGCAGTTTATCGCTTCCGATCGCCTCGTTCGCATTCGCCCCCTCCGGCCAGGACCAGTCGTCACAGGACAGTATGAAGAAAGACGACTCCATGAAAAAAGACGACAGCGTGAAGAAAACCGACGGTATGAAACATGACGACATGAAGAAAGACACCATGTCTAAGGACGCGAACGCCAAGCCTGCCAAGACGGACACCATGAAGAAGGATACGATGGCAAAGGACGCCAAGGACAAGCCCGCGTCGGCAGACAGCATGAAAAAGACGGACGGCATGAAGAAGGCAGACAACATCAAGAAGACCGACAGCATGAAAAAAGACGACAGCATGAAAAAAGACGACGGCATGAAGAAAGACGACATGTCGAACGGTACTTCAAAGCCGAACAACTAGCCGCGCTCCCTCGAAATTTTCTTCCGGGCAGTGGCGCACGAAGCGCGCTGCCCGGAGCATTTCCCGCGTAATGTCGGCCGAGTAAATCGCACCTGATTTATCACTTACGGCGCGATTCCACTCAGTTCGAAAGGGATTCCCGGCTACTGGCCAATCTCCGCCTGTTCCGTGGAATCAGAAACGGCCGGCTCGAAATCAGCACGCCGCAAAAATTCACTCTCGCAGCGAATGCATGGGTTGTAGCCCTCCCTCAACGCTTCTTCGAGCGGAATCATTCTCGATTTTCCGTGCAGAAACGTGCATCCGGGAACATGAAAAGTCTTCCCTTCGTCATTCACCGCAACCATTCCATAAGTCGCTTTTGTCGCCGGATCGCTCATCGGCGCGCGCAAGGAAGGGCTCGCGTAGCGCGGCAAGCTAAACACCAGAAGCAGCGCGGCGATCAGCCCCGCTCCCGCAAGCGACATAACCCACCCGAAACTGGATCCGCGTTCAGGACTCAGCCTTGCAGACAAGCGCCTCCGCAGCGCCGGGGCGAACTCCGCCGGAAGACTGAACATTCGCTCGTCGCCGTAAATTTGAATGATGTTCCGCGTTCCAGCGTAAACAGCGGAGCAGCGCTTGCAACTCGCCAGATGGCGCGCGATATCCTGCCGCTGCGCCGGGTCTACTTGCTCATCGACATAATTTGAAATTTCGCGCCAGACGTCTTCGCACTTCAGGTCCATGGCTTATTCCCCTTCGCAAACGGCAAGCGGCTCATCCACCCTCCGCTGAGCCCCGGAGCCAGAAGATCGCGCAGCATAAGCCGCGCACGCAGCAGCCGGGTCTTCACGGTTCCGGGAGTAACTCCGATGGCTTCCGCTGTTTCCTCGATGCTCAAATGCTGCACATCGCGCAGCACGAACACTTCGCGATATTTCTCCGCGAGCGACGCCAAAGCTTTCAGCAATAGCTCGCGCACTTCTTTGCGTTCGAGAGTTTCCGCTGGGATTTCCTGCCAGTCCGTAAAATCTTTCGGAACGTAATCGCCTTCCTGATCCTGCGTCTCGAGTTCGTGGAAATGCTTCATGATTTCGCGATGCTCTTTTCGCCGCCGCATGCGAGCTTCATTGATAGTGACGCGAGTGAGCCACGTGCTGAAGCGCGATTCGCCGCGAAACTGCCAGAGGTGCGTGAAGGCTTTGAGAATCGCCTCTTGCGCCACTTCCTGAGCGTCGGCTTCGTTCTGCAGAATCGCAACAGCCGTGACGTAAACCTGGCGCTGGTACGGCCGGATCAAATCCGCGAACAGTTCCTTCTCCCCATCTCGGATTCGCTCGATGAGTATTCGTTCGGCGCGCGCGACGGCATTCTCGCGGGCGTCCAGACCGCCGCCTTCGCTTCCGGCATTCGCCTCAAATGGCATTCGCAGTGTGTCAGCGCCCGCGCGGATTCTTCCGCTAGCGGAGGTATTCTGGATTTTTCTTCCAGCCGCTCAACATCGAGACGAAATTATTCCAGCCATGCAAGAGAACCATCACTAGGTGGCCGCCGATGAATAGCAAGAACGCAATCATCACGGCGAAATGCCAGACGCGCGCGAAATGAAATCCGCCCATCAATATTCCGAGAAATGAGAATTGCACCGGGCGCAGCATTACTAGGCCCGTCAATATAGATAGGACGCCGAGCAGTATCGCCGAAGTGTACGCGAGTTTCTGTAGCGGGTTATACGGCTCGAACAGTTCCGGCTTCTGACCGAAAAAGAAATAATGCCGCGCCATCGGCCACACGCCGCGAATATCGCGCGGCATAAAAAGCACCTGTCGGAAATTTCCGCTGAAGACCTGATATCCGACGTAGATCACGCCGGTGAACATATAAATCCACAAAAATGTGAAATGCCATTGAAGCGCGCCGCCGAGCCAGCCGCCGATGGTCAACTGCTTCGGAATGGTCAGGAAATTTTGCTGCGGGATTTTCGGGCCGAAACTTGGAAACGCGAGATAAATCCGCAGTCCGCTCGCGATCAGAACCAGCAGCGAAACTGAATTGACCCAATGGCACAATCGAACTATGAACGGATGTTCGTACGCGGCGCGCTCGGCCATCCCGCTGCGCCGCGATTCCCACGTCATGATTTTTTTCGGGACTGCCGGCTTCATCATTCTTCCCAAAGCGCCTCCAAGCGGATTTCAGATCCCGTAGTAATCGCTGTATCCCTGATCTTCCCAATAGCCATGCTTCGTGAGCACGTCGGTGACGCGCAGGCTCGTCAAATATTTTGCGTTCTTGTATCCGATTTTCGTGGGAATGCTCAGCCGGACGGGCGCGCCGTGCACGCGGGTCAGCGGCCGGTCGTACATTTCATAGCACATCAGCGATTGCGGATGCATGGCCGTGGCCATGTCAATCGTGGTGTAGTAATCGTCCGCGCATTCGACGTACACAAATTTCGCTCGCGGATTCGCGCCGATCAGATGGAGAAAGTTCGAAAGTCGCGCGCCTCCGAATCCCCCGATTACGTCCCAGCCCTCGACGCAGATGTGCCGAGTATTTTGTCTTTGGCGCGGAAGCGATTGGATTTGGTCGAGTGTGTACTCTCCGGGATTTGCGACATCGCCGCTGACTTTCAGTTTCCACGCGGCGAGATCCACGCCCGGATCGTCCACATCGTAATTGTTGACCGGAAATTTCTCGAACGGCACTACATCTGCATCCGAAAAAGTCGGCGCAAGATGCGTACGCCGGAAGAACAGCGCGGCGGCCCAGTCGTGGAAGGCGAGGCCGTCTTTAAGCAGCTTTTCCTGAATCGAAGGAACGGCGAACGCACCAAGAAGCACCAGAGGGCTGAGCTTCAGAAGCTCGCGCCGCCGAATTTTTTTTGCTTGCCGCTCGGTTACCGGTATCTCCACCACGAATCTCCTTATCGGGTTTTGCGACGCGAGTATCGCATCCAGTTAGCCAGATGCCCGGCCGGGCAAAATGTTACAGCTGTACCTAGGAGGCATTCTGTCCCCCGTACGCGAAGTGCCAATGGAGGTACGCTGGAATCGCGCCGATGGTTTTCGCCTGTACGGGCGACAGCTTCAGCCCAGCACGCTTTTCTGCCATCGTAGCGCTAATCACGTTCCATGGTCCGCCTGTTTTGTAGCGATTAGAAACGAGCTCGGTTGTTTGTTTTGTTTGGTTTACGGCGGTTTCTAATAGTTTTGGTGTGGCGATTAGGATTCACTATATCAGCCATCTCGGCGCCCGCTTAACCGCTCCGCGGCTCAATTCTGACGTCATCGCTTCGCGGTCAACGTAGCAGGTGTTCATTTTCAAATCAAGTCCACACGTCGTAAGAATTTTGAGGCAGTTGAGCGCCCGGGTGGTTCTCGTTCGAGTGTCCGCGACGATGGCGGCAATTGCACGAGCGTTCGCTTGTTGATACAATTGTTATAACATCGGGAGAGCAAAATGCTCGAACTCAAGGTCCGCAAAATTGGTA
The DNA here is from genome assembly GCA_049279675.1 of Candidatus Acidiferrales bacterium. Classification (GTDB taxonomy): domain Bacteria; phylum Acidobacteriota; class Terriglobia; order Acidiferrales; family UBA7541; genus Palsa-147. The sequence continues at coordinate 99,409 of JBAPOP010000138.1, forward strand.
ATTCCCTGGGCGTTGTCCTGCCGAAGGCAGCCGTGAACCGCCTCCAGGCCGGCGATGGTGACCGCCTTTTCCTCATCGAAGGGCCTCATGGCGCTTATCAGCTCACTCCCTACGATCCAGCTTTCGAGAAAAAGATGAAGAAGGCTGAAAGCATCATTGGCCGTTACCGCAACACGTTGCACTCGCTTTCGAAGTGAAAAGCCCGGTCTGGATCGATGAGCGCGTCACCCTCGCGCTTCACGATCGCCTGCTGGCGCTCGATGGCGGCGCGGAGGGCCTGCGCGACGAAGGACTCCTGAGTTCCGCGCTCGCGCGCCCGCAACAACTCAGCGCGTACGGCGACCGCCCCAGCATCGTCGAGCTGGCTGCTGCCTATACATTCGCGATCCTCCGCAATCACCCGTTCATTGACGGAAACAAACGCACCGGGTTTGTCGTCGGCGCGCTATTCCTCGAAATGAACGGATATCGACTGCTTGCCAGTGAGGAAGATGCCACGGAGGCAGTGATGGGGCTGGCGGCTGGAACGCTCGATGAAACGGCCTTCGTTGCATGGCTGCGCGCCAATGTGAAGAAACGCTGAGGGCTGAAGATCCAGCCACGTTCGGATTATTTGCTCGAACTGGCGGGCCTGAGACCGGCACTGCGAGGAACCGTCGCGAACCTTGCCGACCGATTCTGTCTGCGCCCAAATGGAGTCAAAATCGCCGGCAGGATGCCAACGGCGAGATTGCAATCTCAGCGATGCGAGGCAGATGGGCACGATGGCAGAAACGTGCTGCGATCAGATGATTATTGCCGAGGCTAATTAATGGAGCAGTGCGCTTTCTGGCGGATCACGCGGATCTTGCGAATGCGGGTGGTTAGGACGCGATTGCCGAATTCGAGGCGAAGCCCGCAGGCGGCAACGATGTCGTGTTTCAGGGCCGTACCGCCCCAGGTGCAGCCATTAATGGCTACGCGCACGGGAGACATATTCTGGGAGTCGAACCAGCCACCCCAGACCCAATAATTCGGGCCGCCGAGCACCCAGATGGTGTACTGCGAGTTCTGGGTGGTCACGAGGACAATGTCGCCGTTGCGGAGGTCCCGCTTACGAACCTCTTCCAAGGCCCTCGCGCGCTCGATCACGTTTTCCAGAGTTTGGGCTATTCCAGCCAATTGCCCACCTTAAGCGCATGGTGCGCCTGCTCCCGCTCCAAGTCAACAAATAGAAAACCCTAGATGCGCTAAACAGGAGCCTGACACGCCGTACAGGTGTTCCGCTAGAACGAAAAGCGCACGCCGAGCTGGGCCGCGAACGGAATCCCAACGGTCGTGCCAGGGCCGAAGAAATCTCCGAGCGCACCGCCCGCCACGCGCAATTGACTCAGGCTGGTGATTGGCTGCGTGGCCGTGCAGGCAGCGTTTGTGCAAACGTCGGTCACGTTGCCATTCTGCACTTCATCCTGTGGCACTGGCAGCGCGGCAACGTCGGTAACGTAGTTCGCACCTGGATTGTTGCGATTGAATAGATTGAAGAATTCGATGAAGGGCGTCACCGACCATCGCTCGCGAATATTGAATGGCCGGCTGACACGCAGGTCCGCCTGGATATATGGCGTCCCACGTAGAGTATCGAGGCCGACTGGCGAGCCATTGATGACGGCGCGATCGTCCACGTCATCGCCTAGCCCAGTTACCGGAACACTCGTGGTCAACGTGAACGGCCGCGCGCTTTCAGCCTGCGTGAGAGTAGTCAATTCGATGCCGCCGGGAACGTGAAGCGTTCCCGCGAACACGAAGCGATGCAGGACATCTTCCCCGGACGGGCCGTAATCGCCGGGGCCAAACGCGCGCAGCGGATTGCAGACTCCATTCACATAATCGAAGAGTTCGCCGAGTACGCAGCCCCACGTCTTCCCACTCGAGAGCGTGTAATTCGCGACGAGATCGAACCGGCGCGTCACATGGCCCTGCAAGTGAATCGAGAGCGCGTTGTAGCTCGAGCGATTGTCCGTGCGAAAGACTGTGATATTGGGCGCGTTGTTCCGTTGATCCGTCACATCTTGCGGGTAGAGCGGCGAGAACAGCGTGAACCCGGCCTGATACTGGTAGCGCCGGTAAGCGTGATTGCCTTCCTCGTGCGTGAAATCCGCGGCGAGCGTCCAGTGAGCGTTAAACGCGTGCTCGACTCCGCCCGTCGCATGAATCGCATACGGCGTCTTGTAATGAGGGTCAATGATGGCGCCGGAACCGGCGACGTTTCCGATGGGGCCAGCCGCGGCCGCCGATGGAACGCAAGCCGATCCGACCAATGCGCCTCCCACGATCGCGCAGGAACCGATCGGTTGGTTCACCGCTTGAAACGCCGTGACCCAGCCATTTTGCGCGAGATCATTATAGAACAGGCCGAAGCCAGCGCGGATCACGGTGTTCGACGACGGAGAGTACGCGATTCCCAAGCGCGGGCCCACCTGTCCGCGATAGTCGTGCGGCACGCCGCTAACCAGAGGAATCTGCAACGCGCTCAGAGTGAGCAACGCCGGATTGACCGACTGGCTCTGGCCTGACGCCGTGAACAATCCGAAAGTCGTCTCATATCGCAGCCCGTAATTCACCACGAGCCGGGAAGAGACCCGCCATGAATCCTCGGCATACATCCCCAGGCGTTGGACATCTTGCGAAAAGCTGCCGTTTCCCGCGGGCGTGATAGCGCTTCCGGCAGCGTAGTCCGCAGTGAACTGCGCAAGATTGCCGAGATAAAAAACCGGGTCTTCGGGAAATGTCACGAAATTTTCTTGCGTCGCCGCGAGCGCGCCGCTCAATACAGGCTCATGAATGAAATTCACTCCGAAGCGCGGCGCGTGAGCGCCCATCGTGTGGCTCACGTCATATCGAAACTGATACTTCTCCTGATTTCGCAGGATGGGAAACGCCGTGATCGGCGTGACGAACTGATTGTCGCCGAATGTTTCGAGGCCTGAAATCGTGCTCGAAGTGGCCGTGAATGGAAACGCGAGCGCGAACCCTAAATTCGAATTGCGGCCTTCGGTCAAATGCAACCCGCTGGCGTCGAAGACAAATGTTCCGAGCCAAGTGGGGCTGAATGTCGTCTGGTTGCTAATCACGAGATTCATGTAATTGTTGTGCGACGTCGCACCGGTTGACGGCAGCGCGGCCTGTTGCACCAGCGCATTGTGCGTCGTGTAGTCGTCCACGGCAGCGCGCAGGAACCACTGCGAGCGCGCGGATTGCGCCCAGTCCAATCGCGCGGTTCCCAGATAATCGCGGAACGGCACGGCAATGCTGCTCGGAACTGGAATGGAACTGACGCCCGGAATCACGCCGTCCGCAGCCAATTGCGCGAGCGCCTGAAACTGCGTGAGGCTCGCCGCGCTGTAGGCGATGCTCGCATCTTCGTGAACGGCCTCGATCGAGGCGAAAAACCATAGCTTTCCGCGCGCGATCGGACCACCGAGGGTTCCAACGTAATTCTGCCGCGAGAAAGGCTGCTTCGGATTGGGGGGCGGATTATCAATCGGAAAGCGGGCGTTCAGCGCCGCCGCGCGTTCATAAAATGAGCCGCTCCCGTGCCAGTTGTCGGTTCCGTGCTTCGTCGTGATAACCACCGACGCTCCAGTGGTTCGCGACGTGTCCGCGTTTTCTTGCGCCGTCCTCACTGCGAATTCCTGAATCACGTCGGGCGAAAAATTCTGCAAAAAGCCGCCGATGTAGTCATCGGAGTTGTCGCCGCCGTCAACCGAGAGTTCGATGTTGAGGCCCGAGCTGCCGCCCGAAGAAACCGCGGTGATGCGCGCCTTGGTGGGATCGGAAGGCTCGACGGGTTCGGTCCCCGGCGCCAGGTATGCCATGTTCGCGAAGCTTCGCGCCGCGAGAGGGATTGTGTTGAGATCCTGCTGGGTGATGGTGGCCTGATGAACGGCGCTCGCCGTGTCAACCGGCTGAGTGGTGACGGACGACGCGGTACCCTGCACGCTTACGGACTGCTGCAATTTCGCGGGCCGGAGTGTTACGGAGATGTCGCGCACGGAGCTGACCAGGACGTCAACGTTGGAAATGGCGTCGTCGAACCCTTTCGCGCTTATAGTCAAGCGATAGCGTCCCGGACGGAGGTTGTCCAATCGAAATGCGCCGTTAACATCGGAGGAAGCGTCTCTCTCGAGCGCCGTGCCCGTCTCGACGAGTACCACTTTGGCCGCGGCGACTCGACCACCGGCTGAATCAACGATCGTGCCAGTCAGCGATCCAGCGAGAATCTGGCCGCGCGTGACTCCCGGCCACGCTATGACCATGAGCGCCAGGAATGTCGCGGGCAACGATAGCTTTAAGGGACGCATCAAGTCTCCTGAAAAGGGCTTCCCGATCAGGGTTCCCTAAAATGGATCTCCCAAAATAATGGTCCTAGAAATGTTCGCGAATTATCCCAAATGGCTTTTCGGCTGTCGACTGTAAAGGCTGATATCGCGAAGATCCAGAGCGCGACGAATTCTTGATGTATCCTTAAGGATCAGAGAAGCGCGTTGACACTGCCAGCCCATTTTGTTATTCAACCAGTTCGCTTTCTTCTCAGGATTGGTATCCGAGTCCCCGCTTGCCACGCAAAGGGAGCTAATCCGGCCAAATAGATTCCCTGGGGGGTTCAGCCGCGAGTGTGCGGCTGAATCGCGGATAATCGACGAAACACATGACATCTTGCAACGAGGTTCAATGAAGCAGTTTTGTGCATTTACGGCGCTCATTTGCGCATTCGCCGCGATAGCGGGGATGAGCGGATGTAACAAAGGAAGCAGCACTCCCGCGATTTCGATAACGCTCATGCCATCCTCAACCGTGACGTTGGATGAGGGCGAACAGTTCACGCTCACGGCTCAGGTGAAGAACGACACCACAAATTCCGGCGTCACGTGGGAAGTCTATAACGACAAGACGACAGTCCCTATAAGTTGCAATATACCTTCGTGCGGCGGCCTGACGAATACGACCGCTTACAACACGACATATATCGCGCCGACTGGCTTGCTGGGCTCCGTCAAGATTTCAGTTCAAGCGACATCCGCCGCGCAGGAAAGTGTCACCGCCGTTGCGACGATGACCATTGTGCTGCCTCCGATGATTACGACAACATCGCTGCCGAGCGGGCAGAACGGCGTGGCTTACAGCCAATCGATCGCCGTGACGGGAGGCGTGCTTCCGCTCAGCTACAGCATTACATCAGGCAGCTTGCCGGCCGGGCTTCACGTGGGAGCGGGAGGGGTAATCAGCGGAACGCCGAGCGCGTCCGGCACTTCGCAGTTCACCATCCAAGTGGCTGATTCCGCGATTCCTCCGATCAAGGTGACACAGGCATACACGATTACGATTGCTCCAGCGCCGCCGCTTTCGATCACCACCACGTCGCCATTGCCGCAAGGTGTAGTCGGGGCCGCTTATAGCGAGACCATCACGCCGAATGGCGGCATTCCGCCACTTACCTGGTCGCTGATCGGTACTTTGCCGCCAGGACTCACGTTCACCACAAATACGACGACAGGTGGATCGACTACTCCCGTCACGACGGGAGAAATTTCCGGAGTTCCATTGTCGGCGGGAACTTTCACATTCTCGGTTCAGGTCTACGACTCGTCGATTCCCGAACAGCTAGTAACCGCTCCGTTCAGTTTGGCCATCGTCCCTGCAACGCCATTGACGATAACGACCGCTTCCCTGCCTGGCGGGACGACGGCCCTCGGCTATAGCGCAGTGATTCAAGCGACCGGCGGCGCCATGCCATATACGTGGACGCTTGCGCCGGGACTTTTGCCTCCGGGACTTTTACTGAACCCATCCACCGGCACGATCACAGGCACGCCGAACCGCGCGGGCACTTCTGCATTCACGGTGACCGTCACCGACTCCGAACAACCACCCGTGAGCGTTACGATGAATTACAGTATCGCCATCGCGGGGAACACGGATGTGCTTCAGCAATACGAGCTTTTCGACGGATCGTACGCGTTCTTGTTCACTGGCTACGGCAAGTTCAACTCGGCCGTAACGTTTCCGGAAGTTATCGCGGGCACCATGACCGCGAGCGGCACCGGCGCGATATCGAGCGGCACGGAAGACGTCAGCTCGAACGGATTCTTGCCCGGCATTGCATTCTCGGGGAACTACTCGATTGGCACCGATGGCCGCGGGTCGATGATGCTTACCGTCATCGGCCCGTCGGGACAAAAGCTCATGCAGTCGTATCAATTTGCTCTCGACGCGGAAGGCAATGGCCAGTTCGTCGAAGTCGATGCGACTGGAAACCGCGGATCCGGCGTTTTACTGAAGCAGACAACTCAGGGTTTTAGCGGAGCCTCGTTTGATGGAAATTACGCGTTCGATTTCTTCGGCTTTGACGCCTTTCTGAAACGACAGGTGACGGTGGGTCAATTCCACGCGGACGGCTCGTCGTCAATCACTCAAGGCTCGGCCGACCAGAACGACAACGGAACAATGACCAATTTTTCGGTAAATGGCTCGTTCGCAAACGTGAATGCGGCCGGACGAGGCGGCGCGTCCCTCTTCTTCTCGCCGAATACGCAGAGCTACATTTTCTATCTCGTGTCGCCGTCCGAGGCGATTTTCATTTTGGCAGGAGAGACTACGACCAACGGCACGACGACCACCAATGTGAATATTGGGCCAACGGGAGGTATCGCTTATCTTGAGACCGGGACTCCGTTCACTGGCGAGTCTCTCAATGGAAATTACGTCGTTACCGGCACGGGAACTTCTACTGCCGCGGACGCCAGCATCTTCGGCAGCCTGATGACGTTTACTCCATCCGGCGGCACCACCGGCGGTACGACTCCGCTCGCATTTGATCAGAATGACGGGGGAACGATTTCGTCCGCGCTCCCCGCGGCTGCTCAGTATTCGGTTTATCCCACCGGCAGACTGGCTTTCACCGGAGGAACGGGACGAATGGGAATCGCTTATCTCATCAGCTCGTCGCAAGCGGTGTTCGTCGGCACGGATCCGGAAGTGACTTCCGGCATGATCGATTTGCAGTCGAGCGGATCCTACGGCCTGACCTCAATCCAAGGCGAATATACGCTCAAGAATCCGACCGCAGCGGATGTTCAGGCGACAACCGTCAGTGGCGTTCCTGCGGCGGACGGTGCCGGCAACTTGACTGGCGAAATTGATTCAGTCAACGGATCGGGGACGCAGAATTTGGCGGCGTCGCTCGCGGCAACGTACACCGTTGGCGCAAGCGGGCATGGCGTGGTGACGAACGGAAGCGGTGCTGGGCTTCCGGCAAGCCTGGCGCTGTATTTAATTTCGCCGGAAAAAATCAGAATGGTTTCGACCGACCCGACGGACGCGCATCCGACGTTGTTCTTCTTCGATTACTAGCGCGCGCTAAGCTTTCGCGGCGGCGCTACTCTTTCTCTTTCTTTTCATCGAGTCGCAGTGCGGCGGAGTTGATGCAATAGCGCAATCCCGTTGGCTGCGGACCGTCATTGAAGACGTGGCCAAGGTGCGCGTCGCATTTGCTGCAAACAACTTCTTCGCGAATCATGCCGTGCGTGACATCTCGTTCGACTTCGACTTTTTCCTCGTCCACAGGCTTCCAAAAGCTCGGCCATCCTGAGCCGGAATGAAATTTCGCGTCCGAGCTGAAGAGAGGCTGTCCGCAGCAGACGCAAACGTACGTGCCATCGGCTTCCGTGTCGTCATACTCGCCCGTGAACGGAGGCTCGGTGCCCTTTTCGCGCGTCACGTGATATTGATTTGGCGTGAGCTGCTTCTTCCAGTCGGCATTCGATTTGTTCATTTTTTCTGTCATTGGCGCAACCTCGCAGTCGGTTCTGATGAGCGTACAGTTTAGCGAGGTCTCGATTTTCGGTCTAGCTCGAAGCTGAGCCGGGCGGCTTGCCGGCTCAATTCTCGCGCCGCTCGTCGTCGCGGCCGCTGCCTCAAATTCCGCGCGGTTCGTGGTATTATTTCTCGAAACTCGAAGTTTGCGGACCTGCACAAAGAGCGACTTCGAGATTTCTCGCGGGGAACGAACACAGTTAATATCGCTCGCGAATTCAATAAGATGGGCCGCTAGCTCAATGGTAGAGCAGCTGACTCTTAATCAGCGGGTTGCAGGTTCGAGTCCTGCGCGGCCCACCACTACCCCACTCTAAAATCGATGACTCGGAAGTCGCTCACTGAGCGCGGCTGCGAATTACAACAACTTTACAATATCGAGCGAATTCACTCGCGCGCGATTCACCGTCAATCCCCAATGCAGGTGCGGTCCAGTGGCTCGCCCGGTGGCGCCCACCTTCCCAAGAAGGGCGCCGACATTTACCGCGTCACCCGCCTTTACGTCGATCGAACGAAGATGCCCATAGAAAGTGTAAACGCCCAATCCGTGATCCACGATCACGGTATTTCCAGAAAAATACAGCGGCTCGGCGAGCACCACGCGGCCGCTCTGCGCCGCGTGCACGGGTGTGCCGGCTGGTGCCGCGAAATCTACGCCTGAGTGGGGTGAAGAAGGTTGCCCATTCAGCACTCTCCGCTTACCGAAATTGCCGCCCGTTGTTGCTCCAGTGATTGGTATACGAAACTTTCCGTTCCACAATTTTTCCGGCGTCACAGTCGCGAAGAGTTCTCGCAATCGCTTACGCTCTTCGTCCGCACGCGCAATCTGCTCCGGGTTCGGTTCAACAAATTGGGGCGCCACCTTTAACGTTTCAGTGGCGAATCGGCCCTCTTTCACGTCCAAACTCACGGTGCAAGAGAAGGATTCGCCTTCAAGGCGCTTCGCGGAAACTACGAAGTCTGTCTTCCCGCCTGCGTGCTCGAGGTCGATTCCGAGGAATGCCCTCCGTACATCCGAATTACTCTTACCGGCGCTATCCGAACGCCAGAACGGAATCTCGTTGCCGCCCCATCGGCCGATCACTTGTGCCAATTGGTTCGCGCTCCGGATCTCGACCAGTTGTAAACTGCCTTGAATTGGCTCCAGCGAAGTCAATCGCAGTTCGACCCCTTGCGCGCATTCTTGTCTGCTCCAAGGTCTAGTGGCGATCTTACGCGGCGTCGTGCGCGCGCCCTGCGCGAGAGCTGCGGACGGTAGGATCGCTGATAATTGCGAAGACGACAGCGAGCCGCTGTTCCCGAGATTAGGCCCCAACGTGAAAATAACGATCAGCCACAATTCACCGCGCATCAATCGAGTCTGCACGAAGTTCATAGCTACTAGAATTCGACAGTTGCCGTCCAGACGCAAGTCATCTCAGCGATCTCTCACTGTATCGATTCGATACGTTCGCATGAAAACCTGCACGGAATTTGGAGTCTGGAAGGGCGCGCTCATGGCGTGAGTAAAAGTCAATCTGAGCGAGAGTTTGGTGCGGCTTGATTTCCCATCCAAGTCCAGGAACGCAACGTGTACACTCGTCTGTCAGAAAACCCAAAATTACGAGGCGAGATGAAGAAAATTGGGATCGCTGCAATCGCTGTCGTTTTGCTTCTGTTGCCGCTGCCGTCGACGGCGCAAGATGCGAGAATCAAAGTAATCGCAGACCAGGACAGCGCCGGTCCACAGGGCACAAATTTTCTCTCGCTGCTTATGTTGCTGCGGGCACGGCAAATCAATCTCCTCGGAATCACGACGGTCAGCGGTGACCAGTGGGTGGAACCCGCGACGGTATTCGCTCTTTGGGCTACGGAGCTGACAGGACGGACCGATGTTTCCGTCATCAAGGGCGCGGAATTGCCGCTCATGAACACGCGGCGTGAACGCGATCTTCTCGAAGCCTTGTACGGCTCCAACGCCGACTGGCGCGGCTCTTTCAATCCGGATGCGCCCGATCCAAAGACGACTTGGCCCCCGCCCGGCGGATATCCAAAAATCAAGGCGAAGCCCGGACGCGCTGCGGACTTCATCATAGATACGATTCGCGCCAATCCCGGTGAAGTTGTCCTCTATTGCGCCGGCCCGCTGACAAATATCGCTCTCGCTGTAAGGATGGATCCCGGCATCGTGGGACTGACGAAGGCCATTTACATCATGGGCGGAAGCAGCCGCGGCGGATCCGAGCTCAACTGGTGGTGGGATCCCGAAGCTGCTGCGATCGTGATGCGCGAGCCGTGGAAGGAAATCGTCGTGAGCCCGGTAGAAGCAGGCGGGCAGGTTTTCTCGAGCAAGGAACTCATGCAGCGCGTGGTCGATGCGGGCGGGCCGCTCGCGAAGCATGTGAAGGATCTTTACATTGATTTTAAGGCCCCGGAGGGCACAACACTTTGGTCTGCCATGTGGGACGAGCTACTCGTTGCGTCGCTGATCGATCCTACCGTGATCAAGAAATGGGAGACGATGTATCTCGACGCCGACATCGAGCACGGCCCGAAATATGGCGATACGGTCGTATGGAAACAGAAAGCAGGCGTCCCAGTTTTCTTCCTGCCGTATAGCGGACCCGGCGGACCTGCCAGCGAGAAGTGGAAAACCCATCTAACTCCGCCAGCACAACTTCATCCGGCACGCGTGCAGATGGAAGTGGACGTGAAGAAATTCGACGACATCTTCGTCGATCTGATGAGTCACTGACTGCGCTCGGCCCGCTTCCGTCTTCAATCGCACAGCGCTTCGCTGGCATCCACACGTGCGATTGCGGTCATATCAAGCTGTCGAGAACGGCTTACCGTCTCGACGATTTACGCTTCCGAAGTTCTCGTTCCCTATTGTTGCGGCACCGCTTGAGATTGGGGTTGCGCAGGCGGCGGAGTGGTGCCGCCAATCTGCGTGCCGATTACTTCGCCGGAAATTATGATTTCGACGCGGCGATTTTGCTGACGGCCTTCATTCGTGTCGTTGCTGGCCACCGGATTCGATTTTCCGAAGCCCGTGGCCGTGATCGAAGCAGCGTCCACGCCCTGCTGAACAAGATAATCGCGAACCGTATCGGCTCTCTTCTGCGATAGCGTTTGATTGACTTCGTCGCTCCCGATGCTGTCCGTATAGCCCTCGACGGAAAGTTTCAAGCCAGGGTGCCCGATCACGATGCCGGAAAGTTTTGCAAGCGCCTCTCGCGTCGGGGGACGCAGATCGTATTTCCCGAAAGCGAAGAGCACGTCAGCCATGTTGACTTTCAGCCCGCGCGGAGTATCGGTTGTCGGCAAGACACGATTGAACTGCTGGAGCAATTGCGCGCGAAGCTGCTGCTTTTCCTGTTCGGAGCGCGCTGCCGCTTCCTGCGCTTGTTGCGCCCGCAATTTTTCTTGCTCCGCTTGCTGCTGAGCGGCCAGACGATCTGCATCTGCGCGGGCGCTCGCCGCGGCGGCCTGTGCCGCATCGCGCTCTGCCTGGAGTTTTTGCATTTCCGCCTGTTGACGAGCTGCGGCTTCCTGCTGCTGGTTCGCGGCGGCGGCATCAGCCTGAGCC
>JBAPOP010000139.1:0-18141 GCA_049279675.1 Candidatus Acidiferrales bacterium
CGTACGCGCTGGGGCTCGATGGGAAGCGCGTGGATTTGCCGAGTGTTCTCGCGATGGTGCCGATGTGGTTCGAGCTTCTGGACGCGGACAAGTCCGGCAAAATGATCGAGCAGCTTGCCGACGAAGATCAACAATCGGACTGGGGCATGCGCATCATTTCGTCGCGGTGGGAGAAATACAGCGGCGGCGGCTATCACTACGGTTCGGTGTGGCCGCTCTTTACCGGCTGGGCGTCGATCGGCGAGTATCGCTATCACCGCGAATTCCCTGCTTATGCCAATCTGCGCACAAACGCACTATTGGCGCTTGATGGCTCGCTCGGTCACGTGACGGAAGTTCTCTCCGGAGATTATTACCAGCCGCTATCAACCAGCTCGCCGCATCAGATTTGGTCGGCGGCGATGGTGATCAGCCCGCTACTGCGCGGATTATTTGGCCTGCAGGCCGACGCGATCAATCACCGGATTGAATTTGCGCCGCATGTTCCCGCGGATTGGACATCGTTCGCGATACGAAATGTTCGCGTGGGCGCGGCCGCTCTCGATTTCAGCTATCGCAAATCGATTGGCGACATCACGCTAGAGACGAAAAAGAGCGGCAACGGAGATTGCATTGTGACTTTTAGTCCCGCGATCAGCCTGCGCGCGGAAGTTCTCGGAGTTGAAATTAACGGCCAGCCGGTGGCTTATCACGTTCGTGCGAGCGATGTGGATCAGCACGTCGAAATTCGTTATCCCGTTTATGGCGGACCGAACACGTTGCGAATCCACGTGCGAAATGATTTCGGAGTGAGCTATTCAGCGGAGTTGCCACCTCTTGGAAGCGCAAGCCGCGGCTTGCGAATTCTCGCCGAAACGTGGGCGGCTGGACGCGAGCGCCTCGAGCTCGAAGTCTCCGGCGCGGCGGGCGCGAAATATCCTCTCGGGCTTTGGAATCCTGGCGAAGTCGCATCGGTAGAAGGCGGCGTGCTCGAAAAATCTGCGGACGGCAGCGCGACGGTGAAGATCGCGTTGCCATCAAACTGCGATCAGACTTATCCGCATGCGAAGATTACTTTTCATTTCATCGAAAAGCAGGATGGCGCGAAACATCAAAAACATTAGAGACTAAAGCTGCAGGAGAGTTATTCTTTGCCGCGCGACGGAGGAATCGATCATGTTGAAACATCTCGTGCTGACGGCCGTCATACTCATTTGCATGTTTTGGACTACTCCAGGAGCATGGGCGCAAAAGGCGATTGATACCGAAGGGCATCAATGGTGGCAGCACGCAGTGTTCTATGAGATTTATCCGCGCAGCTACGCCGATAGCAACAGCGACGGATTTGGCGATCTCAATGGCATCACTTCGAAGCTCGATTATTTGAAGGCGCTGGGCGTCGACGCGATCTGGATTACTCCGTGCTTTCCGTCGCCGCAAGTGGATTTCGGCTACGACGTCTCGGACTACGAAAACATCGACCCGACATACGGAACGCTCGCGGATTTTGACCGCCTTGTCACCGAAGGAAAGAAACGCGGAATAAGAATCATTCTCGATTTCGTGGTGAACCACACGTCCGACAAGCATCCGTGGTTCATTGATTCGAGATCTTCGCGCACGTCGGAACACCGCGATTGGTACATTTGGCGCGACGGCAAAGCACCCGGCGTGCCGCCGAATAATTGGCTGTCGACCTTCGGCGGCTCCGCATGGACATTCGATTCCGCCACCGGACAATATTATTACCACTATTTTTATGCGGGCCAGCCGGACTTGAACTGGCGGAATCCGGCGGTGATGAACGCGATGTTCGACGTATCGCGGTGGTGGTACCAGCGCGGCGTGGCGGGCTTCCGGCTCGATGCCGTGGACACGCTCTTCGAAGACCCGAATTTGAAAGACAACCCAATCACTCCCGGCAAAAATAAATTTGGCGATCCAAATATGACGGACACGTACAACGTGAAGCTGCCCGAAGTTCACGACGTGCTTCGCGGCTTGCGAAAAGCGGCGGATGAATACGATGCCGTTCTGATCGGCGAGACGTGGACGCGCAATATCGACGAGCTGAAGGAATATTACGGCCAGCACAGCAACGAGCTTCAGATGCCCATGGACTTCATGTTCACGCAGGTGAAGACGCTTTCACCGCCGCAATTTCGCAAGCAGATTGCGGCCGTGGATTCAGCGGGCGGCTGGCCGGTATTTGTAATCAGCAATCACGATATCGTCCGCTCTTACAATCGTTGGGGCGACGGCGTAAACAACGATCGCATCGCCAAGGTGATGGCGGCACTCTATCTCACGCTGCGCGGCTCGCCGATCATGTATTACGGCGAAGAAATCGGGATGGAGAACAACGATCCGAAACGCCGCGAGGACGTGAAGGATCCGATCGGCAAGCTCGGCTGGCCCGTCGAGAAAGGCCGCGACGGCGAGCGCACGCCGATGCAATGGAATCACGATGCGAACGCGGGATTCACTAAGGGCACGCCGTGGCTGCCTGTGCCGGAGAGCTACAAGACGCACAACGTCGCGGACGAGTTGAAGGATCCGCATTCGGTCCTGAATTTTTACAAGGCCATACTTGCGCAGCGGCACACGAACCCGGCGCTGCTCGATGGAAGCTATATGGCGCTCAACGTGGACGATCCGGATATCATCTCTTACTTGCGGCAGTACAAGGATCACGCCGTTCTGGTGGTGATCAACATGTCAATGAGCGCGCGATCGGTCAGCTTCGATTTGTCGGCGCAAGGATTCACGGCGCCGAACACGAAGACGCTGGTGACGGATCTGAATTCGCCGCCGAAGTCAGGAAAACTCGAGAGCTTGGCGATGGAGCCGCTGTCGGTCTACATCGCTGAAATATCGAAGTAAGAGCCGACTGCCCGAAACCTGGGCAGATTTTTTTCGCGCCGCGCAGCTGAACTGCAGGCTGCGCCGTATCTCACCCTCTAGATTTATTTCAAACTGCAACTCGGCGGATTCGCCGCGAGACGCTCGTCGAGTTTCTTCGCCACGCCGAGATCGGGATTGAATTCCAGAACGCGCCGGACGTAGGTGCGGGCGTCGTTGAATTTCCCCGCAGCGCAATACGCGAACGCGATATTCATTCCGATCCGGCTGGTTCCAGGCGAATTTTCGAACGCGCGCTTCCACAGCGCAACCGCAGAAGTGAGGTCGCCTGACTTCGCGTTCATTACTCCCAGGTTCGTGGCCGCATCGATCGCGGCGGGATCGAGCGCCAACGCGCGCTCGTAATGTTCCCGCGCGCGATCGAGCGCTCCCTTTTGCTGTTCGATGTATCCAAGTGCCGCAAGCAAAACCGCGTCGTTTGGCGTTTGCCGGACCGCGTCCTCGAGCAAGCTCCTCGCTTTCGCTAGTTCGGCCTCAGTTCCATTTGCGGCGACGGATTGCCAGGCGAGCGCAAGATCGCGCGGGTCCGGCGAGCCCGGAGGAAATGGAACGAGATCGCGGTCTCGTGACGCTTTCAAATCTTCGAGCTGCATCTCCGGGACGCGCAGGATGCGGTGGTCGGTTACCTGAGTGTGGGCGACGTCGGAGCTCGCGGCGCGAGCCATGTGACATTGCGTGCAGTCCCGCTCGGTTGGATGATGCTTATCCGCGAAAGAATCGCCGTGGCAAGCAACACACTTTGCCCGGTAATACTCCACTTTTTGCGCCGCTGCTGGAGTTGAGTGCGGATCGTGGCAGGTCACGCACCACATCGCGTCGCCGGTTTTTTTCTTGCACACGCTTTGCGCCAGCGCTTGCACCTGGCTGAGCGCGCCCATGCCGCGGCGGTCATCGCCGGTGTAAACGAAATACCGAATGAAGTCGGAAAGATTCTTGCCGGGCTCGAATTCATAGAGATGGCGCCCGGGTTGTTCGATTGCGACGTTTCCTTCGAGGTGGCACTGCATGCAAACTTCGTCGCGGCGCTCGGGAGCAAGCTTCGCGGGATTGACAATCGGCCCGGCATTCATCGAGTGAAGTTTTCCCGCGCCGTGGCACCGCTCGCAGGTGATCCCGCTATGCGCGAAAGTTGGCGACGGATACTTGTTCTGCGTGCCGGGGAGTGGCGGCTGCAATCCGCTGGTGTGGCAGGAGAGACATCCGGGTAAAGCCGGCAGATTCATCGGCATTTCGCGCGCTTGCTGGTACGCGGGCGCCATGTCCCAAACGCGGCGCTGGCCGTACCAATTGATGGGCGATTCGAAGAGAAATCCATCAGCGGAAAATAAATAACTTCGTCCGCGACCGCCCGAACCGATGAAATAGAGAAGCTCTCGCTTCCCTTTCAGCGTCGGATCGCCGGGCCGCTCGAAGCTGAGCCACACGTGGCCGTTGTCGGCGGAAACCTGATAATTAACGCCCGATGGCTTGTGTTCGAAATTGCCCGCAATCACGCCCTGCGAAGCAGGTCCGCTTGCGTTGGCCATCGCCGTGTGGCTGTAGCTCTCGTAGATCGCTGCGTGGCATTTCGCGCATGGCTCGCTGCCGACATAGGCGTCCGCGGCGGATTGCGAAGGCGCGTTTTGCAATTTGGTCGTCGAGTCGTCAGCCGGTGCGGCCCGCGGCGAAGATTGAGACCGCAACGTTTGGGGTGCAGCGCAAATGATCAACAGCAATATCGCAACGCGAAAAAAAAGATTTCCGCATCGCGATGCGGTCGCGCGCGCGATCGGAATGCTACCTTTGATCATGTATTGTCTCGCGCGCAATTGATTCCGACGAACGCGCCCTACCGGCAACCGGCCCGCCATTGAATTGCAACTTTGCGAAAATTTCTGCCCCTGAAACCTAATGGGGGTGAAATACGTTTCAAGCATATCAGCAAATTCAAGACACGGAATCGCGTGAGCGAATACTGAAGCGCGGCGCGGGTTGACGCCACGAGCGTGCGCGACCATGCTATGCGTGGCGCGGTTCCGCGTCGCGCCGGACCGCTCGCTCACGGCGTCTCGCTGCGGAGAGCACATCCTAGGAGACACAAGTGACGTTGCGCGCGGCAATTCTTGGCTGGGCTCTCGCCCTCGTAGCCGAATTGGCTTGTTCGATGTTGTATTCCTACAAGCCCGCATCGGAACAGCCGAAATACTTCAAGCAATCTCTCTGGACAATTCGTGGCCTCGTTCTCATTCTGCTGGCGGCGATCGTGTACCTCATGACGGAAGCCGATCAGGTCCTGACTGGCGTCGCGATCATAATCCTGACGATTGGCGGCGGTTTCTCCTCCTTGTATTTCGCATATCGGCGGGCGATTCGCGCGAAAGCGGCGCTCATGACCGATTCAGACGACCCTTTTGAAGTCGAACGATTTCGTCGAACAGCCAAATGGATGATTGACCTCGAAATAAAGGATGGCCGCAGGCCACGCTAATCGGCCTGCCGCCCGGGGCGCCGCGTTTGCGCGATTGCCACAACATCGAGCAGATTGGAATTTGGCGCTTCCGCGTTATATTCTCGGACGGTGCAACGCTCGCCGGGTCCTTCTCCAACGCCAGTGCTCTTCCTCGGGCTGGTCATTACGCTCGTTGTGGTGGTCGCGTATTCGTTCTATATCGAGCGGGAAATCGCCGGCCTGCGCGAGTTGCAGCACAACATCGCAGATCGCAACCGCAAAGACTCGCTCGAATTGCTTCGCATCCAGAACGACCTAAACTCGCTCGCTCTCGCCATGCGCGACATGCTCGACAACGATGAACCGTATCCATTGACAGCATGGTCGGCGCAATTCGATCGCATTCACACCGATCTCGACGATGCGTTGAAACTCGAAGAACAAGCGGCCGTCGCACCCCGCTCATCCGATCAGCGGCAATATCTCGGCAGTTCGGTTCAGCAATTCTGGGACGCCGTGGGCAGGACATTCGAACTTGCCAAAGAAGGAAAAGCGGACGAGGCGCGGGCACAGATTCGACTTTCGCTCCAGGCCCGGCAGGAAGCGCTGAGCACGGCGGTGGCGCGGCTACTCGTCGAAAACAATGAAAGCGAGGAACAGGCGGCGCGGCGCGTTCGAGAGATTTACAGGGGTGTCCAGCGGCAGGGATATATTTTCTTGAGCGCAACACTCATCGCCATCCTGCTGACCGGACTTTACATGATCCGTTCCAACCGGCGTCTCTTCGCCGAGCTCGCTTCTCTTTCCGAACAACGCAGCGAGCTGGCGCAGAAGCTGATTGCGACGCAGGAATCCACGCTCCGCCACATCTCGCGGGAATTACACGATGAGTTCGGCCAGATTCTCACGGCTGTGGGTGCCATGCTCGCTCGCGCCGAGAAGCATTCGCCGCCCGATTCGCCGCTGCGCACCGAGCTGCGCGAAGTGTCGGAGATCGCGCAATCCACGCTCGAAAATGTGCGCACGCTGTCGCAGGCCTTGCATCCCGTGATGCTCGAAGAATCGGGACTCGAGAGCACCGTAAGCTGGTACATTCCAACAGTAGAAAAGCAGACCGGACTCGTCATAAGCTACGAAAAATCGGGGCAGCCATTCACGGTAGATGGCAGCAAGGGAATTCACGTTTACCGCATTCTTCAAGAGGCGCTAAACAATGTGGCGCGGCACTCGGGAGCGCGCGAGGCGTGGGTGCGGCTGAAATTCTCGCCAGAATCGCTGGAGCTGGAAGTGGAAGACCACGGCAAGGGCTTCAATTCTCAATCCGTGAGTCGAGGGATTGGCACGGTGGCGATGCGCGAGCGCGCCGAATTGCTCGGCGGGCGCATCGAATTTACCACGCCTCAGGTGGGGGGCACGCTCGTTCGCTTGACCGTGCCGCAAGGAAGGGCAGATGCAAATGCCTAAGAAGATTAGTGTCTTGCTCGTGGACGATCATAGCCTTGTCCGGCGCGGATTCCGCCGGATCATCGAAGACGAAGCCGATCTCGAAGTGGTCGGTGAAGCGGGCGATGGAGAAGAAGCGGTGCGACTTGCCCTTCGGCTTCGACCGCGAGTGATAGTGATGGATTGCGCGCTACCGGGGGTGAGCGGACTGGTAGCCACGCAACGGATTCTCGAGAGCGCTCCCGAACTTTTGATCTTGATGCTCAGCATGCACTCGGAAGATACGCTCGTGCGGCAAGCGATGGCGGCGGGCGCTCGCGGCTACATTCTCAAGAACGCTATCGACCTCGAGCTTGTGGAGGCGATCCGCCGCGTGGCGGCGGGCGAAAAAGTGGTCGCACCCCAACTGGCTCGTGAGCCGGCCTTGAAGGGCGAGCGCGGCGCGAGCCTCACTGCGCGGGAATTGGAAGTCCTTCAATTCATCGTTGGCGGAAAGACAAATAAAGAGATCGCAAGCCAACTCGACCTCAGCGTGAATACAGTCGCGGTTCACCGCGCGAACATTATGGACGCTCTCGGCATTCATAAGACGGCCGAGCTTGTGGTTTACGCAATTCGCCATGGCCTGGTAAGCGTGCCGTGAGAAGACGTTCTTTTTTGCTCGGGCTGGCCGGCGCTGCGTCTTCATCCGTGATTCAGACCGCCGGTATTTGGCCGTTTATATCGCCAGCGTTCGCTGCGCCTGCGTCGAACCTTGCATTCCGCCTCGCGGATGTCACCGCGAAAGCCGGCATCGACTTTCATCACAATAGCGGCGCCTATGGCGGCAAGATGTTGCCGGAAACAATGGGCTCGGGCTGCGCGTTTCTCGATTACGACGCCGACGGCTGGCAAGACATTTTGCTGGTGAATGGCATGGACTGGCCGGGCCACAAGCGCGAACGCACGACGCTGAAGCTCTATCGCAACAATCGCAACGGCACATTCTCCGATGTGACGCGCAGCTCCGGCCTCGATTTTGAGCTGTACGGCCTGGGAGTCGCCGTCGGCGATTACAACAACGACGGATTTCCCGACATCCTCATAACATGCGTCGGGCAGAATCATCTTTTCAAGAACACAGGCAAAGGCACATTCGTTGACGTCACGCGCGCCAGCGGCCTCGCGGCACGCGACGGTTTCAGCACGTCCGCGTTGTGGTTCGATTACGATCGCGATGGCCTTCTCGATCTATTCGTCTGTAATTATGTGAAGTGGTCCGGCGAGCACGATGTCTTTTGCAGCTTGGATGGCAAGCACAAATCGTATTGCACGCCGGAGGCATACCGCGGCGAGACTTGCTGGCTCTTTCACAATCGCGGCGACGGCACGTTTGAAGACGTAACCGCGAAGAGCGGTATTTTCGATAGCAGCTCGAAATCTCTCGGCGTAGCCATGTTCGATTACGATCAGGATGGCTGGCCCGATCTCATCGTCGCGAACGACACACAACCCAACAAGCTCTACCGCAATCAGCGAGACGGCACATTCAAAGAAGTGGCCGTCGAAGCCGGGCTCGCATTCAGCAGTGAAGGCAAGGCACGCGCGGGAATGGGCGTGGACGTAGCGGACTTCGATAATTCCGGCGCGCCGGGAATCGCCATCACAAATTTCGACAACGAGATGATGGGGCTGTACCACGCGAGCGGGAAAGGCGCGTTCGACGATATCGCGACGCGCGCAGGCATCGGCTTGGCGTCAAAGAGCACTCTCGGCTTCGGCTGCGTCTTCGCGGATATCGATCTCGACGGCTACCTCGACCTCATCGTTGCCAACGGGCACATCGACGAAACTGTGCGCAACATTCGCGGCAATGTGGGCTACGCACAGCCGCCGCATCTTTTTCTGAACGATGAGAAAGGCGCATTTCACGACGTGGCGTCCGAAGCAGGCGGCGGATTTGATCAGCCGAAAGTTGGCCGCGGTCTGGCGTATGGCGATTTTAATCGCGACGGCAATCTCGATCTCCTGATGACGACGAACAACGGTCCGGCGTATTTATTCCGCAACGAACAACTCGGCGGGAACCGCAGCATTCGCTTACAGCTCACCGGCACGAAATCGAATCGAGACGCCATCGGCGCCGGCGTGCGTGTCGAATGCAATGGCGCGGGCCAATCGCGCGTCGTAAAGGGCGGCTCGAGTTATTTGTCGCAGTCGGAGTTGCCGGTGACGTTCGGCGTCGGAAAGAGCGACACCGTGGATCGAGTGGTAATTCGATGGCCGAGTGGGCGAGTGGAAGATTTCAAAAGTGTCGCGGCGGGGCGTGCCTACCGCTGCATCGAATCGCAAGGAATGAAGCCTCTGTGAGGCTGGTAGTATTTTTGCAGTATTGCGCGCGGAAGTATTCGGCACTAAATTGCCGCTAATCGATACCCCTAGCAAGGCGTGTTACGCGATTCGAGTTACGACTCCCGGACCAATGCCAAACGCCGGGAGTCTGCAATGAGAGCTGAAAAATTTGAAGTTCTTACTTACAACTGGGCCACAGAAACACACCTGACTGAACAAGGGAGAAACATTCGATGCGACTGAAATTAATGCTCGGCGCGGTGGTCCTGTCAATCGCCCTCTTCGCGGCAATCAGCCCGGCGGCGGAAAAGACGGTCACTGTGAAGGGTTACGTGATCGATTCCGCGTGCACTTTTACGAAGAATCTCGGAAAGCCGATCAGCAAGGAATGTGCGACCAATTGCGCGAATGCTGGCTCGATGCTAGTCATTCTCGCAGACGATGGCACAATCTACTGGCCGATCGCCGATTCGATGCCGGCGACTGGCCAGAATTCCAAATTGCTGCCATTCGCGGCACAAAAAGTCGTCGTGAGCGGCAAAGTCTATGAACGCGGCGGATCCAAGGCCATCGTGATTGATAAAATCGAGGCGCAAGCCGCTGCAAAATAGCGCCGGCGTAGTCATGATTGCCGTATAGCGCGCGCGTTTAGCGCCGCTGGGAAACTTATGGCGACGAAGAAGCGGTCCGAGACCCGAAAGAAGCAGGCCGCCAAGCCGGCACACCCGAAGTATCCTCCAACGAAAATCATGATCATCGAAGATGCGGAGGCAAAG
Organism: Candidatus Acidiferrales bacterium; assembly: GCA_049279675.1. Taxonomy (GTDB): domain Bacteria; phylum Acidobacteriota; class Terriglobia; order Acidiferrales; family UBA7541; genus Palsa-147. The sequence continues at coordinate 9,880 of JBAPOP010000139.1, forward strand.
GGCGACGTCGCTGCGGCATACGATGAATGGCGCGCGGCATCGGGCCGCCATCAGGTGCCCGGCATTATCAAATGCTTCGGCGCGCGCCCCGATTTTCTGCGCCAGGTCCGCGAGTTTTCGAACACCGTTCACTTCTCCGAAGGCCATCTGAATCGGCGGCACAAGGAGATGATCGCGAGTTACGTCTCCTTCCTGAATAAGTGCCCGTATTGACTGGATAGCCACGCTTACTTCCTGCGTGTTCAGGGAGCATCCGGCAAATGTGTAGAAGCCATTCTCGAGGGCAAGCTCGATGAAGCTGGCCTGACGCAGGCGGAACGCGCTTTGATGGATTACGTCGAGCTTGTGACGCGCGCGGCATCCCGCACGACTGCCGCGGACGTCCAGAAGCTCAGAGATGCGAGTTGGAAAGAAGAGCAGATTGCCGAAGCCGTTTACGTCACGGCGCTATTTGCTTTTTTCAATCGCGTCGCGGATGCGTTTGGAGTTCCGCCGCAGGACTATCTGATCACCGGCAAACTTACTCCCTGATCAAACTTTCGCTTTCGCCAGTTCTTCGAGGAATCGGCGAACATCCGCGGTCGTCTCGACGTAGAACCTCGCGGCTGTATGGCGGCGTTTCCCGACCGCGACTGAGATTCCGCGCATGCGAGCGAAGACGTGTTCGTCGGGGACGTCGTCGCCGATGTAAACCAGCAACGATTTCGCTCGATCCTCAAGCGCCAGCAGCAGACGGATGGCGGTCCATTTATCCACGCCGGGCCCCGGAAGGATCTCCCAAACTTTTTTGCCGGTGATCAGATGCAACCGGCGGTTTCGTTTCACGGCATCTTGAATCGCCGCGCGCGCGCGATTCGCATCGCGCCGCGTCGCGTTCCGGTAGTGGATGGCGAGCCCTGCTTCTTTCGCCTCAACGCGTATGCCGTGCAAGTTTTTCAGGCGCAGCTTGAGAGCCCGGCCTACCGACGGGAGGAGCGCTTCCTCCGCGCGATTCATCAGCGTTACGGGATGACCATGGGTGGCCTGGAACGAATAACCGTGGCATCCGACGTAGCAGATACCGTCGAGGCCGACGCGCTTGCGCACGTCCGGAAGGCTTCGCCCGCTCACAATTCCCACCAAGACGTCCTTCGTGACAAGTTGCGCCAACGCGGCGCGCACGCGCGCTCCGAGCCGTACCTGTTCAGGTTGCGATTGAATGGGAGCGAGCGTGCCATCGAAATCCGACATCACCACGAGGCTGGTCGCTTCGCTGACTGCTGCCTCGATTTCGTCCCATGCCGCAAATAGCGGCCGTGGGTTGCCAAACTTGCGCCGGGCATTAATCGGAACCACGCGCCGTCCGGACGGGCCGGCGACCGTCTTCTTTCGGCTCAGTTCGACGACTTTCCCACGCCCTGAATTCGAAATACTCATGCCTCGACTTGCTCCGTTTTTTCCAGCCGGATTTCCGCGAGCGTCGAAAGCAGATTGCCGGCCCAGCGAAACACGTTGTGTTCCCGCACGATGCGCCGCATGTGGGCCATCCGGGTTTCCTGCTCTTCGGTGCTCATTTTCAAAGCCGTCAGAATCGCCGACGCGACCTGCGCGACGTCGTAAGGATTAACGATCAATGCGTCGGTAAGCTCCCTCGCCGCGCCGGTGAATGCGCTCAAAATCAGCGCGCCGCGCTCGTCGTCGCGCGCGGCAACGTATTCCTTCGCGACAAGATTCATCCCGTCGTGCAGCGATGTCACCATGCAAACGTCCGCGGCGCGGTAAAAACGCTCGATCTCTTCGTGGCTGTGATGCCGCTCAAGCAGGACAATCGGCTTGGACTTCTCGGACTTGAATTTGTTGTTGATTCTTTGCGCTTCGGTACGCACTTCCTCCAGGAACTCGCTGTAGCGGTGTATGTTCGTGCGGCTTGGCGCGCCGACTTGGATGAAACTGAACTCGCCGCGGTAGCTTGGATTTTCGTCGAGAAAGCGCTCGATCGCCCAGAAGCGCTCGAGAATGCCCTTCGTGTAGTCCACGCGATCGACGCCGATTCCGACAAATCGCGAGCTAATGCCGAGTTCGTCCATCACCTTCCACCGCTGCGCAGCCCGCTCGCGCCGGACGACTGCTTCGGGCTTCGTCTCAGTAAATGCTACGCTGATGGGAAACGGCCGGACGAGCGTCGTGTGACCCTGGCGCTTAACAACAAACCTGTCCCAATCCGTCATCGATTCGAGTGCGCGATCCACAGTCTCGAGAAAGTTGTTGCAGTGCGCCTGAATGTGAAAGCCAATCAGATCCGCGGCCAACAATCCCTCAAGTAGTTCGCGCTGCCACGGGCAAATTCGAAACGCTTCCGAATTGGGCCACGGAATATGCCAGAAGATGGCGACGCGGGCGTCCGGCCGCTGTTCTTTGATGAGCTTCGGCAAAAGCGCGAAGTGATAGTCCTGCACGAGAACGATGGGCGACTCCGCGCCGGCCATTTCTTCGCACAGAGCTTTCGCGAACTTCTCGTTCACGCGTTGGTACTGTTCCCAATCGGCGGGGCGGAAAAGCGGCCGGGTGTGCGCGATATGGCAGAGCGGCCACAAGCCTTCATTCGCGAAGCCGGAATAGTAGCCGTCGTCCTCTTCCTTCGTAAGCCACACTCGGCGCAGCGTATATCGCGGATTGTCCGGCGGAACGCGCAGCCGATCGAATTTGTCCACCGTTTCGACGTCGGCGTTGCCCGACCCGTGTGCGACCCACGTTCCATCACAGGCCAGAACCACGGGTTCGAGCGCGGTCACAACGCCGCTCGCTGGTACGATCACTTGAATCGAGTTGTCCTTCCACACGTGCATGTAAGGCTCGCGGTTCGACACCACGAATAGAGAAGCGGCTTGCAGCTTGCTGCGAACGCTAACGTGCAATCGTTCGGCCGTCCAGGTCGATTCGCCCGCTTCACGCAAACGCGCCTCTTCACCGGCGGCGGCAAGGGCGGCATCAAGACTCTCCGCCATTTGCGCAGCCTCATGCGTGAGCGGTTCTAGCAGGCTCGATCCCGCGGGAGGCGCCTGTGCGGAAGCCTTGCCTTGTCTGAGCGATCGCATCCATCCCGCGATTTGAGTGATTGTGTCTTTGAAAACCCAGCGAATCAGCAGCAACGCCAGCAAAGCGATTAGCAGAGTTTGAAGTGCGGCGTGAACGAGCGTGTCGCGCCACATCCGATGCGTCGCGGTCTGTATGTAGCTCGCGTCCGTCAGAAAGACGAGCGTACCGTTTGTCTCGTCGTTCGCTTGCAGCGGCATCGCGTAGGTATGAAAAAGGGCATCGCCGGAGTCGAAGAATTGGTGGCAGCCCGGGGACTTGGTGCACGTCGTCGCGGCGTCGCGCATCCTCTCGCGCAGAGGCGCATCCAGGCCGGAGCCCGCCGCCAGCAGGTTTCCAGTGGTGTCAAAGACGGCGATTCCAGCGAGGTTGTCCCGGTGAACGAGCCTCTCGATCGAGCGGCGGAGGCTGGCATTCGCGTGAGTTGCGACCTCAGCCTCGACCGTTTCGTCCAAGCTGTCGCCCAGCGCTTCGACGCGGCGCTGGAGATCGCGGCGCAAAGATCGGTCCTGCGTGCGGACCTGATACGCGGCAAATATCATGGATATTGCCACGACACTGACGATTAACGGCGTTATCAGCCTTAGGCTGACCCGAATTAGCGATTTGTGGTCGATTTCAGTCATTTCGACACAAGAACTTCCAAAGCGAAGGTTGCATCGCGAAGATTCGTTGTTGGGCGTCGCATCACGAATCCCGGTTGAGCGCACGCTGAATCTCCGCTTTGCGTTGCTGGTCAACGCAGAGCGGTACTTCTTGGAGGGCTGGCGGTTTCTATGATACCGAAGCGAGCGATGCGCGGCAACCCATTCGCACGATTTGATTTAAGCAGAGGCTAGTATTTCTGGCGAAGTGCCGGCGCGGCGGAGGTCGGGCCTAGTGTTCGGAGATTTGAAAATCAACCGAGGCGTGCCCATTCGCCGACAAGGTTACTTTCTTCTGCCATGTAACCGGGTCAGTAAAGTAGTAACGCTTCGTCTTCGTTTGGGTGCCGACATCCAGCACGGCATCTTCCCGCGCGACTTTCCAGCCTTCGTGCCACGCCACGATTTCGTATTCGCCCGGCGGGACGCCCGAGATCTTGAATTCGCCGTGCTCGTCCGTTACCGCGTAATACGGATCGGGGACGACCATGACAACTCCGTTCATCCAAATGTGCCCGGCATTGCACTTCAAATCAACCGCTCCGGCTTTCCGCATCGTGCGCGTGAGAGTCACATCGGTCATCGGAAACGGCAGGTTGTAATCAGCCGCGCCGATCATATGGACTGTGTGCAGAATCGGATCGCTGCTCTTAATCGAAAGGTCCTTACCTACAGCGACCAAAGTGATGTGGGGTACGTAACGGCACTGCTTTTGGTCAAGATACCGGCGCGAGTCCGGCAAGTCCCAAGCTTTCCCTGCGGTGATTCCCTTAAGGTAGACAACCGTGTTCTGGACGCCACCATCCGCGCCGATTTCGAGGCGCTCGAGATCGCGCGATCCCGCGTGCTCAGGATCGCATGTCGCGGCGTCTTTCGTGATAGGAAGCGTAAGAGGCTTCGGACGCTCTCCTGACCACTTGACCACCCCCGAAATCGTCCCTCCATCGGGTACGCTCACAACTTGATATGAACTTTGAGCAGACGCCGGAATGGCGATCGCGGAACTGGCCAGCAGCGCCGCTCCGATTAACATGCCACGCAAACGCATCTTTCGCCTCCAATATCTCCGGAATGTCCCTGAGTCCCTTCGGCTTCAAAACCACTGAGTCGCGCGAGCTTCGCGCAATCATCAAGACTTTTGACCGCTTACCTCAACTTCGCTGGCTGCGTGGGACGAGCGCTGTGCGTGGGCTTGTAATTGACTTGGAGTGAGCGCAGGTAGTGCACGAGATCCCATCCCTGATCGCCTTTCAAGAAATCAGCATAGGACGGCATCGGCGTGCCGTCGAGTCCGGTCATGAAAATTCGATAGAGATCCTCATCCGAATCGCCGCACTTGAATCGCGTTCTCTCAACGAAGTTGTACGGAACGATGGGGTTGTCCTTGTTGTCTCGGAGTGTTGGCGCCGACGGTCCGTCTCCCAAGCCAGTCGCTCCGTGGCATTGCGAGCATTTCAAGGTCTCTTGATACAAGACTTCGCCGCGCTTCACGCTCTCTTGCGTGTTCGGCGTTTCGGGAGGAATCGCCACAGGAGCATCGGGCTGTTCATCCTTGAATCGTGGAGAGAATGTTTTTATATAGGCCACGAAATCGACGCGCTGCTGATCTGTCAAAGGACGCCACGAAGGCATACCGGTTGTGTCAACGCCACGCTTGATCGTTTCGAAAAGGTCTACGTCCAGTGGAATGCTGCCCGTCGGAGTCGAACGGCACTTAAAAGTGCCGGCGGTAAAGTCTCGCGGTTTTGGATCAAGATAGGGTGCATTCTCTCCCTGACCGTCTCCCTTTATCCCGTGGCATCCAATGCAATAGCGGCGGTAGTAGTCTTTGCCCTTTCGTGCGTCGCCCGCCAAGTTTCCGACATGGCTAGTCTGGGCAAAAGCGCTCGCAGCAGTGAATAAAAGGAACGCGCCGAACACCAGCATCGTCGGCAGCCGGAATTTCCTGGTCATAGTTTCGTATTTGCCTTGGAGACACGCGCCGCGAGCGAGCAGCGCGTTACGTGACATGGACTCCGGCGCAATCACCGGGACACACGCCCGGAGTTGTCGAACCGAATTGCTACAAAATCCGCCCATGTCCCAAGCCTATAAATGGAATTTTTCGAGGGCCCTAGGTTCAATTTACAGCCTGCGCAAAATTCAGCAAGGCAGCGTGGAGCTCTTGTTTCCATGCGAGCACACCGCTGTCAGGTGGTAATTTTGTAGTTACTGGTATCTGGGAAGATACGAAGTCGCGCCAGAACCGCGTCAGAGGTCCTCGGAAACGCCCCGAAATGCCTCAAAAATGAATGATACGCGCGAGAAATCCGGCCAGCGCGCCGCCAGCCAGCGGCCCGACGATTGGAATCGCCGCGTAGCTCCAATCCGAGCCGCCCTTCCCGGCAATCGGAAGCGCAGCGTGCGCCAGCCGCGGGCCCAAATCTCGAGCCGGATTAATCGCGTATCCCGTAGTTCCGCCGAGCGAGAGGCCAATTCCCCAGACCAGTGCCGCGACCAGATATGCTCCGAGCCCGGGGGTGAGCCCGCCGCCCGCGACCGCCTTCGAAAAAATAGCCTCGACCACGAATACAAGAACGAACGTTCCGACAATTTCGCTCAAAAGATTCGCCGCTATATCTCGGATTGCCGGCTCGGTGCAGAAGCACAGCCTCTTGAGATCTGCTTCCGGCGTCACTTTCCAGTGTGGAAGATAATGCAACCACACCAGCGCAGCGCCGGCAAACGCGCCGAGTAATTGCGCGGAGGCGTAAGGCAGCACTTTCTCGAAATTGCCGGACGAGAAGGCGAAGCCCAGCGTCACGGCCGGATTCAAATGCGCATCGCTACTGCCGCATGCGATGGCCGTAAACACTCCTGCCATGACGGCAAACGCCCAGCCCGCGGTAATGACCATCCAACCGGAAGCCTCGGCCTTCGATCGCTTCAGCAGCACGCCCGCTACAACGCCATCGCCGAGCAAAATCAAAACGAACGTGCCCATGAATTCGCCGAGCCACGGAGATGCCATTGGGACTCCTTTGCGAAGTGAGCTGCTTTCTGAAAGGCACGAGAAGCACGGCTTCCAATTCCGCTGTCAATCGATCCAGTCGTGCGATTTCGTGACCGCGCGTTGCCACAAGCGGTAGAGCTCGTCTCGCGTCTCGGCTGCCATGTTTGGCGTCCACGTCTGGTCGACGGCCCAGTTTGCGCGAAGCTCGTCTAGATCGCGGAAGTAACCTACCGCGAGCCCCGCCGTGTACGCCGCTCCAAGCGCCGTCGTTTCTTTCACCGCGGGCCGCACAACCGGCCGGCCCAGAATGTCCGCCTGAAATTGCATCAGTAAATCGTTCACCACCATTCCGCCGTCCACTCGCAGCACGTCGAGTTTGATGCGGGAATCCTTTTCCATTGCTTCGAGAACTTCTAGAGTTTGAAATGCGGTGGCCTCGAGCGCCGCTCGCGCCATGTGCCCCTTATTCGCGTAGCGCGTCAATCCCGCGATCACGCCCCGCGCGTTGCTCTTCCAGTGCGGCGCGTAGAGGCCTGAAAACGCGGGAACGAAATATACGCCGCCATTGTCCTTCACCGTCCGCGCGAGCGCTTCCACGCCGGAACTCGTTTCGATCAGGCCAAGATTGTCGCGGAGCCACTGAACCAGCGCGCCCGCGATTGCGACGCTGCCTTCGAGCGCGAATTGCGCCGGCTGCTTCCCTAACTTATAAGCGACGGTCGTCAGCAATCCATGCTGTGATTGCACGGCTCTTTCGCCAGTGTTCATCAGCATGAAGCAGCCCGTGCCGTAAGTGTTCTTCGCCTGCCCCGCGTCGAAGCACGTTTGCCCGACGAGCGCCGCTTGCTGATCGCCGAGAATTCCAGCAATGGCAACACCTTTGAGCACGCCATCTTTCGCGCTTCCATAAATTTCGCTGCTCGAACGAATTTCGGGCAGCATCGCCTCAGGAATTCCGAACGCGTCGAGAATCTTGCGGTCCCATGCGAGCGTTTCAAGATTCATCAATTGCGTCCGGCTCGCGTTCGTGACGTCTGTCGCGTGAATCCCGCCTCGAATGCCGCCGGTCAAATTCCACAGGAGATATGTATCAACGTTTCCGAAAATGACTTCGCCGGATTCGGCCAGCTTTTGAACGCCCAATACATGCTTCAGAATCCAGCGAATTTTCAGCGCGCTGAAATACGTAGAAAGCGGCAAACCCGTTTGCGCGCGAAAGCGATCCTGCCCGCCGTCGCCCGAAAATTCCTCGACTGCATCGCCAACTCGCGTGTCCTGCCAGACGATCGCATTTCCGACCGGCTTGCCCGACTTGCGATTCCAAATGATCGTGGTTTCGCGCTGATTCGTGATTCCGACAGCGGCCAAATCATGCACCTGCAGCGACCGCTGCTTCATGGCTGCAGCGATCACCTCCTGCGTGTTGCGCCAAACTTCTTCGGGATCGTGTTCCACCCAGCCGGGCTTCGGATAAATTTGCTCGTGCTCTTTCTGCGCGACAGCTACGATTCGGCCGGTGCGATCGAACACGATAAACCGCGTGCTCGTCGTGCC
>JBAPOP010000140.1:0-28400 GCA_049279675.1 Candidatus Acidiferrales bacterium
ACGGGTACACGTTCACGGCAGCGCAGCCAGCATCGATCACGAGCGCGTCGGTGACGGGAGGAGTAGGAACGTTCAACTGGAATGCGGGAATCAGCGTGACAAACTACTATCTGGATCTAGGCTCGACACCGGGAGGGAACGATCTGTACTCGGCGAGTCAGGGGACGAACCAGACGGTGCAGGTGTCAGGATTGCCGCAGAGTGGGACGATCTACATCACGCTGTACTCGTTGATCGGCGGGACGTACTACAACACGCAAACCAACACCACAGCGGGGCCATAGGCAAGGCTAAGTAATTAGGCACAAGGATAAAGCCAGCGAGGGCGCGGACCATAATTCGCGCTCTCTTTTTTTGCACGTGCGCTGTAGTTGAACCCAGGTCGGATCTTTTCGAATACATACGCAAATCGTTTCGGTATTTTTGACGTGAAGAGTTTTCTAGGCTCTGGTCACTGTGTCGCGATTGAAGCTACGCGGGCTGCATGTCGCGTTCGATGACACACCGCGCACAACGCGATGAGATTCTCTTCAACATCGTCTCCGAGTCGGCTGCGCGAGCGGCTTGGTGGACCTGCAGATCTTGGGATGTCTCGCAGTCTTGGCAGCGCCATTCGTTGCGCGCAAGTAATTCGAGGGAGAGCCGGCGATACTCCTCGGGTTCAGCTGCGGCTACTGGCCCCGGCTCGCGGGAGGAATGATTCCATTCATCCGCAGGTACTCCACCATCTGGCCATAGTGATTGAAGGGATGCGTTAGTGCGACTGTCGCGATTCCCAGACGAGTTACCGTGCCATCGCCAAACGGGTTCTTCACTAGATCGGTCTGGTTCTTTTCGTTGATGCTGGCTAGGGCTTTGTGCAGATAAGCAAAAGAGTCCTTTGCGAACTTCATGATGTCAGCTTTGCTGGTGATGGAATCCGGCCCATTTTCGCCGCCTAGTTCAACGGGCGGCTTTTGTTCAAGAATCGTTGCTCCGATCATGTAGTTGACTGCGGACACATGCTTGACCTGCTGGGCAAAGGTGCGAACGCCCTTGAACTCTCCGTTGGTGGGCGCAAAGGAATACTTGTCTTCCAGCATGGCGCCAGCGGCCGGCAAGAATTCACCTTCTACCTGGCCGACGGCCTGATCCATGATTTGCGAGACGCTGCGGTGTTCCGCGGGTTTGGCTTGTCCCCAAGCGATGGTGGTACCCGCGGATATAACTACACAGGTGAGAATAATCGATTGCATGAACTTCATGAGCATCTCCGTCAATCTCGTTTGTGAATTCCGGTAAATCTCGAATGACCGCCGGCGTCAATTCCAGTCCGCGTAGTGATGCGATATCGCGGCATGGCGAGTGATCGTATCACTAGAACGACCGCGGGCGGGGCACAGTAACGAGGTTTGGACTCCGTCTTGCGAGGCCACGCCCCCGCAGGCGACACGCAAGTTGATCACGGGAATTTGAGTGCTTACACCGGCGGAAGCTCGAATGCGTGCGATGGCAGGCCTTTGACGAGCGGGTCTAGTAAACGGCGGCAACACTGATAAGGGTTGCGGCTTGTAGCGCAGCCTCGAGTGCGCGTCCGCCAATTACTTTGCCTGCGCTCCCAGGAACTATGAGTATGTCGTTGGCTTGCAATGCGACGTCAGGAGCCTTAGCTTTCAAAATTTTCTTCAACTGAATCGGCACTTCGAATGTTCCATTGGGACCTTTTCGAAGGATTCTTGTGCCGCCGAGGCTTGCGGTTCGGTTCGTACCGCCTGCCATAGCTACAGCTTGCAGCACTGTCAGCGTACCTCGGTCCATCAAAATTCCGCTTGGTCGCGCTACGTCTCCGACGACATACGCGATGTCGGCCTTTCGCACGATCACAGTGTCTCCCGGGTAGAGTGGCACGTTGCTCTCGGGATTGTCGGATAGGTTTTGAGCGATGGCTACAGTGATTGGCGCGTTGGGTTGATCGCGGCGCGTAACGGACAAACTCAAGCCTGCCTTCTCAGTTAGTCCGCCCGCCATCGATATGAGATCAAAAAGCCGCTGCTGGCCTAGAACCGGATAAACGCCGGGCTTCAATACTTCGCCGAGAATGCTGACGCCCTCAGATAAGTATTCGTCCACGAAAAGGGAGACGTGGGGATCCTTGAGGAAATGGCCTTCGGATAGGCGCTTCTCGATGAGATCTTGCGCCTCGTTGATCGTGAGGCCTGCCACGTGAACTTGGGAGATTAGCGGCAGATAGATGTTGCCATCGCTCGCGACGCGCGTTTTCGTGGCGAGCTCGGAAACGTTGTAGACGTTCATTTCTATAAGGTCGCCTACGCCGAGTTTCAGCGAGGGATTGGTTTCGGAGCTTGGTCGCGAATCGAGCGCCATCGTTGGCGGCGCGGTGGAAGGCTGTGCAGCGGTTTGGGGAGTTGGCAGCGCGATTTTGGAATCTTGCGGCGAAGGCTGAGCTTGCTGCGGTCTTGCGGCAGCTGGCGTTGCAGAGATTATCGTGCCGGCCAGAAAAGAGCACCACAGGCTGGTACGTAGTTTCAGCGTCAAGCTCATTATTTTGCCTTTGAAGATGGCCGGGGATGCGAAAGTATATCACATCGGGCGAATGCGGCTTTCGTGCCTTTCGCGCATTGAGCGCTCACGGCGATTGCATCGCGTCGAGAATTATTCACAGCGACGCCACGATTTAATCAGGCCTCGCTTTGCCGGGCGGGCACAGCGCCGTGAATCGTGGGTGTCTCCGCGCTCGAATCGATTTCGTTGCGCACCCACTCATTCAATACGTGGAGGGCCCAAACTTGCTCCCAGCTTGCTTGGCCGGTAAGGAAATTGTTCCATGCTCGTAGGGCGGATTTTTTCGAAATGATCGGAGCCAACGACGGCGCCCAATCTGCGATGCCAGCAGCTACGCGTGCTCCCAACGGACCGCGTAGCCACTTTTCCCAGGGGAGTGTGAAAGTGCGTTTGCGTTGCGACACGACTTCCTCCGGCAGCAAATCTCCGAGCGCGGCAATGAGCAGTGCCTTCGGCCTTTCAGCGTGGCGCCGTTCGGAATCCGAGAGGTTCAACGCGAATTCCACCACGGGGTGATCGAGAAATGGCACGCGGAGTTCGAGAGAGTTCCGCATGCTCATCGAATCGACGTCTCGAAGCAGAACATTGACCATGTACGACCGCAATTCAAGCCATGAGATTCCCGACGCACCCTCTATACTCATCGCTTCCCGCGCCGCGCCATCGATCCACGCGCGCCACGGAGATTCGCGCCACGCTTCGAGCCCATCGGAAAGCAGTTCGGCCGCCTGAGGCGGAGGAAATAGTAGGCGCGTATAAAAGTAGGGGCTCTCGAAGAGCGCTGGATCGCGCCACGCTGCTGAAAGTTTTCGTCCGGCCTCGGCGTGGCGTAGGCGGCTTCCGAGAAATTCTGCCATCGGCGCCGTGGCCCGTCGAATGCCTGCAGGCACGGACCGTGCGACTCTCGCGAGAGATTCGAGCTGCGGCGTTACGCGGAACGTCGAATAGCCGCCGAAGAGTTCATCACTTCCTAGCCCAGAGAGCACGACTTTCAGACCTGCTTGGCGCGCCGCCCAGGAGACGAAGTACGTGTTGATTCCGTCCATGCTCGGTTGATCGAAGCTTTCGATAGCCTCGTCCATGCGCATAACCATGTCTTCGCCGCTAATCAAAATTTCCCGGTGATCAGTTCCGAACCGCTTGGCCGTCCGCCGCGCGATTTCGGCTTCGCTGAATTCGCGCTCGGGGAAAATTAACGTGATCGTCTGCAGACCGGTCCGCGTTTGGCTCGCTATCGCCGCGAGCGCGGTCGAATCAATCCCGCTACTGAGGAATACGCCGAGCGGGACATCCGCGATTAGATGCTTCTGTACGGCATCATCGACGAGCGAGCGCAGCCTCTGCGCAGACGGAACATTTCTGTCAATAGAAGTGGGCTGCGCGGAACGGACTGTGTCGAGGTTCCAATAAGATTTTGGCTCGATCGCGGTGACGGGCGACATTGAATCAATCGTCAGTGAGTATCCTGGAGGCAGCGATTGAACACCCTCAATCAGTGTGATCGGCTCGCCAATGGATCCGAAGCACACATAGTTTGATACGGCGATAGGCGAGATCGTGGGCGCGATGAGTCGGGATGCGAGGAGCGCTCGAACCTCAGAAGCGAATAGCAACTTGCCGCCGCTCGATGCAAAGTACAAGGGTTTGATTCCCAGGCGATCGCGGGCGATAAACACTCGCGAGACCTCGCCGTCAGGTCCGGCCGGCATTTCGGCGACAGCAAACGCGAACATGCCTCGCAGGTGCAAAACGCATTCCTCGCCCCACGTCTCGTACGCATGCACGATTACTTCGGTGTCGGAATGACTTCGAAACTGATGGCCGCCGCGCTCGAGTAAGCCGCGGAGCTCCCGGAAATTATAAATTTCGCCGTTGAACACCACTGCCAATGTTTGGGTTTCGTTCCAAACAGGCTGGCCGCCGCCTGGCAAGTCGATGATGCTGAGGCGCCGCATCCCGAATGCCGCGCGGCGTGCTGCCAACACGCCTTCACCATCGGGGCCGCGGTGAATCAGCGCAGCGTTCATTCGCTGCACGATGGATTCTGATTCTCGGGGATTGTCGAAGCCGACGGCGCCGCAAATGCCGCACATATGTCAATTCACCATGCTAGGCAATGTTTGAATGCCCTTCGATTTTCACTGTGGCTATTCGTTGAAGTGGATTTACCCGAGCGCTCACCTGTAACGTCGCGTCAGACTTCGGTCCTGGACAGATTCGCCTTGGCTTTGGTCTATCGCGAGCAAATGCCTTCGACGCAGTTCCCGATTACAATCCACCATGGCATCCATCATATCGCGGGTAGTCTTGATATCGGAACCTGACCCGCTACGATCCCGGACGATGATCTGCGCCACGCGTTTCGACGCTCTCAAGATTCCGCCGAAGCAGCTCGGCATTTCTGAAATAAATTCTGCGGTTTACGCGCGGAGATTTCCCTGTAAATCTTTCTGTTAATCGCGGAGAGGAGTTCGCTCGCGACTGCATCCTCCGCCATGCAGTCGGGAGTTTCCTCTCTGTTCCCATCATTGTTGAGGAAAACTCGATTTTCCGGGGCCAATCGATCGGAATTGCTAACTAGGTCTTGTGTCTCGCCAACGACTTTTCCTTGAACGCGGCAGAATCCGTGCAAAATTCTCCCAAACCAACCGCGAGGTGCACTTGCGAAATCCGATTCGGAGGAATCGACTTGTTGAGCAGCGGTGTGGCCGTGAGATCTGAGAGACATCGTTAGGTCGTGGGTTCGATCCCCACCGCCCCTACTAGCTTTCTATTGCAACCATTTGGTTTGCGGCCCGGTTCTGGTCGCATTTGGTCGCAATTGTTTTGCAACTTTCTCTGAAAACTCACGCTGTTCGTCGCCGGTCGGGCCAATAACCGCGCCGATGGGGTAATCGCCTCGATCCCCGGCGCGCTCGGCCTCCGCGACCGCGAGTTCCAGGAACTTCCTTCGCGGTTTGTGGGAAGCAGGGATCAGGCAGATCGACTATATCCGTTCGTGGCGTGCGCTTTCGGATTTCGGCAAGGTGGTGCGCTGCAAGACTCATGCGGCTTCGCCTCGTCCCCGGTCATTCGAACAGGTGCGATTAGCACACATTACTAGGATTCCACGGTTGTACACAGCCCCACGCAACTCATAATTGAAAGAAGCACGCGAGAAGTCCCCGCCGCCATCGGAGGTTTCATCGTGTCCAAGCCTCGCAGGGCAATTTGGGCGGAACTGCCGGCCGCCGACTCTCGCGCGACTCATCCGCAACAGGCTGGAGCGATCGTGCACGGAGCCATCGGTTTATCCCTTGCGTGCTTGGCTCTCAGCGGGTCCCTTCGCGCCCAGAGCCCTTCCGCCGCTTCCGGTAATCCGCCAAGCAATTCCACATTTCTCGAACTCGGCAAACCGATCGACCGCGAGTTGCGCGGCGGCCAATCCGATTCCTATACGATACGGGTGAGCGCGGGTCAGTTTCTGCACGCCGTTGTGGACCAACTCGGCATCGATGTCGCTTTGACGCTCTACAGCCCGGACGGAAAGAAAATCGCGTCGATGGACAGCCTGAACGGGACGATCGGGCCTGAGCAAATTTCCGCCATCGCAGAAGCATCCGGAATCTACCGCTTGGACGTGTCGTCGGGAGATAAAACTGTGCCCGCCGGGCGTTATAAGGCGACGATTAGTTCCCTTCGAACGCCCACTGACGAGGATCGCGCGCGCATCTCCGCCGAGCGGTTATTTTCTGAAGCGATGGCGCTGCAAGTTCAGGGAGACGCCGATTCTGTCCGCCAGGCGGCTCAGAAATTCGAAGACACGTTGCCGTTGTGGAAGAGCATTAATGACGGCTATGAAGAGGCGATGACGTTGGACGCCGTCGGCAGTATCTATTACGTAGCCCGAGAAAATCAAAAGGCGCTGGATTACTTCAACCAAGCCCTTCCGTTCGAGCGCGCGGTGGGCGACCGTGCCTACGAGGCGCGTACGCTGACCAACATCGGGGCTGTTTACGCCAACCTGGGGGAGAACCAGAAGGCGCTGGATTATTACAATCAGTCACTGCCGATCGAGCGCGCTGCGGGAGACCGCTCGGACGAGGCGACTACGCTGAACAACATCGGTTTCGTTTATAACAGACTCGGAGAAAAGCAGAAGGCGCTGGATGACTTCGACCACGCCCTGGCGCTTGTGCGCGCGCTGGGAGACCGCTCATCCGAAGCGACTATTCTGGACAACATCGGTACAGATTATTCCGATCTGGGGGAAAAGCAGAAGGCCCTGGACTGCTTCAACCAGGCCGTGTTGCTTGACCGCGCCGTAGGGGATCGCCTGGGTGAGGCGATTACGCTGAACGACATCGGCGCGGTTTACGACGGCCTCGGGGACAAGCAGAAGGCGCTGGATTACTACAATCAGGCTTTGCCGCTTGAGCGCGCCGTCGGGGACCGCGCCGACGAGGCATGTACGCTGGACAACATCGGCAGAGCCTATTCCGACATGGGGCAAAAGCAGAAAGCGATGGAATACTACAACCAAGCTCTGCCGCTGGAGCGCGCCGTGGGAGATCGCGGGAGCGAGGCGCATACTCTGAACAACATCGGTGCAGTGAACTCCGACCTGGGCGAAAAGCAAAAGGCGCTGGAATACTACAATCAGGCCCTGCAGTTGCAGCGCGCCGTGGGGGACCGCGGGGGCGAGGAGCGTTCGCTGAACAACATTGGTGTGGTTTACACCAACCTTGGAGAGAAGCAGAAGGCGTTGGATTACTACAACCAGTCTCTACCTCTGGAGCGCGCCGTGGGGGACCGCGCGGGCGAGGCGCGCACCCTATCCAACATGGCTGTGGTCTATGCCAGCATGGGGGAAAACCAGATGGCGTTGGATAACCACAATCAGGCCTTGCTGCTGGAGCGCGCCGTGGGGGACCGCCCGGGCGAGGCGCGCGCGCTGAACAACATCGGCAGAGTCTATTCCGACATGGGGGAAAAACGGAAATCGCTGGATTACTATTCCCAAGCACTGCCGCTGGAGCGCGCCGTGGGAGACCGCGCCTATCAGGCGCGTACGCTGAACAACATCGGTGTAGTTTACGACGGTCTCGGGGTGAAGCAGGACGCGCTGTCGAATGAAGTAGCTGCATTATCGCTGGCCAAGGCTGTGGGCGATCCGGACTTGCAGGGGTGGATCGAAGCCTCGCTGATGCACTATTTCCGCGGTCTAGAGCGGCCCGAAGTGGCGATATTCTTCGGGATGGATGCGGTGAACTCCTACCAGCAGATGCGCAAGAACATTTCCGGGCTGGACAAAGACATTCAGGCCGGATTTGCGAAATCGAAGTCAACAGCGTATCGCGAACTGGCCGAGCTGCTGGTGCAATCCGATCGGCTCGGCGAAGCGGAACAAGTCCTCGATCTCCTGAAGGAACAGGAGCTGAAGGAAGTGGTGCGCGGCGCGGCCAACGGTGCCGCCGCCAAAGTCGAGCCAATCAAGCTCACCGCCGCGCATCAAAATGCGCAGAGCGAATTGGCTCTGCCGGAAAAGACGGCAGAGGCCCTCACGGGGTTGAGTCTGGAGTATGGCACGCTGCTGGCCAAGGGGAACCGTACGCCCGTGGAAGACGCAAGATTGAAAGCGCTAGACGCGAGTATCGAGCAAGGAAACGGCGAGGTTTCGGCATTCTTCAAAAACACGCTCTACCCGGAACTCGCGCATAAGGCGGGCGCGCCGGATGCGAACGCGCTTTTAAGCAAAGAGAAATCGGAAGTGAGCGGCTTGCAGAATACGCTGGCGGAACTCGGCCCGCGAGTGATGGGCATTCGGCTGCTCTTGGGCGAGGAACACGCGTATGCGATCGTCGTGACGGCGCACTCGCGCGAGAAGTTTGAACTGAAGGCCACGCCGCCGGAACTGCGCAGCAAGGTGTTGCAAGTGCGAGACGATCTTCGTTCACCCTCTTCCAATCCCAAGCCGCATCTCGCCGAACTGTATGCGATGGTCGTGGCCCCGCTCGAAGATGATTTGAAAGCCCTCGAGCAAAATCCTGCCAATCAAAATCATTTTCCGACGCTGCTCTGGTCGCTCGATGGTGTACTGCGCTATCTCCCGATGGCGGCGCTTTATGATGGCCAGCACTACATGATCGAGCGTTTCAACAACGTCCTGTTTACTCCCGAGAGTTATGGGCATATGACAGCCTCGGCCAACCCAAACGCTGCCAGATTGCGTGTGCTGGCGATGGGGTTGTCCAAAAGCTATGGCGGTCTGCCTGCGTTGCCCGGAGTGATGCCGGAACTGGAAGCCGTGGTCCGCGATCCCGCGGTGCCTGATTCTCATGGCCCCATGGACGGAAGGCTGCTGCCGAATGAGCAGTTCACGCTCGCGGCGCTGAAGGCAGAGCTTGGCTCGGGGAAGAGTTTTCCCGTGGTACACATTGCCAGCCATTTTGTGGAGGAGAGCGGCGGCGGCGACGAGCCATATCTGATGTTGGGCGGGGAAAACGCGGGACAGGCAGAGGGATATGAGCTGACGCTGTCGAAGATGGAGGATTCCGCAATCAGTTTCCACGGAACCGAACTTCTGACACTTTCGGCCTGCAGCACAGCAAAAGGCGATGCGGCGAAGGACGGCCTGGAAATGGACAGCCTGGGAATGATTGCGCAGCAAAAGGACGCGCAAGCGGTGCTTGCGACGCTCTGGGATGTGAACGACGCGAGTACGAGCCGGCTGATGAGCGACTTCTACGCGCGATGGGTGAAACACCCGGCGGATGGCAAGGCGGAGGCGTTGCGCCAGGCGCAGCTTGCGCTCTTGCGAGGGGGCGCATCCGCTTCATCGAAATCTGGGGAGGACGGCGTCGTTCAACGCGAGCGAGGGGCAACCTCTACGGTGGAGGCGGATGAATCCGGCTATTCTCATCCGTTTTATTGGGCGCCGTTTGTTCTGATGGGAAACTTCCAATAGCTGCGAGCACGCACCTTGCGCTAGGTAATGCTCCGGCCCGTCGCCGAGCTGCCGGAGCCGATCGCCGTCGACACCGTGAGCTCCGTAGGGCGCATCGTGCTTCTCTTCAGCTGGTGCATGACGGTCTATTTTCCTGTAAAGACCTACCGCGGATTCTGAGCCTTCGCGACTAGATAATGACACCTAACGGATTCAGTGCGAGCAATCGAACAATTTCGAATA
Source organism: Candidatus Acidiferrales bacterium (assembly GCA_049279675.1). Classification (GTDB taxonomy): domain Bacteria; phylum Acidobacteriota; class Terriglobia; order Acidiferrales; family UBA7541; genus Palsa-147. Next base: position 9,731 of record JBAPOP010000140.1, read on the forward strand.
GTTTCAAGTCGTTGCACTGCGGACATTTGTCTCGACGGGATTATGGCCCTCTCTAGCTGCGAGAGAGTGTTGAAACTGTTTGTCATGCTATCGGAATTACAACGCACTCTGCTGACGCGCGCCGCCGGAGGAATCTCGTAGCCCTATGGTACTACTGCGATGTGACCTGGCGCCCATTGGCACCGGTGCTCCTCCTTTCTATCCTCTGTCTAGTCAATAGGGGAGATTTCTTATCATGGCTATAACTACTACAGATGGCCCGCCGACCGTACGAGTCGAGATGGGCGAACAACCGGGGCGGGCTACGAGTACTCTGACGGTCCTATTCGTCGACGCGTTGAGCGTCGCATTTACGGAGGGCCGGAACAACGCTCCCAACCGGGCAAAGGGCAATCCCCAATTCGCAGAAGCCATCAACATTCTTCAGCGCCATCAGGGTACGGTAGTGAAAACCATTGGCAGCTCGTTGATGGTGGAGTTCTCCGATCCGGTTCCTGCCGTGCGCGCCGGGATTGAGATCCAGCGTGAGTTGCGGCAAGCAAACCTGCTGCGCATTCAAGGCGAGCAATTCGAGGCGCGGATTGGTATTCACTGCGATGGTTCCTCGAACGGAATTGACGCTTTCGCCGGCGTTGTAAATGAAGCTGTGAGCATCACGAAGCGTGCGGCAGCCGGACAAATTCTCGTTTCCCGCTCTGTATACGAGTCGGCCGCTCGAGAATCCGATTTGCATTGCCAATGGCTCGACAAATTGGCCGTCGACGGCCGCGAAGAAGACATTTTCGAAGTGAGTTGTACGGAAGCGCCTTCGAATGTACCCGCGCGTTACGAAGTTCTCTCTCACATCGGCACGGGCGGCATGGGGATGGTCTACAAAGTTCGAGACCTCCAAACAAACGAAATCGTGGCCTTGAAAGTCCTGAAGCCCGGCATGGCGTCCGACCCCGCGATGCAAGAGATGCTTCGGAAAGAAGTCTGCCTCGCGCGGAAAGTCACGCACCGGAATGTCTGCCGAATCTACGAATTCAATCGCTGGAACGGAACCGCCTCAATCTCCATGGAATTTGTCGAGGGCGAGAGCCTATCGTCGAGATTGCGGCGCCTCGGACCTATTCCAGTCGACGACGCACTTGAGATCGGCCGCCAAATTTGCGCTGGTCTTCGCGAAGCCCACCTGCAGGCAATCGTTCACAGGGATCTCAAACCCGCGAACATCATCGTGGACCGGAGCGGCAGCGTGAAGATCATGGACTTCGGGATCGCCCGCGTGGTCCGCGACGATTCTCAGATGACCGGCACGATCGCCGGCACTCCCGCCTACATGGCCCCGGAGCAAGTCGGACTTCAGCATGTGGACGCGCGCACCGATATCTATGCGGTCGGTCTCCTGCTTTACGAAATGGTCACCGGCACCGCGGCGTTCTCGGGCGACAATCCGATTGCTACGGCCGTGATGCAGCTTCGCGAACTTCCGAAGCGCCCCCGCGAAATCATGCCGGCGCTCACGGCCGAAGTTGAAGCCGTCATTTTGAAGTGCTTGCAAAAAGAACCCGAGAAGCGGTTCCAATCGGTGGATGAACTCGAATCGGCTCTGAGAATGGAAGAGAAAACGAGTCTCGTTGCCGACAGATGGGCTTCGATCGTTCCTAAAATCCAGGAGGCAGGATTCGCCGTTCAGCAGATTCTGAGCCACGGCGTAGAACGAGTTAAGCCGGCGTTTCCGTGGTGCGCATCGAAGCTTCGGCAAGCAGTCATCGGAAGCAAGCGAGTTGCTCTCGAAGCCGCCCGGAGAATTAAAGTTTTCGTTCAGGAGCGTAATTGGGGAGCGGTCACCGCCGTCCGCTTTCAGCAAGCGCTCGCGGGACTTGGCATGGTGGTTCTCGTTGGGTGTGCGATTGCTTTTGGCCTGGGCCGCAGCGGGAACAACAAATCGGCCTCCTCTCATTCATCTACCCTCCCGACAGTCCAGAGTCCGGTTACCGAGCAAGGTACGGAATCGGCACAGGCAATGGCAGATGTAACGGATGGCGTCGCTCCGCCAACAACGCATTCAGTAGATTTGAATAGCGGCTCAGACTCGCAGTCAGCGAGTACGTCGCCGTCAAACCGGGCGACGTCCCGCACGAATTCGGCTGACGGCAAGAACATGCGAACGCGGTCCTCCAACCCAAAGCAGCCAAGTCACCTCGTGGCGTCGAGCACCGCAACCGCAGCTGCCGTCGAAATGCAGACTGCGGACGTCAAGCTCGATACTTCGTTGGCCGCTCCGGTGGCGACGGCTCCAGCACCGAAGCCGGCGGATAGCGGGAACTTTGTTGTCGGTGCGCCCGGATCGACTCTTACTTACCTGGAGGTTGGATCGTCCAAGGATTCAGCTTGGGCGGACAGCGCCGTGGAAAAACTCTCCGAGTTGGGATTCCACGCCGTTTCCCGGCACAAAGGGCATTTGTGGGTTCAGGCTTACCACGTTGAGGTAGGGCCTTACGCGGATCCCAAGGAACTCGAAGCCGCTGAGCAGAGTCTTGCGGCGTCTGGCTTCAAGTCGCACCCAGTAAAGTAAGAGCCAATAACGTTAGGCTAGCTTCTCAATCGCGATAGTGAAATTCAAGCTTGATACCGGCAACGTCTATCACGTCGCCGGTTTCGAGTTTCACCGAGCGCTTGACCGGTTTGCCGTTGACTTTGGGGACTCTTCCGGCCGCGCCGATGTAATATGAATTGTCGTCCCGCCGATTGATTTGTGCTGCGGCCTTTGGCGCAAACCAGCCCTGCAACTTCACCGTAGCCATTGCGGATTTCCCTATTACCGTAAGCTTGTTTGTTAGGGTGTATTCGCTCTGGTCTGTCTTGCCCTTGATCACCACGAGCGTCGCGAGTTTCATGCGTCCGGGGGCTAACTGAGATCGCTCGCCTTCCGCAGCGAGCTTTTGGACGAACTCACGCCGCTCTTTCGTGTCGAGCATGATCGTTTCATTGATTTGCGGAGCCACAGGAAGCGGCCGCGTCCTGGGAGCCCAGACCGCAAAGCCATCCAGCTCGTGCGTGTCTTCCACAAGAATCGTGTGCTTTCCGATTGTTACGGCATCGCCCGGGTTCAGCGACGTGGACTTCACTCGCTGCCCATTCACGAAAGTGCCGTTCAGGCTGCCGAAATCTTCGAGCATTAACTGCTCATCCTGACTGAATACTCGCGCATGGCGATTCGACACCGCCGGATTATCAATGACGATCCCATTATTCGGCGACCGGCCGATGCTTACTTCCTTTCGGCCCAGCTGCAATTCCTTCAAGACCGAATCTCCAAATTTCAGCACTAGTTTCGGCATGACACGTCCACCTCTTACGACTGATTTCCAAGACTTCGGAGCCATTTCCCGAGGCGCCCTGCCCGGGAAAATGCTCCGGCCCGCTGCGAAAATGGGCGAACCACGATGGCAGTGATGTTGTCGCGGCCTCCGGCCTGGTTCGCAGCGTTCACCAACTGATCCGCGGCTTGTTGCGCGTCTGAGGCGCTTCGCAGGATCGATTCGATCTGGCTGTCTGGCACTTCGTGCGTCAGTCCGTCTGTGCACAAGAGAATGATGTCGCCTTCGACCAAAAGCTCGTCAGTAACGTCGACCTCCACTTCGGCCTCGACGCCCAAACCGCGGACCAGGACATTTTGAAGCTCGCTCGCGCTTCCTTCCTCCTCAGTCATTTCTCCATGCCGCACTTGTTCGGCGACAAAGGAATGGTCCCGAGTAAGCTGCTCGAGTTGATCGTCGCGAAGGCGATAAGCGCGGCTGTCTCCCACATTTGCGACGCCCATTCGTTCGGCTTCGCAGCGAACTGCCACAATCGTAGCGCCCATTCCTTGCTTCGCAGCGCTTTCGCGCGCTGCCTGCTGAATTGCTTGATTGGCAGACCGGATCGCGCTGGCCAAACGATTGGAAGCGTCGGAAACACCCGCGATGCGCTCGCCAACGAACGGGGACGTCGAATTTGAGCCGCTCCCGAAACAATGCGCCAGGACCGTATCCACGGCGAGGCGGCTCGCGATCTCTCCCGATGCCCGGCCGCCCATCCCATCGGAGACGACGAACAGATTCATCTCACGCGATACGGCAAAGCTGTCTTCATTGTTCTTACGAATGCGCCCTACATCGCTGCGCGACCCAAATTCCATGCTCGCCCCATTTCAAGATTCTCACGCCACTCGCCGATTGAATCCGTTTCAACAACTGCACTGGCGCCGACAAGGACCCGACTCGTCCTATGCGAGGGAATTCGCCCGTTGATCAGACGCTATCACCCGGAGTCATAAGCGTCGAGAAGCACCGGCGGATGCGTTTTCACAAGAGTCACTTCGTGCTAATTGAGACGGGCAAATGTTTCGATCGAGGAGAGGCCGAAGCAGCACGCGCAAACTTAGCGCCGTTCATGTATCAGTGTCGCAATCGAGTCCGATGTAATGCTGGGAATGGCGTTGCTACATACGCGATCCAGACGGCTACTTGATCGAGGTTGGCCAATATACGCAGGTTTTGCTTGACTACTTCAAGGGGTATGCCGGTTGAAATTACCGGCGCATCGAGCCCGAATAGCTTCCAGGCTGGAAGCCAAGATACCATCCGTTTTCGTGCGAGCGCCCGGCGGTGGAGCATGGATTTCACTGGCCCGCGGTTCGCTTGTTCAACGCTTGCACCGCCGGCGGCATGCCATCGTACACACGCTTCTGCATCAAATGGTAGCCGGCGCCTACGGGATCGATCCAACTCGCGCAGTATCCGCCCATGAATCCCACGCGCGCGTTCGACTTCGACGTATTCGCCGCAAACCCGTGCCAAATCGTATTGTGGTACAGCACGACCGAACCAGCGGGCGCTGCGACGGGAATTGCGTATTGCCTTCCGCTTTCCGGGCCCGGGAAGCCCCGCACCCAATGACTGCATGGAAGGTACGAAGTCGGAGCCATGTCCGCGGTAAGATCGTTGAGCATCCAAGAAAATGCGACGGTAAAAGTATTCGTCGGCGGCTGCAAACCCCATCCTTCAAAATTGTTCACGGGGATGCCCACGTGCATCGGGGACGCGGATGCGCCGGGCTTCATCCATCGCGCCCCGGGCTCAGTGAGCTGCAAGCCGGGGCCGAGAACATGCTCCGCGACCTTGATACATAAAGGATGAGACACCAACTTCGCGAACAGCGGATAGTCGGAGGGGTCCAGAAGATCAAAAAAATTCGATACGTGCTGATCCGCATCCGAGACGTTAGGCCGCTTCTTCATGATTTCGACCACGCGATTGCCGGCCGCTTCCGCCTCAGCTCGAGGAATCAAATTTGGCACCGTTGTGAAACCGAAGATATCCAACTCTTTCGTCAATCTTGCGAAGCTCGTTGCGTCCTCAGTCTCCGAGGGCTGGCCGCTCGAATACGTTTTCTCTTCAAGAGGTTTCATCGCATGGCTCCAGTTTTCTCCGGGGAGGACCGCGGCGGTACCCATCAAACCCAAAAATGTTCGGCGTCTCACGATTCGCTCCCTCAGCCGGTTCAAGATATCGTCAAGCCGAGTTTTTTTAAGTGCTCTATCGACCGGACGAGGCGCTGCAAACAGTCTTCGCGATTGAGATCCTCCCCTTCGATTCCTTCAATTTCGATGCTGTACGGGCCGCGAAAGCCAACGGAATCAAGCGTCGCGATGATCTTGGCGAAGTTCACTCGTCCCTCGCCGAGGCCGCAGAATTTCCATTCTTCTTTTCCGCCCTGTGTGTCTTTCAAGTGGACGTGCACAACCTTGTCGGCAATCTCACGGATGTCCTCGGCCGGATCGACATTGTCGTTGTAATAGAAAATGTTTCCGGTGTCGTAGTTACAACCGACGTTTGGATGCGCGAGTTCTTCGAGGAACTCCTTCGCAAGTTTCCCGTTCCTGGTCGGCCCACCATGCGTTTCAAGCGCGATGCGTATCCCCTGGTCCGCCGCATAACTTGCAAGTGCGCCAAGATTGGAGAAGACTTTCGCGCGATGCTGGGCGAACTCGGACTCGTCGCACGAATCGGTGATTACAAACGTGCAACCGAGATCCCGCGCAAAATCGATACGTCGACGCAGCGCCTCGACATCACGAGGCGCAAGCACCTTGCACACGGCATCAACACTGACAGGCTGCAAGCCCATCTCGGCAAGCCGATTGCGCATTGCGCTGACGTCCTCGGCGTCCATCGCTTCTGGAGCAAACGTCGTCAAACCATGGCGCAAGCTCACGGACTGAGAAACAGCTGGCACCTCGACGTAGCGAACACCCGCCTTTTTCAGATAACGATAAGCAACCCAAGGGTCGAAGCCTCCGAAGCAAAATGGGCTCGCAGCAAGAATTCGTTGATCTGAGGAGGGCATGCTTGCCTCACTGAAAAAACCTATGCAGTTTGTGCTCGTCTCAATCCTTCGCGTCAAGACTTTTCATTAGGCTGAACGGTCATTCCAGTCGGGGGCAGGGCCGCTTTTCTTGGCGACCGACGCGTTCGAAAAAGATCTCTGGGCCAACTTCCATCTGGTCTCTCAACCTTGTAACAAGATGGTCAGGCCGCTATAGTCCCATCGCCTGAATACAGTGACCGGCCGCCTCAACACCTCCGGGTCGCGAAAGATTGCTTGACTAGTCTCTCGGACTTGCCGGCGTAGCGCGCGAGCCAAAGTTAGTGCGGCTGAATCCACTGGTTCTCAAGGACGCGCGCTTGGAAGACGAAGCACGAGAGCACCCCCGGCACCTCGATGCGATTTTTGAGATATTCGAGTCCAAAGCGTCTCGCCCAGACGATTATTCCCACGGTGAGTGCCCATGACTGACCGGCGATGGCTGCGCGTCATCCCCGTCGCTTTTGTCATGTACACGTTCGCGTTCGTAGACCGCACGAACATTTCACTCGCGCTGCCGTCGATGAGTCGCGACCTGCATATGGGCCCGGTCCAGGCCGGCGCGGCGAGCGGAATCTTTTTTCTCGGATACGTATTGCTACAAATCCCGTTGGGATATCTCGCGAGCCGGTGGAGTCCGAAAAAATTAGTGGCCTGCATGCTCGTTGCCTGGGGACTTTGCTCCACGGCGACCGGATTCATACACTCGTGGTCGCAGCTTCTGGTCGTGCGGTTTCTGCTTGGACTTGCGGAAGCGGGCGTCTGGCCCGCGACCCTGGTTCTGCTTTCGAGATGGTTCCCTCGCGCCGAGCGAGCTCGCGCGAACGCGTACTGGATGTTGTGCCTTCCGGTGGCAGTCGTTCTTTCGTCGCCGATATCAGGATGGATCCTCAGCCGATGGAATTGGCGCGTACTTCTGGTGTCTGAGGGTTTGTTGCCGATTCTCTGGCTCGCTGTTTGGTTGGTTGGGATCGAAGACGAACCGAATCAGGCGCGATGGATTTCTGCAGCTGAGCGCGAGTTTTTGAACGCCGCGCGTTATAAGGAAATGAATGATCCGGCGATTTCTTCGAGGCAGTCCCTCATTTCGTCGCTCCTCTCCAGACAGGTGCTGATCATGATGGCGATCTTGTTCCTGGTGAGCACCGGAAACTACGGCTATTTATTTTGGCTGCCGAGCGTCCTCGAATCCCCGATTTTCCACTCGGGTCAAAACCCGAACTATATCGTTGTGGGATTTTTGAACGCTTTGCCATACGTCGTCGCGGGAATCGCGATGGTAGTGATCTCAAGGCATTCAGACCGGAAGAGAGAACGAGCGAAGCATGTTGCAGTCGCGCTGCTCTGGGCGGGGATCTGCTTGACGGCGAGCGCCTTCGTAAGCGCGCACTCGCCGGTGTGGGCTTTCGGATTGCTGTGTCTCGTCAGCGCGGGATCGTTCGGGATGTCCGGTCCATTCTGGGCGATTCCAACCGAGACGCTTCCACCTGCAATCGCGGGAGCGGCGTTAGGACTGATTCAGGTCAGCAACCTTGGCGGATTGGTTGGCCCGACGCTGATCGGATATTTGGACAAGACGACGGGCGGATTCACGTCCGCATTCGTCGTCCTGGGAATTGGCTGGATTGCTGCTGCGCTGTTGTGCGGGCTGATAAAACAGCCGAAGACGTGACGGGCGCGGGCGTCGCCAGTACTCACGCATCCATATGTCCCACGGCGCTCGCTCACTTTGATTGGCCGGCGAACACACGATACGCTCGAAACTTCGACGATCTTCGGAGGAGTGCGCATTGCTTCGCAGACGAGTAGAGCGCCGAACCCGCTTTCTATTGACTCCGCACCCACTCCGCAAAATCACTCTTACGCCATGTGTAGCGGGGTGTGTAACCGAGCATTCGGGCGGCTTTCTGATTCGAGACCAGCGACGCGAAACCTTCGAGTGGCTTCCTAACTTGGACATCGCTGTAAAACCGTTTTATCAACGCTGCAGTTTCAACGTTGGCGCATGTATCGCTGCCGTTTATAAGAAAAACTTCGTTCAGAATTTTTTCATTTTCCAAGGCCAGCCGAAAGGCCTCGGCGCCATCTCGAGCGTCTGTCGCGCACCAGAGGTTCTTTCGCGGACTCGGCGGACCGGGCACGGGCCAATCGCCATCTAATTCAGCTGCCTCGATCGACCGCAAGTACCTTGTTTTCCATAACTCCTCGACGGTAAGTCCCTTCATTCCTCCAGAGCGAACGGCGATCTCCGCGCCTTCGCGGTCCAGACACCAGTTGCTGTTGATCCTCAAACAGATGGTTTGAATCCCGAACGCATCCGAGTAGCTTTTGCATGTGATCTCCGACAGGAGCTTGCTCAAGCCGTAGGCGTCTTGAGGTTCACACGGGTGTTCTTCGTCGACGGGAAAATATTTGGGCGCGAGGGGACGGCTCTGGTAAGTGAAGCCCAAGACCGCATTCGACGAGGCATAGATCACTTTCCTTGCGCCCTCGCGAACGGCCGCCTCGAGTACGTTCACCGTCCCCATCACGTTCACAGAAATGAGTTGTTCGCTTGGCACTTTACCAAACCTTGCGACGGCCAAGTGCACGACAGCATCATGCCCTTTGCAAGCCGACCTTAGTCCGGGCAGGTCCAGCACGTCACCCTGGTTAAATTCGATGCCCTTTACGAGGGGCTTCGAACGGCTGAAGCTCGAGACGATATGGCCGGCGCGCAGCAGACTGCGACCGATGTAACCACCCATGACTCCACTGCCACCCGTAACCAGAACTCGCATGCCGAGGGATCTCCGGGTCTGTCCCTAGATTTTTCAGAAGTCAGCGTAACTAGATCGCGAAAAATTGCCGCACCAGAATCACATGCCGTGCATTGAAACGCCATGCCCCAGCAAAGTTTGTGCGAATCCTCGTAGCTCGCAAAGCCAATCGACGTGCGCTCATGTGTTTGCTTTCTCTTCTCGCGCAAGACTCTAGGCAGCACACCTTCTTCGACTTCAACAGAAATAACGTCGGGGTGGCTCTGCTGAGCAAGTTCGCTGAAAGTATGTCCTGGAGGCATCTTAGGGAAAGGATTGGGCCCTAGTTCGTTGAGAACTGTTGTCGCATCATACCAGCGAACGCCGTGCGCGATGCTATTCACCCGGTCACTCGCGACCAATTCTCTCGCGCGTATGGCTCTAGCGTTATATTTCCGACGTAAATTGCCTGTGGTGTCTCGAGAGTCATAATAGAAATCCGCTGGCCCAAGAGATCTGCTACGGCGTGTTAGCATGTCCGGCATTCTGGCGCGAGGAGGCAGAAGCCTCCGCTGGATCATCGATGATGTCCCCGAAGAATTCTCAATCACCGCCGCAGCCAAGTACCTGGCGACCGCTCCATACTCCGATTTTTCGAAATCTGCTGATCGCCGATTTGGTGTCGGACGTCGGAACATTCATGCAGAGCGTGGGAGCGGCGTGGCTCATGACTTCGCTCACAACCAGTACACTGTACGTCGCTCTAATCCAAACTGCGTCTGCATTGCCGTTTTTCCTGTTAGCCCTCCCGGCAGGCTCGATTGGAGACATCGTTGACCGCCGCAAGCTGATCCTGGGGACGGAGAGCTGGATGTTCATTGTGGCTTGCGTACTTGCGGTAGCCACGATCGCGGGATTCATGACGCCGTGGTTGCTCCTGCTGCTCACGTTCGCTCTCTCGGCTGGAGATGCGATTGAGTCTCCCTCGTGGAGGGCGATTTTTCCTGAATTAGTAACCGAAAAAGAAGACCTACAACCCGCTCTGGCCCTCAATGGGATCGAATTTAATTTAGCCCGTGCGGTTGGTCCGGGTTTGGCTGGTGTAATCATCGCCGTGGCAGGAGTCGGCACTGCATTCGTACTGAACGCCGTATCATTTCTCGGTGTAATCGCTGTGATCGCTGGCTGGAAACGTCGTGCCACGAGGAGCCAACTTCCACCGGAGACCTTGGGCGGAGCTACCGTGGCAGCGGTTCGGTACGTACGCTACTCACCCGGAATTCGCACACTTCTATTCAGATCGGGATGCGTCATCTTTTTTGCCAGCGCATTGTGGGCTTTGTTACCGCCAATCGCGAAGCGACTGAACGATAGCTCACTCGGCTACGGATTGCTGCTTGGCTTCTTTGGTGTGGGTGCTGTTATTGGCGCAGTGATTCTTCAGCGTGCTCGACAAGTGTTTTCAGTCGAGGCCGTCGTTTCCGCTGCGACGGCTGGCTTCGCTTTGGTAATTGTCGTCGTGGCCACAATGCACAGCCTTTGGGTTCTCTGCATTGTCATTTTCTTCGGAGGAGCGGCTTGGACTGTATTCATGTCAGTCTTTAATACTGTGATACAAACACTTGCGCCCGACTGGGTCCGCGCGCGTGTGCTGGCGTTTTATCTGCTCGTATTTCAGGGAAGCATAGCGCTCGGAAGTGCCATATGGGGATTAGCTGCCGAGCACACGAGTGCGAACACGGCTCTCCTGTTCTCGGGCTTCGGGATCGGGGCCTGCGTCTTGCTTCAGTTTGTCGCTCCGCTTTCAGGATCCGCTCCCGTACTCGATGTATGGAATCACTGGAAAAAGCCCGCCATGTTTGTGGAGCTTTCGCCGGACGCGGGGCCCGTTCTTGTTACCGTCGAATATGTGATCAGTCCGGAAAAGGTTTCGGAGTTTCTCGATGCTATGTACAAATACCAGAGGATTCGCCGGCGAGACGGCGCATCGCGCTGGGGCGTGTACTCGGATACGGAAATTAGAGGCCGCTATCTCGAAAGCTTTATCGTGGACTCTCTAGGAGAACACGAGCGCCAGCACGCTCGATTCACCCTGGCGGATCGTAAACTCGAAGATCGAGTCCTTAGTTTTGCCCTTCAACCTCCCAAGGTTCGGCATTTCATCTCCGCGAAACGAACCGAGATCGCGGGTCCACAACATTCGGAGAGCGATTAATTGGTTCCCGATAAAACCACGAAGATGTATGAATACGGCTGGAATCGTGTAGTTCATTGACGCAATGCCTTCAGTTGAGTCCAGCCAGGCGCTGGGCTTCCAGGTGAGTGCATGCAAATCGCGGATCCTTCGAGCGCGGCGAAAGCTAGAATACGGGTTGAAAAAACCGGTCGGTAGCGTATGGCTTGGAAATTCCGGGTAAGGAGCGATACATGCGCGCATTTGCCGTTCAGAGTTTCGGCGAAGCTCCCGCGATCCACGACCTCCCGATCCCTCTTGCGGACGGCGCATTCCTCATACGCGTGAATTACGCGGGCATTAATCCGATCGACTACAAGCTGGTCGAAAGATTAACCGCCTCCTCAACCTATCCTTTCGTCTTGGGCGCGGACTTCGCGGGCGTCGTCGAACGCGTTCCGGCGGGAGAAAGCGGCATCCATATCGGCGACCGTATCTTCGGCATGGCACGGACGCACGGCGCGTACGCCGAATGCACGGCCGTCGCGCCGGGTGCGAAGACAGAACCGCTGGCCCGCATTCCTGACGGCGTCACTGATGAACAGGCTGCGGCCCTTCCCATCGCTGGGATAACTGCGCTCAGATCGCTCGATCTCTTAGGAATTGCCGCAGGCCAGCGTCTCGTTGTAATGGGCGCGACCGGCGGTGTCGGCGGCTACGCAGTGCAGATGGCGCGCGCCCGCGGCGCGCACGTCATCGCGACGGTTCGAGGCGACGCCGATGAAGCTCGCAAACTCGGTGCCGAAGAGGTCTACGACACGAAGGCTGGCGATGCAATCGACGCATTGCACTCGTATCACCCGGACGGCGTCGATGCGGTCCTCGATCTTGTCAACGGCTCGGACGCAATCGGCCGCGACGCTGAGATTCTCAAGCCCGCAGGCAGCCTCGTCTCGACAATCTTCGCAGCAGACGAGAAGTGGTTCGCTGAGCGCCAAATCAAGGCGCACAACCTTGCCGGGAACACGAACCCGATGTCATCGCCGCAAGGTCTCAACGAAGTTGCGCGCATGCTCGCAGACGGAAAGATCACTGCGCGCGTCCGCTCAGTGGTTCCATTAGAGGGTGTGCGAGAGACGCTCGACAAACTTCGCAACGGAGGTCTCCGCGGTAAGGCCGTCATCCGCCTCTAGTTCAGGCGCTTTGGCATATTCGCGCGTCCGAAATCGCTTATCAGGATAGACGACTTACGCTCGGCCGGCCGTCCCGCGTCCAGTCTGAGAGTGCGACGCTCCGCTCGAATGTCAACCAAGAGCGCTCGAAACGTGAGAAGAATCATCGCCACTCGGTTAGCAGGGCAGATACAGGTTGCCGGGAATTTGCGGTCGGACTAGGATATTTTCCCTCTTGCCATCGCCGCAGCAAAATATCCGGCGAAGGAGGCTTCTGTGAGGCTCACTTACGGACTCGGTCGCGCGTTCCTGTTGACCGGAGTCTTAATGTGCTGCGGACGCACATCCCTTGCGCAGTCTGAGGCCACACCTAACTCGAGCACTCCAGGCCAAGCCATACCCGGAACAGGTGGAGTGAGCCCGTTCGCGGGCAGCGTGCCGTCGAAACTGGTTCCCGGCGTAATGCAACTTTCGTTGCAGGATGCCATCGACCGCGGATTGAAACAAAATCTCGGGCTGCTGCTTTCGAGTGCAGATATCCATTCGGCCAGCGGCCAGCGCTGGGAGCAATTGAGCGCCCTCTTGCCGCACGTGATGGCGGAGCCTTATGCCGAGGCTTCAAAGACCAATCTCGCCGAGCTCGGTCTTAAAAGTATTGGCGGAGTCCAAATTCCTCCATCCGTCGGCCCCTTTTCGTATTTTGATGCCCGTGCAACCGTGACTCAGTCTTTGTTTGATTGGAAGTCCATAAACGCCACTCGTGCGGCCAGCCAAAGCCTGAAGTCCGCCGAATATACCAATAAAGACGCGCGCGATCTCGTTGTGCTCGCTGTGGGCTATACGTATTTGCAGGCTATCGCCGACGAAGCCCGCATCGAAACGGCGGAAGCGCAAGTGAAGACGGCGCAGGCGCTCTATGATCAAGCAGCGAACCAGTTGAACGCAGGTACGTCGCCGGAAATCGATGAGCTGCGCGCCAAGGTCGAGCTCCAGACGCGCCAGCAACAGTTGATTCAGGTAAAGAACAACTTCGCTATCCAAAAGCTGACCGTAGCGCGCGTGATCGGCCTGGCTCCCGGTCAGGAATTCGAATTGACCGACAAGTCGCCCTACCAACCGTTCGAGGGCATCACCGTTGATGAGGCTCTGAAGCGCGCATACGCTTCGCGTTCCGATTACCAAGCCGCAATAACTGACATTCGCGCGGCCGAATTCTTACGGAAAGCGGCGGTGGCGGGCTATCTCCCTTCGCTTTCTTTTAACGCGGATTACGGCACGGGGGGAGGCCATCCCTCGACTTCGACCCAAGTTTCGGACGTGCGCGGAACGCTGACGATTCCTATCTTTCAAGGCGGAAGCGTTCACGGCGACGTCTTGCAGGCTGATGCGAGACTCGAGCAGAGCCGCGAACGCCTGGATAATCTCCGCGCGCAGATCGACTCCGACGTTCGCGCCGCTCTGTTGAACCTTCAATCGTCGGCAGAACAGGTCAATGTAGCGCGCAGTAATATCGATTTGGCGGAAGAGACGCTGGTCCGGTCGCGCAATCGCTTCACCGCAGGTGTCACCGATACGGTGGAGGTGGTGCAATCGCAAGAGGCTGTAGCCAGCGCCCATGAACAGTTCATCTCGAGTCTCTACAGCTACAATTTCGCAAAGATTTCCTTGGCTCGCGCACTGGGTGCCGCTGAAGAGAGCGTTAAGGAATATTTCAAAGGAAAATAAACATGCCGGACGAGAACGCACCGCGTTCCGTGCCTGACGCGGGTAAAGAATCCACAATCGAGCCGTCGATTTTGACGAACACAGTGTATTCGCCACCGGCGTACCGCAGTCCCAAGCGCCGCAGATATATTGTGATTGCGATCGGCGCCCTGGTGCTGATCGTCGTCGGCGTATTTTTGTGGCGCTACCTCGGCAGCTACGAATCAACCGACGACGCGCAAGCGGATGTTCATTTGTATCCGGTCAGCGCGCGCGTTTCCGGATATGTGGTGAAGGTCAACGTCGGAGACAACCAGTGGGTGCAACAGGGCGCCGTTCTGGTTGAGATCGACCCGAAGGACTATGAGGTCGCGGTGGCGCAGGCGCAGGCCAATCTTGACAGCGCGATAGCGACGGCCGAATCGCTGAATATCACCGTTCCCATTACCTCGGTGAACACTTCGAGCCAGCTGAAGTTTTCCGTGTCGGACATCGACAATGCTAATGCCGGAGTGATCGCCGCCGAGAGGCAACTCACAGCCAGCCACGCTCAACTGGAAGCGGCCGAAGCAAATGATGTGAGAGCGCAAGACGATCTCCATCGCTACAAGCTTCTAGTCGACACTCGAGACGTGTCCCAGCAGATTTACGATCAAGCGTTGGCCACGGCTAAATCAAGTACCGCGTCGGTTGCCGCCGCCCGTGCCAATGAGTCCGCCGCGCAACAATTCGTGCAACAAGCCAAAAGCCGCCTGGTGCAAGCGGATGCGAATCACCTATCCGCGGAGACGGGGCCACAACAGGTGTCGTCCACTCGAGCTCGAGTTCGCGCGGCGATCGCCGATGTGGAACAAAGGCGGGCGCTTCTCGAGCAAGCTGAGCTGAACCTCCAGTACACCAAGATCGTTGCGCCAGTTACCGGTGAGGTGAATAAAACCGTTGTCGTCGGGCTGAACGTTCAGCCCGGACAGCAACTTCTGACCGTGGTGCCGCTTGATGACGTGTGGGTCACCGCCAATTTCAAAGAGACGCAGCTGAAGCACATGCGAGTCGGGCAGAAGGCGGAAATCCACGTGGATTCGAGCGGACGGAAATTAAAGGGCCACGTGGACAGCATCGCGGGGGCAACGGGCCCGAGCTTTAGTCTGCTTCCGCCTGAGAATGCTACCGGCAACTACGTGAAAATTGTGCAAAGGATTCCAGTAAAGATCGTTCTCGAGCCGGGCGAGAACCGGGATCGTTACCTTCGTCCAGGCATGAACGTGGTGCCGGACGTCTACCTCCAATGAGTTCCGCTGCACCGCCAATCGACCAGGACGCTTGGCGGCCTAAATACAATCCTTGGCTGATTGCTGTTGTCGTGGCGCTGGCAGCGTTTATGGAGGTCCTCGACACGAGCATAGCCAACGTGGCCCTGCCGTACATGGCCGGAAACCTCGGTGCGAGCAACGATCAAAGTACGTGGGTGTTGACTTCTTATCTGGTCTCGAACGCCATCATCCTACCAATCAGCGGCTGGCTCGCGAGCACCTTGGGACGGAAGCGCTTCTTCATGGGCTGTCTGGGTGTATTCACCGTGAGCTCTTTGCTTTGCGGGATAGCGCCGAGTCTCGGGCTTCTTCTTCTCTTCCGCGTTCTGCAAGGAGCGGGTGGCGGCGGGCTGCAGCCGATGGCTCAGGCCATTCTCGCAGACACTTTTCCGCCGCATCAGCGAGGTTTGGCGTTTGCGTTGTATGGAATCACGGCGGTCACCGCGCCCACGATCGGACCGACCTTGGGCGGTTGGATCACCTTTAACTATTCCTGGCGGTGGATATTTTTCATCAATCTCCCGGTCGGAATAGCCACATGGTTTCTGGTCCGACGCTTTGTCGAAGATCCGCCATATTTAAAGCGGCTCAAGTCGGCCGGGATTAAGTTGGACTACATTGGTATTGCTCTTCTGACTCTGGGTGTCGGAGCGTTGCAAGTGCTGCTCGACAAGGGGCAGGAAGATGATTGGTTTGGTTCGCATTTCATCACGACCTTGATCGTTGTGGCGACCGTATGCCTGATCTCGCTGGTGATCTGGGAATGGTTTCAAAAGACACCGATCATCGACGTCCGCATGTTCAAGAGTTTCAACTTCGCCAGTGCGAGCTTGATGATGTTCGTGCTGGGGATCTTGTTGTTTAGCAGTCTGGTCCTGATGCCGCAGTTCCTGCAGACGCTATTGGGCTATACGTCCCAGTTGGCCGGGCTTGCACTTTCGGCTGGAGGTCTTGTTTTGCTATTTGAAATGCCGATTATGGGCAAACTCACGACGATGATCCAGGCACGCTACCTGATCGCGTTCGGCTGGCTATCGTTATCTATCGCCATGTTCTATTCCACGAAGAGGATCGACTTACAGATTAGCTTCGGCGCTGCCACTTCGTTGCGCATCGCCCAGGTAATTGGTTTGGGGTTTCTTTTCGTGCCTATTACGCTAGTGGCTTACATCGGAATTTCGCCGGAGAAGAACAACGCGGTCGCGGGAATCATCAATTTCATGCGTAACATCGGAAGCAGCGTTGGAACGTCTTTGGTTACCACATTGGTCGCGCGGCGTTCACAATTTCATCAAGAGATTTTGGGCGACTACGTTCGCGCCGGAAACTCGAATTTGCAAAACACTGTCAACGGCTTGACCGAGCGTCTTGCTAACTCCGGTTTAAGCACGCATGATGCGCAGGTGCGGGCCTATGCCAGGATCTATCAAGGAGTCCAAGCTCAGGCGGCGAGCATGGCGTACATTGATACTTTCATGGTGCTCGCCGTGGGAGCGGCGATCATGTTCTGTCTAACTTTTGCGTTGAAAAAGAATAATCCCGGCGGTGGCGCGACGGTGGAGGTAGGTTAAGCGATGTGGAACGATATGCATTAGGATCGATCGCGGCGAATATTTATCGCAGGGGCTCAAATGATCAAAATCGTCACTATTGAACGGGAGTACGGAAGCGGCGGAGGCGAAATCGCTCAATTGCTTGCTACTCGGCTGGGCTGGAAGCTTTGGGATCAGCTCCTAACCGAGGAGATCGCCAGGCTCGCGAATTGCCCCAAAGAGGTGGTCCAGGTTCGAGAGGAACGCAAAGATCCGCTGTACTACCGCCTCTTCAAATCGTTTCTACGCGGAAGTTATGAAGGCAGCCTCAACGCGCACAAGCTCAACGTCGTCGACAGCGAAAGCATTTTGAAGATTACAGAACGCGTTGTTCAGCACGCCGCAAAGACCGGAAACTCCGTCATCGTTGGAAGGGGATCGCAACATTTTCTCAGGAATCGCCCAGACACGCTGCGTGTGTTTCTTTACGCTCCGAGAGAAAACAAAGTGCGGCGTCTCTTGGCTCGCGGCAAAAGTGAGAAGGAAGCTCAGCAACTCGTGGACACCGTTGACCGCGAGCGCCACGATTTCATCGAGAAGTATTTCCACGTCGAATGGCCTGACCGCGCCGTTTACCACACCATGATCAACACCGAGATCGGCGATGAGGCCGTCGTTCACTTGATTCTGGATTTCATGAATGCCGTTGACGCAGTGGCGACTCGTACCGCGTCGTGACGAATCACCTCGACGAGGGCAGTCGAAGTCGCAACCCGATAAAACTTGTGACAGTTAGTTTTAGACGTGCGCCGCGATTCGGAAGCACTAGCGGAGCCATCCTGAATTGTTACAATTGTTACAATTGTGCGAATGCGGCCCATCTTTCCTTTCGCATTCGGCTTCATAAACCATTGACAAACGATTCGCCAAAGTCTAATAGGTAGCAGTCCGCTGATTCTTGATCGGATGCGGAGGTTCTGTCGATGCATACGTCTCGCAGAGACTTCTTCAGAGTTGCCGCAGTCGGCGGCGTTTCCGCCACTATCTTCGGTTTCGACCTCAAGCCTGCCTACGCGCAACTGAAAGAATTGAAGATCGCCCGCGCCGCCGAGACGCGGTCAACATGTCCGTATTGTGCGGTCGGTTGCGGCGTACTCATCTATACGATCGGCGACCGGGCCAAGAACGTTACGCCGCAAGTGATCCACGTTGAAGGTGATCCCGACCACCCGACCAACCGCGGGACACTGTGTCCCAAGGGCTCTTCGCTCGAGCAGGATATGCTCAACCCCCGGCGGCTCACCAAGCCGCAAGTTCGCCGGCCGGGCGCGACAGATTGGCAGGACATTTCATGGGATGACGCCCTGAATGAGATTGCGCAATGGACAAAGAAAACTCGCGACAACTCTTTCGTGGAAAAGGATGCGGACGGGCATACCGTAAACCGATGCGAAGGAATATCGTTCATCGGCGGTTGCACGGACACGAATGAGTTCAATTATCTGGTCGTAAAGACGATGAGGAGTCTGGGCTTGGTGTATTTAGAAAACCAAGCCCGTGTTTGACACGGCCCCACGGTCTCAAGTTTGGGACCAACATTCGGACGCGGGGCGATGACCAATGGCTGGATCGACATCAAGAACACCGA
>JBAPOP010000141.1:0-7362 GCA_049279675.1 Candidatus Acidiferrales bacterium
GTGGTGGCGGGCGCGGCGGCTACGGCGGCGGTGGCGGCGGTGGACGCGGCCGAGGCGGACGCGACA
This sequence comes from Candidatus Acidiferrales bacterium, assembly GCA_049279675.1. Classification (GTDB taxonomy): domain Bacteria; phylum Acidobacteriota; class Terriglobia; order Acidiferrales; family UBA7541; genus Palsa-147. Next base: position 67 of record JBAPOP010000141.1, read on the forward strand.
GGTAATCGCTTCAGACATTCGAAATTATTGGGCGGAACCGCAAGGCTCGGAATCTTCTCGACCGGATTGTCTCGCAGGGTCCTGTTCGCGGAAAATCTCGCGCTTTTGATTTCGCAGTTCAATCTGCAGCCGGAATTTTTCTCGAGCGTCGCGCTCTCGCTGTCCGTTGGAACGCCGCTCGATCGCAGGGGCGCGCCACCCCGCATCAGGATCTGCAAGTATCCGCGATGTGATGTGGGCGTAACTTCAACGGTGATATACTCGCGCCTCTTATCTTCAATATTGGCATGCGTGGTTTCGAATCCGAATCGTGATTTCGAAACCGAATCTTCACTGCTGAGTCCCTGAGCATGGAAAAGTACGAGCTCATCGTCATCGGGTCCGGGCCCGCGGGACAACGCGCCGCCATTCAGGCCGCGAAGTACGGCAAGCGCGTCGCGCTGATCGAGAAGCTGGAAGTCGTCGGCGGCGCGGCGATCAACACCGGTACGATCCCCAGCAAGACGATCCGCGAAGCCGTGCTGCATCTTTCCGGCTTCCACTACCAGAGCATTTACGGCGTCAACTATCGTGTGAAAGAACAAATCACAATGGCCGATCTGTGCTTTCGCGCACAGCACGTGATCAAGACCGAGATGGACGTGATTCGCGCGCAACTTTCGCGCAACGGCATCGAAGTGCTCACGGGCATGGCGAGCTTTATCGATCCGCATCACGTCCGCGTGGTCGGCTCGCGCAGCCAATCGGAATACGAGGCCGACAACATCATCATCGCCACGGGAACCAAACCGGCGCACTCGGCGCTCGTTCCCTTCAACAATCGAAACATCATCAACAGCGACCAGATTTTGCAGATGCCGGATATTCCGAAGACGCTGATCGTCGTCGGCGGCGGCGTCATCGGCGTCGAGTACACCTGCATGTTTGCGACGCTTGGCGTGCGAGTGATTCTCGTCGAGAAGCGGCCGCGCCTGCTCGAATTCGCGGATTCTGAAATGGTTGAGGCGCTTTGCTACCACTTGCGCGACCGGCGCGTCACGCTGCGGCTCAATGAAGAAGTGGAGAGCGTCGAAGAAACTCCCGAAGGCGGCGTCAGCGCCAATCTTAAGAGCAAGAAAAAAATCTCCGGCGAAGCGCTGCTGTACGCTGTTGGCCGGCAAGGCAATGTGGACGAACTGAATCTGGCTGCTGCGGGCCTCGAATCCGACGAGCGCGGCCGCATCGCGGTGGATGCGAATTACCGCACCGCGCAGCCGAACATTTTCGCGGTTGGCGACGTGATTGGCTTCCCGAGCCTCGCATCCGTTTCGATGGAACAGGGGCGCATCGCCACGTCGAACGCGTTCGGACTGCCCGTTCATTCCAATCGCGCGAATTATCCTTACGGCATTTACACGATTCCCGAAATTTCCTTTATCGGCAAGACGGAAGAGCAACTCACCGACGAGGGAGTTTCCTACGAAGTCGGTATCGCGTACTTCCGGGAAATTGCTCGCGGCCAGATCCGCGGCGATACGACGGGGCGGCTGAAATTGATTTTCAGCCCCGACACGAAATTGCTGCTCGGCGTCCACATCATCGGCGAAGGCGCGTCCGAACTGCTTCACATTGGGCAGGCGGTGTTCGCTCTCGGAGGCACGGTGGAATATTTCGTGGATAACGTTTTCAACTATCCGACGCTCGCGGAATGCTACAAAGCCGCCGCGTTCAACGGTCTCAACAAATTGAGCAGGTCTTAGAATGCTTCGCTCGCAGAGCAACGACGAACGAGGATTGGCAGGCGCAAGATGAGCAAGACGCTTGGCGTTCTGGTGATGGAGCACATTTCGGTGGCGCTGGTCGAGAACAACAAAGTTCTCGGCCGCGTGCGCGTGTATCCGGAAAAATCGAGTTCGACGGATCCGCTGCAGACGATGCCCGCGGAAAGCATCGCCGAAGTGATTCGAAAGCAGCTTGAAGAAGCCGCCGGCGGCGAGAAAATTCGCGCGGTGGGACTGGGATTTCCCGGAATCATCCAGAACGGCGTGATTGAGGATTCTCCGAATTTGCACCAGGTGAAAGGCTTCAATATCGAAGCGGCGCTTTCCGCGACTCTTCGATTTGGCGGCGAAGCGGTGCCTGTTAAAGTTTTCAACGATGCCGATGCGACGGCCGCGGGAATCGCTGCGTCGCGCGGCGAACTGAACAAGTTGATTCGTGTGTGGACGCTTGGCAACGGCATCGGCTTCGGGCGCTATCCGTGGCGGCAAGGAATTTGGGAGGGCGGGCATACTGTGGTCACACTCGACGCGAAGGAGAACTTCTGCGGATGCGGAGGACGGGGGCACATGGAAGGCATCATGGGCAATCGCTCCATGCGGCTGCGATTTCTCGATCTCGAGCCCGAAGAAGTTTTCGAGAACGCGAAGACGGGCGATGCGCGTTGCGCGGAATTCGTCGTGATGTGGCATCGCGCGCTCGCCGCTGCGGCGGCTTCGAACGTCCACATGGAAGGCCCAGGCAAGTTTTTCATTACCGGGCCGAATGCGAAGTTCGTGGATATCGGGATGCTCGACCGCATTCTGCAGGAAATGGTAAGGATGAGTCCTCTGCAAGGAAGTTTCTTCGAAGTGATTCCTACGAGCGACGAAGAGGGTGTGATCGGAGCCGCTGTCAACGCCGAGCGCATCGCCTTCGGAGTCTAGGCTAGGCACAGCTCGCGCTGAGTTGCTGCCAAACGCGCTTCGCGACCCCTCGTTCTTGTAGCGATTAGAGATGACTTCAGCGCTTTGTTTTCTGGCGTTTACGCCGATTTCTAATAATTTTGGTGTGGCGATTAGAAAAGCGGTGTCGATTCGCCTCGGCGCGGAAGATTGCCTAGAATTTTTGGGTAAGGTGGCCGCGCGAAAAATCGCCGGCAAGATGCCGGCGCTACGATTGCGTGATTGCCGCGAGCGCACATTATGGCGCGATTCGCGTTGTCTATGCTCAAACATGGACACACTTCCACATTAGCATGCGACCCTGGGGTACCAGCAAATGACGTGTAATACGTAGTACTCCGCAACTGCTTCTGATTGAATGGGATTAGTCAGTCCACATCACTTTTGAAAACTGCTATCGGAATGGGAGAACTCCCGCAAACTGCAGATCGGTAGTATTCTGCTTTGATTGTTTGTTGTCTTCGGGTGGAGAATGCATCGGATTGAGATATTACGTGAGAACGTGCTTCCTCCTGGGGGCGGGGGCCTCCGGCTCGGAGAAAGGCGCTTTTCTACAACTCAAGGATGAGCCTTTGGCACGAGGAGATTGGCAGGTGAGATACGTAGCAGTTCTCTTTTTTATCGCTATTACTCCCACTGTTTCTTTATGTCAGAGCTCTAAGGAGTATCGCGAGTGTAACGAGAAGGCGAAAACTCCGAGTGAGATGAATGCTTGCGCGCACGAGGAGGCGGCACGCGTGGACGCGAAGCTAGATGCGGTCTATGCCAAGGTGTTGTCACAGGCCGAAAGCGATCCGGTGGGGCTCGCAAAAATTAAGACAGCTGAAAAGGATTGGATTGCGTATCGGGACGCCTATATCAGCGCAATGTTTCCGGCGGCACATAAGATAACTGAGTACGGTGCGATGTATCCGATGAAAGCTGATCTGCTTCGCGCGAAAATGACGCATCAGCAGATCGCGGCGTTGAATCATCTGCTGCAGAAATAGGCCGACTCGAGCGGGCAGTGCTTCGGATCTATCAGGGCTCAGATTTTTCGCGGGTCCTCCTCTGAATCACAGCGCTTATCCGCGGCTGAAGCCGGAGAAATTGGAGCGCGGATCTTTTCGGAGTGCTGAAGCGCTCCTCCCCCGCATGAATGCGGGGGCTCCCACCGAGAGGCAAACAGGCTCCCTCCAGGAGTCGGCAAGGACATCGCATTGCGATTATTGATTTCAACGCTAGGGACCTGCCCTACCACATTGAAGAGAGCAGGTCACGCGCGTACAGCTCTTGGATTAAGTGCGATATTATTTGCGCGCGTTAGGACGGCTCTGGGCTGATAAATTTCTGCTTTCAAAGGAGGAACGTCGTGGAAATGCGGAGAGCGGTGCTGCTTGCCGGAGTTTGCGCGCTGATGCTTTTGCCGGGGGCTTCGGCTGCGGGGGGAAAGTTCGACGGTAATTGGACGACAAACCTCTCGTGCGAAGCTCATGGGCAGACCGAGGCGTACAAATGGGAGTTTCCCAGCACGATCAAAGACAACAGCTTTCACGGAGTGCACGGCGAACCGGGCGGGCCGGGCTACCTGCTTATCGAAGGCAAGATATCGGAGGACGGCAGCGCCAAGCTCGCTGCCAAAGGCACAGTCACTCAGAACCATGCGCACGGCGTCTTCGCTATGAAGGGGAACAACTATAGCTACAACATCAAAGCCCAATTCAACGATATGAAAGGCACGGGAACCCGGGACGAAGGCGCCGGAGTTCTCGGCCGCCCGTGTACATTCGAGTTCACGAAGCAGCCGGGTTCGCCTCCGGCGGCTCCTCCGGCGGGCGGACAACAGTAGAGCAGAAGCGCAGGCATGACCGTTCTACTTCCGACTACTACGCCACAAGGCTTGCCGGCGGTGAATACCGTGAAACTCTGAGAGGCTATAAATTATCGAATCACGGAAGGATTACGGAATGGCGCTGCTGGAGTTGAAACGAAAAGGGTGGTGCGTTGACGGAGTGCGAGGCGCACGAGTACGATGGCACTGAAATAAATCAACCGGAGACGGAGGATACATGGCGAAAAAGAGCAGGCTGAATCGGATCGCGACGTCGATTGGAGCCGCGGTGGGAACGGCGGACGCGAAGGCGCACAAGGTGGTGAAGGCGGGCGCGGTGGCGAGGAAAGAGCTTGACGATATTTCGAAGCAGCTCGATGCGTTGAAGCGGCAGCTGCAGAAGACGACAAAGCGGATCCGGAAGGCGCTGGCGTAACCAAGGGCAGTGAAGCGTGGCGAGCCCCGAGGCGGGAGCGCCAGGGACCTAAGGTGCTATAGCTCCCGCGAGCATACAATTGGGGTCCAAGCGCTACGCGAGCCGCGACGGAGCCTTTGGCTCTGGTCTGCCAGCGCGACAAAGGGCGGGCGCAGCGAGCAGCGCCCCTACGAACCTCGAAGCCGCGCGGCTAGAAGTGTACTCTTTCCTTTGTTCGATTTCGGGACGGAATATTCCCACGAGCGGGCAAAATGCAGGGTAGCGCCCTCTTCTCATCGTTGTAAATATAACACATCAAAAGAGTTAACTTGGCATTGTCGGGGGAAGTCGAGTTGCGATACTACTACCGGAGACCACTGCTGTGGATATAGCCCGACCTGACGTCAAACGGAAGAAGCGGATCCGCCAAGCGATCTACGTGCTGGTGGCGCTGATCCTTATTCCGCTGGTGACGTACGCGCTGCACACGCTTAAGCCGGCGGCGCCTACGGTAGATAAGAGTGTGGTCTGGACGGACACGGTGAAGCGCGGTTCGATGCTGCGCGAGGTGCGGGGCCTGGGAACGCTGGTGCCGGAGACGATCCGGTTGATCCCTGCGGCGACCGACGGACAGGTGGAGGAACGCTATCTTCTTCCGGGCGTGCCCGTCAAAGCAAACACGGCGATCCTGCTGTTGCAAAATCCGGAATTGCAGCAGGCGGCGCTGGACGCGGAATATCAGCAAAAGGGCGCGGAAGCCGAACTCAATAACCTGAAAGCGCAGCTTCAAAACCAGCTGATGGACCAAACGGCGAAGGCCGCGGGAGTGCGGTCCGATTTTCACCAAGCGCAGATTCAAGTGGACACGAACGAGGAATTGTTCAAGCTCGGGCTGATCTCCGACGTAATCATGAAGACTTCGAGAGTGAGAGCGGAAGAGCTGGCGAAGCAAAATGATATCGCGGAAAAGCAGGTGACTACGTTTGCGAGTTCGATGGAGCCGCAGATTGCGGTGCAGCAATCGAAAGTGGATGAGCTGCGGGCGCTATCGGATTTGAAGCGATCGCAATTGGCGCAATTGCGCGTGACGCCGGGAATTGACGGCGTGCTGCAGGAACTCGACGTGGAAGTGGGGCAGAAGGTGACGATGGGCACGGTGCTGGCGCGCGTGGCGCAGCCAACGCACCTGAAAGCGCAATTGAAGATTGCGGAGACGCAGGCGAAGGACGTTCAGATCGGACAGAAGGCGAGCATTGACACGCACAACGGAATTATCGCGGGGCATGTGACGCGAATCGATCCCGCAGTGGTGAACGGAACGGTGACAGTGGATTGCTCGCTCGAAGGCACGCTGCCGGAAGGCGCGAGGCCGGACCTGAGCGTGGAAGGCACGGTTGAAATCGAGCGATTGACGGATGTGATTTACGTCGGGCGGCCGGTGCACGGCGAAGCGGACAGCACCGTGGGACTCTTCAAGGTGACGGCGGACGGCTCGGAAGCGACGCGAGTGCAAGTGGCGCTGGGGAAAACGTCGGTGAACACGGTGGAAATCAAGAAGGGGCTGCAGGTGGGCGACACCGTGATTCTCTCGGACATGTCGCAGTGGGACAATTACGACCGAATTCAATTGAAGTAGATTGCAGGCAGGCGCGAAATCGGCGCGGAACATTTCCAGAGGAGCGGGAGAATGGCGAATACCGAAGCATTGATCCGGTTGGAAGGCGTGACGAAAGTTTTCTATACGGATGAAGTGGAGACGCACGCGCTTGCGGGAGTGCATCTCGAGATTCAGAATGGCGAATTCCTTTCGATCGCGGGGCCCTCGGGCTGCGGCAAATCAACGCTACTCTCGATTCTCGGTCTGCTCGATTCGCCGAGCGAAGGCGGCTACTGGATCAACAAGCAGGCGGTGTCGAATCTCTCGCTCTCCGACCGCACTCGAATCCGCAATCGCGAAATCGGATTCATCTTCCAGGCGTTCAACCTCATCGGCGACCTCACGGTATTCGAGAACGTCGAGCTGCCGCTGACGTACCGGAGCATGCCTTCCGCCGAGCGCAAAAAGCGCGTGCAGGAAGTGCTCGAGCGCGTTGGGATGGCGCATCGCATGAAGCATTACCCCTCGCAGCTATCGGGCGGCCAACAGCAGCGCGTGGCCGTCGCGCGAGCGCTCGTCGGACAGCCGTCCATCCTGCTGGCGGACGAGCCGACCGGAAACCTCGACTCGAAGAACAGCGAAGCTGTGATGGAATTGCTGCGGCAACTGCATCGCGAAGGCGCCACGATCTGCATGGTCACGCACGACCCGCGCTACGCGCAAATCGCGGACCGCTCGATTCATCTTTTCGACGGAAGAATCGTCGAAGACA
>JBAPOP010000142.1:0-3930 GCA_049279675.1 Candidatus Acidiferrales bacterium
CGCAGTTTTATTTCCGCACGACGGACGTGACGGGCGATGTGGCATTGCCGACGGGAGTGGAGATGGTGATGCCGGGAGACAACGTGACGATGGAAGTGGCGTTGATCACGCCAGTGGCGCTCGAGAAGGGGTTGCGCTTCGCGATTCGCGAAGGCGGCCACACGGTCGGAGCAGGCGCTGTAACCGAGATCGTAGAGTAGCCATGCCAAACGGAGAAAAAATTCGAATTCGCCTGAAGGCTTACGATCACCGCGTCCTCGATCAGTCGACAAAGGAAATCGTGGACACTGCCAAGCGCACGGGCGCCGATGTAGCGGGGCCGATTCCACTTCCAACGGTGATCAACCGCTGGACCGTGCTGCGTTCGCCGCACGTGGACAAGAAATCGCGCGAGCAATTCGAGATGCGGACACACAAGCGGATCATCGACATTCTCGAGCCGACGCCGGATACGGTGGATGCGCTGATGAAACTCGATTTGCCGCCGGGCGTGGACGTCGAGATCAAGGCCTTCGGCCGCGAACACACTACGAAGTAACGGGGAAGAGCGACGACGATGGCAGTCAACGGAATTTTGGGAATCAAAATCGGGATGACGCAGTACTTCGATACGGACGGTTCGTCCGTTCCGTGCACCGTGCTTCAGGCGGGGCCATGCGTCGTCGTGCAGCGGCGAAACAAGGAAACCGACGGCTACGATGCGGTTCAATTGGGACTCGTCGAATTCATCAAGCCGCAGCGATTGACGAAGGCGATGACCGGACACTTCAAGAAGTCGAATGTCGCGCCAATGCGGTTCGTGCGCGAGGTTAGGCTTGAAGCGTCGAATGATGAGACGAAGCCCGGCGACCGCATCCTCGTGGATGCATTTGCCGCGGGAGAATTCGTTGATGTTACGGGCGTGAGCAAGGGCAAAGGCTTCGCGGGCGGCGTCAAGCGCTGGCACTATCGCGGCGGCGACGCGACGCACGGCTCGATGTTCCATCGCGCGCCGGGCGGCATTGGCGGCAGCTCGTTCCCATCGCGCGTTTGGCCAGGGCAACATTTTCCAGGCCACATGGGCAACGCGCGGCAAACATCGAAGAATTTGAAAGTTGTGAAAGTGGATTCCGAAGAGAATTTGTTGCTGGTACGCGGCGCCGTGCCGGGACCAAGCGGCGCCTACATCGTGATTCGCAAAGCGAAGCACGGAAAATAGCGAGAAGAACATGCCAGTCGTGGACGTCTTAAACCTTGATGGAGATACAGTCGGACAGGTCGAGCTATCCGACGAAGTGTTTGCCGCGAGGGTCAATCCGCATTTGCTGCACGAGACCGCGCGCCACTATCTGAACGCGCGCCGCGCAGGCACGCACAAAACGAAACCGAAGGGCGAAGTGAGCGGCGCGGGACGCAAGCTGTGGCGGCAGAAGGGCACGGGCCGCGCGCGAATCGGCTCGATTCGTTCGCCTCTCTGGCGCAAGGGCGGCACAGTCCACGGACCGGTGCCGCGCAGCTACGATTACGTGGTGCCGCGCCAAATGCACGCCGGCGCGCTGCGTTCGGCGCTTTCGGCAAAACTGGCCGACCAGAAGCTGACGGTGGTGGAAGGCTGGACGCTCGAATCGCACCGTTCGAAACTGTTCCGCGAGCAACTGACCAAGCTCGATGACGCGAGCCAGACGATGCTGCTTGTCGATACGGGCGAGAACGTCAATCTTGAGCGTGCGAGCCGAAACCTTCACGGCATAACGCTGGTGATGACGACGGCGCTCGAGCCTTACGAACTGCTGCGGCACGAGCGATTGCTATTGTCGCGGCCGGCAGCGGAGAAGCTGAGCCGGTCGCTGCGCGTAAATAAGTCCGGAGATGCGGCAGCCGCGCCGGTACAAATTCAATCCGCGCCCGCAGCGCCAAAGGCCGCGCAAGCACCGAAGGCGGCTGAGAAGCACGCAAAGGCCGCAACGAAAAAAGCAGCGCCCAAAGCGGCCAAGGCCAAAGCCGCGGCCAAGCCGAAAACGGCTAAGCCAAAAGGCAAGAAGGAATAAGCGATGACGACTCGGGCGTTCACAGTCATTCGGCGGCCCATCATTACCGAGAAGGGTCTCGGGGTGAAGGAAACGCAGCACACGGTGGTTTTCGAAGTCGCGCCGGACGCGACAAAGACAGAGATCAAAGAAGCCGTGCAAAAAGTTTTCAAAGTGAAAGTCGCGGCCGTGCGCACGGCGACATTTCACGGCAAGTTTCGACGCCGCGGCCGCGCAGAAGGCTACCGGCGCGATTGGAAGAAAGCGTACGTGAAGCTCGCACCGGGCGAGAAGATGATCGAGTACGCCGAGAACTTGTAGTCGCTTTCGGCGGTAGCAGTCCGAAGTGAAGCAGCGTGAATTCGAACGGCGGGGCTCTTGAATCCGAAAATTCGGATGAAAGAGCAGGCAAGAGGGAACGATGGCACTGAAAACTTTCAAACCATACACGCCTTCGCGTCGCTTTCTGACGCTTACGGACCGAAGCGACATCACGAAGCAGGAACCGGAAAAGTCGCTGGTGGAAGTCCAGAAACGAACCGGCGGACGAAACAACCACGGCGAAGTCACGATTTGGCATCGCGGTGGCGGGCACATGCGGAAGTACCGCAAAATCGATTTCCGCCGCGACAAAATCGGCGTGCCGGCAAAAGTTGCGGCCATTGAATACGATCCAAACCGCTCGGCGCGAATTGCGCTGTTGCACTACGCCGACGGCGAGAAGCGCTACATCCTGCATCCGGTGGGACTCGAGGTCGGGATGACGGTGCAGAACGGCGAGGGCGCCGATATTCTTCCGGGCAACGCGTTGCCGATCCGGAACATTCCTCCCGGCACGATGATGCACAACCTGGAACTAACGCCGGGCAAGGGCGGGCAGGTAGTGCGTTCGGCGGGCGGCGCGGCGCAGCTTTTGAGCAAAGAGGGCGAGATCGCGCTGATCAAGCTGCCCTCGGGCGAGACGCGCAAGTTTCATGTGAATTGCATGGCCACGGTTGGGCAGATTGGCAACCTCGACCATGAAAACATCACCTACGGCAAGGCCGGAAAGTCGCGATGGCTGGGCATTCGCCCGACGGTTCGCGGCGTGGCCATGAACCCGGTTGATCACCCTCACGGCGGCGGCGAAGGCCGCGTGAAGGGCAATCATCCGCAGACGCCGTGGGGCTTTCCCACGCTTGGCGCGAAGACGCGCCGAAAGCGCGGCGGAAGCAAGATGATCGTTGAACGGCGAAAGCCGTAGTTTCAGAGGCAATCGAAGCGGGAGAAATGATGCCGGCGCGGCGGGGAATCGAGAGAAAGATGACAGCCATCAGGACAAGCCGTAGAGCGACACGCCGGAGTGCGAGTGGGCGCAAGGCCGCCGTCGCGCATCGCCGGCCGGTTAAGCCGATCGCAAAACCAGCCGCGAAGATTTCATCGAAGCTCGGGCCGGCGCCGCAGGTGCTGTTCCGCCTGTGCCGCGCGGGTTGGGGCGTGATTGTGGACAAGATTCCGAACGCGCAGGGCACACGGTTTGTTTGCCCGTTCTGCCCGGTTTCGCATCGCGTTCCGGGACCTGTTCGCGGATTCCGCAAGATGCGCCGGGCGCAGTGGGTGAAATTGCGCCGGGTCGAAGAGTAAAGAAGAGTAACGGAGAAAGCATGCCACGCTCGCTAAAAAAGGGCCCGTTTATTGACGACCACCTGCGCATAAAGGTGGAAGGGCTGAACACGCGGAACGAGAAGAAAGTCGTGAAGACGTGGTCGCGGCGCTCGACGATTCTTCCAGACATGGTCGGCCACACAGTCGCGGTGCACAACGGCCGGAAGTTCATTCCGGTGTACATCACGGAACAAATGGTCGGACACAAGCTCGGCGAATTCGCGCCAACGCGCACGTTCAAAGGACACGCGGTAAAAGCCGCGCTCGAAAGGGCTGCCGC
>JBAPOP010000143.1:0-27737 GCA_049279675.1 Candidatus Acidiferrales bacterium
CAAGCTCGACGCCCGACGCAACCCCGCAGTCCGCGCCGATCGGCGAAATTGGCCGAATGACCGGTGTGCTGTTCAGTCCCAAGGCGACGTATGACGACATCGTCGCGCGCCCGACCTGGATCGCGCCGCTGATACTTCTTTGCGTTATAGCTCTCGCCGTTATCGCGCTTTTCGGCCAACGCGTCGGCTGGCGCGGCTTCATGGAGCGCCAGTTCGACAAAAATCCACGCACCGCCAACATGCCTGCGGATCAGCGGGAAAAAGCGCTCGACAACGCTGTCAAATTCGCGCCGCCGATCACTTACATCAGCGTCGCCATCGCAACACTCATCGTTCCGGTGATCATCGCGGCCGTGATGCTTGGCGCTTTCAATTTGCTGGCGGGCACGCGCCTCAATTTCAAGGTCGCCCTGGCCATCGTGTCATTTTCCTGGATGCCGCTCGTCATCCACGGATTGCTTTCATTGATTCTTTTATTTCTCAAATCGCCGGACACGATTGACCTAGAGCATCTCGTAGGTTCAAATCCCGGCGCGTTTATTTCGAGCGACTCCGCCAGATGGCTGATGGCTCTGATGACCTCATTCGACATCTTCGCTTTCTGGGTGATGGTGCTCATGGCGATTGGTTTCTCCGCCGCGAGCCCGAAAAAAGTCACGTTTGGAAAAGGGCTGACGATTGTAGTTGCCGTCTGGGCCCTTTGGGTTCTCATCCATGTCGGATGGGTCGGCGCATTTAGCTAATCGAATTCCGCTCCTGATACACTTCGCCGGATGGGATTCCAGTTCGAGGTCCTGAAGACCGATCCGACCGGCGCGCGACTCGGCCGCCTGACCACGCCGCACGGCGTGATCGACACACCGGCGTTCATGCCGGTGGGCACGGCGGCTACCGTCAAAGGCCTCACGCAGCAGGCGCTCGAAGAACTCGACGCGCAGATCATCCTCGCCAACACTTACCATCTCTTCCTTCGCCCCGGGCACGAACTGATTCGTTCGCTCGGCGGCTTGCACGCCTTCATGTCATGGCCGCGACCGATCCTCACCGATTCCGGCGGATTCCAGATCTTCAGTCTTTCGGATTTGCGCAAAGTGACGGACGAAGGCGTCACGTTCCGTTCGCACATCGACGGCTCGGAGCATTTCCTTTCACCGGAGATCGCGCTCGAGGTCGAGATGGCGCTTGGCGCGGACATCATCATGGTCCTCGACGAGTGCATCGCAGCTCCCGCCAGCCGCACTCAGACGCAAGAAGCGGCGGCGCGAACGCTCGACTGGGCGCGGCGTTCGCGCGAATATTTTTCGCGGCAAGGCAATGCCGCGCGGCAAATGCTTTTCGGAATCGTTCAGGGCGGAACGCATCCTGATTTGCGGCGGGAGAATGCGGACGCGATCGTCGCGCTCGATTTTCCCGGGAATGCCATTGGCGGACTCGCGGTAGGCGAACCTCACGAGGTCACTTGCGCGATGACATCCGAAGTGACGTCGCGGCTTCCCGCGAATCGGCCGCGTTACCTGATGGGCGTCGGGAAACCGGAGCAAATCGTGGATTACGTTGAGCTCGGCGTGGACATGATGGACTGCGTGCTGCCCACCCGCAGCGCAAGACACGGCTGTCTCTTTACGTCGCAAGGGCGCATACTGATCAAGAATGCACGTTACGCCAAGGATGTCCGCCCGATTGACGAGGCCTGCGAATGCGCGGTCTGCCGCCGCTATTCACGCGCGTACTTGCGGCATCTTTTCCTTGCGAATGAATTGCTTGCCGCCATCTTGAACTCCCACCACAACGTCCACTTTTACCTTGACATGATGCGCAAAATTCGCGAGGCTATCGGTTTTGGGAATCTGTCTAGGTTCCGCACTGACCTGCAGGCACGCCTCGAAATCAGGCATACCGAGATGGGCGTTTAGGGCTGAAGACGCGCCGGGTCAGGGTTTCGAAAGATGTGTCCGGGCATCCCGCAAACCGCGGCGTGAGTATCTAAGTCTAAGGACGTGGCAATCACCATGATAAGCAGCTTGTTAGTGGGTCTCCCTCTCTTCGCGCAAGCGTCACCGGGCGGGATGCTGACCTTCCTACCATTGCTACTGATCATGGTGGTTTTTTATGTTTTGCTGATTCTTCCGGCGCAACGGCGCCAGAAAAAAACGACTCAGATGCTTCAGGCGCTGAAGAACGGCGATAAAGTGATTACGAACGGCGGAATTTACGGTACCGTCGTCGGCCTCGAGGACGACACCGTGCAACTGCGCATCGCCGACCAGGTGAAGATCAAGCTCTCACGCAATGCCATCGTCGGACTCCAAGCGGAACCACCCAAGGAGACTTAAGCCTCTCGCATGAATTCCCAGCTCAGATGGAAATTCATTTTTATCCTCATCGTCATATTGGTGTGCATTTATGGCTTGATCGGCCTGCCGGAGTTTCCGACCTCGTGGCAAACCGTTAAAGATAATTTCGCCGACCGAATTAAATTGGGTCTCGACCTCAGAGGCGGCAGCCACTTGGTTTTGCAGGTGCAGGTGGATGAAGCAATCGGGCTTCGCTGCGATCAGACGATCGACCAGCTAACCAAACAGCTTCGCGACCGCAACATTAACGTCGGCGAAATCCGCCGCGTGGACGATCAGCACATTCTGGTGCGCGACGTTGCTCCCGCGACCTCGAGCGCCTTCCGCGATTTGATCGCCGCACAATTCACCGACTGGAGCATCGCGCCCGCGGCCGGCGAAACGTCCGGCTATCTTCTGTCGATCAAGCCGCAAATCGTTGCCGACATTCAGAAGCAGACGATGGATCAGGCGCTGGAGACCATCGATCGCCGCATCAACGCGCTTGGCTTGACCGAGCCGACGATTGCATTTACGGGCCGCGCCGATAACGAAATCCTTGTCCAACTGCCTGGTGAAGGTGATCCGACTCGCGCCAAGCAAGTGATTCAAGCGGGCGGGCAGCTCGAATTGACCGCCGTCGATGATCCGCAAACGTATCCGTCGCAAGCCGCTGCGCTCGCCGCGCACGGCGGAGTTCTTCCTCCGGGGACTCAATTGCTTCCCGGAAAATCTTCTTCAGCCAATGGTCAGCCCGGGCCGCAGGTCTGGTATGTAGTTGACCGCCTGCCGATCATCACCGGCCAGGACTTGCGCAACTCGACTCCGACGCCGAGCACGAATTACCCCGGCCAATATCAAGTCAACTTCACGCTTTCCACGGCTGCTGCCGCGCGATTCGGTCCGTTCACGGAATCGCATATCGGCAAGCAGATGGCGGTTGTTCTAGACCACCAGGTTCAGACCGCGCCGGAAATTCGCGGGCGCATCGAAGATTCGGGAATGATCGAAGGAAATTTCTCGCAGGACTCCGCGAAGGATCTCTCGCTCGTGCTTCGCGCGGGCGCGCTGCCGGCTTCGATCAAATATCTCGAGGAACGCACCGTTGGACCTTCGCTCGGGGCGGATTCGATTCGCTCCGGAGTGAGGGCTTCGCTCGGCAGCTTGATCGTCGTCATGATTTTCCTAGTGGTCTACTACCGCTCGAGCGGCATCAACGCCGTGGTGGCGCTGTTTCTGAACCTGCTCATCTTGATCGCATTCATGGCGATTTCGGGCGCGGTGTTGACGCTGCCCGGCATCGCGGGCGTGGTACTCACCATCGGTATGGGCGTGGACTCGAACGTTCTGGTGTTCGAGCGCATCCGAGAGGAATTGCGCAGCGGGAAGGCGCCTCCGTCGGCGGTTTCCGTGGGATTCGATCGGGCGTTTTTGACGATCATCGACACGCACATCACCACGCTCGTCTCGGCCGCGTTCTTATTTTTGTTCGGCACCGGCCCCGTGAAAGGCTTCGCGATCACATTGGTTATTGGCCTTCTCGCGAACCTATTTACTTCGATCTACGTGTCGCGGGCGATTTTCGATTGGCATCTGTCCCGCATGGACAGACAGGCAGAGCTAAGCATCTAGCTTGTTATAGGTTAGCGGCTCTGGCGTGGCACCCTGGCTAAGACGAACGCGAGCCTTAGGGTGGAACCAACACCGTCATAACGGTGTCTAACTCTGTGGGACTGGACTAGGAATGGAATTCTTTCATGGCGTGAATGTTGACTGGATGGGGAAGGCGAAGTACTTCGTTTCGTGCTCGCTGCTCCTTCTGGTTATTGGCTGGATTTCAATTTATCGCGGCGGAGGGCTCCGCTACGGAATTGATTTCCGCGGCGGCACCCTCGTCTACGTCCGCTTCGCCTCTGCGCCTCCGATCAATCAGATCCGTACGGGCCTTCAGGAAGCCGGCCTGGCCAACAGCACGATTCAGCAAATCAGCGACATCTCGAACCCATCGTCGAACAATGACGTTGTGATCGGTCTCGATCTGCGCGGGCAGGGCGACGAATCGATCGACCAAGGCAAGCAAGAAATTCTTGGCGTGCTCCAGAAGACATTTGGAGTCCAGGGCGCCAAGCCCGATTTCAATTCCGTGACGCCTTCAGCGCTCGCGGCATACCTGACGCAAAAAGATCCTCTTTCACTTGGCGCCGCCGCGGGTGACCGCTACAACCAACTCGCGAAGCAGATCACGGATGTGCGCGACAAAGATCACGGCGGAATTCTGACGAATTTCGATGACTTGAAAAGCGTTCCCGGCGTCAACGCTGCGTTGCTCGCCGGGGTGCGCGATGCCTTCTCGCTCGGCACTTTCGCCATCCGCGACGTCGAGGTGGTCGGCCCGAAAGTCGGCGCCCAGCTTCGCCGCCAGGCAGTTTTCGCTACCCTCTATGCGTTGGCGGGCATGTTGATATATATTGCCATCCGATTCGAGTGGGTCTACGGGGCCGCGGCGGTGATTGCCGTCTTTCACGACGTGCTAATCACCCTCGGTTTATTCTCTCTTTTTCGATTTGAGATTTCGTTGACGGTTATTGCGGCGCTCCTGACTCTCGTCGGGTATTCGATGAACGACACCATTGTCATCTTCGATCGCGTGCGCGAGAATCTCCGGCTCATGCGCCGCGAGCCGCTGGAAAGCATCGTGAACCGCTCCATCAATCAAACTCTTTCGCGGACGATTTTAACGAGCGGCTTGACGTTCTTGACCGTGCTCGTCCTTTTCCTCATGGGAGGGGAAGTTCTCCGCAGCTTCTCTTTTGCTATGGTGGTGGGAGTTGTGATAGGAACATACTCCAGTTTCGGCATTGCTGCTCCCATCGTGGTGGTTTGGAGTAAGTATCGGGGTCAGAGGAGTGTCGCTCGCGCTGGATCCGCAGCCTAAGCGCGTGGCGATAGCCGGGAGGTTTAGCCATGTTCGACGATCTTGTTGAATCAACTGCAGTCGCGAAGAGAACAAACAAAAGCTGGACGGTACTTCTTTCCGCGGTCATCCAGGGTGCGATTCTCTTTGTGCTGGTTTTGATTCCATTGATTTACACAGAAGCGTTGCCGAAGCAATTGCTCACCACATTCTTGGTCGCGCCAGCGCCGCCGCCACCGCCTCCTCCCCCAGCCGCTGCGGTACAGCGAATCGTGAAGCCGGTGGTCCGAATTATTCAGGCGGGCAAAATGATGGCGCCGACCGTGATTCCGAAAAAAGTTGCGATGATTAAGGAAGAAGAACTGCCGCCGGATGTTGGCGCAGTGGGCGTCGTAGGCGGCGTTCCGGGCGGCATTGCGGGTGGCCAGGCAGGCGGAGTGCTCGGCGGCATTATCGGCGGGACAGGTTCAAATCTTCCGCCGCCGCCGAAGCCGGCGCAACAAAGAATCCGCGTTGGCGGCAACGTGCAATCCGCGAAGATGATTCGGCAAGTGCAGCCGATCTATCCGCAGATCGCCAAGACAGCTCACGTTCAGGGCACAGTTCTGCTTCATGCCATCATCTCGAAGGATGGCTCCGTTCAGGAACTCCAGTATGTTTCCGGCCCGCCGCTGCTCATGAAGGCTGCGATGGATGCGGTGCGAGAGTGGCGTTATCAGCCCACGCTGCTGAATGGCGAACCGGTGGAAGTTGAAACCACGATTTCGGTGATCTTTACACTCGGTGGGTAGGGCCGGCGCGGCTCCGGCCTGGCCGGGGCTTGTGGCGGGTAGGGGCTTGGGTTGCCGGCAGAGTTTCGCTGCCGAAGATTGGATTTCGAAAGACTCTGAGGAGGATCGAAGGACATGCTAGCGAATACTCTATGGGCAAGTTTCTTGATGTTGCAGCAGGGTGGCGGCAATGCGGACGTCGGTTGGGACCTGGTGACCATGTGGCACAACATGGGCATCCCGGCAAAGGCCGTCGTAGTTTTGCTTTTTGTGATGTCGGCCTGGTCGGTCGGCATCATGATCGACCGCGCGTTGATGTTCAGTGCGGCGCGCAAGCAGTCTCGCGTGTTCGTACAGCAGGTCGCGGGAGCGCTGAAGGACAATAAGCTTGACGAAGCGATCTCGATCGCCGAGCGCAATAAGAAGAGCCACATCGCGAAGGTTGTTGCCACCGGGCTCTCCGAGTTCCAGGCGGCATCGGCGCAGGTGAGCGATGAGGAAGTGATCGAAGCGGCTCGGCGCGGTCTCGAGCGCTCGGTCGCCATCGTGCACGCCGAAATGAAGCGCGGCCTTTCCGGCCTCGCCACTATCGGTTCGACGGCTCCATTCGTCGGCCTCTTCGGAACGGTCGTCGGCATCATCAACGCGTTCAAAGGCATCGCGAGCAGCAAAGCAACCGGTCTGTCGGCAGTGGCCGGCGGTATTTCTGAAGCTCTCGTGACCACCGCTCTCGGTCTGCTCGTTGCCGTGCCCGCGGTGTGGACGTTCAATTATTTTACGAACAAGGTCGAAGCCTTCGACGTCGAGATGGACAACTCCTCGATGGAGTTGATCAACTACTTCATCACGCGCCGGGGCGGAAAGAAGTAAATCATGGGTTATAAGCCAAAAGCTCCACCGGTGATGGCGGCTCCGAACGTCATTCCGATGGCCGACATTATGCTCGTGCTGCTCATCATCTTCATGGTCGTGACGCCCATGTTGCAGAAGGGAGTCTCCGTGGATATGGCGAAGGTGGAAAATCCAGAAGATATGCGGGACGCTGACAAGGATGACGCCATTCTCATCGCGGTGACTCGAGATGGGCGCTACTTCCTGGGGACCAGTCAAGTCAACCTGGATGACATCACGAACAAAGTGAAGGACCTGCTCGCCAACCGCCTGGACAAGACTGTATTCGTGAAGAGCGATGCTCGCGCGAAATACGGCGAAGTGGTCAAGGCCGTTGATGAGGTTCGTTCCGCCGGAGTGGACAATCTCGGTTTGCTGACCGATAAGCTCGATACGGGCCGCAAAGCGCCCGCACCGCCGCCGACCGGGCAGTAAAGTTTCTGCAGTAAAGGAGCTTCTCCATGGGGATGTCAGTTGGTGGAAGTAAAGGCGCGATGGCGGAAATGAACGTCGTGCCGCTCATCGACATTTTGCTGGTGCTGATTATTATTTTCATGGTGATCACGCCGACGGTGCCGAAGGGCCTCGATGCTCTCGTGCCTCAGCCTGCGCCTCCGAATCAGAAAGAAGATCCGGCGCTCTTGGCGAAAACGATCGTCGTTCAAGTCACGGCGAGCGGGAAGGTCCTGATCAATCAGGACGAAACCACGTGGGATCAGCTCGGGCCGCGAATCGACGACATTTTCAAGCAGCGAGCCGAGAAGGTGGCGTTCGTGAAGGGCGAGGATTCCGTGGACTTTGCCGAAGTGGCTCGCGCGATCGACATCATGCGGGCAAATGGTGTCGACAAAGTCGGTCTCATTACCGCGAAGGTTGAGGCGGGTCAGTAGTCGCGTTTTTTTGAAAGCCTTCTTCTATCGCGAGGCTAAATTCGATTTGTGCGAGAAGTAGCGTTCGCAGCGGGACACTGGCCTAGAATTCTCAAGGAGAAATTGGAATGGAGCGCACGCCCCGCAGTCGGTACACCCTCGTACTGCTTCTTGCCGCGCTAGCCGTCACGGCGGGCTGCAGCAAGCTGAAAGCCCGCGATCTTCTCAACAAAGGCGTCCAGGCATACAAGGCCGGCCAGTTCGATCAGGCCATCGAAGATTTCAAGCAGTCCAAGGACCTCGATCCCAGCCTGCTGAACGCGCGGCTTTATCTTGCCACCGCTTATTCTTCGCAGTACATTCCCGGCGCACCATCGGATGAGAACGTTCGCATGGGACAGCAGGCGATCGCCGAGTACAAGGAAGTCCTCGACGTCGATCCGAACAATCTTTCCGCGATCGACGGCATCGGCGCCATTCTCTACAACATGGGCGGCACGCCATTCGATCCGAAGAAATTCGAAGAGTCGAAGACCTATCACGAGCGCCACATTCAGATCAAACCGGACGATCCCGAGCCTTACTACTGGATCGGAGTCATTGATTGGTCGCTCTCTTACCGCGGCAACAAGGACATGCGCGCCGAATACAACGCGAAGGGCAAGAAACCCGTCAAGGATAGCGATCCGATGCCGGTGGCGCTGGCCACGGACTTCCAGGCCAAGTTCGGCTCGATCATTGACGAGGGCGTCACGAACCTGAAAAAAGCCATCGAACTGCGGGCCGATTACGACGATGCGATGGCGTATCTGAACCTGCTGTATCGCCAAAAGGCCGACACGGAATTGACCGCGCAGGCTCACGACGCCGATGAAAAAATGGCCGATGAGCTTGTGGACAAAGTGAAGGCGATCAAGCAGAAAAAGATGGAGAACCCGCAGGGATCTTCATAGACGAAAGCCTTCGGAGTCACCGGCCGGCTGAGCCGCGATGGCTCAGCCGGCCTTTTCTTTTTGTCGCGCTGATGTAATCCTACTCTTCGATTGCTGGCTCTTGTGGTGGACCGGCCTTGGCAACTTTTTCCATCGAAAACTTCGGTTGCCGCGCGACGCACGCGGACGCCGCCGCGATTGAGCGGCAAATGCTCGATCGCGGACTGGTGCGCGAGAGCAATCATCGCGACGCGGAAATCGTCGTCCTGAACACATGCACCGTCACCGCTGCCGCCGACGCGCAGGCGCGCGATGCGATCCGCCACATTCATGCCGCGAATCATGGCGCTCGTATCCTCGTTACCGGATGCTATGCGCAGCGCGCGCCCGAAGAGCTCGCATCTCTCGATGGCGTCGAATGGGTTGTCGGCAACTCCCACCAATCTGCAATTCCGGATCTGGCTCTTCGCGCCGCGAGCACGCCTTCGCGAGAATTCGTCCGCGCCTCAGATTTTTTCCCTTCGTCCATGCTCGGCGCCGATAGCCTTTCGCTGGCGCACGGGCCCGCGAAAATTCTAACCGGCGATATTTTCGAGCAAACGGAAGTTTTGTTCGCGCCGGTCGAAGGCGGCGAATCCGAGCGGACGCGCCCGACGCTGAAGATTCAGGATGGCTGCAATAATCGCTGTTCCTACTGCGTCATTCCCTTCGTTCGCGGAAAAAGCCGGAGCCTCGCCCCGGACCGGGTGATTGGCGAGATCGAACGCCTCGTCTCAGCCGGCGCGCGCGAGATCGTCTTGAGCGGAATCAATCTCGGTAGTTACGGGCGGGATTTGGCGCCGCGGGTGCCGCTCGACAAGCTTCTTCGGCGCGTCATGGCGGAGACTTCGCTCGAGCAGCTGCGGCTCAGCTCGATCGAACCGATGGACGTGACGCGCGATTTCGTGGAAATGGCGGCATCGGAAAATCGATTCGCGCGCCACTTTCACATGCCGTTGCAATCGGGCTCCGATCGCATCCTCAAGGCCATGCACCGGTGGTATCGCGCGGCTCACTACGAGCGCCGCGTCGAAATGATTCGAGAACTGCTGCTCGATGCCGCGATCGGCGCGGATGTGATTGTTGGCTTTCCTGGAGAGACACACGAGGATTTCCGCGCCACAGCTGAATTCATCGAGCGCTTGCCGTTCACTTATCTCCACGTGTTTTCTTTCTCGCCGCGGCCCGGGACGGCTGCGGCGATCCTGGGGAATGAAGTTGCGCCAGCGGTGATTCGCGATCGCGCACGCGCGTTACGATCGCTTGGAGATCGCAAGGCTGCCGAGTTTCGCGCCGCGCACGCCGGCCGTACAGTGCGCGCGCTGACGCTGATGCGAAAAGGCGAAGGTTGGACGGAAGCACTCTCCGGGAATTATTTAAAAGTGCGCGTCGTGGGAGATTGGCCCGCGAACACCTGGCTCGAGGCGCGGGTCGCCGCGGAAGGCTCATTGGCAACCGCGCATGCGGCTAGCAATTAATTTTCGAAAATCACTTGGGCGTAGGCGATGTTGCCGCTATGCGTGATCGAAATCGAAATGTTTTTGACGCCGGCGCGCGCCGCGAATTCCCCGGCCACGCCACTGAGCCGAAGCGTCGGTTTTCCGCCGGGCAGATTCGTCACTTCGATGTCTACCCAGCGCACGCCGTGCCGCCAGCCCGTGCCGAGCGCTTTCATCGCCGCTTCCTTCACAGCGAATCTTCCGGCGTAGCGTTCAAACGGATTCCTGTGCCGTTCGCAGTATTCAATTTCAAGAGGCGTGAAGAGCCGCGTAATGAAACGCTTGCCATTGCCCTTGATGGCCGTCTCGATCCGATCGATCTCCGCGATGTCCACGCCCATTCCGACGATCACGCGCGTCCTCTTTCTTGTGCCGCGGCAATCGGCGGCCTGTGGCTCGATGGAATTATACCTATAATTGAAAGTGCGCACGCGCGGCTGCTTCTCGCCATGCGCGGCTGAAATCATGACACCCACCGGAACTCGCCCGCGCAGGAAATCAATTCGCCGCGAACGCCGCAACGCAAACGGTTCGCGTACAGGAAATTCAGATCGGCACTGGGCATTTCGCAAGGCCGGACACGTCGCAGTTCTTCAGTCTACGGCGCTCGGCAAGCAGAAGTGGCTCGCGCATGGTTTCAGCACACGCTGCGGCGGCGCAAGCTCGCTTCCGGATTCGGCCGCCACTCGGAAACAGTCCGGGGGAATTTTGAATCTCGGCTTCTCCGATTGGGATAATCGCGCGAACGTTGAAGAAAATCGCCGCCGCTTCGCGAAAGCTTTTGGCGCCGCCGAAATGAAAATGGTGGCCCTCCGGCAATTTCATTCCGACGTCATTCACGTGATCGATTCCGTTCCCGGCGATTCGCTGCGCGGCGATGCGCTCGTCACTCGCACGCCGGGGCTCCTGCTCGCCGTGCAAACCGCCGATTGCATTCCGATTCTTCTCGCCGATCGGGAGAATCGAATTGTGGCCGCAATCCATGCGGGCTGGCGCGGAACTCTCAAGCGCATTGCGGAGAAAACAGTCGGCCGCATGCGCATGCTTTTCGGCTCGCGGCCGGAGGGCATCATCGCGGCGCTGGGGCCCGGAATCGGGCGCTGCTGCTATGAGGTCGGCCCCGAGGTGGTGAAAGAGTTCGGGAGCCAGTTCGACGCGGCGCGTGACTGGTTTGACGGCCCGTACGACGCGCTCGTCTCGGGCGAAGACCCCAATCCGCTTCCCTGGCTCTCGATGATGCCGCCGGGGCACCAACCGCCGGAGCCTCGCGCGTCGCTCGATCTGCACGCCGCGAATCGCGCGATTCTCGAAGGCGCGGGTGTTCTTGCGCGGAATATCAGTGCGAGCGAACTCTGCACTTCGTGCCGCACCGATCTTCTTTTCAGTTATCGCCGCGAAAAAACGACCGGCCGCTTGATGGCTGCGATTGGAATTCGATGAAGGATTCTTCCGGAAGTATCGCGTTCAGGGTCTGAGAATTTCCGTTTGATTCATGGAAACCAGGCGGTAACGCAATCCGCGCCATCGAATTTGCCGCGTCGCGAGCGACACGCAGAAATTCCAGAAGAAAAGGAACGGCACCACCGGCGCGAGGACGGTCCAGCTCCAACTCCATTCGCGCATCTTCGCTTTCCACTCCGGAAGGAGTTCGTCGATCGCGATCGTTCGCAGCGCGCCTTTCATGGCCGCGAGGAGCGGAATCAAAAGTGTGAACACGGCGAGAGAAATCCACGGATCGCCGGATAAAAACTTGGAGAATGTGATCGCCAGAGCGGTCAAGAAAGATACGACGTAGGAAAAATGCGCGATCGCGCCGCCCTGCCATATTTTCGGTGAATAAACGCGAGTCAAAATAATCTGGCGATTCGTGAATTCCACAAGCTCGCTGAATGTAGCCGCATACGGCGTGGGCGTGATGCACTCCGGCACGAAAACAATCGGCATGCCCGCTTGGCGAACCGCATTCGTCAGCGCGAGATCGTCGGACACCGCGCCGCGCCAGAAATTGTCGGCTCCAATCTGCAGGAATGTCATGCGGCGAATTGCCGTTCCGCCGCCCCAGCAAAAATTCTGCGCGTGATCGCCAAGCATTGTCGCGATCGACGCGTTCCAGACCGATCCAAGCGCGCTCGCGAGCGCGCTTTTTCCCGCCGCGCGCATCGGGACCAGCCAGCGATACGTCGTCGCGGCCCCGATAGTCGCGTCGCCAAGCGGCTTGATCAGTTTGATCAGCCAGCCGCGGCTCGGTAGCGTATCGGCATCGGTGAAGACAATCACTTCGAACGCTTCGTCCAATTGTTCGATCACCTTGGAGAGGTTGTTCACCTTCTCGCCGCGATCCAGCGGCGGCCCGGCAATCACGACGTTTATTTTTCTTTGCGTCGAAGTCTTGATTCGCTCGATTACTTTCATCGCCGGATCATTGTTGGAAGCCACCGCGAAAAAAATCTCGTAATTCGGATAGTCGAAGTGCGTCAGGCACATCAGCGTGGCTTCGAGGCCGGAATCCAGGCCCTTGCATGGGCAGATCAGCGCGACTTTCGGATTGTAGAAACCCGCGTGCGTCGCGAGCCTCCGGCGCACCATTCCGAGCCATGAAAATCCTTTCCAGAGCGAATAAATGCCCTGTAGGATTTGCTGGCAAACGAGGACATAGAAGACCTGCAGCATTCTGGTACGAGAATATCAGATTGAAACATGTCCCAGATTGCACGCCACGCAAGCCTGTGGCCACGTAGGTACGGTCGGGATTGAGTTCAGAGTAGTACACGGTCTGCTACGTGCTTCGTGGGCGGCTTGAGGCCGGTCTCTTGACAGGCGCCGGGGCCACACCCTACACTCGCCAGAAATTTGCGTTTCGAACTAGCCCAAGGAGGAAACACCATGTCTGCTCCTGCTCAAGTTCCAATTGATGAAGCAAAATTGCACGCGTTTCTCGGTCAGGCAATCGGGGAAATGGGCGCGGCGATCAACGCGGCGCTCATTCTCATCGGCGATAAGCTCGGCCTCTACAAAGGAATGGCTAACGCTGGACCCTTGACGTCGGACGAATTGGCGAAAAAAACAGGATTGTCAGAACGCTACGTCCGCGAATGGCTTTCGGCGCAAGCCGCGGGAGGATTCGTCACCTACGATGCCGCGACAAAGAGGTTTACGCTTCCGCCGGAGCAAGCCTTCGCACTGGCGATGGAGGACAGCCCCGTTTATCTGCCGGGATTTTTCCAAATTGTCTCTGCCGTTATGAAGGACGTGCCGAAGATCGAAGAAGTGTTTCGAAGCGGCAAAGGCCTCGGCTGGCACGAGCACGATCACGATCTCTTCCACGGCACGGAGCGCTTCTTCCGTCCGAACTATCGAGCGCATCTGATCGGCGAATGGATTCCCGCGCTCGAGGGCGTGGACGCGAAATTGAAAGCGGGCGCGCGTGTTGCCGATGTGGGCTGCGGGCTTGGCACGTCGACGATTCTAATGGCGCAGGCGTACCCGAAATCAACTTTCATCGGGTTCGACTATCACGATCGCTCGATCGAACTCGCGCGGGAAGCGGCGGCTCGTGCCGGCGTCGGCGACCGCGTCAAATTCGAAGTCGCGGCGGCAAAGAATTTTCCTGGCAAGGATTACGATCTCGTCGCGTTTTTCGATTGCCTGCACGACATGGGAGACCCGGAAGGCGCGGCGCGCCACGTCTTGCAGTCGCTCAGCCGCGACGGCGTGTGGATGATCGTCGAGCCTTTCGCGAACGACCGGCTCGAGGACAATCTCAATCCGATCGGCCGCGTGTTCTACTCCGCGTCAACGACGCTGTGTACTCCGGCGTCTCTGTCGCAGGAAGTTGGCCTCGCACTCGGTGCGCAGGCTGGTGAGGCGCGGCTTACGTCTGTCCTTAAGGCAGCGGGCTTTAAGCGCGTTCGCAAAGCTGCTCAGACGCCGTTCAACATCGTGCTCGAAGCGCGTTCGTAAAACTGCGGCGGCGAAATTAATTTTGGCGGCGCGCCGAAAAAACTCTTTTGAGCACGCCTTCCGCCGTGGCCTGTAGTTGTGCCTGAAATCGCCCGGCGGCGCGTCGCGCCTGCTCGAGCATCGACGGATCGAGAAGCAGGCCGCAGCGATCGACGAACGGCCCCGAGGAAATATTTCTCGCGCCGCCGCCGGACCGTTCCGCGCCAGCGCGCGATCTCGTTGCTTCGTACAAGTCGTAGTCCCGTGCAAATTCGCCCGATTCCTCTTCGCTCCACCGTTGAGCGCGTCCGAGCGCTACAATAAATTCTTCGCGAAATAAATTCAGGACGGCGGCGTGCGCCGCGAGTTCGCGCCCGGTCATCGAAGCGGGCCGAGCGGCCGGGCTTTTCTTGCGCGCGCCGCGAGTGCCTCGCTTGCCCCGCGCTTTGCTCGCTTTTTTCTTCGGCGCAGATTTCGATGGGTTGCCGAGCCCCAGACGGCGCGGCAGCGCTTCGTCCACGTGCGTAACCATTGCGAGCAGCGCTTCCCGCCGGACACATGCCATCAGATCGCCGTAGATCGCCGGTTGCGTGATCACGCCCATTCGATTGTGATCTTTTGCATACGATTGCAGGAAGCGCGCGACCAGCGCTTCGCGATCGAGCGTCGCGAGCAGTTGATACGCGGTCTCTTGCGCGCGAACCACAATTTGTCGTGGAGTGAATCGCATGGCGAAATTCCTAGCTGTACGCGATTCGCGCCACCCGCGCAACAAATTTTCCAAATCTGGTTTCAGCAAGCTGCATAAAAAAGGGCGGGTCTGAGACCCGCCCCGACGAGCATTACATGCGATGAGCTGCGCGATTAGTGGACCGGAGGAACGGCCGGGCGAACTTCGCCCCGGCGGCCGCCGCCACTGATTGGGCGAACTGGCTTCTCGATTTTGCCGATGGCAATTTCGATGGCCTGTTCGACGGTGCGAACGAAGTGGATCTTCAGCCCTTCGAGCATTTCAGGCGTCAAATCCTCCTTCAAGTTCGGCTCGTTCTCCGACGGCAGAATCACTTCGCGAATGCCGGCGCGCTTGGCACCAAGCACTTTTTCCTTCACGCCGCCGATCGGCAGAACGATGCCAGTGAGCGAGATTTCTCCCGTCATCGCAACGCGCGGCCGGACCGGCTGCCCGCTGAGCAAGCTGACGAGAGCGGTGACCATCGCCGCGCCCGCTGACGGGCCGTCCTTCGGAATCGCACCCGACGGAACGTGAATGTGGAGGTCCGACTTGCGGAAGAAGTCGGGATCGATTCCGTATTCTTCAGCATGAGCGCGGACCCAGCTCAGCGCGGCGCGCATGGATTCCTGCATCACCTCGCCAAGATGGCCGGTCATCGTGAATTGCTTGCCGCCCCGCATTGACGTGGCTTCGATGAAGACGATATCTCCGCCGACTGGCGTCCACACGAGGCCGACGGAGACGCCGGGCTTCTGAACGCGCTCCTCGACTTCTTTTTCGAGGCGGAATTTCGGCACGCCGAGCGTAGCGTGAACTACCTCGGGTGTGACGATTTGCTTATCCAACTTGCCCTCGGCGATGCGCCGCGCCTGCTTTCGAATCAAGTTTGCGATTTCGCGTTCAAGATTGCGGACTCCCGCTTCACGCGTGTAGCTGTGAATGATCTCGCGCAAAGCTTCGTCGGAAAACTCGATTTGATCGCCAAGTTTCAATCCGTGCTCCGCCGTTTGGCGCGGAATCAAGAAGCGCTTGGCGATATGGATCTTCTCTTCCTCGGTGTAGCCGGGAAGCTCGATGATTTCCATTCGATCGCGCAATGGCTCCGGAATCGGATCCATCCAGTTGGCCGTGGCGATGAAGATCACCTTCGAGAGATCGAACGGAACGTCGAGATAGTGATCGCGGAACGTCGAATTCTGTTCCGGATCGAGCACTTCCATCAACGCTGCTGCTGGATCGCCGCGGAAATCGCGGCCGAGTTTGTCGACTTCGTCGAGCATGAGGACGGGATCCATCGTCTCCGCGCGACGAATGTTCTGAATCACCTGTCCGGGCAGAGCGCCTATGTACGTCCGGCGATGGCCGCGGATTTCGGCTTCGTCGTGCATGCCGCCTAGCGAAACGCGCACGAATTTGCGCCCCATCGCGCGCGCGATGGATTTTCCTAGAGACGTCTTGCCGACGCCTGGAGGCCCAACGAAGCAAAGAATCGGACCTTTCATTCCCGGCTGAAGCTTTTTCACCGCGAGATAGTCGAGAATGCGCTGCTTCACCTTTTCGAGATCGTAGTGATCTTCGTTGAGGATCGTCTCGGCCTTCGCGATGTCAATGTCTTCCGTGCCGGAGGTCTTGTTCCAGGGAAGCGACGTCATCCATTCGAGATATGTCCGCGCGACCATGTACTCGGCTGACGCCGGCGTCATGCGCGCGAGGCGCTTCAGTTCGCGCTCGCACTCTTTCTTGGCTTCGGCTGGCATGCCCGAGGCTTCGACTTTGTTGCGAAGCTCGTCCACCTCGGCCTGCGAGTCATCGCCGTCGCCTAGTTCCTTCTGAATCGCCTTCATTTGTTCGCGAAGCAGGAATTCGCGCTGGCCTTGATTGACTTGCTCCTGCACCTGCTCCGAAATCTTGTTTCGAAGCTCGAGGACTTCGCGTTCCTTGGCCAACTCGCGGATCAGAATCTCGAGGCGGCTGCGGACGCTCGAAGTTTCGAGCAGCTCCTGGCGCAACATTGTCGAAAGAGACGGCAACGTCCCGGCGATGAAATCGGCTAAGCGTCCCGGCGTGTCGATCGTGGATACGACGTTCTGCAAATCATCGGAGAGTTGCGGCGAACGCGCCACGACGTCGCGGAAGAGTTCCTGCGCATTGCGAATGAGCGCAGTCAATTCCGAATCGGGCTGAGTTTCAAGATCGGGCTGCTGTTCGACTTTGGCGCGCAAGAATGGCTTGATGCCGAGAACCTCGGAGACGCGAATGCGGTGCAAGCCTTCGAGGAACGCGACAACATTTCCGTTGGGCATCCGAACCATTTTGTGTACGCGCGCAGCGGTGCCCATGCTGTGAAGATCGCTACCGGCTGGGTCCTCGATACGCGGGTCAAGCTGTGCCACGACGCCCAGCACCTTATCGGTGCCTTCCAGCGAATCAAGCAGGGCGAGGGAGCTCTCCCGTCCTACGGTTAACGGCATCAGCGCGCCTGGAAACAGCACGGTGTCCCGAACCGGAAGGATGGGAAGATCTTGCGGATCAAGTTTGACTGTCACTGTGTCCCCCTTGCATTACCACCTTTAACACATATCGGCTGACGAAAGATTAGATGCAGCTGTGGACGATTGGATTGCGGCGATTCAATGGCGCTATAAACAAGACTTAGTCTAAGGCACTAAGGTATTTGTGTCAATAGTGTAAGATATTGATTATATTGTACTTACAAACACGTTGTCGATGGTCTGCTGAGGCTGCTATCTGTACAATAGCGATGAACCTGGCCTTTAGGACCGTTACCCCTTCAGAAACTCGGTTCGAATCAGTGCGATGGCGTCATCGCGGGTGCGAATACGCCCCTCCAATTGGGCATCCTCGACGTTCTGGAGG
The DNA here is from genome assembly GCA_049279675.1 of Candidatus Acidiferrales bacterium. GTDB lineage: Bacteria > Acidobacteriota > Terriglobia > Acidiferrales > UBA7541 > Palsa-147. Next base: position 17,797 of record JBAPOP010000143.1, read on the forward strand.
ATTTCCTTGAACGCAGGGCCTGGATTGAGGCCCAGCGCCTTGAGATCGTCCCCGGTCACGAGCTTGGCGGGGCGTACCTCTTCGGGCGGGGTCTCAGCAATGAACCGGCGAACGAAGTCATAGATTTCGAGTTGGCGATGGCTCGAAAGGCAATCCATTCGGTGCAGCTCGAGATGCTCTTCGAACTTCGGCAGGCGTACGAAACGCTTTAGCGTCGACGCGCGCATTTGCGGCACATCCTTGAAGCGGAGATGATTGGCGACGAGCGCGGCGACCTGATCCGTTTCTTCGTTGGGAAATCGGAGACGCCGGGCGATGTCTTCAGCCATGCGCGTGCCGACTTCGACGTGGCGATCGAAGCGGATGCGGCCATCGGGCCCGTTCGGCGGCGCGAAAGTCGGAGGCTTGCCGACATCGTGAAGCAGCGCACCCCACGCGAGAGTTGGCGAGACGCCGGCGGACAGCATTTCGAGGATGAGGAGCGTGTGAATCCACACGTCGCCTTCCGGATGAAACTGCGGCGGCTGTTCGACGCCCTTCATGCGCGAAACTTCCGGGAGAATTTCCTGAAGGAGCCCGGTTTCGTCGAGCAATTCGAAGCCGCGGCGCGCGGCGCCTTCGGTGAGAATTTTGGTGAGCTCATCGCGCTGGCGTTCCGCGGAGACGGCGTGAATTTCGGGCGCGAGCTTCTTGATTGCGGCCAACGTATTCGGCTCGATGGTAAAGCCGAAGCGCGCGGAAAAGCGGACCGCGCGAACCATTCGAAGTTTGTCTTCGCGAAATCGCGTTTCCGGATCGCCGATCGCGCGAATGATTTTCGCGCGGAGATCGGCGCGGCCGCCGACGTAATCGAGTACTTCGCCGCTGACAGGATCGAGCAAGAGTCCATTGATCGTGAAATCCCGGCGGAACACATCTTCGCGCGCTGACGACGAATAGACGACGCGATCGGGATGTCGGCCATCCGAGTAGCTGACGTCGGAGCGAAACGTCGCCACTTCGACCTCCGCGCCTTCCTCTACCACGAGAATCACGCCGAATTGCGCGCCGATGCCGAGGCTTTCGGGAAAAAGATCCTGGACGCGCTCGGGGTGAGCGTCGGTCGAGACATCGAAATCTTCCGGCTCGCGGCCGAGTTCGAGATCGCGCACACATCCGCCGACGAGATAGGCCTGATGGCCCGCCTCGCGCAGCGTGCGGCAAATCTTGTCGGCTAATTCGCGCGGCGTCATGCGCCGATTATGCGGGAAATTGGCTTTTTGCAGCAAACAGTTCGCAGATTCGCGGCCTACCCGTCGCGTTTCGGCTTGTCGAGCGAGCCGCCGAGCTGAAGTTTGCTGAAGCCGAAGCGATCGCGCAGGCGATCGGCGGTGCGCGCGAGGCGCTCGAGCTTTGCTTTTTGCCCGGCGTCGAGCAGCCCCAGCTGCCGCGTATCGGCTGAAAGCGATTCGAGTGAGATGCCAATCAGCCGCAACATTGCGTTGCTATCCCAATTCTGCGCGAAGAGATTCTTTGCGATGGCGAGAATTGTGCCGTCGAGATCGGTCGGCTCGGGAAGGGATTTGCTGCGCGTCACGGTGCGGAAGTTCGCGTAGCGAATCGTGAGGCTGATTGTGCGCGCGTAGAGGCCAGAATCTCGCAGGCGTTTTGACGCTTTCTGCGTCAGGTAACTTAACGTCGTTTCAAGCCGCGCGCGATCGTTTGTATCCGCGCCAAACGTTTGATTGTGTGAGATGGATTTCGGTTCGGCATCCACGAAAAATTCGTACGAGTCCTGACCGAGCGATTTGCGGTGCAAGGCTGTACCCCAGCGGCCAAACGATTCTTCGAGCTTTTCGCGCGGAACGGCGGCGAGCTGGCCAACCGTGCGAATCTCGAGCGCATTGAGCGCGCCCTCCGTAACTTTTCCGATGCCCGGAATTTTGCGAACGTCGAGCGGAGCAAGGAACGCGGCTTCGATTCCCGGCGCAACCCAGACGAGCCCCTCCGGCTTCGCCTGTTCCGACGCAACTTTGGCGACGAGGCGCGTGGACGCCAGGCCCGCGGAGCAAGGCAGGCCGGTCGTGCGGCGAATGTCCCGCAAGAGTTGGTCGGCGGCGAGGAGCGGCGCGCCGTGGAGGCGCTCGGTGCCCGTGAAATCGAGATACGCCTCATCCACGGAAGCCATTTCGACGACGGGCGAATACTTCGCGAGGATTCCGGCGATGCGATCGCTCCACTCGCCGTAGAGTTCGGGGCGATTGTCGAGAAAAGTGGCGTGCGGGCACAGATGGCCCGCTGTGCGCAGCGGCATCGCGGAATGGATTCCGAAGCGCCGCGCTTCGTAGCTCGCCGACGTGACCACGCCTCGCTGATCTTTCTGCCCGCCGACGACAACCGGCAATCCGCGCAGCTCGGGCCGCGAAAGCAATTCGACCGAAACGAAAAACGCGTCCATATCAATGTGAAGAATCGGCGTGACAGAGCTTGCAGAAACGGCCGTGGAAACGAGCGGGGCCGCGCGCGATTCCGCATCAGGCGGCGTGTGTTTCGCGCGGAATCGAGCCATCTTCGGCATGGCGTACGTCAGAGAAAATATACACCCGCGCACAAATCCACAGCGACATGCATACCGCATTCGTGCGACTGGCAACCGTAGGGTCCGTCGGCAGACGGACCGGTAGTTCACGAATTTGGGTTTTCTACATCGCGCTGCCAGAGAAAACCCGGCCGGCCTTCCGGCCAGCCCTACGAAAAACATAACGAAAGTGGCCGGCTTGCCGGATGGCAACCGAAAGTCCAATTGCACCTAACGGTGTTCGGCGGAGATGACGCGAGGAATTCCGGCGAGGTCGTTCGTCACACGAATATCTTTCCAATCGCCGGATTCGAGCCATGCGCGAACGGGCGCGAGCGAATTGTAGCCGAGTTCGAGGATCAGCAACCCTCCCGGCCGGAGCACAGCGGCCGCATCGCGAATCAGCGGAGCATAAACCGTGAGTCCATCATCGCCAGCGAAAAGCGCGATTTCGGGTTCGTGCGCGCGGACTTCGCGTTCGAGCGTGGGCGCATCCGCTCGGCCAATGTACGGCGGATTGCTTGCGATCACGTCGAAGCGTTGAGCCTCGCGCGCAAAAGCGTCGAGAAGATTCGTTTCGGTGAAATGAATTCGCGAGGCCACGCCGTGTCGCGCTGCGTTGCGCTGCGCGACTTCGAGGGCTGCGGCGGAAATATCCGTCGCGGCGATTTCGGCGTTGGGGAATTCGCTTGCGAGCGCTACCGCGATGCAGCCCGAACCGGTTCCGATGTCGCCGATGCGAAACGGCTCACTCTTGCGCGCAGCACCGATGCGTTCGAGCGCGACTTCAATAATGTGCTCGGTCTCAGGCCGCGGAATCAGAACCGCGGGCGTAACTTCGAACTCGAGCCCCCAAAATTCCTGTTTGCCGGTGAGATATTGCGTAGGCTCGCCGGACGCGCGTTGCGCTACGAGATTAGAAAATTTCTGCGCCGCGGCAGCATCGAGTTCAAATTCCGGGTGCGCGTAGATCCACGCTCGATCGCGGCAGAGCGTGTGCATCAGCAGCAACTCGGCGGCAAGCGCGTGCGACGGCACATTCACCGCTCTTAGCAGGGCCATCGCATCTTTCAGCGCGCTTCGAATATCCATCGCCGCAGTCATTGAATTAATGGCATCTGCTTTCACGGCCCTTACGATTCGTCCAACTCCTGCTTCAGCCGCTCGGATTCGAAATGGGTGACCAGTTGATCCACGATCGGCCCCAGCTTTCCATCCATCACTTCGGTGAGTTGGTGCAGCGTCAACCCGATGCGATGATCGCTCACGCGATTCTGCGGGAAATTGTACGTGCGAATCTTTTCGGAGCGATCGCCAGTCTTGATCTGGCCGCGGCGCTCGGCGGCGATTAGAGCGTGCTGTTTCTCCTGCTCCATTTCATAGAGGCGCGCGCGAAGAACGCGCATGGCCTTGGCGCGATTTTTGATTTGGGATTTTTCGTCCTGCTGCGAGACAACGAGTCCCGACGGAATATGCGTGATGCGCACTGCGGAGTAGGTGGTGTTCACGGATTGGCCGCCGGGACCTGACGAGCAAAACGTGTCGATTCGCAGGTCCTTTGCCTCAATCTTGATATCAATATCGTCCGCTTCGGGCAGCACGGCGACCGTCGCTGCAGAAGTATGAATGCGGCCTTGTTGTTCGGTGGCCGGCACGCGCTGGACGCGATGAACGCCGCTCTCGTATTTCAGCTTCGAATAAACTTTTTTGCCCTGAATCGCGGCGATCACTTCCTTCATGCCGCCGACGGACGACGGCGAGCTTTCGAGAACTTCGACGCGCCAGCCCTGCGATTCCGCGTAACGCGAATACATGCGAAAAAGTTCTCCGGCGAAAAGAGAAGCTTCGTCGCCGCCCGTGCCCGCGCGAATTTCGACGAGGACGTTTTTGTCGTCGTTCGGATCTCTCGGCAGGAGCAGAAGTTTCAACTCGAGTTCGACCTTGTTCAACCGCTCTTCGAGTGAATGCTCCTCGTCATGCGCCATCTGCTTCATTTCTTGATCGTCGGTTTCAACGAGCAACTGCCTCGTGCTCGTCAAATTCTTTTCGATTTCCTTCCACTCGCGGTATTTCGCAACGACGGCGGCAAGCTCAGCGTGCGTTCTGGCGAGCTTCTGGTAACGCGAGGAATCGGAGAGAACGTCCGGCGAAGAAAGCTGCTGCGTCAACTCTTCGTACTTCGCCTCGATTTGATCCAGCTTTTGGTACAGTTTGGCGTCTGCCATAGCGAAACCTCAGAAGTGCAGAAAATCGAAAATGGAACAGAGAAAATGGGAAACAGGAATTCGAGACTTCGGACGCCGGAGATCCGGCGCGATGGGTACGAGCTAATGAAACGAGGTGATCATCGCGTACTGCCTGATGTGAGAATAGTCGCAAAGCGGGGGGCTGTCAAATTACGCGGTTTTTTCGTAGCGGTTCAGTTAACGATTGCCGCTGTCTGAAGTTTGTAATGTTCCGTTTCCTGGCTCGCGGCGACGCGTGAAAATGGCCACCGGGGTGAAAATGGGGATGAGTATTGGAATGAGCGCGCACCACACTTGGGGCTTCGCGATGAGAATGCTAGCTGCAGCGTCGATCGCGGCCACCAAACAGATGAGTATGGCCATCCTTATCGCGCATGAACGAGTCGGCCGTAGTTGCATTCGGGTTTAACCTCGCAATGCTGGATTGTATATGATTCCGCATTCATCCCGCCAGTAGAGCGGCGCCGCATTGCCGCGGGGAATCACGTGTACTACGATAACGGCGCGAAGATGAGCGATTCCGCACAAATTAACGAAAGCGCGACTGCGGCGGCGAGCAGCGATGCGGATTTCCTGCTTGGATTCTGGTATCCCGCGATGCGAAGCAATCGGGTAAAGCGCGGCCAGATCCAGACTGCTCTGCTGCTCGAAATTCCGATCGCCATCGGACTTGACGCGCAGGGCAGGCCGTTCGCGATGCGCGACGCCTGCCCGCACCGCGGAATGCCGCTGTCGTTCGGGCATCTCGACGGCGGCAACGTCGAATGCAGCTATCACGGCTGGCAATTCGACGTGCACTCGGGCCAGTGCGCCGTGATCCCGTCGCTGACGGCGGATTCCAAATTGAAATGCGACCGTATTTTCGCCGACGCGTTTCCGTGCGAGGAGCGCGACGGTTACATCTGGGTTTACTTTCCGGATGGCGATCTTCGCGCGACGCGAAACAACGCGATCCCTCCGTCGCCGGCACTGCCGAAATTCGGCGAGCGCTTCCGAATGGCACGCTTCGCGGCGGAAATGCCTGTCAGCGTGGACAACGGCATCATAGGGCTGATGGATCCGGCGCACGGGCCGTTTGTGCACCAGTCGTGGTGGTGGCGCAGCCGTCGAAGCATTCACGACAAGCAAAAAGCTTTCGAGCCGATTCCGAACGGCTTTCGCATGAGCGCGCACACGCCGTCGTCAAATAGCGCGCCGTATAAATTGCTGAAGGCGCTCTACGGCGCGCCCGTAACGACGACCATCGATTTCGTCTTGCCGAACATGCGCTTCGAACAAATTCAATGCGGGAAGGCGTGGTTCTCGAGCCGCGCCACCGTCACGCCGGTTCGCCGCGATCGCTGCCGTCTGGACTTTTGCGCCGCGTGGAATGTGGCGCCGTGGGGGGCGATGATTGGAGCCGGATTGAACCTGTTCGGACCGCGCTTTATTCATCAAGATACGGAGACGATGACGCGGCAATCGATCGGTCTGAAGCACGCTCCGAAGCTCATGCTGATTGACGATGCCGATCGTCCAGCCAAATGGTATTTCGCATTGAAGGCCGCGCACCTCGAATCGAAGCGCACCGGCGATCCGATGGTTCACCCGATGGAAGGTCCCGTAGTACTTCGCTGGCGCTCATAGACCGCGCGCCGCTCGCATCACTCCGCGAAATGGAATACTGCCGCAGCCATATCGTCGTGCTGCACGTTGCCGCCCATCGATTGCTCCACCGAGCCAAAAATGCAATCCAGGAGTTCAGTGGGCGAGCTTGAGGCGCGCCCTCTGCAGAGGTCAACGATATGTTCGACGCCTACCCTGTCTGAGCCGTTCATCCCCGCTTCGACAATTCCGTCGGTCATGAAGATCACCGATTCGCCCGGCTCGATCGTGAGCGTCGAGGTTTCGTACTGCGTGTCGGCGAACAATCCCGGCGGAAGGCCCGTGAGACGTAGATTTCGCGAGTCCTTGGCGGAGAGATGCAGCGGCCCGTGCATTCCCGCGCTCGATATGCGCATTTCCCGGCTACGCGGATCGAACACGGCGTAGAGCATCGCCGCGTATCGCGACGCAATCGCGCGAGCGCAGAGCCGTTTATTGAGCAATGAAAGCACGGCGGAAGGAGGCTGGCCCGTCTTGTGAACGCCGCGAAGCGTTCCGACAACCAGCGCGGCATAGAGCGCGGCGGGAAGTCCTTTTCCTGCGACGTCGCCGAGATACACGCCAACCGTATCGTCGCTCAGCGCGAAGTAATCCAGGAAATCTCCACCGACTTCGTGCATCGAGCGCAGCCGATGGGCAAACGAGACTTTGCCGATGTGGAGTGTTTCCGCTGGCAGCATGGCGCCCTGGATGGCGCGGGCTTCATCAAGTTCCTGTTCGCGAAAAATTTCGAGCGGAGACAGGCCAATCTCTGGGCTGATGAGTTGCATACAATTTTCCGGAAAGCGAGATTTGACAGCGGAAGGGGACTACGCGAGCAGTGTAACAGCAAATAGACGTGCGCAATCGACAATCAATCCGTTATGCCGCTTAAGAACGGATAGTGGTCCGCCGCGCCCATGAAGAAAAGCATCGGGAACGAGAGCCAGAATGCGGTTCGCGCTGCGAAGTTCGACCAGGCGCGCAGGCGTTCGGCTTCCGATGGCATCGGCGTTCCGTTTTCCGAGCTGGCGCGCGTCCACGCGATCAGGCGCTTTTGCACGCGCCATACGACGCCCCATACATTCAAAAGCATCACGAGCCCAAGCCCGCCGCCGACACTGATCGAAAGATGGCTGTTCGAAGATTGCGGCCCGCTATTCAGATCGATAACGATCCACGACGCGGCGCTCACGACAACGGCGATCAGCGCTGCGCGAAGCCATCGAAGTTCGACGACTCCTTTCCATGGCATCTGCAGCGGATAAATGAATACGTACGCGACGATCCAGACGAGAAACCATTCACCCAGCCAGCGCCACTGCATTCCGGGATCGCCGAGATTCGTTGCGTCTGCCTTCAAAATAATCACGAAATAGCGAATGCCGAAGAGCACGGTCATTAGCGCCGACCACCGGAACCACCACATCGCCCGCGACATGATCACGGGGAAAACTTTGCCGCGGCTGGCAGCGTCGATTTCCTTCATCGCGGGCGTTCCGACGAGATTGAAGAAGTAGAGCAGTCCGATCCACATGAACCCGGCGATGAAATGGAACCATCGCAGGAAAATTTCTTCAGTGGCCGTGCCGCCCGTAGGGAAGGAGATATGCGGCCCAAGAAATAACGCTGCCAGAATCAAGAATCCGCGCATTTGTGCTCCATCCTTCGAGATCGATTGCTGCAATATGACTTCACGGCAGAACGAGGCACCCGCGAGCCACGTTAACGAGTACGGGCGAGAGTGTCAATCAGCTCCGTTGAGTCGATCGAGAGCCCAGCGCGCGTGTTCGGCAATCACGGGATCATCGGCGGCCACGAGATGTTCGAGGGTGGCCTCGATTTTCGCGTGCAGCTCCGTTCCGCGCGCAACTTTGGAGTTTCCCAGAGCGACGCATGCGTTTCGCATGAGTCCGCGCCACTTCGTTCGTTTCACAGCGCTGCCTCGAAATGTTTCGCTGAATTCGCTGGGCGTTACAGCCGCAAAAAAGTCCAGCGAGGGAGCAAACAAAGATGCATCTTCGGCACCATCGCGCGAACCATCAGTGATGTTCCCCGTCGCGTCGCGCGGCAACGGGAGCATGCGCGGCATAAATTCCGCGAGTTGCGTGACCGGCGCGTTGCGATTCCACGGGCATACGTCCTGGCAAATATCGCAGCCGAAAATCATGCGGCCCATCGCGGGACGAAATTCCTCGGGAATCGCGCCGCGCAATTCGATCGTGAGATACGAAATGCAACGGCGCGCGTCGAGAACGTATGGCTCGACGATCGCGCCTGTTGGGCAGGCATCAATGCACAGGCGGCAATTGCCGCAGAGATCGGCGGGCAGCGATTCGGCCGCGACGGCGCTTGGCGCGAGTTCGAGAGTCGTAAGAATCACGCCGAGGAAAAGCCACGAGCCGAGCCGCTCATTAATCAGCATCGTATTTTTCGCGAGCCAGCCGAGCCCCGCGTGATGCGCGGCGATTCGCTCGACGATCGGGCCAGTATCAACGTACGCGCGGGCCTCGAAGGACTCTGAAAATTTTTCGCGCATCGCCCTCACGAGCGCGTCGAGCTTCGCGCCGAGAAAATCATGATAGTCGTCGCCCCACGCGTAGCGGGAAATCCATCCGCGCGGCGGATCGCCAGCCGTGGACGCGGGAACTTCGGTTGAGTATGGCTGCGGCGTGCGGTAGTTGAGCGCACAAACAACGATGCTGCGCGCGCCATCGAGCACCAACGCCGGATCGCCGCGCCGCGGATCGCGCAGGTATTTCATTTCGCCGGCGTAATCGCGCGCGAGCCATTCGGGCAGTTGCTGCAGCTCTTCAAATTTCTCCGCCGGCGCCACGCCGCAGAGGTCGAAGCCAATGGTTCGCGCTTTCCCGACGACCCATTCCGTGCGTTCATCGGCGTTCACGAGACCATCATGATGCATGAAATTGCCACATGCACGAAACAGTGCGATGCGGCTCAGTGCCGATGCACTCCAACTCGCGCAGCATCTGCCCCTGCATCCGCCGCAGCCAACAGAAACGCACACTTGCTGGCTTCACGGCGGCTTCGGCGATACAATCGGCGCTCATGACGAACTGGCGGCAAATACAAGGACGCATCCGGCGCGCCAAGAGCAGCGCCGAGGCCCCTGCAAAACTCGCCGAACTTTACGCAAAGACGCGCGACGCGATGGTCGCGTTTGAACTCGGAGTCGTCGAGGAAAAAGCGGCGCACACCGATGAGGCTGTGCGCTGGTACACGACCGCGCTCGAACGATTCCGTCGCGCCGACTGGAAGAAAAAAACGGTCGAGGCGCTCGAAAGATTGGGCGCGCCGATTCCGGAGGGCGCGCTGGCAGTTTCTGCCGCAGCCTCGATCTCGACTTCGCCGCGCGAAAAAGATTCCACGACTCCCGAATCAGCCGAGATCGCCGGTGATCTAGAAGCGCTGGAAGAAATTGAAGCCGAAATCTCTGTTCCGTCGGAAACCCATGCAGTCGAGGAATCTGCGCCAGCCGCAAACGCGGCTGGCAC
>JBAPOP010000144.1:0-25674 GCA_049279675.1 Candidatus Acidiferrales bacterium
GCCGGCAAGATTCCGGCGCTAAGAAATCTTTTCTGAGATCGTTTTCGCCTGCACGAAAAGAAGCAAGTAATCCTGGCCGCCGGATTTTGAATCCGTTCCCGACATATTGAATCCGCCGAAGGGATGCGCGCCGACCATTGCGCCGGTGCACTTGCGATTGAAGTAGAGGTTGCCGACGTGGAATTCTTCCGCGGCGCGCTCGATTTTCTTCGGGTTCTTCGAATAAATCGCACCGGTGAGGCCGAATTCCGTGTCGTTTGCCATCGCGAGGGCGTGATCGAAATCTTTCGCTTTCGTCACGGCGAGAACCGGCCCGAAAATTTCCTCCTGGAAAATTCGCGCTTTCGGCGGAACGTCCGCGATCACAGTCGGCTCGATGAAATATCCTTCGGTTCCCGCTTGCTTGCCTCCGGTGACGAGCCGGCCTTCTTTCTTGCCGGTTTCGATGTACTCGAGAATTGACTTCATCGACGCCTTATTGATCACCGGCCCCATGTAGTTCGCCGGATCCTCGGGCGTCCCGACCTTCATCTGCTTCACGCGCGGAATGAGCTTCTCGAGAAATTTGTCGTAGATTTTTTCGGACACAATCGCGCGCGAACACGCCGAGCATTTCTGTCCCTGGTATCCGAATGCCGAAATCGCGACGCCCTCGACGGCGCTATCGAGATCGGCTTCTTCGTCCACGATGATCGCGTCCTTGCCGCCCATTTCGAGAATGGTGCGCTTGATCCAGATTTGCCCCGGCTGCGCCTTCGCGGCATGCTCGCTAATTCGGAGGCCCGCTTCTTTCGAGCCGGTGAAGGCGATGAAGCGCGTCTTCGGATTCGTGACGAGCGCTTCGCCCGCGGTTCCGCCTGGCCCAGTGAAGAAACTCACGACGTCGCGCGGCACTCCCGCTTCGTACAGAATGTCCACGAAGATTGCGGCGATCGTCGGCGAATCGCTCGACGGCTTCACGACTACTGTGTTTCCGGTCACGACCGCCGCGAGCGTCATCCCGCCCATGATCGCCGCCGCGAAATTCCACGGCGGAATCACGACGCCAACGCCCAGCGGAATGTAGCGCATGTAATTTTTCTCGCCGCGCATCGGCGTGAGCGGCTGCGGCGTCGCAAGTCTTTCCGCTTCGCGGCCGTAGTATTCGCAGAAATCAATCAACTCGGCGATGTCCGCGTCAGCCTCGGGCCACGTCTTGCCGATTTCGTAGACGAGCCAGGCATCGAGTTCGAAGCGCCGATTGCGCAGGATTTCCGCGGTGCGATAGGCGCATGCCACGCGCTCTTCCGCGGGCACTCGCTTCCAACTCTCGAATGCGAGCGCCGCCGCTTCCACCGCTTGATTGGCCATTTCGACGGTAGCCTTCTGAAAAATTCCGATGACTTCACTTGGCCGCGACGGATTGGTGGAATGAATTTTTTCTTTCGTGATGATTTTTTCGCCGCCGATGACGAGTGGATATTCCTTGCCAAATTGGCCCTTCACTCGGGCAAGGGCTTCTTCCATCTGTTTGCGGTTCGCGGGAGCCGTGAAATCGACGAATGGCTCGTTCTTGAATTCGCCGCGCGGCGCGATCGTTGCGGATGCGGTCATGAGCGGAATGCCTCCTCGGATGGCCTGCCTATGATGTCGATAAATCAATTGTATCGCGCACGCCGGATGCCTCACAAGCCGCGGCTGGAGAATCGGTGGCGACGCGGATCAGGAAGCGAGGGGCCAGCGCGTGCACGCATGAATTCTGCGATGCCGCGCGATTCGAATGCAGGAAAAACTATTTGCCGGCGAGTTGATCGGCGAATTCCGCGGCGATTGGAACGCGGAACTTTTCGTGCTGCGCCGCTTTCACCATCAGCAGAATCCACAGTATGAACGCGACGAGATTGACCAGCTGGTATAGCAGCACAAATAATCCCCAACTGCCGCCCCAGCCGAATCCGCCGAAAAATCCAAAGCCAATGAAGTGGCCGATCAGGATGAGGATGATGTGGAGGCCGCCGAAGACAACGATGGATTGCGCCGCATGGAATCGCACGAACGGCCGCTTATCGATGAAGAAAAAGATGAGTCCGGTGACCCATCCGAGCACATAGCAGAGAAGCCCTGCGATGTTTTCGGCCAATCCTGTCTCTCCGCTTGCCATGGGTGCGGATGATACTACAGGTGGAGGCGCCGGAGCAGGATCTGGTGAAGCTGCCGCCGCCTGCGGTGCGCCGCACTTTGGGCAAAACCCCGCACTTGGAGCCACTTCCGCGCCACACTTCGCACAAAACGCCATGGACTCACCTCCGGGCCGCAAATTGCTCGATTGGCCGCGTAATCTATCAGAAGCACGATGGCCCAGCAAGCCGAATTGGTACAGCACCAGCAAGCCGAGTTCGGGGGCGCCCTCCGAGCAAATTAGCAAATCCTCACTGGCCGCAAGTTGCCGCACAACCGTTTCAAAACCTGTCTTTCCATTACAAGGTATCTATTGACATAACTTCAATACATTGTATACATTTGTCCCTTGAGGTTCATTTTAGGCTGTGCTGCAAGAAACAGCGAGGATCGCGATGACGCCACGCGTGCTCATTTCAGTCAAGGTTGCGGACGAGGTATGGATTGCTACCGCTCTGCTCCACCGCGAGTGGCCGCAACGTGCGGACTTTACTATCGAAGAAATCGTTGAGCGTGCACGCAAGGAGCAGTTAACTCCGGTTCTGCGCCCCGGTGTCTACGTCCACGTGGTGCAGCACTGCGTGGCAAATCGGCCTCCGAACCCGGCGCGCTATCGAATGCTTTTTGAAACCGCGCCAGGCCGGCGCCGCTTGTTTCGCGCTGGCGATCAGTACAACGCGGCAAGGGAAGGAAGCAAGATCGTTCCCGATTCCGCTGATTTGGCGTCCGGTTACCGTGATCTGCTGGCGTGGTATCGCGAATGGGTTTCGGCAGAAACCGACATCGCGGGCGCCACCGATTCCCTTCTAGCGCTTCGTGGCACAGGGAAAAATCTTTGGGCCGACGAGCACGCCGACGAGTATGTGCGGCGTCTGCGCGAAGGTTGGGAATGAGCCGCATCTTCTGGGATACTAACCTCTTCATTTATCTGTTCGAAGACTACGGAATGCTCTCCGAGCGCACGGCGCAATTGCGCATCGCGATGCGAACGCGCGGCGATCAGCTTTTGACGTCAACATTGACGCTCGGCGAAGTGCTTGTGAAGCCGCTCGAGAAGCACGACGACGAACTTTGCAGGAAGTACGAAGCAGGGATTGCGTCCAGCGCGCTATTGATTCCGTTCGACGAAAAGGCAGCCAAAATTTACGCGAAACTGCGATGCGATCGATCGCTGCGCGCTCCCGATGCGATCCAATTCGCGTGTGCGGCCAGCGTAGGCGTTGATTTGTTCCTGACGAACGACGCGCGACTCTCGGGAAAGCTGGTCGAGGGCATTCAGTTTATTAGCTCGCTCGAGCGCGCGCCGATTTGAGTGTGCAAATTCCTGGCGGCCGGAGGTTAGCGGATGACTAGTCTCACGAATCTGCGCGGCTTCGTGCATCGCCATTCTCTCAGCATCGCGTCGATCGCAATTCTGACGCTTTGGCTGTGCCTCTACGTGAAATCAAATCCGGGCACGCACCTCGGTTCGTTCTTCGGCAATGCGATCGCGGATTGGTCGGGCGTCGTTGTCATCGTCTTCGCGACAAAATATTTGTACGAAGTGCATTCAAAGGAAAGCCGGACGCCTTCCAAAGAAGAATTGCCGCCGGTGCTCGCTTTTTTTCGCAATCATGGGCTCACCATTTTTCTCCTCGTCACCGGCGTAGCATGGGTTGCGCTGTACCTTCGCGTCGATCCCAACGCGAAATGGGGACAAGTCGTTGGTAACATCGTTTCCGAGTGGACGCAGGTGTTGGGCACAGTGGTGATGACCAAGCACTTTCTCGAACCACGCGCCAAGCTGTGAAGCCGAATCGCTTTTAATTGCATGGGCAAACTTAAGATTTTCGTTCTTGTGTCCGCCGCGGTGCTGCTGCTGTTCGCCGGCGTTGTTGCAATCCTTTTCTATCATCCGCCGGCGCCGGTTCTCCCACCGAACGAAGTCAACGATGCGAGCGGATTGAATCATACGGTGGTCAGCGAAGTGGTCAGCCCGCTCACCGAGGATGAGATTCGCACTGCCGTGCGGTCGGCAAAAGAAGATGGGCTCAAGATCGCGATTGCCGGCGCGCGGCACAGCATGGGCGGACAAGCGATGCATCCCGATGCGCTCGTGCTGGACATGCTTCATTACAATCGCGTGCTCTCGCTCGATGTGGCGAAGAAGCTGGTTACCGTGCAGAGCGGAATCACGTGGCGCGACCTGCAGGAATATTTGAACCCGGAAGGCCTCGCCGTCAGCGTGATGCAAGACCCAAATCTTTTCAGCGTGGGCGGGTCGATGAGCGTGAACGCGCACGGATGGGATTTGCGGGACGGCCCGCTCGCGAGCACGGTCGAGTCGTTTCGCATTTTGACGGCCGATGGCGCAGTGCGCAATTGCAGCCGGACGGAAAATCCTGAATTGTTTCGAGTGGTTCTCGGAGGCTACGGATTATTCGGAGTGATTCTCGATGCGACGCTGCACGTGACGGCGAACGACGCCTACAAGGCGGCTGTTTTCCAGATTGATTACCACGAACTCCCAGATTATTTTCTGAACAAGATTCTGCCGAATCCCGATATCGATCTCGGCGAAGCGGATCTCTCGATCGATCCGAAAATGCTGCTGCGCGATGTGGTTGGCGTGGCGTATACGCGCTATAGCGACACGGGCCGCACCGATCCGCTGCAGAACGAAATCAACGTCTTCCGCGACCGCTTCTTTTTCGATTTGTCGCGGCGCTTCGATTGGGGCAAGACTCTGCGCTGGCGCCTGCAAATTCGCCACGAATATCCCCAGCCCGGCGCCGTCCGCACGCGGAATAATATTTTCCGCACGCCGGTGGAACGCATTCGATACTACTCATCGAGCGATTCGGACATCCTGCAGGAATATTTCATTCCGCCGGATAAATTCGTGCCGTTCATTGACGAATTGCGCGCCGTCATCGAGCGGCGCCACGTGAACCTGCTCAACGCGACCGTAAGATACATCGCGCCGAATGGCGATTCGTTCCTGAACTACGCGCGGCGCGATTACTTCGCCGTCGTGCTTTATATCAATGTGAAGAGTTCGCTCACGGGCCAGTCGGCGACGGGCGAAATGACGCGTGAATTGATCGATCTCGCGATCACCGAGGGCGGAACGTTCTATTTGCCTTACGTCCTTTATTACGACAAATCCGAACTCGCAGCCGGATATCCGAATATTGAAGAATTTTTCGATATGAAGCGGCAATACGATCCGGGCGAGCTTTTCATGAACGGCTTCTACGCCAAGTATGGAAAATAGCGCGGTGTAGCAGCCCAGCGGCTACATTGCCCAGGCAGCGCCAAATGCCCGCCCGGCGAATGTAGGGTTGGTCGGAAGACCGACCGCTTTTTTACCCGGACGCCTGTCAACAATTTCAGGCCACCCCGGCCGGCCTTTCGGCCAGCCCTACGAAAACCAGGTGCCCAGCCAGCCTAGAATTGAATCGCGGCGCGGACAGAAATTCCGCAAACGATCCACGCGATGGCATAAAATGGGCTTATTCACGTTCCGTGCGGAAGTGGCGGAATTGGCAGACGCGCCAGCCTTAGGAGCTGGTGGCCGAAAGGCCGTAGGGGTTCGAGTCCCTTCTTCCGCAGATCAAACTCGTAAAGCCAGTAATGTGAGTCCTATTAGGATTTAGTCCTCTCTGATTCCCCCGTCGACTCGGCAGGAATTGTAAGTAGGCTCAAGATTTCGTATAATCCGCTTGCGGGATAGCCAATCAGCCCGCGACATTAGTCAAAATTAACGGCGGCGTTCGACAGCAGTCCCCACCTCGAACGTGGTTGTTCCTACGCCTGCAACTCAGGACAACTATGGCTCCCATGGGCTTGTGGTTGACGAAAACGCATATTCGACTGCATGTGTGCCCGCTGTGCCGCGGTGAAAGGCTGCGACGCGCTCCGCGCAAGGGCCTTCTCGAAAGCACGGTATTCCGGATGGTTGGACTTAGCCCTTACCAGTGCTCGATCTGCGACAACAGGTTTATGGACAGAATCACTGGAGCACCTCGCCGGTCGGTGTAGGCGCCTTGAAGCAATTCTCGCGGTGGCGGGGCACAAGTTCGCCGGCGAGGTGCCGGCGCGACGACCTCGCATCTTGTTTTCGGCTGGGATTTTCGTAGGGCTGGCCGGCAGGCCGGCCGGGCTTTTCGCTGCTCGGGCGCGAGTGCAGGGGGTACGAAGATGCAGGATTGTTAAATACTTTGTATAGAGCGATTACAGAAACTTTACATAATTTCGCTTGCCCGATAGCTGTAACTCGTTGACCATGTACGTGTGTCCGCGATGCCCCGGTCCCCCGTCGCTGATTCCTAGAAGGATCGAATCTCGGCCTAAATGAAAAAGTCTTACATCGTTCTTCTTGCGTCCGTATTGCTTGCCGGCTGCGGCGAGGCCCGTAAGATTGCGGGCGTACTCGATACGGGAGCTGGCTGGTCTCCGTGGACCAAGAGTTCGGCGGCCGTGTATTCCGGCACTTCGCGGATCGTCTCCGATCCGACCGTTATCGCCGATGAATCCGACTTCCGCCTTATGTACACGAGCGTGGATTTCGCGAATCCTGCCGGGCCGCATGCGGGTATTTCTCTCGCCACGTCTCCCGATTCCATGAAGTGGACAGCCATACCGAATTCTGCCGATGGTGCCATCGTTCACGGCGAAATTCTGCGCGGACGCGAAGGCGCGTGGGACGAGAATCTCGAAACGCCGTTCCTGATGAAAACTCAGAACGGCTACTACCTTTATTATTCCGGCTATCGCGACGGTATGACCCCCGGCGAACCCGCGAAGGGTTTGCCTGCGTCGCTCGGACTCGCCACGTCGCAGGACGGCGTAACGTTTACGCGCGTTCAATCGGAGCCGATTCTCGCGCCCACTCCGGAAAGTTTCGATGCCGACGCCATTTATAGTCCCGACATCATTCCGTATCAGGGCGGCTACCTGATGGTTTATGCGGGGCATTGCTACAGCGATTGCCCCGGCACGCCCGGCGTGCGCATTCTTTCCGCAACTTCGCCTGACGGAATTCACTGGACGAAATCCGCGCAGCCGCTCCTATCTCCGGCCGCGCCGCCCGAATGGATGCGCGACAGCGTCGCCGAGCCGGCGATTCTTCTTGGCCCCGACGGCTACCTCTATCTGTTCTTCACGGGAGTTAGCGGCACGAATCATGTGATCGGTGTTGCGCGCGCAGCGTCGCTCACCAGCGCGTGGGACATCGATCCGAAACCAATCGTGTCGCCGACTGCTGGAAGTTTCGACGAGACGGGCGACGCCGCGCCGACCGTCCTGCTCGAAGACGGCAATGTGCGCATGTGGTTCTCCGGGAAGAATCGCGCCGCGGAATACGCGATTGGTTACGCGGAAGCTCCGTGGCCGCTCCGGCGCAATGAATCTCGAACGGTGAGCCCGGTGTTCGCGATCGCCACCAGTATTCCTTCCGTACGCAAATAGCCGCTTTGCCTTTCCCGCGCGATTGATTCCGCAGCCAATAATTCGCATTCATCAGGCGAAGAGATTTGCCCGGCGGTGCGTCTAAGCGTGGCAGGAGTAAGCTCGGGTGGTCCTGACTTTCTAAGGAAGAGGCGTGCGGGCGCTCTGCCGAAACCGATCAGTGTACGCACTCGCAAAGGAGAATTATCGATGACGAAGAAGATTTGGGTCGCGGTACTCGCGCTGGGGCTCGTGGTGGGATTCGCGGGGAGAGCATTCGCCGGGCAGCAGGACGAGAAGCCCGCCGACAAAACCACGTCGCTTTACGACATCAAGGGACAAGTACTCGTAGACCTTCAGGATTTGCAGAAGAAGTTCACGTCGCTCGCCGGAGCGGTGCCGCAGGATAAATATGGATGGCGACCGGCGGAAGGCGTGCGATCCATCGGCGAAGTTTATCTCCACGTGACGCAGGCGAACTACGGTTTCATCAAGCTGCTGGGCGGAACGCCGGCGGTTGATTTCACGACGAAGGATTTCGAGAAGTCGACAACGGAGAAAGCCAAGATCGTCGAGCAAATGAACACATCGTTCGAATACGCGCGAACGTTTATCGACAAAATGACGAACGCGGACGTTCAAGCGGCCATGAAACAGTTTGGTCCGGACGCAAATAAGGGCGACGTTATCTACCTCATCGCGGATCACGATCACGAACATCTCGGGCAATCGATCGCGTACGCCCGCGTGAACGGGATAATTCCGCCGTGGACGGTGGAAGCGATGAAGAAACAAGCCGCCAAGGACAAGGAAAAAGCGCCTCAGGAATAACTACGACTCAACCGGGCGGGGGATCGGAGATGATTCCCCGCTCACTCTCCGCACGCTCAGCTCCGCCAACTGGATTTCTCACCCAGTCGCAACATCCCGGGGATCGATGGCCTCGATGTCCATATATCGAGCAAAGTCCCCGTGATTAAACGTCAGAATTCGTTTGACGCCATATACCCGCATCGTGGCGGCAAGCCGCGCATCGTGCACCTGGACACCAGACACACCATGCGTCACTAGCAGATTGCGCTACTCCGCGTGCACCGCCAGGTTGTCCGGGAGCAATCGGAGCCTTTCTTCAAAGAGTTTTGCGCGCTTGTCGGCTTCCAGAGGAGAGAGGCCGTAGCCGTTCCGATTGATAGGACGAGTACAGGTATTCCAGAATTCGCCGACATTCTGCGATGCGTAGCAAAGCACATCGTCGCGCCCAAGAATGGCATCAATCGCTGCGACCACGAGCGGATAATCGCTGTGGTCCGGCTTGACCCATCGAAGAAGGATGTTGCTATCGAGGAGGTAGAGCGTTCCTGCCATCTAGCCGGTCCTCGTAAAAGCTTTCGCGCGAGAAGCTTTCCGTCGGCAGATTCGGCAGCTTGTCCGATCCCGCCGCCATACCTTCAAGCATGTGGTGAAATTCCTCGACGGTTAGCGCACCCTGAGCCAGGAAACTCGAATTCAAAGCTTGCTCGAGAAGTCGTTGTGCCAGCTTCTCCAAAGGCACACCCTGAGAACGCGCCTCGGCGACGAGGCGGGCTTCGATTTCCGGATTGAGGTTAACGCGAATGGTCATACGAATGTGGCCCCGTCCGATAGATTAAACGCGTCCGCGCGGAAATACTAGCGGCAACATCCGTCTGGGAGGACTCTTCCGTCGACACAACTACGAATGGCGGCCGGCTAGAATCACCCACGAACACTGTGGTCGTCGAGTTGACGGCTAGCCTCGCTCTGCTATACTGAGTTTTCCCGATGTGATGTGGATGGCCGCGATTTCCTGCCTTTTAGCACTGCAACTGTGAATCGGCGAATCGCAGAATTTGACCTGAAATACAATCTCGCACCCAGAAAACTCCATGACCGAAGCGACCGAAGCAACTTGCAAGCGCGAACTCGAACTCGAAATTCCCGCTGAAAATGTGAAGAAGGCAGCGGACAAAATCGCGCGCGATCTCGCCAAAGTGGCGCGAATTCCCGGCTTCCGCCCCGGCAAGGCGCCGGTGACGCTGATCCAGCGCCGCTTCGCCGACGACATCAAGGGCGAAGTGCTCGAATCGCTGGTGCCCGAGTTCCTTTCGCAAGCGCTGCAGGAAAAGAAAATGATTCCGGTCAACCGGCCCGAAGTCGATAAGGTCGATTTCGCCGCCGATGGCCCGGTAAAGTTCCGCGCGACGTTCGAGGTGCTGCCCGAATTCGAGCTGGCCGGCTACAAAGGCCTCGAAGTCGAGGTGGCAGAGATTGAAATCGGCGACGCGCAGGTGGACAAGGCGATCGAGGAGCTGCGCGAGCGCGCCGCCACCTACGCGCCCGTCGAAGGCCGCGCGATTCAGGACGGCGATTACGCGCAATTAAAGCTCATCGGCACGCCCGCGGGCGGCGGAGATCCCATCCAGGCCGACAACATTCTTTGCCACATTGGCGCCGAAGAAACGCTCGAAAGCTTCACCGAGAATCTCCGCGGCGCGAACGTCGGCGAAACGAAAACATTCGAAGCGAAATATCCCGACGACTACCCGGATCCCAAACTCGTAGGCAAGACCTACAACTATTCCGTCGAAGTCCTTGGCATCAAGGAAAAGAAGCTGCCGGAGCTGAACGACGAGTTCGCGAAAGACATCTCGGCGGAATTCGGCGGCGTCGCGACGGTTGCGGATCTGCGAGCGAAGATCCGCGAGCGCCTCGACGCCGCGCGCGAGCAACAGCAGAAGCAGCAAGCCGACGAGAAAATCATTGAAGCCCTGATCAAGAAGCATGATTTCCCGGTTCCCGAGACGCTCATCGAGCATCAGATGGATTCGCGGCTCGAGCGGGTGGTGAGGTCGCTCGCCGCGCAGGGCGTTGATCCCCGGGCTGTGAATGTCGATTGGGTGTCTCTGCGGAGGCAGCAGCGCGATCGCTCAATCGATGACGTAAGAGCCGAGCTGATTATCGACCGCATCGCGACCGCTGAGAACATCGACGCCACCGACGAAGACGTCGAAAAAGAGATCGAACATCTTGCCGGGCACAGTGGCGAATCTGCCTCAGCTCTGCGGGCGCGCTTGACAAAGCAGGGAGCCCTCGATAGGATGAAATCGAAGTTGCGCAGCGACAAAACAATCGACTGGCTCTACCGACAGTCCCGAATTCAGACGATCGCGAAAAGTGAGAAATAGCTTCTGGATCGGGCTCCTCAGCGCAGCACATATTTCCCGATGAGACATATGGACGACGCGAATCCGCGAGCGACAACTCTTGTGCCAATGGTCGTCGAACAGACGAACCGCGGCGAGCGGGCGTACGACATCTATTCCCGCCTGCTGAAAGATCACATCATCTTTATTGGGACGCCGATTGACGATCACGTCGCGAACCTCGTGACGGCGCAATTGCTCTTCCTGGCGTCCGAAGATCCCGAGAAAGACATCTCGGTCTATATCAACTCGCCGGGCGGCTCGATTTCGGCGGGAATGGCGATTTACGACACGATGCAGTTCGTCAAGCCCGACGTAGTGACATATTGCGTCGGTCAGGCGGCCTCGATCGCGGCCGTGCTCCTGGCTTCCGGCGCACCGAAGAAGCGTTACGCGCTGCCGAACTCGCGCGTCCTCATCCATCAGCCGTGGATGTCGGGTCTTTCGGGGCAAGCCACGGACATTGATATCCACGCCAAAGAAATCATTCGCACGCGCGAGTCGCTCAACAAGCTTTTGGCGCATCATACAGGGCAGACCGTTGCGAAGCTCGAGAAGGACGTTGAACGGGACTTCATCATGACGGCACAACAGGCGAAGGAATACGGCATCGTCGATGAAATTATCGCGAAGCACCGCTGACAGCGTTCCAAAGGGTAAGTAGCGAGCCCGATGAAAATCCTTCCGTCAGTCCTGCCGAGTCGTACAATGGGTTCCAGTTTCACACCGGGTGTGGGTTCCTTATTGGGGGGTCAGGCTTAGTGAAGCGATTCACTCCAGATGAACCGTTGCGCTGTTCTTTTTGCCATAAGTCGCAGGAGCAGGTGGAGAAGCTCATCAGTTCTCCATCCGAGTACACGCGCTCCTATATCTGCAACGAGTGCGTCGGAGTCTGCCAACAGATTCTCGAGGACGAGAAGCGCGAACAAGCAAGCCCGGCCAATCGCCGGCTGCCGCGCCCGCCCGAGATCAAATCGTTTCTCGATGGCTACGTGATCGGCCAGGAAAAGACCAAGAAGAAGCTCGCGGTTGCTGTTTACAATCACTACAAGCGGATTTTCCTGAATCGCCAGCCGAGCGACGTCGAGCTGACGAAATCGAATATTTTGCTGATTGGCCCGACCGGCACGGGCAAGACGCTGCTGGCGCAGACGCTTTCGCGGATGCTCGAAGTTCCCTTCGCGATTGTGGACGCGACGACGCTCACCGAAGCGGGTTACGTCGGCGAGGACGTCGAAAACATCATCTTGAAGCTATTGCAAGCCGCCGACGGCGACGTGCAGCGCGCCCAGCAGGGCATCATCTATATCGACGAGATCGACAAGATTTCGAAGAAGGACGAGAACCCTTCGATCACCCGCGATGTTTCGGGTGAGGGCGTCCAGCAGGCTTTACTGAAGATTCTCGAAGGCACGATCGCCAACGTTCCTCCACAGGGCGGCCGCAAGCATCCGCACCAGGAATTTACGCCTGTCGATACGACGAGCATTCTTTTCATTTGCGGCGGCGCTTTCGTCGGCCTCGAAAAGATTATCGAGCGGCGCATCGGGCAGAAATCAGTGGGCTTCAACGCCGACGCGCAACCGTCCACGCTGAATCGCCGCAATATCGAGTTGCTCGAACAGGTGCAGCCAACGGATTTGATTCGCTACGGGCTCATACCGGAATTTGTCGGGCGCCTGCCTGTTTGCGGCGTGCTTGCGGATCTCGACAAGCCCGCGCTGATGCGCATCCTCACCGAACCGAAGAACGCGCTCGTGCGGCAATATCAGCGCCTCTTTGAATTCGAAAATGTCCGGCTGCGTTTCAGCGACGACGCGCTCGAGACCGTTGCCGACCTCGCGCTTCAGCGCAAAGTGGGCGCGCGCGGCCTGCGCATGATCTTGGAAGACTTGATGCTCGAGATGATGTACCACCTCCCGGCCCAGCGAAAACTGCGCGACTTCGTAATCACCGCAGAAATGGTAAAGAGCCGCGAAATCAATTGGAGCCTGCTCGAGAAAGCCGGATAGCTTTTTGGGACCAAGGGACCTCATGTTCAACCGCGAAAAAATCGACGTAAAGCGCGTGCCCATGATGCCGGTGCGCGACATGGTGATCTTTCCGCAGATGATGACGCCGTTTATCGTCGGGCGGGAGGCCTCCGTGCGGGCGCTGGAAGAAGCGCTGGCGGGCGAAAAGAAGATTTTCCTCGCGACGCAGCACGACGCCTCGGTGGACGATCCGAAGCCGGAAGAAATCTATCAGGTGGGTACGCTAGCCAATATCGTGCAGAGCGTGAAGCTGCCTGACGGCAATATCAAAGTTCTGGTGGAAGGCGCCGAGCGCGCCAAGATCGTTCAGGTCACGAGCGACGAAGGTTTCTTCCGCGCCTCGATTCGCGTGATTCCGGTCAAATCCGATCCCTCGCCGCAGCTGCAGGAAGTCTCGACGCGCGTTACCGGCCTGTTTGAACAATACGTCAAACTCTCGCAGAGCCTGAACTACGACACGATGATCGCCGCCGTGCGTGTCGAAGACGCGAACAAGCTTTCCGATGCCATCGCCGCCAATTTGCAGATTCCCGTCGAAGAAAAGCAGGAATTGCTCGAACTCTTCGACCCGCTCGAGCGCCTGAACCGCATCGGTGACATTCTCGAAGTCGAGATTGAAAAGTTGAACGTGGATCGCACGATCAACACGCGCGTGAAACGCCAGATGGAGCGCGCGCAAAAAGAGTATTACCTCAACGAAAAATTGAAGGCCATCCAGAAGGAACTCGGCCGCGGCGAAGCGAGCGAAATCGATCAGCTCAAGAAGAAGATCGAAACATCCGGCATGCCGGCCGAAGTGCAGGAAAAGGCCATGCAGGAACTGAAGCGGCTCGAAATGATGCCGCCGATGTCCGCTGAGTCGACCGTTTCCCGCAATTATCTCGATTGGATGCTCGCCGTGCCGTGGAAGAAAAGATCGCGCGAACTGCGCGACATCAAGGCCGCCGAGAAAATCCTCTCCGAAGACCATTACGGACTCGAAAAAATCAAAGATCGCATCCTCGAATTCCTCGCGGTTCGCCAACTTGTGAAGAATCCGAAAGGCTCGATTCTCTGCTTCCTCGGGCCTCCGGGCGTTGGCAAGACATCGCTCGCGATGTCCATCGGCCGCGCCACGGGACGCAAGTTCGTCCGCGTCTCGCTCGGCGGCGTGCGCGATGAAGCCGAGATTCGCGGCCATCGCCGCACCTATATCGGCGCGCTTCCCGGACAAATTATCCAGATGATGCGCAAGGCCGGGACCACCAATCCCGTGTTCGTCCTCGACGAAGTGGACAAGATGTCCATGGATTTTCGCGGCGATCCCTCGGCTGCGCTGATGGAAGTGCTCGACCCGGAATTGAACCACGCCTTCACCGATCATTATCTCGACGTCGAGTACGACCTTTCGAAGGTCATGTTCATCTGCACCGCGAACGTGCTGCACACGATCCCGCAACCGTTGCAGGATCGCATGGAAGTTCTGCGGCTTCCCGGCTACACCGAGCAGGAAAAGCATGAAATCGCGAAGCGCTTCCTAATTGCCAAGCAGCGAACCGCCACTGGCCTCACCGATAAGAACGTGCAGTTTACGAACGATGGTGTGACGCACATCATCCGCCATTACACGCACGAAGCCGGCGTCCGCAATCTGGACCGCGAGATCGCCAATGTGTGCCGCAAGGTCGCGCGCAAGGTGGTCTCCGAAGGAAAAGAGACGCAGGTGGAAGTGACCGCTGCGAATGCCGGCGACTTCCTCGGCGTCATGAAGTTCCGTGATTTCTGGTCCGAGAAGAAGAGCGAAGTGGGCCTCGCCGTCGGCCTCGCCTGGACGGAATACGGCGGCCAGGTGCTCTCCACCGAAGCGACGCTGATGCAGGGCAAGGGCCGGCTGATGCTTACGGGCAAGCTCGGCGACGTCATGCAGGAATCAGCGCAGGCGGCCATGAGTTACGTCCGCGCTCGCAGCCATCTATTCGGCTTGCCGAAGGATTTTTACCGCCATCTCGACATTCACATGCACGTGCCGGAAGGCGCCATTCCGAAGGATGGCCCGTCGGCGGGAATCACGATTTGCACGGCGATTGTCAGCGCGCTCACGCACATTCCGGTTCGCTGCAATTTGGCGATGACCGGCGAAATCACGCTCCGCGGCAAAGTGTTGCCCATCGGCGGCGTGAAGGAAAAGCTCCTCGCAGCTCACCGCCTCGGCCTCCGCACCGTGATTCTGCCGAAGGACAACGAAAAAGATCTCGAAGAGATTCCGGCTGATATTCAATCGGAGATGTCCATCCGATTCGTTGAAATGATGGATGAAGTGCTGGCGTTGGCTTTGGAGCAACCCTTGCCCATCGCGGGTCACACGCCGGTGGCTGAAGTTGAGCCCGAATTTGGCGCCGATGTGGCGCAAGACAGTAAGTTGACCAATTGAAATTCCTCGGGGTTCCTCGTTCGCGCCGGCTGAAATTATCCGGTCGCGGCGGGGCAATCGCACTGTCTGTACGGGAACCCGTTTAGGAGTCTGGACGCAGCCGCTGGTGAAAATGTTCTCCTGCCCGGAGTCCAATCGGAATTAATTTGTGCCTGGATGTTGAGGCGTGAAGAAGGAAAAAAACTCGATGAGTGTAAGTCTTGCAGAACTGAAAGATAAGAACATTACCGACCTGGCGAAGATCGCCAAAGAGCTGAATATTCCCGGGTCGAGCGGCATGCGCAAGCAGGAATTGATCTTCCAAATCCTCCGCGCGCAAACCGAAATGAACGGCTTGATCTTCTCGGAAGGCGTCCTCGAATGCCTGCCGGATGGCTTCGGCTTCCTCCGCGCGCCGGAGTACAACTATCTGCCGGGCCCGGACGATATCTACGTCTCGCCCTCGCAAATCCGCAAATTCGACCTGCGCACCGGAGATACGGTCTCCGGCCAGGTTCGTCCTCCGAAAGACGGCGAGCGCTATTTCGCACTGATCAAAGTGGAAGCGGTGAATTTCGAGGATCCGGAAGTCGCGCGGAACAAGATCTTCTTCGACAACCTCACTCCCCTCTATCCGCAGGAGCGGATCAAGCTCGAAACGACGAAAGAAAATCTCACAGGCCGCGTTCTCGACATGCTTTGCCCCATCGGCAAGGGGCAGCGCGGATTGATCGTCGCGCCGCCGCGCACCGGCAAGACGATGATGTTGCAGTCCATCGCCAATTCCGTCACCACAAATCATCCCGAGATTGCGTTGATCGTCCTGCTGATTGATGAGCGCCCCGAAGAAGTCACGGACATGCAGCGCACGGTGAAGGGCGAGGTCATCAGCTCGACGTTTGATGAACCGCCGCAGCGCCACATTCAAGTGGCCGAAATGGTGCTCGAAAAGGCGAAGCGGCTCGTCGAGCACAAGCGCGACGTCGTGATTCTGCTCGATTCGCTCACGCGCCTTGGCCGCGCTTATAACGCCGTCACGCCGCCTTCGGGCAAAGTGCTCTCCGGCGGTATTGACGCCAACGCTTTGCAGCGGCCGCGCCGCTTCTTCGCGGCGGCGAGAAATATCGAAGACGGCGGCTCGCTCACCATCATCGCCACCGCGTTGATTGACACCGGAAGCCGCATGGACGACGTAATTTTCGAAGAGTTCAAGGGCACCGGCAACATGGAAATCAATCTGGACCGCCGGCTCGTGGATAAGCGCGTGTTCCCGACGATTGACATCAATCGCTCGGGCACGCGAAAAGACGAATTGCTATTGCCGCCCGATGAATTGAACCGCGTGTGGGTGCTGCGAAAAGTATTGAGCCCGCTCTCGACCGTCGAAGCGATGGAGCTTCTTCTTGGCCGGCTGGTGAAGACGAAGAGCAACGCGGAATTCTTGGGTTCGATGTCCGGCGGCCCTTCCTAAACCTCCGAGCTCGTCCTTCGGTCCACGGCGATTATTCCCGGCGCAGCGCTTCCACGGGATCGATCCGCGCCGCCCTTCGCGACGGAATCCAAGCCGCAAGCAGCGCGATCGCCGCCAGAATCGCCATGGATTCCGCGAGCGTGCCCGCGTCTCCGCCCGAAACTTGGTAGAGCACAGCCGCCATCACTCGTCCCGCCGAGAGCGATCCGATTAGCCCTAGCAAAATTCCCGCAGCCGTCCAACGCGATGCGCGCGCGAGCACTAGCAGCGTGATATCTCGCGGCGTCGCGCCCAGCGCCATCCGAATTCCGATTTCCTGCGTGCGCTGCGCAACCAGGAACGAGACAACGCCGTAGAGTCCGATCGCGGCCAGAAGCAGGCCGATCACGGCGAAAATCGTCAGCAAGGAGGCGTTGAATCGCGGGCGCGCCGCCAGTTTTTCTACCCGGGCGTTCATCGTTTCAATTTCGATTGGAAGTGTGGGATCGAGCGCGGAGACCTGTTCGCGAATCCAGTTTGCGATCGTCGCGGGCGCGAGACTGCTGCGGACGATCACGCTCGCTCGCCTGTCGAATTCGGGAGACTGATTGCCGCTCGCCGCGGCTCCGATGTCGTGTTTCCGCACGACGTAATATTCCGGATCATCCTGGGCCAGCAGGCCCGCGTTTTTCACGTTTCCCGCGACGCCGATCACGGTGTACCACGGGCCATCCGGCTCCAGGAGGATTCGCGCGCCGAGCGCTTCGCGATTTCCAAAGAGCCGCTGCGCGAGCGTCTGGCTCAGCACGATCAGGCTCGCGTTCGGCGCGCGATCCGTATCGTTGAATCCTCGCCCGCGAACTATCGGAATCCTGAGAGCGCTGAAATATCCGGGCGTCACGATTCGCCAGCCGACCATGCCGCCCGCTTCATCGCTCTGTCGCGGCTCGCCGGAAACTTCAAGCGCGTTGTACGGCTTCGCATGCATCCTGCCGCTCGGCGGAATCTCGTCGCTCAAAGCAAATGCTTCGGCTCCCGGCATCGCACTGAGCCGCGCTTCAAGCTGTTCGAAGAATGCCTGGCGCTGCTCTGGCTGCGGGTAACTCGCTTCGCCGAGGCTCATGCTCGCTGTCAGCACGTGCTCGCTTTGCATCCCAAGCGACACGGCTTCCACGTTGCGAAAGCTTTGAAGCAGAAGGCTCGCCGCCGTCAGAAGCACGAGCGAAACGGAATTCTGCGCCGCCGCCAGCGATTGGCGAAGCAATCCCGAACGAGCATCCACGGAATGTCCGCCGGTTAGCGTTTCTCCGCTCGGGCTCCTCAACGCCGGCACAAGCCCAAACAGCAAAGCCGAAATCACCGACGCGGCAAACGCGAATACTAGAACTCGCAGATTCAATCCCGACTCGCTAAGCCGCGGAATCCCTTGCGGCGCGATCGCGATGAAGATTCGCAGCAGCCATGCTGCGAGCGCGACGCCAAATATCCCGCCCGCGACGCCCAGTAGCAGGCTTTCCGTCAATGTTTGCCGGACGAGCCGGCCGCGGCTCGCTCCGAGCGCCGCACGAATCGCGAATTCGCGCCGGCGCACCGTCGCGCGTGCGAGAAGCAGGTTCGCCACGTTTGCGGACGCGAGTAGCAAGAGCGCTCCCACGGCGCCCAGCAAAATCCAAAATGCCAATCGCACGTCGTGCGTCTGCAAATCGCGCACCGAACGCACGCTCAACTTCACGTCGTTGCGGAATTGCGGCGGCACGAATCGCAGCGACTCCTCGAACAGTGGCTCGAACGCAGCAGTCGCTTGCGCCGCGCTCACTCCGGGCTTCAATCGCGCATACACGCGCAGGACCGCTCCCGTGTTCGGCCTGTGCTGTGCCGCGAGATTGAGTTGCTCGGGCAGCAGCACGTCCACCGGCGCAAGCGTCGGCAATTCGAAATCCGGCCGCAGCACTCCCACAATCGTCGTCGGTTGCTTGTCGAGCGAGATCGTTCGGCCGATGACGCTCGGATCGCCGCCGAATTTACTCTTCCACAGCCCGTAGGAAATCAACGCCGCTTCCGGTCCATTCGGCTGGTCTTCTTCACGCGAGATATTCCGGCCGAGCAGCGGCTGCACGCCGAACGTCGGCAGGAAATTCGACTCGACGTACATGCATCCAAGCCGCGCGGGTTTTTCAGCGGTGAGGTCGCAATCCGTTACGCCCGAAGCGTCGAACGACGTCATGGAAGCGAATGGCGTCTGCTGCTCGCGCCAGATCACGTAATCCGAGCCGAGAAGAAATTCGCGCTGCTCGATCGGCGCGAGATAGCCGACCGTAACCATCCTGTCGCCCGCCGGATACGGCAGCGGACGAAAAAGCGCGCGATCAACCACGCTGAAAACAGCGACGGCGGACCCGACGCCAAGCGCGATCGCGAGCAGCGCCGTCAGCGCAAATCCCGGCTGCCGCAAAAGCCCGCGAATTCCGTACCGCGCATCCGCAAGAATCGTTTCGATGTGCCGCGAAAAGGAAAAATTCGCCATGGCCGCTCCCTCGAGATTGTGATTGTGCAGCGCCCTCTGCGCACACACCCACAATAATCCGTTAGACTCCGCTCGCGGATTTCAGTTCCCGAAAGAAATCGAACGCCCGGGCATCGCAAATATGGAAAATGCCGGCGCTACGATTGCGACACGGTCTCCGTAGGGCTGGCCGGCAGGCCGGCCGGTTTTTCACGACTCGTCTAGCTGGCGGTTAATTCTTGTCTTGTTTTTCCTGAGAGAGAAGCACGATGAGGCGCGCCACTTCTTCGGCTTCCATCGCGGTACTGTCCACGAGCACGGCATCTTCGGCGCGCTTGAGCGGCGAATTCTCGCGCTCGACATCGCGCCGGTCGCGGTCGCGCACTTCTTCCATCGTGCGGGCGAGATCGATCGCGTCGCCCTTTTGCTGGTGCTCGCGCCAGCGCCGCTCGGCACGCACTTCCGCCGATGCCGTGAGATAAATTTTCAAGTCCGCATCCGGGAAGACGATCGTGCCGATGTCGCGCCCTTCCATCACCACGCCGCCAAGCTGCCCCACGCGCCGCTGTTCCGCCACCAGCACGCGCCGCACACCGGGAATCACTGCGATTTTCGACGCCGCCTGCGAAACTTCCGGGCTGCGAATCGCCGCGGTCACGTCAGTGCCGTCAAGATAGATTCGCTGCGTGCCGTTTTCATTGCGGAGATCGATGTGCGTATCAGCCGCCATGCGCGCGAGATCGTCATCGGAGTCGAGCGCCATGCCTTTCGGCCGCGCCTTCAACGCGAGCGCCCGGTACATCGCGCCCGTATCCACGTAAACGTAGCCGAGCATTTCCGCCACGCGCCGCGCGACCGTGCTCTTTCCCGAACCCACCGGGCCGTCAATCGCGATGATGAGTTTTTTCATGGAATGTCGCGTCTTCGCATGAAGCCGGGAAAAATCAGATACGCTTGAAAGCGCGTTCGATTTCGCGCATCGAATAGCGCAGCACCACGGGCCGCCCGTGCGGGCAGCTCATCGGATAATTCGTGCGCGAAAGCTCCGCGAGCAGCCATTCCATTTTGACTTGATCGAGCGGCGTGTTGACTTTGATCGCGGCGTGGCACGACGTCGAGGCCGCGATTTTCGATTGCAGCGAATCGATCGAAATCGCCTGGTTCTCGTGCGCGATGCCGTCCAGAATTTCCGCGAGCAATTTCTCCGCGTCGGAAGCCGCAATTCCCGCGGGCGCCGCGTGAATCGCCACGGTCCGCGGGCCCATCAACTCGGCCTCGAATCCGTTCGCGCGAAGCTCTTCGCCGATTTGCTCGAAGATTACAAGCTGCCGCGGCGTCAGTTCGACCATCATCGGCACGAGCATCCGCTGCCCGCCAAGTTCCCCTTCGCGCCGCGCCTGGAGATGCTGCTCGAAGAGAATTCGCTCGTGTGCGACGTGCTGGTCGATGATCCAAAGTCCTTCGGAATTCACCGCGACGATAAAACTATTGTTCACCTGGCCAAGCGGCTTCAAATCCGCGATGTCTTCCGGCCGCGGAAGCGCGCCCGGCGATTCCGCGCGCTCGAGCGCCGGCGCC
The DNA here is from genome assembly GCA_049279675.1 of Candidatus Acidiferrales bacterium. Classification (GTDB taxonomy): domain Bacteria; phylum Acidobacteriota; class Terriglobia; order Acidiferrales; family UBA7541; genus Palsa-147. Next base: position 20,762 of record JBAPOP010000144.1, read on the forward strand.
ACAGCGGCAGCTGCCCCGGAAGCACTCGACGCGGCGTAGGCCGCTGCCATAGGAAACTCGATCGCGTTCTCCGATCCAAATTGCAGCCGCTGAGCGATGGGCTGTTGCGGTTCGCCGCTCAATTCGAATCCGTCCGAATACGCGCCCGGCGTTGCGGCAAGCCCGCCGAGATCCCGCATCGGTGGAATGATCGCGCGAGGCGGCCCCATCGGCGCCGGTCCGGCGCTGTCTCCCGCGCCTTCGCCCGGCGCCACTGAATAATTTTGCTCCGCGCCATTTCCACCCGTCGCCGCGGCAGCAGCGCGCGCCGCTGTGAATGCAGGAATCGAGCGCGCATTCGAAAGTGCATGCTTTGCAGCATCGCGCGTGAAATCGTGCACGAATTGCGCGTGGCGGAAGCGCACTTCAATTTTCGACGGATGAACGTTGACGTCTACTTCCGGATACGGCAGCTCGATAAAAAGCAGCACGACGGGAAAAACGCCCGGCGGAATAATATTGCGATACGCGTCGCCGATCGCATGCAAGATCAGCCGGTCGCGCACCAGCCGCCGGTTGACGAACACATAGATGCCATTGCGATTCGTTCGATGAACTTCCGGCCGCGACACGAAGCCCGTGACGCGAATCCGCGCCGATTCCTCGCCCGGCTCCATCGCCTGCTCGGTGATGGCCGCGCGCATCGGGCCCTCCGCCGCCGGAATTTCCACCAATTCGTCGAGAGATTGCCGCCCGAATACCTGATACACGCGCTCCGCCAATTTTTCCACCGGCGTCGCGTTCAGAATTTCTTGCGTCGGCGTCTTGAGAACGAAATGCGTTTCGGGATGCGCCAGCGCGTAATGCGTGACCAGCGAAGCGATGTGCCCCAGCTCGGTCGTGTCCGACTTCAGAAATTTCCGTCGCGCCGGCACGGAATAAAAAATGTCGCCGACGGCGATGGAAGTCCCCGTGGGCAGCCCCGCAGGCTTGACGTTAATCAGCTTTCCGCCCGCAAATTCGACGCGCGTTCCCTGTTCGTCCTGCGCCGCGCGCGTTTCGAGCACAAGCCGCGAAACCGCAGCAATCGACGGAAGCGCCTCGCCGCGAAATCCGAGCGTGGCAATCGAAAGCAAATCGTCCGCCGTGCGGAGTTTCGATGTGGCGTGGCGCTCGAAGGCGAGCAGCGCGTCGTCGTGATTCATTCCGCAGCCGTCGTCGGTGACGCGAATCAGCCGCTTGCCGCCGGATTCGACTTCAACTTTGATCGAGCGCGCGTCCGCGTCAAGCGCATTTTCGAGCAGCTCTTTCACCACGGATGCCGGCCGCTCGACAACTTCGCCAGCCGCGATTTTATTCGCGACGTTTTCAGGAAGGATGCGGATCCGGCTCATTTCGTCGAGTTCACCATGTCTGCGTGCCTGCCAACAAGATCAATTCCATTTATCGCGTCGGCCCATGCGACACTTTTCTCATTTCCTCTTCGTCTTCCTGAGAGAGGCTGCGCATGAAGCGCCGTACGGCAAACGGCATAGAGATGAATACCACGATGACGAGTGACGCCGCCAGCCAGCCCGGAAAGCGCGGCACTTGAACGATCGTCATGAGCAGGACGCCGATGGACACGCTCACGAACACAAGCGCGACAAACTGCCCGCGCAGACTTAGCCGCCGCATGAACCACAGCACCGCCAGGATCGCTGCCGCGACGCCAACTGCCGTCGGAACTCCAGCCGGTAGCCCATGCATTCTTAGCTCCTACTGGTCACCCAGACTACTCAGTCCATCAGGAAACTCTTTTACAACTTCACTTCAGGCGAATTCCTAAATCATCCAATTGCGCCGGATCAACTTTGCTCGGCGAATCGGCCATCAAATCCTGCGCCGCAGTCGTCTTCGGAAACGCCACAACTTCGCGGATCGATTTCTCTCCCGCGAGCAGCATCACCACGCGATCGATTCCCAGCGCAATTCCGCCATGCGGCGGCGTTCCATACGTCAGCGCATCGAGAAAAAATCCGAAGCGCTGCCGCTGCTGCTCCGGCGTCAACCCCAGCGCCTTGAACATGCGCTCTTGAATATCCTGCCGGTGAATTCGAATGCTGCCGGAGCCAAGCTCGACGCCATTCAGCACGAGATCGTAGCCCTTCGACCGGCATTCCCACGGCGCGGTCTCGAGCTTGTCGAGATCTTCTTCCACAATTCCGGTGAACGGATGCTGCGCGCTCACCCAACGATTGTCCGATTCGCTCCATTCGAAAAGCGCGAAGCCGGTGATCCACAGAAATTCCCAGCGCGTGCGATCTATCAGATTCAGTTTGTCGCCAAGATGAAGCCGCAATTGCCCAGCGACCCCGAGCGACGTATCGCTGTGCGGAACTTGTTCTTTCGCCGTCGCCGCGACGATGAGATCGCCAGGCTTTGCCCCAACCGCCGCTGCAAGCTCTTTCAACTTTTCCGCGCCAAGAGTTTTCTCGAGCGACGATGTGACGCCTTCCGCCGTCACTTTCGCCGTATACACAGCCTTCGCTCCCGCCGATTTTGCGTATTCCGAAAGTTCGTCGAGCTGCTTCCGTGAAAACGCCGCTGCGCCCGGCGCGACGATGGCTTGCACGTTGCCTTCGAAGCGCAGCGTCTCGCGCGCACCCTCGAAGAACGGCGTCACGTTCTGCAATTCCATTCCGAATCGCAGATCGGGCTTGTCCGAGCCGTAGCGGCGCAACGCTTCGTGATAATCGAGATGCCGGAACGGCCCTTTCACATTCACGCCGGCCACAGCGCATGCGCGCGTCATCACGTGCTCGATCGTCTCGAAAATATCCTGCTGCCGCGGAACCGACATTTCGAGATCGAGCTGCGTGAATTCCGGCTGCCGGTCGGCGCGCAAATCTTCGTCGCGGAAGCATTTCACGATCTGAAAATAGCGGTCGAGCCCGGAGATCATCAGGATTTGCTTGAAAATCTGCGGCGACTGCGGCAGCGCGTAAAATTGTCCGTGATGCACGCGGCTCGGCACCAGATAATCGCGCGCGCCCTCGGGCGTCGAGCGCGTCAACATCGGCGTCTCCACTTCGTAGAAGCCGATTTCATCGAGCGCTTTGCGAATTTCGAGAATCACGCGATGGCGAAGCGCGAGATTCTTGTGCGGCTTTGGCCGGCGCAGATCGAGATAGCGGTAACGCAGCCGCGTCTCTTCGCTCGCGTTCACTTCGTCTTCGACAACGAACGGCGGCGTCTTCGCATTATTGAGCAGCAAGAGTTCGCTCGCGGCAATTTCGACTTCGCCCGTTGCGATTTCCGGATTCGGTTTCCCGCGCTTCAGCACGCGGCCCTTCACGGCCACCACATATTCGCTGCGCAGCTCTTCGGCCTTCGCATGCGCCGTCGGATGCTGCTCTTTGTTGAACACGATCTGCGCGATACCCTCGCGATCGCGCAAATCAATAAAGATCAACTGCCCAAGATCGCGCCGCCGGTGGACCCAGCCCATCAGCACGACATCTTTCTCCGCATCGCTCGCGCGCAATTCGCCGCAGTAGTGTGTTCGTTTCAGATTCCCGAGTTGATCGAGCATGGGCGTGTCAGGTTGTCCTTCGCGATCCGTGCAAGTGTTCCAGCAAGTCGGCCAACGAATACTTCGTTTGCTGCCCATCCGCCAGCCGCTTGAGCGAATATTGCCCCGACGCAACTTCGTCTTCGCCGATGATCAGCGCATATTTCGCGCCAAGCTTGTCCGCCAGGCCGATGGATTTCTTGAATTTCATTTCTTCCGGCGGCAATTCGACGGCGAAACCCGCGTCGCGCAATTTCCGCGCAAGCTGCACGGACGGCGCGTATGATTTTTCGCCCATCCACGCGATGAAAACATCGAGTCCGCCAGTCGAGGCCGCTCCCGGCGCCGTTTCCTTCGCCGCTTCTTGCAGCGATAAAATCAGGCGATCCGTGCCGATCGCGAAACCGATGCCTTTTGTCGGCGGGCCGCCGAGCAACTCGACAAGTCCATCATACCGTCCGCCACCGCAAACCGCATTCTGCGAGCCGAGCCCCGGCGCGACGATTTCAAATGTTGTTCGCATGTAGTAGTCGAGTCCGCGCACGAGCCGCCAATTGATCTCGTACGAGATTCCGCGCAGCTTCAACTCCGCTTGCAGCTTCGCGAAATGCGCGCGGCAATCGTCGCAAAGATGATCCGCGACGCGCGGCAGCGTTTCGATGATTGCCTGCTCTTCCGGCAGCTTCGAATCAAGGACGCGCAGCGGATTCGTCTCGATTCGCCGCTGGCTATCCGCGCCGAGCTTGTCTTTCACTTTGCGCAACTCTTCGCGCAGCAATCCGACATATTGCGGCCGGCAATTTTTGTCGCCGATCGAATTCACGGAGAGCGTCGCGCCTCGCAATCCCACGCGCTCGAAAAACACCAGCAACATTTCGATCACTTCGGCGTCAATCGCAGGCGCATCCGACTGCCCAAGCACTTCCGCGTCGATCTGAAAAAACTGCCGGTAGCGCCCCTTCTGCGGCCGCTCGCGCCGGAACATCGGCCCAATGTTGTAGAGCTTCACGTTCCCCGGCAGCGTGTGCATCCCATGCTCGATATACGCACGGCACACGCTCGCCGTCGCCTCGGGCCGCAACGTCACCGTATCGCCGTCGCGATCGTCAAACGTGTACATCTCTTTCGCGACGACATCAGTATCGGCGCCGATCGAACGCGCGAACAACTCTGTGTGTTCGAAAATCGGCGTGCGAATCTCGCTGTAACCATACGTGCCGAAAACATTCCGCGCCGTCTGCTCGACGCGATTCCACAGCGCCGAATCCGGCGGCAGAATGTCACGCGTGCCTTTGATGGCTTGAAATTTCATATCAATTAATTGCGACCCAATCGGCACTGAGTCCGTAGGGGCGCTGCTTGCTGCGCCCCGGTCTTGACG
>JBAPOP010000145.1:0-12103 GCA_049279675.1 Candidatus Acidiferrales bacterium
GTCTGGACCCACGCGTTGGAGATCATGGACAAACGGTTGCAGCGCGCTATTGTGCCTGCTCTTCGCGCAGCCGATTTAGTAATTGCCAACAGCGATTTCACGCGGCGGTTCATCGAGGCCGCTGGTGTCGAGCCGGATCGAATAGCCAAAATTTTCCCAGGCGCGGATCCTGTCCGCTTTCAACCGGACTTGGATTGCAGCGAGTTGAAGCGCCGCCTCGGTTTGGTGGACAGGCCGGTCTTGCTGACGGTCGCGCGGACCGTCAAAGCAAATCGTTACAAAGGCCACGATGTTGTGCTTCGAGCGCTTTCGCGCGTCGCTCGAGAATTCCCCAATGTCGCGTATGTCGTCGTTGGTGGCGGCGATGATTTAGCCCACCTCGAACAATTGGCCGAAGAATGCGGCGTCCGCAACAACGTCATTTTTCCTGGCGACGTTTCAGACGCAGAGCTTCCGCTGTTTTATAACGCGTGCGATGTATTCGTCATGTGCAGTCGCGAGGAGCGAAGCCGTCGCGGGCTGCTCGTTGAGGGTTTCGGGCTTTCGTTTTTGGAAGCCTCCGCGTGTGGTAAACCAATCGTCGCAGGCCGGTCGGGTGGTGTTCCCGAAGCAGTCAGAGACGGAGTCACAGGACTACTAGTCAATCCAATTGATCCCGAAGCTGTCGCTGAGGGAATTGTCAAACTTCTAAAAGAGCGTAAGATGGCTCAGCACTTGGGAGCCAATGGACGGCAGTGGATCCAAGACGAAATGAATTGGGAACGGGCCGCAGAGGAATTCCAACAGGCGGTTTTGCGGATTTTCTCGACGACTTGGGAACGAGAGAAGACGCTCGCACAGAGTAGACAGGTTTTCTAGTTTTTAGGCGGCTTGCGATCTGCCGACGCAATTCCGGCAGTCTACTCGCAAGGCAAAACATTTTCTCAAAATTTGTGGATCGAGGCCGAGGTGTCATTGTCGTTGCGTAAGATCGCGGTGTTGTGCGCGATTTCTGATCTTGGTGGGGCCGAGTTTAGCCTTCTGGAATTGGTCGCGCGCTTGCGCGATCGGTACGAATTCCATTTGATCGTGCCCGCGGATGGCGCTCTAAAGTCGCGTGCCGAGCGGATCGGCGCTCGAGTTCGGATTCTTGCGTGGCCCGCGGCGCTAGCGCGGACCGGCGAAACTTCCCGTCGCCCAAGTCCAGCCCAACTACTGCGATCGGCATTTTCGATCAGGCCATTCGTCCACAAGCTCTCGAAAACGTTGCGGGAAATTAATCCCTCGGCGTTCATCACAAACGCGTCAAAGGCCCACATCCTCGGCGCGCTTGTGTCACTGCCAAAAGGTGTGCCGCTGATTTGGTACATGCGCGATGGGTTGGAGCACCGTCCCTATTCGCGCAAGCTGCTCTCTCTGCTGTCGCGTCGCTGTGATTTCACAGTCTGCATATCGCAGTACGTTGCGGATCAAGTGCATCGTCACGTCTCTTCCGCGCTCCCAACCAACATCGTCTACAACATTATTGATTTGAACGCATTTCATCCCGGCAGCCCCGCGCCATCGGACCTTGCCAAGGGAGCGGGTGAAATATGGTTCGGCACCATCGGTCCGATCACTCCGCTGAAGGGCCACGACATTTTCCTCGATGCGGCTGAAAAGGTTTCGAAGCAATTGCCAAACGCATTTTTCGTAATCGTCGGCATGAATCCTTACGCGACGCAGGCCGGATCGGAATACGAAGAACATCTACGTCGCCGCGTCGCCAGTTCGCCGATCCGCGACCGCGTGAAATTTCTCGGCTATAGGAACGACATCCCCAGTGTGCTGTCCCGATTGGACGTGCTCGTTCAGCCGAACCGCGGTCCGGAGGGCCTTGGGCGATCCGTGCTCGAAGCGATGGCGTGCGGCGTACCCGTTGTGGCGGTGAACAAATGGGGCCCAGCCGAAGTGGTTGAAGATGGACGCAGTGGTTTGCTTTTCCCTCCGCTCGACGCCGCCGCGCTAGCCGCTCGCATGATTGCCCTCGCTGAAGATCTAACGCTTCGCGCGAAGTTGGGTCGAAATGCGCAGGAGTGGATTCGGCGGAACATCGTTCCGATCGATCTCGCAGGCCGGTTCGATCAGATTTTGACAGACTCGATCGCGTCGTCGACGAAGGAAGCATTGTCCGCATGAAAGTTTTGCAACTCGGCAAGTTCTACGACCCCGTCGTAGGAGGAATCGAAACCGTCCTTCAGGAAATCTGCGAACAACTGCACACGCGTGTCCAGCTTCAAGTCCTGGTGGCAAACACACGGTTCCGAACTGAACACGAAGTCCGCGAGTTTCCGATCACTCGGGTTGCGTCGATGGGAACTGTCTTTTCGTGTCCGATCGCGCCGTCGCTCCCGCTCTGGGTGAGAAAGAGCGACGCCGATCTCATCCACGTGCACATGCCCAATCCGCTCGCGGAACTTTCCGCGCTTGCCGCCGATCGCGACACCCCAATCGTGGCTCATTTTCATAGTGACGTCGTGCGGCAACAGCGCATATTGAAACTCTACGGACCGCTCTTGCGCGCATTTTATCGCCGGACGAACTGCATTATTGTTCCAACGCCGCGGCATATCGACGTTTCGAGTTTCGTCTCTCAGCATCGTGCGAAATGCCATGTCGTACCGTTCGGAATTACTCTCTCGCGATTTGACTTGGATGAAGCAGGCCGAAAAAAAGTGGAGCGTCTTCGTAAAGGCCGGCCGGCAATACTCTACGTGGGAAGACTGGTTTCGTATAAAGGCGTCGAATATCTCCTGCGGGCTCTGGAGAAGACCGACGCTCGGGCCTGGATTATTGGCACCGGAACGCTAAGAGGATCTCTCGTCGAACTCGCTCGCAAGCTCGGAATAAACGACAGAGTGGAATTTTTAAGCGACATCTCCGCGGCCGATTTAGTTGCTTACTATCATGCCTGCGAAGCGCTCGTGCTTCCGTCGGTCACCAATGCCGAGATGTTCGGCATGGTGCAATTGGAAGCGATGGCCTGCCGCAAGCCGGTCATTTCCACAAATCTTCCGACCGGCGTCCCGTGGGTCAACCAATCTGGAACCACCGGTCTAGTCGTTTCGCCCTCGAATGTCGCCGAGTTGGCAGGAGCGATTCAAAGGCTTCTCGCTAATCCCGGCCTACGAGAAGACATGGGCGAAGCGGGACGAAGGCGCGTTGAGGAGAATTTCACTTCGGAGAAAATGGCGGCCGGCCTCCTCGAAGTGTATCAAAGCGTTTTGAATCACGCGCGAAGCCAACGAATAAGGAAGCCGGTTCAAGAGCTTCGTCCAACCGTCCCGGATATCGAATCGCTGCGCGTTCGGAGAATCGCGTCAAAGGAAACGCGGACTTAGTCTCGATTAATCATTCAGTTGGCCGCGACCGGGCCGGCATTTGATCGATTTGAATTAAAGCAGAACCGGGAATGCAGACGCTCCATAATGGCTCGCAAGAATTTTCGCTCCGAAAATTTGATCTTTGTTAACGAATTTTTTCTTGACAGATCTCGCAGGAAAGTTGATAAGTTACTCGAACGTTTGCATCCGATGCGAACGTGCCTCAGAGAAAATATTATCGAACCATCGATCTCGCGGCCGTTTAGCAAAAGTCCCCCCCTGCAAACGCAGCTCGTAAAGTGTATGACGGAGACTTCATCCACTTCGCTGTGGCGCAATTAAGAGAAGACGAATCGCCAACATCGCCCGACATGCAAGCCCGGCTTTGAATGCCCGGTCGATATTGCGCTTCTCGTGCCATGCAAATATTGGCGAAGTTGTAGAACGCGCGATTTGAGAGAGAACGGGGGCTAATGGATTTCATTCTGGTTTTTGCGACGTCTTTGATCCTGTCTGCGTTTCTGAGTCGCTTGGTTCGTGATGTCGCAAACGGGCGCGGTTGGGCTGCAGCGCCAGAGACCGCAAGGCATATTCACAAGAATCCCACGCCGCAGCTCGGCGGCATTGCGATTTTGACGTCGGTTATCGTCGTCGTCGCAGTCGCCACGTTGCTGTCCCGTGTTTTGGGTTTTCGTTTCGGCCTCCCAATCTCCGCATACCTCGGGATCCTCGGTCCAACACTGCTGATATTTGCGTTAGGTCTCGTGGATGATTTCCGGCCATTAGGTCCGTATTGGAAGTTTGGAATTCAGGTGCTTGCGGCCGGTTGGCTATTTCTGGACGGTTACCGAGTTTCGCGATTCCATTTGATATTCGGTGAGCACGCGCTGGGTAGCTTTATCAGTCTGGTCTTTACGATATTTTGGGTCCTGCTAATCACGAACGCATTCAATTTATTGGACGGCCTCGACGGTCTGGCCGCCGGTTCAGCGCTTTTTTCGAGCTTGGTCGTATTCGTAATTTCGCTGGCGAGCGGCAACACGTTCTCTCAGGTGATCACGCTCTCGCTGGCTGGCGCCATCGTCGGATTCCTTCGTTACAATTTCAATCCCGCGACAATTTTTCTCGGAGATTGCGGGAGCCTTGTTATCGGCTTTCTGTTGGCCTCGATTTCGCTCGTGAGTTCGCATAAAGCATCCACCGCCGTAGCCGTCGGTATCCCGGTCGTCTCGTTCGGATTGCCGATTCTGGATACGATGTTGTCAGTTCTCCGGCGATTTCTGAATGGCAAGCCGTTGTTCAGCGGAGATGGCGAACACATCCATCACGTCTTGCTTCGCCGCGGGCTCTCGCACCGCAAGGTGGTTGTCGTGCTTTACGCTGTCTCGGCGGGATTTGCCCTTGTGAGTTTGCTCATGCTTTATCCCCAGGCAATTTCGGTTGCACTGGTGATTGTGGGCATCGGTATTTTCTTCGGCTTGCAGCATCTCGGATATCACGAAGTGACGGAACTCGAGCAACTCGCGCGCCGGTATCTCAGACAGCGCGCCATCATCTCGAACAATCTGGCGATTCGTCGAGCCTCCGAAGAATTGTCAGTCGCGCACAATCTTCACGATATCTGCCGCATTCTTCAGACGGCCTTTCAGCAGAATGACTACGACGGTTTCGAGTTTTCCTTTACGCCGAAACGATTCGGCCCGTCCGCAACTCAGTCCGTACGGCCTCCTTTGGAATTTGAATGGCGGAAGGAATCTAGCGAGCATGGCAAGGGCTGGGTGCTGAGTATGGATTTGGTGGCGGGGGAGGGGCGCGGATTTCTGTCGGTATTCCGTAGCTATGCGCGACGCTTGTTGCGCAGCGACGTGGACTGCATCACGACGGAGCTTGTGCCTTCTTTGAGCGGGGCGCTCGAGCGCAGCGCGCAAAATCGCGAATCTTCGGGAGCATTTGCGGACGAGACGGCCGAGCCGACACTCACTTTGAGAGAACCTGGCCAGAAATACGCCTAAGGCCCAGCGTTATTTCGAATTGCCCGCGCGCGATCCGTAATCATTCGTGCAAGCTCCCACGCACGTGAACGGCCTGAAGACATTTCCAAAAATACTCTCGATGCGAACCGTTCCATTTTCCTGAACGGCCGCATGCCGGAAAGCACCATTCACGGAAATGGCCGTATTATTGGCGAATTCGACGATCGAGGCGCCATTTAACTCAAACGCGTTGTACGTCGTGCGATAGAGGTGATACTTCGTGCCGGATGGGACGTAGTGAACATCGTCGTCAAGTTCCAGGAGCGAGTCCTGCACGAACGTATGGATCAGCAGATTTCCCCGCTCGGTGAAGAGCGTGCGGTTGGTCCACGCCTCGCCCCAGGCTCCGCCCTGCAGCCGAATCCAGCGGCTATTGCCGGAATTCATGCACGCATTTGAAGTGGGGCTCGGGACGCTGCAAATTGTTCCCGAATCGTACTCGCGCTGCTCGTCGACGTACAGATTATCGCTGACGTCAAAAATGACCCCGCTAAGTAGGTAGCCGGCCGCTACCGACCCGACCCCATTTTGGCCGACTTCCCGCACGACATTTCCGCGAACGATCGAGCAGGCGTAGCAATCGATGCCATTCTGGTTCCGGGAGTAGCGCACGAGGTTGTAGCTGACCTCAACATCGCGAATATACGAGGCGTTCCCCACTCCGATACTGCCGTCGAAGACGCGATTGTGGCTGATGGTGCACCGGCTGGTGAGTGTGTGCTCGAGCCCGTTGATTCCGATGCTGCCAAAATGGAGTTCATTATCGGTGATGGAGAGTCCAGCGAGGGAACCGATGGTGCCGTCCTGCAGCGCGATGTAAATATCGCCGTGGTAAAAAGTGTTCGCGCGGATTTCTGAGTCGTTGAGGCCGCCATGCGCAATGCTGCTCGCGCGAAATATATTTTCGCTGATTCGCACGTTCGAAGGCAGATGGGCCGTATTGTCCTTCCCCATTTCAATCCCAGTCGCAGTATTCGTGTTGGGGGCGCTCGCGTTTTCAAATGTGTTTGAAGTGACGTACAGCCCCGACTGGCTCACGATCAGCATCGAGAAACTCCGGAAATTGCCCGCCTCGATGAATTTGTTGTTGCGGACCACGCCGGCGTCCGCGTCCGGCGCCGCTGCTGGATCGAACCGGCTGAAGGAAAGCGCGTTGTCCCCGTGGCCGTAACTGGTGCTTCGCAGCAGAAACGTGCTGTCGTGAATGTTGGCGTGCGAGTTATCGAGCAGATTCACGAGCTTGTTTGGATTGCCTTCCAGCCAAAGGCGGGACAGCTCGAGATCCGTACACTCGAAACATCTGACGATCGAGTTCCAGTCATATTTGGAATCGGAATCGTTCCAGATCACGCTCATGTCGCTGATCCGGATATTCCGGCTCGGGTGGTCCGAGTTTTCAAATAGAGTTGCGGGAGGGTCGCCTGCCGCGCGAGTGACGCGAATCGTCGTGAGCCCCACGCCGGCTCCCTGAATCTTCACGTTCGACGGAATCGCGACTCCGAGCTTGGCGCCGAATTTATCCTGATGCGTCCAGGTGCGGATCGCGTTCAACTCGTAGGTTCCCGCGGGAATCATCACCTCGCATGGCTCGGAGCCGCAATTCTGAATCGCTGCCTGAAGCTTTTCGATGAGAGAGGCGCCGGGGAACGCCGCCGTGCTTCGAACGGCGGCCGCGCGCGCGGCGTGCGACGGAAGAGCAATGAAATACGCGAGTGCGACGAGCTGCAAGAAAAACACTCGGCCGGGCCGGCAAGTCTGACGTATCAAGCGGTGAGCAATCGAAGCCATCGGCCCGAAATACTATCAGCTTGTTCGAGACGAGGCACTGCCCACTCTGCTCCAGCTTCAAATTCCTTGCGTAGATGGTGGCGGAATCATTAGCATGCGAAAGTTATGATTAATGGCAAGCGAATCGCGGTCGTGATGCCCGCCTACAATGCGGCGAAGACGGTCGAGACGACCGTCAGGGAATTGCCAGACATCGTGGACCTCAAGATTCTTGTGGACGACCACAGCTCGGATGAGACTGTGAGAATCGCGGAAAAATTGGGGCTGCGCGTGTTCATCCACGGCCAGAACTACGGTTACGGACGCAATCAGCAGACTTGCTACCGCGAAGCCCTGGCCGCCGGCGCGGACGTCGTCGTGATGGTTCACCCCGATTATCAATACACGCCGCTGCTGGTGACCGCGATGGCCAGCATGATTGCGTTCAACGTGTACGACGTGGTCCTGGGCTCGCGCATCCTGGGAGGCGGCGCTCTCACCGGCGGAATGCCGCTTTACAAGTACGTCGCGAACCGCTTCCTCACCGCATTTCAAAACCTGATCATGGGCGCGAAATTGTCCGAGTATCACACCGGATTCCGCGCGTTCACCAAGGAAGTGCTGATGAGCCTTCCGCTGCTCGAGAATTCGGACGATTTTGTGTTCGACAACGAAATTCTGGCTCAGTGCCTCTACTTCGGCTTTCGTGTGGGCGAAGTTTCCTGCCCCACGCGCTACTTTGACGAAGCCTCTTCCATCAATTTCATTCGAAGCGTGAAGTACGGCTTTGGCGTTCTGGCCACGTCGTTGAAATACCGCATGCAGAAATTACGGCTGGCGCGCTTCCGCCTGTTCAGCGCGGCCGGCAGGAAATTGCTCGTTGATTACTACGCTCCGGTTCCCCCACAGACGCCGGACGAAGAAGGCGGCGCGAGGAATCCGCCGTTCGAAAACGTCGCGTAGCCTCGCGGATTCCGCTCTCGATCGCCTCCGTTCTGGTTTCAAAGACATGGTCGCGCATTAATTTTCCGTAAATATCCACAAGAGGTTCGCTTTTTACTTGACAGTGTGCACACGTCTGCTACAGTACGCGCAAATTTTTTTGTAGTGAGCGCAGTTCGTCTGCGGGGAAGGCAACTCATAGTGCCGGTGGTTAGGGTCCCACACATACTGCTCGATTCTCCACTTCCGACCCAGTTTCTTCAGCCAAACGTCCCAGCTTGCACCGCGTTACTTTCGGCTTCCGACAGCCCTCGGTCGCTGCGAGATCAACTCACAACTTTCAAGCGGCTTCGATCTTCCGCTTCTATTCGATCTTATGGGGACCCAATAGGCCCGCATGCCCAGCGGTGAAATAACGTAACCGAACGCTAATTTGAGATGGCGAGCGGCTCTGAGGAGCCGCTTATGGGGAGAAATGAAGATGCGCGATTCTTTTCGTTCTTTGAAGCCTGTCACCGCGTTATTGCTTGCGGCTGCGCTGGCTGTGGTGCTATTCGCCGGTGTCGCCTGGTCCCGTAATTCGGGCGTGGCAAGCTCGGCTTCGAATAAAATTGCTGCGAGTGCCAAGAAATCAGTGTCGCTCTTTAAGAGCGTAAAGGCGCATTTGAGCGGAACCGCTGCGGCATTGGACGTACGCATTACCGAGCCGATCAATGAATCCAAGCTGATGACGCTTGGGCGCAACACGATTCCCCTTGCCAACGCCAAGAACGATCGCGGGCGCGTCTCCGACGGCTGGTATGCCGACCACATGATTCTGGTTCTCCAGCGGTCTCCTGAGAAGGAACAAGAGCTTGTTAAATATATCGACACGCTCAACGACAGAAAGTCGCCGAATTTCCACAAATGGCTCAACGCCCAACAATTCGGAGAGCAATACGGAGTGTCCGAGGGCGATATCGACACCATCACCACTTGGCTCCAGTCGCACAGTTTTCGCATCAACCAGGTCTACGCCAGCCGAATGATGATCGACTTCTCGGGAACGGCGGGATCTATCCGCGAGGCGTTCCACACTGAAATCCACCAGCTTGAAGTGAACGGCCAAATGCATGTCTCGAACATGAGCAACCCGCAGATTCCAGCGGCGCTGGCGCCGGCGATCAGTGGGATATTCTCGCTGAACGATTTCAGGCCGGAGCCCATGTACCGGTCGGCCAAGGATTATACGTTCGCCGGTTGCACCGTTACGACGGACGCCCCAACCGAGCCCGGCCAATGCTACGCCATCACTCCGTATGACAACGCGGCCATCTACGATCTCTATCCCCTCTGGAACAATGGCATCTCCGGACAGGGGCAGACGATTGCGCTGGTTGAAGACACGGACACCTACGGCTCGACAAACTATGCCACCGACTGGAACACGTACCGCTCGACCTTCGGCCTGGCCAGCGCCTTCCCGGCGGGGAACTATATCCAGGCCCATCCCGGCGGCTGCACCGATCCCGGCACCAATGGTGATGACGGCGAAGCAGCCATCGACGTGGAAGTGGCCAGCGCGATCGCGCCCAGCGCCACCATCGAGCTGATTTCGTGCCCGTCCGGAGGCTTCACCTTCGGTGGCGTGCTCGCCCTGTCGAACTTGGTGAACGGCGCTGGACCCTATCCCGGTGTGGTCAGCATGAGCTACGGGTTGTGTGAAGCCGGCACCGGAAACGGGGCAACTTCGTATTTCTACAACACCTTTGAGCAGACGGCTGCTCAAGGCATCTCGGCTTTTGTCTCCTCGGGAGACGAAGGCCCGTCCGAGTGCTCCAGCCTCTTCGGAGAGGATTACACCGTAACCAGCTTGAGCATTACCGGCTGGGGTGAATCGCCCTTCAACGTCTCGGTAGGCGGCACGGATTTTGAGGACACCTTCAACTCGAAGATAGCCAACACATCCGAGGGCGGATCGACAATTCCGCTGACCACTTACTGGAACGCCAGCCTCAACGGCACGAACTACGGCAACGCCTTGAGCTACATTCCGGAGATTCCCTGGAACGATGCCTGTGCCAGCGTTTTGATTTCAGACGTTGCCAACGCCACGTACACAACTTACGGCAGCACCGGCACCTGCAATAAGAGCCCGTACAACACCAGCGCCAGCTACCTGAGCCCCGGCGCGGGCGCCGGCGGCGCAAGTAATTGCGCGACAGGAAATGGAGGCGCCAGCACAACGAGTGCGGCGGTTTCCGACACATATTGCCAAGGGTATGCCAAGCCCTCCTACCAGACTGGCGCGGCACTGACGGGCGGTCAGGCTGTCTATGGCCAGCCCTCCGATGGCGTGCGCGATATTCCCGACGTTGCAATGTTTGCCGCGAATGGAGTTTGGGGACACTTCGAGACTGTTTGCTGGTCCGATCCCACTCAAACCTCGGGTGGAGCGACTTCCTGCGGCGGCGCGCCCAGCACTTGGGCAGGTTTTGGCGGAACTTCCGTCGCTTCACCTACCATGGCCGCTATCCAGGCTCTGGTGGATCAAAAGACCGGCGAGACTTGGGGCAACCCCAATCCCGTCTACTACCAAATCGCGCAAAACGAATACGGCACGGTCGGCGGATCGTTTGCCGGCAGCTCCTGCAACTCGAGCGGCCACGGAGGCCCGGCCAGCACTTGCGTCTTCAATGATATAACGCAGGGCGACATCGTCTTGGCGTGCGAGGATAACGGCACGACGGCCGAGTCGCACTGCTACAAACCGTCAGGCACTTATGGTGTAACCAGCACGGACGTTATAGCCGGCACTACGATCGTTAGCGGCGGCGTGGGTTACACGTCCAACCCTACCTGTGCCGTTGCTGGGCCGAGCAATAAGAATCCGTACTTCTCGCCCACCAATACCTCCCTGTGGGGTGGAGGTACTCAAGCGACCTGCACGGCCACTTTTAACGCCGGATCTACAACCGCGGCATACACAATCAAATTTGTTGCTACTGGGGCAACTATTAACACGGACTACCCCAACCAATTAGGGTTCACGGTAGGTGGAGTCACCTATACGTTCGTGACGACACTGGCGGCAGCCAACCAAGTGCTGTTGGTAACCAGCGGCACGACAAGCGCGCAGGAAACTGCTAACGCGAAAAACCTCGAGGCGGCTATCAATGCCAACTCGGCGCAATGCAACGCATCGCCTTGCTTCGGGACTGGAACGGTAGCCAACCCAGTAGCCACGGCAACCGAAACAACCAGCACGGTGACAGTGACCGCGAAAACCGCAGGTTACACTGGCAACTTCACAACTAGCCTCGCGCCTACGAACGTTTTCTTCCAGGCACTCGAAGTCGTAACGATCACGCAAACCGCCGCCGGCTCGGGGCCGGGCTATGTGAACGCCGTTACGATGACGGCTGCGGGTTCGGGCTACGGGCCGCAGTCGCCCATCACGTTTAGTGGTGGTGGAGGCAGCGGCGCAAGCGCGGTGGCCAACACCACCGCCTCGACTGCCTCATCGTCGTACCAACCGGCTTACGGAGCAGCACCCGGCTACGACTTGGCGACGGGACTCGGCAGCGTGAACGCGGCAAACATGGTGAATTCGAGTGCGTGGCTTCCGTCCAGCGGGTCGTCTGGAATTTACAGCCCGGTGAACGGCACGATACTTCCGGGCAACTCCGCGACGTTCTATTGGTTCGCATTTGCCGGTGCCACCAACTACTGGCTGGATTTGGGATCGACTCAAGGTGGGAACACGTATCTGGATTCGGGCAGCCTGAGCGGATCAACGCTGTCTTATTCCGTTTCTACGCTTCCCACGAACGGAAGCACGGTGTGGGCGCGATTGTATTACTTCGTCAGCGGAAGCTGGTCGTACGCTGACTACAGCTACACCGCGTACGGCGCAATTCCGAGTGGCGAGAGCGCCGCGACGATGATCTCACCGAGCTCGCCTTCGACGCTCGCCGGATCGAGTCAGACGTTCACTTGGACGGCAGGCACGGGAGTGAGCTACTACAACCTGATCATCGG
>JBAPOP010000146.1:0-5116 GCA_049279675.1 Candidatus Acidiferrales bacterium
GCCCTGGAGGCGGCGGGCCCGGTGGTGGTCCGGGAGGACGCCCCGGCGCGGGACCGCACAAGCGCGGCAAGCGCAATTACGTGCGCAAGAAGAAGGTGTGCCGCTTCTGCGTCGACCGCGTGGACTATATCGATTACAAGAAGGCGGACATTCTCGCGCCGTTCATTCAGGAGCGCGGAAAGATTCTTCCGCGTCGCATGACGGGCACCTGCGCGCGGCACCAGCGCTGGCTCACCGTGGCGATCAAGCGCGCGCAGAACATCGCTCTGCTGCCGTTTGCCGCAGAGTTCTAGAAACGCGCCATTTTTGAAAACGATTTGAGGACAGGACAATGCAGATTATTTTGCAGGAAGACGTAGACAAGTTGGGCAACCGCGGCGAAGTGGTGGAAGTCGCCGAAGGCTACGCGCGAAATTTTCTTCTCCCACGAAAGCTCGCGATGGTCGCCACGCCGGGCAATATGAAGCGGCTGGAGCGCATGCGCGTGGTCTTTGCCAAGCGCGAAGCCACGGAAAAAGGCGATGCTGAGAAGCAGGCCGAAGTTCTCAACGGCGTTTCTCTCGCGATCGCGCGCAAGGCCGGCGAAAACGACCAACTCTTCGGCTCGGTCACCACCGCGGACATCTCGGAAGCGCTCACAGCCCAGGGCTTCACGATTGACCGCCGGAAGATTCAGCTCGCTGACGCGATCAAGCTCATCGGTGAGTATCAAGTGCCCGTGAAGCTTCACCGCGATATCGTCGCGACCGTGAAGCTGACGGTCAGCCGCGAAGCGTAGCCTTCAACTTTTCAAATCCATCTCCGCAGGGAGATGCGAAGCGCGCCGTGCAATATTCGCGGCGCGCTTTTTATTTCCGCGCTGCTCCGCTGCGCTCATGCTCGCAAAGCGCTTTTGCACAGCTCCTGTGATATCCACAGCGCAGTGCGATTGACGCGCGGCGCACACACGGACACAATGCCATTCTCTTTTCGGCATACAAATTTCAAATCCGTGATTTCAGATGAAATTTGCAGCGCTCCTTCGGCGCGGCGGAAAAGAGCTTGCGCTCGAAAACTACTTAGGCGAACATAAAGCGAATAAATGGCCAACGAATCTAACCTCGAGCGCCCGCTGCCGCACAACCTGGAAGCCGAACGCAGCATTCTCGGCGCGATTCTCCTCGACAACCACATGCTGAACACGGCGGTCGAGAAGCTTCGCTCCGACGATTTCTTCCTCGATCAGCACCGCCGCATTTTCGAGCGGATGATGACCCTTGGAGAAACGCAGCAGGCGATCGATCTTGTCACGCTTACCGAAGACCTGCATCGCCGCAGCGAACTCGATGCCGCCGGCGGCGCCGCGTATCTCGCGCAGCTCGTGGACGGCGTGCCGCGAATTTCAAACGTCGAGCACTACGCCCGCATCGTGAAGGAGAAGGCCGTGCTGCGGAGTCTCGCGCACCGCGCCCTCGCCATTCAACAGCAGGCGCTCGATGCCGATGAGGATGCCGACGCGATTCTGGACCGCGCGGAATCTTCCATCTTCGAGTTGGCTGAAGATCGCGTGCGATCCGGACTGATCGGCGTCAAAGAACTCGTTTCCGAAAACTGGGAACGGCTCTCGAAAATTTTCACCGAAGGCCACAGGATCACGGGCCTCGCCACTGGTTACCCGGAACTCGATAATGAACTCGCCGGCCTCCAGCCCTCCGAGCTCATTATCCTCGCGGCGCGGCCTTCGATGGGCAAGACGGCGATGGCGCTGAACATCGCCGAAAACGTCGCGCTGCGGAAAAGTGCGCCAGTGGCAATCTTCAGCCTCGAAATGTCGAAGGAATCGCTGCTCCTTCGCTTGCTCGCCTCGCGCGCGCACGTGGATGCGCACAAGTTCCGCACCGGCCACATCAATCGCGACGACTGGGGACGCATCACGGATACGCTTAACGAACTTGGTGATGCCCCGATCTGGATCGACGATTCGGCTTCGACGACGGTGATGGAAATTGGCGCGAAGTCGCGGCGCCTGATGCGCGACAAGGGACTGTCTCTCGTCATCGTGGATTATCTGCAGCTCGTCGCGGCGCGCGGGCGCTTCAGCAACCGGAACGAGGAAGTCTCGAGCATCTCGCGGTCGCTCAAGGGATTGGCAAAAGAGTTGAAGGTGCCGGTTCTTGTGATGAGCCAGTTGACACGTGCCCCGGAACGGGACGATCGCGATCCCCAGCTAGCCGATCTTCGCGAATCGGGCGCCATCGAGCAGGATGCGGACGTCGTTCTATTCATCAATCGCCCGAAGTTTTACGATAAAGACGCCCCTGACGAAGACCGGAATCGCACGAAGCTCATCATCGGCAAGCAGCGCAATGGCCCCACCGGTGTTGTCCATTTCGTGTTCAATAGCCGGTGGACGCGATTTGAAGTCGCTGCGCCGGACTCGTTGCAGGATTAGGTCTTCGGCGTTCGAGCGTCCCCATCCGGCACGGTCGTGTCGTGCCAGCCACGGCATCGCGGCAATTCGGAGCGCCAGTTACCCCTTTGCTTTCCGTCAACTTCCCGCCAAATCCTTCTAAATCCGCTCTCACTCGATATGCAGGCGCTCTCAGCGGCGCAATGCTTCAATTGGCATCGTGCCTGCACTTCATCCGATCGCGGTGCCTGCTCAACATGTTTACTCGACGGCGCGCCGTGGCACACCGGCGCGATTTTTCCGCGCGCGTGTGCGCTGGAGTCTGGCATTCTAGGTTTTCGGAAACATGATGGCGAAAACGATTCAATTCGATGGCAGGCCGATCTGGGCGGAAGTATCCATCGCCGCGATTCTCCACAATCTTCGCGTAATCCGGCGGCAGATTGGGCGCGAGAGGAAAGTGCTGGCCGTCGTGAAGGCGAACGCCTACGGGCTCGGCGCCGTTCCCATTTCGAAAGCGCTGGTTCGCGCCGGAACAGATTGGTTGGGCGTCACGTGCTCGAGTGAAGGGATCGAACTTCGCGATGCGGGCATCCGCACGCGCATCCTCGTCCTGACGGGCTTCTGGCCAGGCGAAGAAAAAATCCTGCTAGATCACGATCTCACGCCGACCGTAACGCGGGTGGATCAACTCCGCGCGCTCGATAGCGTTGCCGCGCGAATCGCGAAGCGTAAGAAAAATTTCCGCGCGCCGTTTCACCTGAAAATCAATACGGGAATGAACCGGCTAGGCATCGAGCCATCCCAAGTGGAAGCGTTCGCGAAAGCGCTCGCAAACTGCCCGCACATCGTGCTCGAAGGCACGTACACGCACTTCGCGTCAGCGGAAGATTTCACGAGCGATCAAACCATCGAGCAGGAAAGGAAATTCAGCGCGGCGCTGGATCGGCTTCGCTCATTCGGTGTTTCACCCGGCATGGTCCACCTTGCCAATAGCGGCGCGATTTGCGCTCGGCCAAGCACCTGGGGCGACATCGTGCGTCCCGGTGCGATCCTCTACGGCTATCACCAGGGATTCACACCGCCAGAAAAGAAAGCGGAAGTGATGGCGCAGATGGATCTCCGCCCATGCCTTTCGCTTCGCGCGCGAATCATTTCGCTCCGCGATATTGCCGCGGGCCAGGCCGTCGGCTATGGTGCGCGATTCGTCGCCAAGCGCCCATCGCGCATCGCCGTCATTGCCGCTGGATACGCGGATGGCGTCGTCCGGCAGCGCACGAATAACGGCTCGGTGCTGCTCCGCGGCCGGCGCGTGCCTCTTGTCGGAACGATCTCGATGGATCTCGCCACCGTGGATACCACCGAAGTTCCCGGCGCCGCCATCGGCGACATCGTGACCATCTACGGCAAGGACAAATTCGATTCCATCGAGGTCTCCGACGTCGCGCGCGAAATAAATACCGTCACATCCGATCTGCTTTGCGCGCTCGGGCGGCGCGTTCGCCGCTTTTATCTCGCGTAGCTCACCGCTCTCGAACTTACGAACTTCTTCCATACACGTCTTTCAATGTTGACTCGCTTTGAAACACTGGTGCTATACTGCCGCTCAACAAAACTTATAAATTTCTTGCGAGCAGCCAGGAGAAACTTCTCGTTCATACAGGTCGGCCCAGCGTAGTGGGACTCTGGCAATTATTTGCAACACCGATCATAAATATTCATCAATTCATACGAGGTACGCATGGCTCGCCATTCTAATCCGCTCACCCGCAATCAGGCCCCGGGGCAATCCGAAGTATTTTCTGCGAAGACATCTTCTGCGACGCGCAACGCTGGCGCTCAGGTGGGCACGTTCTGGGACATGCTTGCGATTCGGCTAATCTTCACGATCATCTGCGTCGCCGCGGGATTTCATTTCCGCCCGTTCGGCCTCTCGCGCGAGACGGCGTCGTTAGTCGGTCTGATCTTCGCAATCTCCGTGATTCTCTTTGAACTGCGTCTGCGCCGCGCCAGCCTTCGCCGGTTGATCGGCGCGGCTGCGGGTTCGATCCTCGGCATTCTCGGGGCGTACTTGACGACGCTCGTGCTCGCACACACGTCGATGCCGGAGAGCACGCGCTCGTTCGTGAGCCTCGCTGCTTTTCTCGTGATGGCTTACATCGGCCTGATTCTCGGCGCGAACAAAGGCGACATGCTCAACCTTCAGGCCCTCGGCGGCCTCTTCGGCAGCGAGCGCAACGCGCGGCACACCTGCAAGGTCCTCGATACAAGCGTGATCATTGACGGCCGCGTTGCCGACGTCATCGAGTCTCAGTTCCTCGATGGCACACTCATCATTCCGCAATTCGTGCTCCGCGAATTGCAGCTCGTCGCGGATTCGGCCGATCCTCTCAAGCGACAACGGGGGCGGCGCGGCCTGGAAGTATTGCAGCGCATCCAGAAAATCCCGCTCGTCGACGTTCAAATCGCCGAAGATGATTTCCAGAACATCGCGGACGTGGACATGAAATTGATCGAGCTTGCGAAACGCTACGACGCGAAAATCATCACGAACGATTTCAATCTCAACAAAGTCGCGACGCTCCAGGGCATCGACATTCTAAACGTCAATCAACTCGCCAACGCGCTCAAGCCCGTGGTTCTCCCCGGCGAGACGATGCGCGTCTTCATTCTCCGCGAAGGCAAGGAATACAATCAGGGCGTTGCGTATCTCGATGACGGCACGAT
>JBAPOP010000147.1:0-27435 GCA_049279675.1 Candidatus Acidiferrales bacterium
GGAGTCTGGGCTTGGTGTATTTAGAAAACCAAGCCCGTGTTTGACACGGCCCCACGGTCTCAAGTTTGGGACCAACATTCGGACGCGGGGCGATGACCAATGGCTGGATCGACATCAAGAACACCGACATGATGTTGATCATGGGCGGAAATCCCGCCGAGAACCATCCCTGCGGATTCAAGTGGGCGATGGAAGCCAAGCGCAACCGCAACGCCAGAATAATATCCGTTGACCCGCGGTTCACCCGCACATCCGCGACCGCCGATCTCTTCCTTCAAATTCGCGCCGGCACCGACATTGCATTCCTCGGCGGATTGATTCGCTACGCCATCGAGAACAATCGGATCGCCAAAGAGTACCTCGTCAACTACACGAACGCCGCTTTCATCGTTAAGGAAGGCTTCAAACTACCGGAGGACGGGCTGTACTCTGGATTTAATTCCGCATCCGGTACGTACGATAAATCCACGTGGAATTATCAGGAAGGCGGAGACCTGAGCGGCAAGCCAGATGCGCCAGGGTCATCCGCAGCGGCCGGCGCGGTGAATGCGGGAACGTCCGTACAACCCGCGCCACCCGTGCCCCTGTTGCCACCGAATGCCGCCTACGATCTGACGCTCCAGCACCCGCGGTGCGTCTTCCAATTGATGAAACAGCAGTATTCGCGCTACACGCCGGAAGCCGTCGAGCGGATCACGGGCATCCCGAAAGAGCAATACCTCAAGGCTGTCGACATGTTCACTTCCGTCCGCAAAGACGGCGACACGAAGAAGGTGGCGACGATCATCTACGCGGTGGGCTGGACGCAGCATACATTCGGAACGCAAATCATTCGCACGGCGGCGATGATTCAACTCCTGCTGGGTAACGTCGGGAGAGCGGGCGGCGGCGTGAACGCGCTGCGCGGCCATTCCAATATTCAGGGCGCAACAGACATGGCCGGACTGTACGACTCCATGCCCGGATACTTGAAAGCTCCCGTTCCCAACGACACGGACTTGGCGACGTATCTGAAGAGGGTGACCCCGACGTCGTCGAAGCCAGCACCGTGGGATTCGATGAATTACTACCAGAACACGCCGAAGTTCTTCGTGTCGCTGCTGAAGTCGTTCTACGGCGACTCGGCCACGAAAGAAAATGGATTTGCCTTCGATTACCTGCCGAAATTCGATCGCGACTATTCGTGGACCCACATCTGGGACGACATGTACAACGGCAAGGTCAAGGGCATGATGGCGTTCGGAATGAACGGCGTGATGATCGGCCCGGATACGAATAAAAACATCAACGCACTAAAAAAAGCCGACTGGTTAGTGGTGGGCGAAATTTATCAGGACGAGACCAGCGAGTTCTGGAAAGCGCCGGGAATCACGGCCGAAGAACAGAAGAACATCAACACCACGGTTTACCGGTTGCCTTGCGCGGGCTTTGCGGAAAAAGACGGCAGCATGACCAACTCCGCGCGCTGGGTCACCTGGAAATATGCTGCAGTTCCGCCTCCGGGAGAGGCGCGGCTTGACCAGGACATCATCGCCCAGATTTTTCTGCGCGTTCGGGACCTCTACAAGAAAGATGGAGGAAAATTTCCCGACCCAATTGTGAATTTGAACTGGGCGTACGCAGATGCGGCTCATCCGCCACTCACCCAGGTGGCCATGGAACTGAACGGCAGAGCGCTCGCGGATTTGACGGACCCTGTGACGAAACAGGTCATTAAGGCGGGACAACAATTGCCTGGATTCGCATGGCTGAAGGACGATGGAACCACGATGTGCGGCAACTGGATTTACTCCGGAATGTGGACTGAGGCGGGCGCGCAGATCCAACGTCGAGGCACGGAAGACCCGTCCGGGATGGGAGTGTATCCGAACTGGGCGTGGTCATGGCCGGCAAATCGCCGTGTCCTTTATAATCGCGCTTCTTGCAACACCGCCGGAAAACCGTGGGATCCCGATCGAAAACAGATTTGGTGGAACGAAGCAGCCGGTAAATGGGTCGGCAACGACGTGCCGGACTTCAAGCCAGATTCCAATCCGAAAGATCACATGGGGCCGTTCATCATGAATCCGGAGGGCATCGGACGGCTCTTTGCGCCCATCGGCGTGCTCGCGGACGGGCCGTTCCCGGAACACTACGAACCGATCGAAAGCCCGATCAAGAATCCGTTTCATCCAGACCAATCAAGTAATCCGCTTGTAAAGAAGTTCAAAACGCCTTTCGACAAGTTTGGGTCGCCTGAGGAATACAGCATCGTCTGTACGACCTACCGGCTGACCGAGCAGTATCACTACTGGACGAAAAATAATCCCATGAACGTCCAGTTGATCCCGGAGCCGTTCGTGGAGATTCCGGTCGAACTCGCGGATGAAAAGGGAATTCGCGGAACGGACAAGATCAAAGTGATCAGCGCGCGCGGAACATATATAGCGAAGGCATTCGTCACTCGCCGTCTGAAGCCGATGATGATCGACGGCAAAAAGGTGTACCAGATCGGCTTGCCAATTCACCAGGGCTTTCGCGGCATCGGCGAAGATGAGGGAAGAAATGCGCGGACTCCGGCGAATTTGCTCACGCCTACAGTGAGCGATCCAAATGCCCACACGCCCGAATCCAAGGGCTTTCTGGTGAAAATCGAGAAGGCGTAGGAAACGCACGATGAGCCAAGCTTCAACAGAAATAATCCGGATTTCGGGGCACGCCGGGACCGTCGTGGGTGCCGGTCTGAACAGGGAGTTCCAAGTCTGCAAGCTGGTAGACACGACCACGTGCATCGGCTGCAAAGCATGCGAAGTCGCCTGCTTGGAATGGAACGGCTACACGTTCAGCGAAACCACCTTCAACAACACCTACCAGACGATGCCCGAGACGGCATGGAATTACTGGAACCTGATCAAGTTCAACGAACACGAGCGCGAAGACGGCAGCATGATGCTGCTGATGCGCAAAGACCAATGCATGCACTGCGAAGATCCCGGCTGCCTGGTGGCGTGTCCCGCGGACGCAGCCATCGTGCAATACGCCAACGGGATTGTGGATTTTCAGGAAGCGAACTGCATCGGTTGCGGATATTGCATGACGGGCTGCCCGTTCAATATTCCGAAGTTCAGCCCGGCGGCACGCAAAGTTTTCAAATGCACGCTATGCAATGATCGCGTATCAGTGGGTCTCGAGCCGGCTTGCATTAAGGCGTGTCCAACAGGCTGCCTGCATTTTGGTACGAAGCCTGAAATGAAGGAACTGGCGCAAACGCGAGCGGATCAACTTCGCGAAGTTTCCGGATTCGCCGATGCGGGCGTTTACGATCCAGCAGGAGTGGGCGGAACGCACGTGATCTACGTCCTGCACGATGCGAAGAATCCGGAGCTTTATGGCGGCCTCCCGAAAAATCCGACGATTCCATGGTCGGTGCGGCTGTGGAAAGGACCGCTGAAGTGGCTGGGTAATGTGGCGATCGTCGCCGGATTGGCTGGGATGGCGTTGCATTACATGCGATTTGGGCCGAAGAAGGTAGAGGAGATCAAGCCGGATAACGGGAGGCGGCCATGACGACCGATGCGGTGTCCCGTTCCGCCCACGACGAGGAACTGATCACGCGCTACACTCTTGGCGAGCGCGTGAATCACTGGGTAGGCGCGCTCGCTTACACATATCTGCTGGCTACCGGACTGGCGTTCTGGTCGCCCTATCTCTATTGGCTGGCCGCGATCGTGGGCGGCGGGCCAGCGGCGCGATTCTGGCATCCGTGGCTTGGGCTGATTTTTACGGTGTCGCTCTTCTGGACGTTCAAAGAGTGGCGCAGCGACATGAAAATGGATAACAACGATCGCGCGTGGGCGACGGCGATCCCCTATTACATCAAAAACGAAGACGAAAAGTTGCCTCCAGTGGGACGGTTCAACTACGGACAGAAGCTTTTCTTTTGGGGGATTTTCTACAGCGTAATCCTGCTGCTGCTCTCCGGTGTGGCGCTGTGGTATACGGAAGCACTGCCTTGGAGTCTGCGATATGTGCGGTACGCCGCAGTCCTAATCCACGCGAGCGTTGCGCTGATCACGATCGGCCTGTTCCTGATTCACGTCTACATGAGCGCGGTCCTGGAAGAGGGCAGTTTTGGCTCCATGATGCATGGATACGTCACGCGCGCTTGGGCCTGGACGTTTCATCGCACCTGGTATTACGAAGTCACCGGCAGATCACGACCCAAACCCCCACTCAAACAATGATTCGCGCAAACTGGAATCGCCGCATCAGTCGCGCCACGGAACTAACTTCTTCTTTCCCGTTCGCCGCAGAAGGATTGCGCTACTACGCGCGCGTCGCAACATTTCAACGAAGCCTTTACGCGGAAATCGACAAAGCACTCGCGGATTCGCCGAAGATTTCATCCGCGCGGCCTCTGCGAGATGAATTGGATCTTTTCCTCCTCCTGCCAAATTTTCCCGGATTTCTATCTGAGATACAGCGGATTGCGCCAGTGCCGCTCGCGCAGGCGGCTGCAGCGTTGGCGCAGAAGGGGCCCGGAGGATGGCAACGGGCGATCGAGGATTTCTGGCACGCAGATCCGGAATTAGCCGCGGACGGTGACGACTCGGAAGAAGCGCGGGCCGGCGATTCGCGCGAGGCCGATAATGGCGATAAATTGCTCGCTTGGATTTATCTTCAGCCTTATGCCGAGTATCTTGCCGATCGCCGCGAAAACACAATCCTCGATGGAACACCTTCAACTTGCCCGTTGTGCGGAAGCAATCCGATCGTAGGCGTGTTGCGGAGTGAAGGCGATGGCGCGAAGAAAA
The DNA here is from genome assembly GCA_049279675.1 of Candidatus Acidiferrales bacterium. Taxonomy (GTDB): domain Bacteria; phylum Acidobacteriota; class Terriglobia; order Acidiferrales; family UBA7541; genus Palsa-147. The sequence continues at coordinate 4,794 of JBAPOP010000147.1, forward strand.
CGCTGATTTGCATGCTGTGCGCCCACGAGTGGAATTTTCGAAGAATTTACTGTCCAGCGTGCGGTGAAGAGAGAGAACCGCAGATGGCCTTCTATTCCGCGCCGGAAATCGCGCACGTTCGCGTGGACGTCTGCGACACATGCCATACCTATCTGAAGAGTATCGATCTGACGAAGACGGGGCTGGCAGTTCCCGTTGTGGATGAGCTGGCGACAATACCTCTGGACCTGTGGGCGCGCGAGCACGGGTACGACAAACTTCAAATCAACATGCTCGGTATGTAAGCAGACAAATTGAGTGGAGCGGGCCGCCGCGACGAATCGGCCAGAAAGGCCTGGCCTCAATCCTATTTCATCGCGCCGGCGGCCTGCGGCCAACCGCCGAGTGAAGCCGCGTCCGCTATTTCTCCATCACATCGAGCGGAACACTCTGCGTATCGGCGGAGCTTGGGCCTACCATGATGTCGAATATGCCCCGTTCGATGACTCTGTGCATATCGGCGTCGAACATAGATAGCGCTCGCGGCGTTAGGGTGAACGTTACCGTGGTCTTCTCTCCGGGCTTGAGACTCACACGCTGGAAACCGCGCAGCGCCATTACCGGCCGCGTGACGGACGCCACTCTCTGGTGGATATACATCTCCGCCACTGCGTCTCCTTCCCGATTGCCAGCGTTGGTCACGTCCACGCTCACTGTCGCCGTTCCACCTTGGCCAATCGTGCTCGGATCCACGCGCAGATTGTCGAACTTGAACGTCGTATAGCTGAGGCCGTAGCCGAACGGAAACAAAGGCGTGTTGTCCACGAACTCGTAGCTCCGGTTTCGCGAGGGCTTGTGATCGTAATAATCCGGAAGCTGGCCGATGGACCTCGGAAACGTGACCGGAAGCTTCCCTCCGGGGTTCACATCGCCGAACAGCACGTTCGCAGCCGCCGTGCCTCCCTGTTCTCCCAGATACCATCCCTCGAGGACCGCCGGCACATGCGCCGCGGCGTAATTGATCGAAAGCGGGCGGCCGTTGATCAGTAAGACCACAGTGGGCGTTCCTGTTTCCACGATCGATTTCACGAGTTCCGTCTGCGCCCCCAACATATCGAGCGAGTCGCGGTCGCCCTGATGATTTTCTGCCCATGCTTCGCGAGTGGTTCCTTCGTTATCTCCGACCACGACAATCGCCACATCGGACTTCTTAGCGATTTCAGCCGCCGCGCGGATACTGTCAGTCTGTTTCGCCGGATCGGCGAGCTTGACGTCGCGCGCATACCATTCCGACCAGTCGTGCTTTGGCGTTGCCGTAATCTCGCAACCCTCCGCATAGAGCACTTTCGCGTTTGGTCCCACGCGATGGCGGACTCCTTCTAGAATGCTGACGCTGTTGCCCGGCCCGGGATCGCGGCTATATCCGCCCAAATGCACGTCGGCGGCATCGGGCCCGATCACGGCGATCGTTTTGAGTTTCGTCAAATCCAGAGGCAACAGATTGTTCTCATTCTTAAGCAGAACGATGGCTTCCTGCGCCGCTTTCAGCGCCAATTCCTTGCGCGCGGGACTGTTCGTAATCTTTTCAGCGTAATCAGGGTCCACATAAGGGTGCTCGAACAATCCCAGACGGAATTTCGCTGCGAGGATTCGCGAAACGGCCGCATCCACTTCGCTCTCGGGAACGATTCCCCCCTTCACCTGATCGAGCAGAGTGCGATACACAGAGCCGTCCGACAAATCGTAGTCCACACCTGCGGACAGCGCTTCTCGCGCCGCTTGAGCAAAGTCGGCGGCGACGTGGTGCGTTTCCACGAGCATTTGCAACGCACCTCCGTCCGATGTCACGAATCCCTGAAAGCCCCACTCCCCGCGCAGCACGGTGCCCAGCAGCCAATGATTCACGTGCGATGGAATGCCATCAATTTCATTGTAGGAAGCCATCACGCTTCCCACATGCGCTTCCTCGACCGCCGCTTGGAAGGGCTCAAAGAAGGACTCGCGCAAAATTCGTTCTGAGATGTTCGATGGAGCCGTGTTTCTCCCGCCTTCCATCTGCCCATGAACGAAGTGTTTTGCTGTGGCCATCACATGATGGCGGTCGATCATGAAGTTCGGACCCTGCAGTCCCTCGATCGCCGCCACGCCCATCCGCGATACCAAGTACGGATCTTCGCCGTAAGTTTCCTCGGTGCGGCCCCAGCGCGGGTCTCGCGCCAGATCGATCACGGGCGTGAAAGCTTGATCGCCTCCCGCCGATCCCATCTCGTCGCCGGCCGCCGTAAATACTTGCTTCGTAAGCCGCGTGTCCCAGGTGCTGGCGAGCCCGATGACTTGGGGGAAACTGGTGCTTCCGTATTCCATGAAGCCGTGCAGAGCTTCTCCCTGGAACATCACCGGGATGCCGAGCCGGGTCTTCTCGACTTGATATCGCTGCACGGCGTTGCGAAAGACGGCCATATCGTGCGGGCTGAGATGGGAATTGATGCTGAATGCTTCCTGGAACAAATCAGAAGCCTGATCGTCTTTGAATTCGCCAGTGGTATCAAGCAAGTGGTAACGGGGTTCGCGGGTGAGCTGCTCAAGCTTTTCATCGAGCGTCATTTGTTTCAGCAAATCCGCCACGCGCTGCTCAATCGGAAGATTCTGATTGCGATAGTCGGGCGATGGCTCCTGCGCCGGGGCGCTCGATAGAACGGATAAGGCGATAACAAAACAGCAGAGATAACGCATAATAACTTCCCTCCGCAGAGTATTTTTCCGTTTTCGCGTGGAGCACATACGCGCAGGTCGCACGCCCATCCATTCGATGGAAGCGTGGGCAGACTGGCCCGCGGGATTGCCCGCGTGATACAGCATGATAAATCAAGCCTGCCGCAGCTTCTCGAATCAAGTTTATGCCGCGACTGACTGATTCATTTACCCTAGAGCTGCCCAAAAATGTACTGAAAGTGCGATCCTCGTGAAACGCGCTTTTATCGCCACCACCGCCAGCGGCGAGCCGCCGAGCTGGAACGAGCACGCTCATACTTGAAATGACGGGTTACGCTAAGTGGGCCCGGCCGGCAAGAACGAGAGTGTCAGGCGCCGGCACAAGATAAGGAAACGAAAGCTCTTTAGTGCCAGTACCATTCGAAAATGATTGGATTTCCCCTTTGCAGTTGACATAGCCGCGCGTAGAATCTGATCTCCTTCCTGAGGGGTCAGGAAAGCTGTATGCATGAATCCGCGCGGGTGACGCCTCGTTGCATTTGTGTGATCGCTGCGAGTTTCCAAACTGGCGCTAAGGAGGAGAGGGAAATGAAGGGACTACTGCTCAGGCTGTATCGCGAGGAAGCTGGCCAGGATCTTACGGAATACGCACTGCTGCTGATTCTCGTGGCGCTAGTTGCGATTACCACAATGAAGACGCTCGGCAGCTCGATTAACACCGTCTTCGCGAACGCGGCCTCCAATCTCACCGCAGGAACCTGAGATCTGGGCAATCGCTTTTTGGTTTCGAGAACGAACAGAATTCGCGGCAGGGCTTCGGGGTCGCGAGGTTCAGCGCAGTGTCGCCAGAATACCGAAACGCTTGTCCCGAGCACGAATTAGCGAATTAGAGCCCAGTCATCTGACGCTGGTGTTCAAGGTAGAGATCTTAGCGCCGTATCGAGATGACAATCGTATTCAGGGCCACTCTGGCCAATACCGACGGGTAAATGTGCTCCGATTAGTGCCGAAATCCGCGTTGTCACCCCTGTAGTAAGTTTGTTATACCTTCATGTCTGAGTTGAACGAACGGTGAGATTGTTTTCTTGGAGCTATAATCTTCCCCACCACGATGCTCGATCCGGGCACCAAACTTGGTCCATATAAAATTGTCGACGCACTTGGCGCGGGCGGTATGGGCGAGGTGTATCGAGCTCGGGACACGCGCCTGGAGCGCGATGTTGCGCTAAAGATACTGCCTGCGGCGCTCTCCGCTGACAGCGAGGCATTTCACCGTTTCGAGCGGGAAGCGCGCTCTGCATCAGCCCTCAATCACCCTAACATCGTCACCATCTACGAACTCGGTCAGGACGGTTCCACCCACTACATCGCGATGGAGCTGATAGACGGTAAGACGTTGCGCGAGATGCTTGCCGTTGGTGCGCTGCCCATACGAAACGCTCTTGAAATTGCGGCGCAGGTTGCCGAGGGGCTTGCTACGGCGCACGAAGCAGGCATCACGCACAGGGACATAAAGCCCGCGAACTTGATGGTCTCTCGCAACGGATTGGTTAAGATCCTCGACTTTGGCCTAGCGAAGTTCGTCCCACCCTGCGAAGAGCTTTCGGAAACACGCACGATGTCCGCGTGGCAGTCTCGACCGGGCGTGTTCCTAGGAACGGTGCAATACATGTCACCGGAGCAGGCTAGTTGCGATGAACTGGATTTCCGGTCAGACCAGTTCTCGTTTGGCTTAGTTCTCTACGAGATGGTGACTGGAAAGCGGGCATTTCGAAGAAGCACAGCAGCGGAGACAATGGTGGCCATCCTTCGGGAACAAATGGAACCAATCGGAGCGCAAACTCCGGATGCTCCCGCTCCGCTGTGTTGGGCTATCGAGAGGTGCCTGGCAAAACAGCCCGATAAACGCTACGTCTCCACCCGAGACCTGGCACGTGAACTTGTAGCTATACGCGACCGATTCTCTGAAAAACCGATCGGGCACCAAGTAGAGTACCGGCCGACCAATATTCCTATGCAGCGGACCGGGTTTGTGGGACGCGAAAGGGAGGTAGCTGCCGCCAAAGATCTCCTGCTGCGTCAGGACGTACGCCTAGTCACGGTTACAGGTCCAGGCGGGATCGGAAAAACGCGCCTCGCTGTTCAAGTAGCAAGTGTCCTCGTCGAAAATTTTCCAGGGGGCGCGTATTTTGTCCCCCTCGCTGCCATAAGCGATCCCGCATTGATCCCTTCCATGATCATTCAAACCTTGGGGATTCGGGAGGCGGGTGGTCAATCGCCGTTAGAAATACTCAAGAAGCATTTGCTGGATTCTTTGCGGGCGCCAATGCTGCTCCTGCTCGACAACTTCGAGCACGTGATAGCGGCTGCGCCTGTCCTGGCAGAACTCCTCGCGACGGGTCCCCACCTCAAAATTCTGGTAACCAGCCGTGCAGCGCTACACGTGTACGGCGAACATGAATTTCCAGTTCCGCCCCTTGCGCTACCGGATTCGCGATCCATGCATTCGCTCAAGGTCCTTTCTAATTACCCTGCGGTCGCGCTGTTCGTACAACGCGCCGCAGCTGTCAAACCGGACTTTGTTCTGAACAGCGAAAACGCTCCCGCCGTCACCGAAATCTGTGCTCAGTTGGATGGTCTGCCTCTCGCGATCGAGCTTGCAGCTGCTCGAATCAAAGTTCTTTCGCTCTCTTCCATTTGCACACGCCTCGCGAGCCGCATGCAGCTATTAACGGGCGGCGCGCGAGATCTGCCGCAGCGCCAGCAAACCCTTCGCTCTGCAATTGATTGGAGCTACGATCTGCTAACTCCCGCAGAGCAGAAGCTTTTCCGAAGATTGTCGGTGTTCGTAAGAGGATGCACCCTTGAGGGCGTAGAAGCTGTGTGCGACACCAAAGGCGATCTTGATTTGGATTTGCTCGACGGTATGGCTTCCATGGTGGACAAGAGCCTGCTGCAGCAGATCGAGCAACCGAACGGCGAATCACGCTTCATGATGCTGGAAACGATTCGCGAATACGGGCGGGAAAAACTGGAGGCAAGCGGTGAGCAGGTTTCAACGAAGCGCGCCCATGCCGCCTACTGTTTGGTATTGGCGGAAGAAGTGGGCACCGGCCAGAGCGCCGCGGAAGGATCCGAATGGCTGGAACGCTTCACGTTGGACCATGACAATTTTCGCGCGGCCCTTGAGTGGCTGACGGCAACCGGAGATGCGGAGTGGGGGCTGCGTCTCGGCGCAGCCCTGTTTCGCTTCTGGGAGACACGGGAGTATCTCGCCGAAGGCAGGGACACTCTGGGCAAGCTATTGAAGATCCCAGCCGCTGCAGCTCGGACGAAGCTGCGTTCGCGCGCTCTTTTTTCCGCGGGCGTGCTCGCAATCGAGCTGGGGGATTACACCTCGGGCAATGGGTTGGTCAGCGAAAGCCTCGCAATTGCGCGTGAGCTGCACGACAACCAAGGCGCCGCCGTTTCAGTAAACGCGCTCGCTGTCCTTGCCCGGGATCAGGGCGACCTCGAACTGGCGCACTCGAGATTCGAAGAAAGCCTGCTGCTTTGGAGAGAATTGGGTGACCAGAAGGCCGTCGCTCGTTCGCTCAGCAACCTCGCGAGTGTCGTCAAGCTTCAGGGTGACTATCCCCGCGCGTACTCTTTATACGCCGAGTGTCTCTCAATCTTCCGGGAACTCGGGGATCGCACGGGCGTGGCGTGGTCGCTAAATTCTCAGGGCGATGTCGCCCGCGAGCAGAGTGACTTCGCAGCCGCCCAAACGTTGTATGAGAAGAGCCTGGCAATTTTTCACGAACTCAATGATCGCTGGGGCATCGCCGGCTCACTCTCTGATCTCGGAAATATCGCCAGAGAACAGGGCGATTGCCTCACTGCGCACGCTTTCTATCGCGAAAGCCTGAAAATTTTCCAGGAACTCGAACACAAACGCGGAATCGCTCGCCTTTTGGAGGGCTTCGCTTGCTCGGCTGCAGCTCAATTGCATGCAGAACGTTCGCTGCGGCTGGCCGGCGCAGCTGCCGCCCTTCGCCAAAATATTGGCACTTCGCTCACGCACTCGGAGCAGGCCAAGCTCGAAGCCATTCTGGATCCAGTGCGCCAGTCATTAACCAACACCGTGGGCACGACGGCTTGGTTGGATGGTTGGGCCATGCCCGTCGAGAAAGCTATCGAGGAGGTGATGATGCTCGATGTAGCATCTTCCTCATGTTAGCTCCCGAGAGCGTTAACTCAGGCGTAGTGACGCCGGCGCGGTCGAGATGCGAATGCTCTAGAAGATTCCGTCCGCGCTTACTCCGCGGTTGATGGGTCGATGAGCCGGCGCACAGCCGAGACGCGGTTGCACGGAAGGCCTACGCGCCTCGCGTGCTCTTGAACGGTAGCCTCGTCCGGTGCGAGGTAGACACAGTAGACCTTGTCGCCGGTTACATAACTATGGAGCCACTGGATTTCGGATCCCATGCCTTTCAAGACTTTAACCGACTTTTGCGAGATTTCCCGCAATTGCGCGTCGGTTAAATTCCCGGCTCCCGGCACTTCTCGTTCGATTACGAACTTCGGCATGAGCAATCCCCCGTAAGCAGGTTGATGAGCAACAAGACGAGCGACGTGATGCGCACAGATGCTAGCATGCAGACCAAGCACCTTCAAGACGCCTCGGCCGAGAGTGCTTTCGAATCAGCGACGAATCACCAATAATATAAAGCCAACAACAAAGGACGAGGTTGCCATGGATCTTCGATCGCTTCAAAAGCCCTTGAAAGACCAATACCGCGCCGACCCAAACGCCTCGAAAATCACAATCCGTGCAAAAGGCGGACAGACTGATGTTCCGGTGTCATGCTCGGTCGACATCGGCCGGGCCATCTATCAGGCGGAGGCCCACCAGGGCGTCGGAGGCGCCGGTTCCGGGGCTTGTTCTGGCGACCTTTTACTCGGGGCTCTGGCGGCCTGCGCGCAAATTACCTGTCAGATGGTCGCCGCCGCTATGGAGATACCCATTGAACGCATTGAGGTCGCTGTGGAAGGAGACTTGGATCTCCGGGGTACCCTGGGCATTTCAAAAGACGTGCCCGTAGGCTTTGAGAGCATTCATCTCAATTTTGATATTGCTGCGCCGAAGGCGACGCCCGAACAGATGCGCGGATTGCGAGAGAAGACAGAGCAGTATTGCGTGGTGATGCAGACCTTGGCGCGGCCGCCAAAGCTGCAAACCAACTGGGCTAATCACGAATAAGCTCATGACCACTATCGTATTGTGAACGGGTCAAATTCTGAGGGATTGGGACAACCATGCTGAACGAAGCGACGATTACCGGCGCCTGCGTATCGCTCAACTTTGGTTGACGCGGTAGTTTAGAATGCCCAGCGCCACGAGATCGAACACGGAGAGGACATTTCCGTTACCGTCCTCACGTTAGGAGCGATTCATGAATCGCGCTTTGAATATTCTGCTGGCCCTAACTGTCTTCGGATCACTATTTCAATCCACCGCATCCTTATCAAGAGTTTACGCACAGGCCAAAGACGAGACGATCGCCTCGCGCACTGCAGAGGTCGATGGCGCCAAGCTGCATTACCTGACCGCCGGCCACGGCACGCCCTTGATTTTGCTACATGGATATGCAGAGACGTCGCTGATGTGGAAGCCGATCATTCCGCTCCTCGCCGAGCGCTTCACCGTCATCGCACCAGACCTGCCCGGCATCGGAGACTCGGACATTCCAGCCGACGGTCTCGATATGAAGAATGCCGCGATCCGCATTCATGATCTCGCCAAATCGCTAGGAGTGCAGAAAGCTGAAGTCGTGGGGCACGACATCGGCCTGATGGTGGCGTACGCTTACGCTGCGCAATTTCCGGCGGAAGTGACGAAACTCGTCCTGATGGATGCGTTCCTTCCCGGCGTGACTGGATGGGAGGCCGTTTATAACAATCCCAACATATGGCATTTCCGTTTCAACGGGCCGACTCCTGAAGCCCTGGTGCAAGGCCGCGAACGCATTTACTTCGATTATTTCTGGAATGACTTCGCGGCCGACAGGAATCATTCGATTCCGGAAGCGGCTCGCCAAGCCTACGCGGCAGCTTACGCACGGCCGGGACGCATGCATGCTGGATGGGCCTATTTCGTATCATTCTTGCAAGCCGCCAAGGATTTCGCTCAGCTCTCTCAGACTAAGCTAACCATGCCATTGCTAACTATCGGCGGCGACAAATCCTTGGGAGAAGCGCTCGGGCAACAAGCCAATCTGGTTGCGACAAACGTCACCGTCGTGGTGCTGAAGGACACCGGCCACTGGGTGCTCGAGGAGCGCCCGAAGGAAACCACCGAAGCATTGCAGAAGTTCCTCTGACGTTCATTGGAGTGGCGCTCCTGCGCGTTCGCGTGTCTGACTGCAGACTGTGAATCGTCGAAACGAATGGGTTGCTTCACGTTCATCCGATCCGTGTCGTGAGTCGGCTGAAAAACTACTGTCAAGAGTGCGGTGTTCACGCTCAACACGCTATCAAAAAGCCGTCCTATTCGTGTCGCAGCGCGGACATTGGGTCGACGCCTATCGCGCGGCGGGCGGGGATGTAGCACGCCGCGAGCGCAACGGCGGCAAATATTGCGGCGACTCCTGCAAACGTTGTGAAATCGGTTGGCGCGACGCCGTAAAGCAGCCCCGCCACCGCGCGGCCCATTCCGATGGCAAGCGGCAATCCCAGCGCCAAACCGATTAGTGCGAGCAGCATTCCCTGGCCGACGACCAGTCGAAGAATTTCTCTCCGTCCAGCTCCGAGAGCCATGCGAATGCCGATTTCGTGAGCGCGTTCACTGACGTCGTAGGCGATTACACCGAAGAGGCCCATCGCGGCCAGCACAAGCGCGAAGCCCGCAAACGCGGGAATTAGGCTGCCACCAAACTCTTGGGGTAAGACGGAAATCGAACGCCAGTCGTCCATGGTCATGACGTTGAAGACCGGCAGATCGCTGTCCAGCGCGGCAACTTGCTCGCGAACGCCAGCGCAAAAGCCCCTTCCGTATTTCGAAAGTGATCGCAGATTTAGAATCAGCGGTGAAGCTTAGGGAACTTTACTCGTATCGCAGGCAATCGATGGGGTCGAGCTTGGCCGCCACGCTTGCGGGATAGTAGCCGAAGAACAATCCCACGCCGACAGAGATCGCGAAACCAATCGACACCCACAGATACGACAGCGTGGCGGGAATCGAAGGCACGAGAGTGCGCACCAATGTGGATACGCCGGAACCGATCAAGATTCCGATCGTGCCCCCGACGAGCGTGAGTACCACCGCTTCCAGCAGGAATTGCAATCGTATATCCGCGCGGCGAGCGCCGATGGCCTTGCGCACTCCGATTTCCTGTGTGCGCTCCGTCACGGAGATCAGCATAATGTTCATCACGCCGATGCCGCCCACTAGCAATCCTATTGAACTGATGACGGTCGTAAGGATCACCAGCGCGCCGGTGAGCTGATTCCACAAGTTGCTAAGAAAATCCGGCGAACTCAATTCGAAATCATCGTCCTTCTCGGGAGGAAGCCGGCGCAGGCGGCGCATCGCCTGAATCACCTCGCCTTGCGCCAGTTCGATGTTCACATGTTCAGGGACTGTGAATATGATCACCAGCTCTTTGTCCTCCGGGTAGTGCTTCTTGAAATTGCTCAGCGGGATGATGGCGAAGATGTCCACTCCCGGGCCGAGGAACAAGCCCTGGTCGTGCTCGAAGACGCCGATGACCTCGTATTCGCTACTGTTAATCCGCACCGTCTTGCCGACAGCGTCTGTGTTCGGGAATAGCGATTCGCTGATGGCCGCACCGAGCACAACGACAGGACGCGCGTGCTCCTCGTCGAAGGTACTGATGAAACGGCCTCGCGCGACTGTAAACAACGGAATCGCTTCCGCATACGCCGGCTCGGCGCCGCGCACGATGACTTTCTCGACGCTGCGATCCCCACTCGTAATCAGATTGCTGTCCCCAAAGAAAAATCCGCGCGTGCCAACAGTGCTCACGTTCTGCACGTCAGGAGCGGCTTGGCCGATGAAGTCGGCGTAAGTGTATTCAAAATATCGGCGCGTGCGGATGCGCTCCGGCAAGTGCGCGGGATCAACGGCTGGCGGAAATCGCGTGAGAAAATAAGTGCGCGAGCCGAGCGATTCCACCTTGTCTTGCACAAATTTGTTCAGTCCTTGAATGATCGCCGCCATGGAAATCACCGAGGACACTCCGATCACGATTCCGAGAACAGTCAGTGCGGAGCGCACCTTGGACGAGCGCAACGTCTGCATTGCGGCAATGAAATTTTCACGGGTTTGAGCGAGCGTCATGAATGCCATCAGTCGGACCTCAACGCGACGACCGGGTCCAGTTGCGACGCGCGAAATGCCGGATAGATGCCAAAGAACAGTCCGACCGCGGAACTGAGGATCACTCCCAACACGGCCACCCAAATCTTCACCGAGGCAGGGAACGGCGTATACGTTCGCAAGGCCAGCGCTACCAGGAAACCCAGCGTGACTCCGGCAAACCCGCCGGAAATACATTGCATGACGCTTTCCACTATGAATTGGCGCAGGATGTCGCGCTTGGTCGCGCCCACCGCGCGCCGGACGCCAATCTCTCTCCGTCGAAGGCTCACACTCACCAGCATGACGTTCATGATCACGATCCCGCCAATCACCACCGAAATCGCGCTCACCATGATGAACACACCGAAAAACGCGGAGCTGATGCTGCGCCACAAGGCCATGTAGCTTTCCTTGGTGCCGATAAAAAAATCATCGTCCATATTTCCCATGAGATGGCGGCGCGATCGCAAAATCAGATGTGCCTGATCCTGCGCGATTTCGAAGTTCGGTGTGCTCGTCTTGACGTTGATCGTGATGCTGAAATTCACGCCCTGACTGCGAAGGTAAACAGGGAGCGAAACGATGACGAAGTTATCCTGATCCTGGCCGAGGACGCTGCCAATCTTTTCCATGACCCCTATCACCCGGAATTCATCGTTGCCGACACGAACGGTCCTCCCGATCGGGTCCATCCCGAGAAATAGCTCGCGGACGAGCGTATCGCCGATCAAGCACACGCTTGTCTTGTGTTCGGCTTCGGATGGAGTGAAGTAGCGGCCAGCCGCGACCGTTCGCGAATCAATATCCGCCATGTTCGCCGTATAGCCATAGAAGTTTACGTCCTGCAGCTCTTTGTCGCCCGAGCGCGCACGAACGCTGGCGGCGGCCGTAGCGCCAACTTCATTGCAGGCGGTGCAACGATCGGCAACGGCCTCCATATCCTCAATTTCAATTTTCCTGTACTTCAGCGACTTGATAATGATGTTGAAGTCCGTCACCGCGAATGGCGTGCGCGCGATTTGGAAGACGTTCGTGCCCAGGTTGGCGATTTTCTGCTCAACATAAAGGTTGGCGCCCTGCACGATGGTCATCACGGTTATGAGCGTGGCTACGCCCATCGTCAGCCCCAGCATTGTGAGCGAAGCCCGGAGCTTGTGGCCCCGGAGGGCGCTGATGCACTGCGCAAGATTGTCGCTAAGACCGAGCATGTCGATAGGGAAGGTTTCTCCGGTAACATTATCAAAATTCGGCGAAAGATGAAGCGTTCACTTGCTGAAGGTGCTGCAGCAATTCTTACGAGAATGCGAAGCAAGGACGAGCGAGATTACACGGAGATTGTATTGACCGAAGATCGAATAGCTGGATTTAATGAACACGTTGAAGAGTCATTGAATTTCCGAAGACGGAGACGGTCAGCACGTCGCCCGCCAGAGTGTAGTGCCAAACCGCCGTAGCATTCGGTGATCCGCCTTGTGCGACAGCGTCTGGGTAGTGCAACGTGATCTCATCCTTGTCGACCGTATATGTACAGTTACCGCCGAGTTCCCGCCGGTGCAAATTATATCGGGCGGAACAATTTCCTGTCGGCAGGAATTCGACAACATAGCTGCCGTCGGCGCTTCGCCACTTACCTTCGATCCCGGTCTGTGGAGCCGGTGGCCGGCATCCCCCAAGAAAGAACGCACCCTGTAGAATGATCGTCAGCAGGAGTATTGAGGCGATCGTTAACTTCATCTTCGCACCTCGAAAATCGATTCGCTTATCGGTGTTTCGCCTGCACTTTCAACAATCGGGAGCGTGGAAATGTGCCGTAAGCGACTACTGTTCCGGTTGAAAAGAAATATGATCGTTTTTTTCCAAGCGGCAGCGATTGTACTGAAAGCGAGCTTCCGGTGAAACGCGCTTCTATTACATTCATCGCCAGCTGCAAGCCGCTTTCGCATTTCCAAAAATCCAAAAATCCGTCCAGACCGGAAATTCGCGCTCAAAAGATTAGTTTTTTCGATGCTCCTTACTGCGAACTGCTGGCATGATGCGCGCAATTCGGAGCTAGAATATTCCGAATCTGTGCGACCTAGAGTTGCGTTCCCGCGCGGCCGTGACGGCACTTATGGCCCTAGGTTTTCGGGGATGCGAAGGAAGTTCCTTAGTCCGTTACTCCGACGCGCTCTGTTTTTGCGCTGGCCTCAACCATCTCAACGACACGCTTGCTCGGAGCCGCCTCAGTTTCACGCGCAGTCGCCAGCGGACCATTGACGGTTACGTAATGTGCTCCCGCTACAAGCAGTTCCTCGGCAGGGAATCGCGTGATGATTTCGTGGCCTGTTTCGGTTACGACGATTTCTTCCTCGATCCGCGCCGCGCTCCAACCGTCGGTTGATGGCCAGAAAGTCTCAAGTGCGAATACCATTCCCGGCTTGATCTCGTATGGATGATCGAGCGATACGAGGCGGCTGATCACGGGTTTCTCCCAGATCGCCAGCCCGATGCCATGGCCGTATTGAAGCGCGAAGCACGCTTCTTCATCCGGAAATCCGAATTCCTGCGCCTTCGGCCACACCGACGCGATCTCTCCCGTGGTTCGTCCCGGCTGGACGAGCGAAATGGCCGCGTCGAGATATTCGCGGCAGCGCTTATAGGCGTCAATCATGGCGTGCGACGCGTAGCCGACCGTAAAGCACCTGTAATAGCAGGTGCGATAGCCCATATAAGAATGCAGGATGTCGAAGTAGACAGGGTCGCCCGGGCGCAAGATGCGATCGGAAAATACATGCGGATGGGGGTTGCAGCGTTCGCCCGAGATTGCATTCACGGCTTCAACATATTCAGATCCGAGATCGTAGAGGACTTTACTGACGAGCCCCACCGCTTCGTTCTCGCGCAAACCCGGCTTCATCGCGCGATAGAGTTCGTCGTACGCCGCATCCACCATCATCGCGGACATATTCAGCAGGGCTATTTCATCCCGAGTTTTAATTACGCGCGCGTCGGACATCAATTGCTGTCCGTCTACCACGGTGATTCCTTCACGCTGCAGGGCGAAAAGGACAGGCGGCTCGATGATGTCCACGCCGAGCGGTTCTTTGTGCAGGCCGCGCGCTTCGAGTTCAATGCGAATCTTGCGTGCGACATCCTCCGCGCGGCCCATCTCGGGTGACATCGCGCCTCGCAGCAGCGCGATTCCCGGCCGCGATCGTTCGCCGAGCCAGGGGCAATGAAGCTGATGATGCTTAGCGGCCGAACCGAAATCCCAAAGAATCGGATCGTCATTTTGCGGCAATAGTGTGAAGCGGCTGTTCTTGTCCTGAGCCCATGAGCCGATGTGCGTAGACGTGAGATAGCGCACGTTGTTCATATCGAAGCAGAGCAGCGACCCAAGTTCAGATTTGCCGAGGAGATGTTTGGCGCGCGCGAGGCGTTCGCGGCGCAGGCGGTCAAAGTCGACCCGCTGTTCCCAATCTACCGCCATCGTTCCGGAAGTCGGCAAAGCCACGTCACACCTCCCCGATCAGCAGCTCAAATCAGGAATGCTCACTTGGCCACTCCCGACATGCTAGCCAGCACATTGAAGACGACCGCAAAATCCTGCTTATCGAGGCCCATCGCGCGCGCAGCCGTCAGATACTCATTCGAAACGGCCGTGGTCGGCAGCGGCACGTTCAATTCGCGGCCCATCTCAAGCGCGAGAACCATGTCCTTCTGCATCATGTTCACGTCGAACCACGCCTCCTCGGGCTGCTGAAGCACGAACGGCCCGCGATACTGAATCATGGGAGACGCGACTGCGCTGTGAGTCAAAACGTCGACCGCTGTCTCGCGCGGAATCCCGCTTTTTTCCGCGAGCAGCACTCCTTCGCAAAACGCGAGCATCTGCACGGCGAGGCTCAAATTAATCGCAATCTTCATGGAGAGCGCGAGGCCATTTTCGCCGACGAAAGTAACGTTTGGCCCAATATCCAGCAGAATGGGTTTCACGCGTTCGAACGTTTCCTGACGCCCGCCAACCATCACCGAGAGCTTTCCTTCTTGAAGCGTAATGACGCTGCCGGACACGGGAGCATCAACCATATCCGCGCCCTTCTCACGAACTTTGGCAGCCACCGCCCGGCTGAATTTCGGACTGACCGTGCTCATGTCCACAAGAACTTTTCCCGCGCTCAATCCGGAAATGATTCCATCGGGACCGTCCGTAATCGCATCGAGCGCCGGTGAATTGGTCACCATCGAGAATGTGAGGTCGGAATCTGCCGCCACAGCGCGTGGGGATTCAGCCCACTTCATGCCTCGATCGAGCAGCCACTGAGCTTTTTTTCTAGTACGGTTATGGCCCGTGACTTTGTGGCCCTTCTCGAGTAACCGGCTCACCATTTGGCCGCCCATAACGCCGAGCCCTACGAATCCGATCTTGGCCATTCGAGGCAGCCTCCAGACTATGAATTGGGCTCGGTGTGCAGGGATTCTGAGTCACTCAAAAATGCACTCGTATCCTCTCGCACTTGTTCGAGGTGGGCCTTCATATAGTGTCTCGCGCGCACCGGATCGCGCTTTTCAATAGCTTCGAGAATTCGTTTGTGATGAAACTGTCCACGCTCCGGACCGCCGGACACGCGAAAAATCCTCAGCCGTTGCTCACGCAGTAAACCGACGATCGAATCAATGAGCGACAGGATGATCTGATTTCCTGCGGCTTCAGCCAACGCGAGATGGAAGTCGAGATCGGCTTCGATATAGGCGACCGGGTCCTGGCGAGCATTGTCCATTACTCTGACGGACTCGCGCATCGTCGCGAGTTGTTGTTCGTCTGCGCGGGACGCTGCCAGCGCGCATATCTCTGGTTCCAGAATCGCGCGTGTTTCCGCCAATTGCAGGAAACCTTCCGCTGGGTTGATCTTTATGATTCTGTCGAGCGAGTGGCGGATCGCCTGCGATCGTTCATTTGTAATGAAAGTGCCGCGCCCCGTGTACGCCTCGACAAGACCCTTTTCGCGGAGCGCCTTAATCGCTTCGCGCACCGCTGTGCGGCTTACTCCGAATTGCGCCGCAAGCTCTCGTTCCGCAGGCAACTGATCGCCAGGTTTGAGTGCGTGGCTAAGAACGGAATCTTCGATTTGTTGAACGATTTGCTCGTATAAGCGAGCGCTTTGAATGGTTTTATACACCGAACCTCCCAATCGTTCTCCGCGCGGTATCGGTTCGCCGAGTACGAATGCGAATTTGGCGGACCAATTTTCGGCAGCGAGACGTTGTGCAGTTTGGAGGCGCGCACCGGACAGCATTGCGTAAAAACATGGTCTTAGGTCCGACCACTGTGCCACTCGTCTAGAACAGAATCAAGTGCGCCGAGCTAACTTGAATAGAATCCGCAAAATTAATGGGATTGACTGGGAAGCTCAAAGGCGCGTATTGGTATAGTGGTCAGACCACGAGGATGCTTAGGCTCCTGGCATCAGCCTAAGCGCCACCGCCAGGCTTGCATCCGACGCGAGGTTCGCTAGTTGGCCGCTATCGAAGCGGCAAGAATTGAGGCAGGCTGTCTGCAGCGCCCCCGATGGCGCGCGCCAAACTCAGCTTGGCTATGTTGTGCGCAAACACGCTGTTGATGTAATCGAGTTCGGCGCTCGCCACGGTCTGCTCAGCTTGCACCACCTCGACCGAGTCCGTGACGCCGGCTTCGAATCGCTGCCTCGTGAGAGCCAAAGTTTCCCGGCTGACCTGAAGATTCCTTTGCGACAGATCCACTTGGCTCGTGGCCGTCTGCAAATCGAGATAAGCGCCGCGCACCTCGCTTTCAATTTCGCTCTTGAGGTCTTCGGCTTCCGCTTTCCGCTGGACTAACGCGGCATCCGCCTGTTCTATGTCTCCTTCCGCGCGCCCGCCTTGCCAGATGGGAACGCGAACTGTTCCTGCTACGGTATATGTAGCCTTCGCCTGGTCCGGAGTCGTTCCTATGGCGCCGTAATTCGCGTCAATCGAAAAAGAGGGCAGTCTTTCGGCGCGGGCTGCAGAGCGAGTCATCTCGCCAGCGCGCACTTGCGCCTGTGCCGCCCTCAGGTCAGGCCGTTGATCAAGCGCCTGTTTGAGAGCTTCGTCAATTGTGACGAGAGGTGCGCTCGCGAACGGGATGTCGTCAGACAGTTCATACTGATCAGTCGGCGGCAAGCCGGTTAGCCGCGCAAGATTGATCTTCTGTTTTGCGAGATCATTTTGAAGCGAGACCAGGCGCTGCTGCTGCGTCAATGCTTGTACCTGGCTGCGATCCACATCTACACGGGCCATTAAACCCACACCGCTCTGTTGCGCCGCCTGTTGATACACGGCATTTGCAGAATCCACTTGCGCGCGAGCCGAAGCCACGCGGGCTTGCGCCGCGAGGACCTGCAAATAAGTGCCGCCAACCGCGAGAACGACCAAGTCTCTGGCATTGAGCGCTTCCATCTGGCTCGACTTCAATTGTTCTCGCGAGGAACGGTAATTATTGATAGCGGTGAGATCCACGACGGACTGCGTCAATTGAACGCGCGCGTCGATGTAATTATAAGGACCGACGATGGTGGGAAATGTGAAGCCTGGAACCGAAAAATTAAAGCGCAAGCCAAGCGCCTTCAAATTTTCGGTTTGGACTGACTCCGTCACGGTGCCATTCAGATTCGGCAGCAAAGCGCTGCGAGTGCTATGACTCATTCCTTGTACTTGGCGCGTACTTTGCGTCAATCCAATCGCCCCCAAATTGAATGCGAGCCCGCGATTGATTGCTTCGCGGAATCCCAACTTTCCTGAGAATGGCATTCGCGCCGTACTGTTGGCGCTTCCGCTGTACGGACCCTGCACTTGCACGCTGGGGTTCAACGTATCCACGCTCGTGGTGGTTCCGGGAACCGGGGTTTGCGCTGCGTCCACCGAACCGTTTTGAGATGTTCTGCCAGAGAGGGGGAGCGGATTAACCGGAGTGCTTTGGGCTGGAGGGCTTCCTCCAAACTGGGCTCGGGCACAACCGGCGAATATCAGGATGGCAGCCGTGCATACGACGAAGGATTTGCTGACGTAACGCGCTACTTCGATGGATGATTTCATTTTCAATTGCCTCATTCTCGTATGCCTTTTTCGATGGTTTAACTGAGCTGTTTTCGGAAACGCCACACGCTCAACACCACCAAAACCACTGTGAAGATGAAGAGAGCCAGGAAATGGGTCCAAAGCTGCCAGAATCCGCTGCCTTTCAGCAGAGTCGCGCGCGAGATGATCACGTAGTGGTAGATCGGATTGAAAATCGTGAGGCGCTGCAGAAAATGCGGCATGCCTTCGATGGGATAGAAGGCGCCGGACAACGTGGATAACGGAGGATTCACGAAAAAGGCAGTCAATTGCGCCTGTTCCGCCGATTTGCTGAACGTGGCGATCACTGTGCCAATACTGATCCCGCAGAGGATGCAGAGCGCCGAGCCTAAAAGCAAAAGCAGCAAACTTCCATGAATCGGAACGTTGAACGCCACCACCATCACGATGATCGCGAACACAGCCATCCCGCACAACAGGATGAACAGCGGCGCCATTTTCGCGATAATAATTTCGTAAGTTCCCGCCGGCGACATCAGCAACTGCTCGATTGTTCCACGCTCCCGTTCCTTCACCATCGCGGCGGAAGCGACGATCGAACCATTCAAGATCAGCAACAAACCAAAAACGCCCGTCACGATGAACCACGATGCCACCAAGCCCGGATTGAAAAGATACGCCGGATGCAAAAGCACAACGCCGCGGCGGCTTACCTCCCCGCCGGCTACCGTCTGGAAGCTCGGGTGAATCCCCTCGTCGGGCAGCCCGCGATTGTAAGTTTGGATCACGCCTTCCGCGTAGGCTTGCGCAATCGCCGCGGTGTTGGCGTTCATCGCATTTAAGAGGAACTGCACGTTCGCGGTGCGGCCGCGTTCCAGGTTGCGGGTATAGTCGTACGGGATCACTAAACCGGCATCGAGATTGTTCCGGCTTAGCGCACTGCCCATTTGATCCACGGAAAAGTAGTAACCAGCGTATCGAAAGCTCTTGCTCTCGGTCAGGGTGGCAATGAGTTCGCGGCTCTCGGGAGTTGCGCTATCGTCAACGATTCCTAGCCTGATGTCAGATACCGTGGCGCTGAGCGCAAAACCAAACAGCAGCAACTGCAGCGTGGGTGGAAGTATCAGCGAGATCGCCAGGCGTCGGTCGCGCCGAATCTGCCTGAACTCCTTGAACATCAAGGCGCGCACGCGGTAGTTGAAAAGCCTTTGTAGCAGCTTTCGCATGGTCTATGACTTGACCTGCATGCGCCGCATCGTGCGCCACGCCAAGCCGTAAAAAATTGCGCCGGTGGCACCAATCTCGAGGACTTTGTACCAAGTCGCTGGCCAACCGCCGCCCTGTAAGAGCGCGTCGCGGACGATCTCGATGTAGTAACGGCCCCAAATCAGATTTGAGAGCCAACGCAATCCAACGGGAATGTTGCTAATCGGGTAAATCAATCCGGACAGTAGAAAGACGAGCAGGAATCCGCCGAGAGCCACCGCTTGCATCGCCGCTGCCTGGCTAGGGATCGCCGCCCCCACCATGATCCCAAATGCCGCCACACAGAACGCGTACAAGATCGTTGCCACCAGGAACGGCGTTGGATCTCCGGCAAGGTTTAAGCCGAAATATGTGAAGAGCAGCACCAGCATCAGCAGGCATTCGCCGATCGCTACCGCCATGAATGCGAAGATCTTTCCCAATAGAAATTCATGAGCCGAAATGCTGGAGACGTACACCTGGAGGATAGTTTTCTGCTCACCTTCTTTTGCCATTGCCAGGGAAGCCAGCAGCGGCGGAAACATCGAAAGGCCCAGCACAAAAATTCCCGGCCCGTAGAATTTCTTGGACGATCGGCCGGGGTTGTACCACAGCCGGATCGACGCTTGGACGGGCTGCGGCTGCGTGGCGCCGGCGATACCCTGGTTGTAGGCCTGCGTAATTTGTTGGGCGTCTCCTGAAATCAGCAGCCCGGTATTGGAGTCGGAGCCATCGACCAAAATTTGTACGGGCGTGCTCACGCCGCGCGCGATATTTCGCCCGAAATTAGGCGGGATGATCAGAACTCCGCGCGCTTGATTGGCCGTGAGCGCATCTTCCGGCTTCTTGTCCTCGGGCCATGCCACAACGTGGAGAGTGACGGATGCGCGGAAGGCGTCAATGTAGGCGTCCGAGGCCGGTGAATGATCGAGATCCTGCACGACAATCGGGAGGTCGTTGACTGTCAGAGAGATCGCCGAACCAAGGAGAATCAGCAGGAACAGTGGAAGCAAGAGCGCGAGCGCCAACGTCCGGCGATCGCGCACGATCTGCGTCAACTCTTTGCGAGCTTGAGCAAAAATGCGTCTCATTACCTCTGCTCCTTCAGTCCTCGGTCGAAAACTTGCCTTGCTGTCTCGCTTTTTCCACCACGCTGATGAACGCGTCTTCGAGCGTGAAGCGGCCTTCTTGTGCGTCCAGCACGCGAATGCCGTTCGCTTCAAGCTGTGCGGTCGTCGCCGCCTTGGCTTTCTCCGCGTCGTCATCGGCAACGATATGTAGCCGGTCGCCGAACAGCGAAACGCGCCACCTTTCGCCCTCAACTTTCAACAGGTCCGCCGCTTGCTGCGGTTTATCGACCACAAACTCGAGCAAGTGTCCGGGCTGGCGGCTCTTGATTTCGCTGGGGCTGCCCTCGGCCACAAATTCGCCGGCAGCCATCAAGCCCAGGCGATTGCACTGTTCGGCTTCTTCCAGGTAATGAGTGGTGACCAGGATGGCAGTGCCCGCATCCGCGAGGCGGTTGATCATGGTCCAGAATGCACGGCGCGCCAGCGGGTCCACGCCGGAGGTCGGCTCGTCCAGGAACAGCACACTCGGCTCATGCATTATCGCGGCGCCAAAGGCGACGCGCTGCTTCCATCCGCCCGGCAAGCTGCCGGTGATCTGATCTTGCTTGCCTTCGAGCCCGGAAAAAGAAAGAACCCAGCGCCATTTTTCATCGCGCTCGTTCTCGGGCACACCGTAAACTCCGGCGAAAAATTCCAGATTTTCGCGGATGGTCAAGTCGTCGTAGAGAGAGAATTTCTGCGACATGTAGCCGATTTGCTGGCGCACGCGTTGCGAGCGCACACTTGCGCTATCGTGCGCTCCCGCTAGTAGAATTTGCCCCTGCGTGGGGTCGAGCAGTCCGCACAGCATCCTGATCGCGGTCGTCTTTCCGGCTCCGTTGGCGCCGAGGAGGCCGTAGATCTCTCCGTAATGAACTTCGATGTTGATATTTTTGACGGCAGTGAAAGTGCCGAATTGCATGGAGAGATTCTTCCCGCCGATGGCGATCTGGCCGCGGAGATTCTGATGGCTATGGCGCCCGGGAAACGGAGTGTCGTGCATCTCGTGGCCCAGGCTGCGCAGTGTGGAGACAAATGTATTTTCGAGTGTCGGGTTGTCGATACGAACGTCGTCGATCGCGAGCCCCGCAGCGTCCATGCTCTCCTTGAGAATAAGTTGCGCCGCTTGCGGATCGTGCACGAGCAGGTCGAGTCGGTCGCCGAATCGCTGCACGTCGATAATTTCTTTTTCTGGTCCGCTGACCGCACACAGAATTGTTTCTGCTTCGCTCAGTTTCGCGGTACGCAGTTCCAGCCGCTTTGCGTGCAGCCGTGAACGCAGCTCAGCCGGTGTGCCGACCTGTTGCAATTCGCCCAGATACATCAAGGCCACGCGGTTGCAGCGTTCCGCTTCATCGAGGTAAGGAGTGGCCACCAAGATCGTCAGACCATCTGCCGCGAGGTGAGCGAGCACATCCCAGAATTCGCGGCGCGACACTGGATCGACGCCGGTCGTGGGTTCGTCGAGCAGAAGCACGCGCGGCTGGGGCACCAGTGCGCAGACCAGCGACAACTTTTGTTTCATTCCGCCGCTCAGCCGGCCCGCAAGCCGATCCGCGAAACGATCCATATCAAACATCTTTAAATAGCGATGCCCGCGATCCAGTATTTCCTCGACTGGAACGCGGCGCAGATCCCCTATGTATCGAATGTTTTCGGCGACGCTCAGATCGGGATATAGGCTGAATGCCTGCGTCAAATAACCGGTTTGCGATCGCGTTTCGCGAGCGGGCCGGCCAAAGACATCCGCCGTACCACTGGTAGCCTCCATCACGCCCGCTAAAATCTGAAATGTCGAAGTCTTGCCCGCGCCATCGGGGCCGATCAAACCGAAGATTTCTCCGTGATCGACTTCCAGACTGGCGCCGCGAACAGCTTCGATCGAGCCATAGCGTTTCCAGAGGTTCTGGACGCGGATGGCTACCCCAGATGAATTTCCCAATCGCGCGTCCAACGCGCCGAGACCCCGGAGATCAGAATTAGCCGTTGCCATCTCTGCTCTTATCTGCCTTTTGGCCACGTATTGCCGTGAACCAGAATCTCTCCGTCGGCGGGCATGCCTGGTTTCGCAAATCCAATAGCCCCTTTGAGCTGCAACTTGACGCCAACAACCTGTTTCACGCGATCGTTCCTGAAATAGGTGTTTTCCGGCGTGAATGTGGCTTGCGGATCGATCCGCAAG
>JBAPOP010000148.1:0-17345 GCA_049279675.1 Candidatus Acidiferrales bacterium
TAAATTCAGAGGGAAGTGGCCGTGGCGCGGAGCAATTCCGCACGTTGCGCTCGCGGCTATATCAAATCCGCTCGGCTCAACCTCTCTCGGTTGTGCTTGTAACGAGTTCCGTCCCCGCCGAGGGCAAAACGTTTGTCACATCGAATCTGGCTCAGTCCATTGTTCGCCAACCCGATCGGCACGCTCTGATCATTGATGGCGACATGCGTTGCCCGCGTCTGCACCAGGCGCTCGGTGCTCCGCAAACTCCGGGCCTCACCGACTATCTGCGCGGTGACGCAGACGAAATGGCCGTCATTCAGAATGGCGGCGGCGGAAACCTTTTCTTCATCGGCGGTGGCACGAAGGTTTCAAATCCGAGTGAATTGCTTTCAAATGGCCGCCTGAGCACCCTCCTGAAAAAGGTAGCGCACGCTTTCGATTGGGTCATCATCGACGCCCCTCCTTGCCTCCCTGTCGCGGACGCAACAGTAATCGCCGATTTTTGCGACGGCATTCTCTTCGTCGTGAGAGCGGGTTCAACACCAGGAGCCGTCGCGCAACGAGCATTTCAAGAGCTTCGAGGCAGAAATATCCTTGGCGTAGTTCTGAATGCCGTTGAAGACACACACGCCTATGGCTCGACGTATTATCAAAGCTATGGTTATGGGTATGGTTATAGTTAGACGTAGCGACCGTTCCCCGGCGTAATATCAGCCGCAGGCACCACGGAACGTGCTCCGCAATAGCCGGAGCGAACGAAGGCAATTATGAGCGATCAACTTGAAATGAAATCCGACGACAACAAATCGAGCGCTGAGGA
Source organism: Candidatus Acidiferrales bacterium (assembly GCA_049279675.1). Taxonomy (GTDB): domain Bacteria; phylum Acidobacteriota; class Terriglobia; order Acidiferrales; family UBA7541; genus Palsa-147. The sequence goes on from JBAPOP010000148.1 coordinate 803, forward strand.
GTATGGCTCGACGAGAGATGCGTCCCGCAGTTCTTCCATCCAGACACTCGTCCCAGCTTCCAATGAAGTAGAAGCGGTTCTCACCCGATGGTGGCAAGATTTGCTGGGGATTGAGTCGGTCGGCCTGGATGATGACTTCTTCGACCTCGGCGGGCACTCGCTGATCGGCGTGCAGCTCTTCAGTAGAATTAAGCAAACATACGGCGTCGATCTCGGCCTTTCAACATTATTTGATGCCCGCACAATCCGGCAACTCGCTGAACTTATCAATCAATCGAGCAAGGCAACCCAGTCCGAACCGGAGCCGTGGTCACCGGTTGTACCCATTCAGCCGAATGGATCACGTCCGCCGCTCTATATTGTCCCCGGGGGATATGGCACCACAGTCCTTCCGTTCCGCGAAGTCTCGATGCTCCTCGGCCCAAGCCAGCCTGTGTTCGGTCTCGAAGCCCCGATGCCGCCGCCCAATGAAGAGATGGAATCGATTCCCGACAGAGCGGCTCGATTCGTCAAAGAGATGCGTGCGAAGCAACCGAATGGGCCGTACTACCTCCTCGGCTGGTGCGGTGGCGGATATGTCGCGTTCGAAATGGCGCAAATACTTTCTTCAGCGAAGCAAGAAGTCGCTTTTCTCGGCATAATCGAATGTGCTGATCCTCAGCACCCCAGGGCGTGGTGGGAAGGATTACTATTCCGCACTCAGCGCGCAGTTTGGCGCGTTCGGAACTTTACGAAACGCGGTCCGAAAGGCATGGCGCAATGGGCGGGAATGCGAATGGGCCTGATCTCAAAACGTGCTGAGCCGGCTAAGCTTGGGAATGCAGTTACGCCCTTGCCCCTCGAGCTAATGGACGAGGTTGACGAACGAGCTTGGCGCAACGTGTATCGGTATCACCCGACGAGTTATCCCGGAAAATCCGTCGTGATAATCGGTGAAGAATCGTGGAAATATAGCGGTGTCGTTCGTTTCTTGGATCCCCGGCTGTACTGGTGCATACTCTCGACAGGTGGGAGCGAAGTAAAAGTAATTCCGGGTGATCACATGGATTTGCTGAAAGCCCCCAATTCCGGCATCCTTGCCAGCGAATTGAAACTCCACCTGGGTAAAGCTCCTACGGCTGAATAATTGCCGGCTTCGTCTTCCCGCTCCATTTGAAAAGTACATAAAGCGACCAAGAGCTGCAAGGTTGGGAGAAACGTGTCGTGCGGGTGGGTTTATATAGACTGAGTTTGCGGCGCGCCGTTCGGTTAGTGAATCTGGATCAGGTACACATCGGCGCAGTCCGTAAACGAACCGCAGCCACCTGCGCCCCACGCCGCGTTGCTATCGAAGATCACATATTTCCCGTCAAAACTCAGCGCTGCGTGCGGATCAGACCAATAGCTGTTTGAGTTGACGTTCCTGGTATGCGCGAGGGTTAGCCGGTAAATGTACTTGGAATTATTATTGACGTCGACCCGCACGAGGACGACTTCGTTGTCGTATGTGCTCCAGTTGCTCGCGCTGGGCGCGGCATAGCTGGAGTCATTGTTGAATCGCTCCGCACTATTATCCCCCTGCGCCGAAAAGGCAATCCACGCGGATAAAGGCCAATCGCGGTAACTAATGTGCCATCCAGGGTTAAGCGGCGCGTCGAACATGCAACTCGAACCATCCGGCGTCGTGGCCCCAACGATTAGCAGTGTGGGGCGAAATCCGTTCACGCATGTGCCGAATGGGCCTGGGTTGTCGAGTGGATCTTCGGTGGCATACACCTCGTTGCCGCTCATGTCTCTCCCGGAATCCAGGTGCCCCGTCTTGTTTTGAACGTAAGGCAGTGGCGTGGTCCACGGAGATTCCCAAAGCCGATTTCCTTGCTCAGCGCCGGAGCCGTCGTTGGTGAACTCAATGATGATTCCATCGTTGGGCGTGCTGATGAGTTTGTGCAGGCAGCCGTTATTCGCCGTCCCCGCGTCGGCGGTGCAGGTGGTCGTATAGGCTGGCGATTTCGTCAACGTGACCGGATTCCACAGGAACACATCAATATGTCCTCCCTGCGCATTTTGCCCGACCATCGGCAACCAGCCATCAGGAGTCATGTCGGTAGAATCCATGAAATTGACCAAGTAACCGCTGTATTCCGAGAACGTGTGATTGGTTACACAGCTCGTAGAGCTTCCTGAGACGGTGCACTTTTGAAGCGTATTCTTCTGCGCCGCCCAAAACACGTTGTCGTTGTTGCGGTCCCACAAATCCAGGCCGTTAGTAGGGGGCATTTTGGCTTCTGTAACGAGCACGTTTCCGTCGAGATCTATGATGTGAAAGAAGCCGTTCTCATCGTAGACGAGGATTTTCGTGTCGCCGGTGCTCATGGGTTCGATCGTCGCGTAATAGTGATGCTCCGCTTGGCCGAACGAAATGGCGTTGGTTAGCCGTTTCACAGCGCAACCGTAAACGGAATCGGTGAAGGTCGAGCCAACAGCTGGCGGCGTGAAAGCGGTCCACGCGGACGCGGCTGGAATGTGATTCGTGGTGTCGTTCGACAATCCACAATTCGGCGGCGTCAAATCTGGAGAGGCGGGTGTCATTCCGGATCCCGACAAGGCAACCGTTGTCGGAGAGTTTGTAGCGTCACTCGTGATCGTTGCAGTTCCGGTGGTGCTCCCCGTTGCCATGGGAGAAAACGATACGGTGAGTGAAGCAGCTTGGTTGGGCTCGAGGACCATTCCGGAAGACACGCCGTCAACGCTGAATCCGGTGCCGGATGACGATACACCGGATATTGTGGCGTTCGCGTTGCCAGTATTCGTGACCGTCACGACTTGGCTGCCGCTTTGTCCAATAACAACGTTTACGAAACTCACGCTCGTTGGACTCGCTGAGAGCACAGCCGACGAGGGCGGCGGTGGAGGTTGAGTCACCGACTTGGATGAACCTCCGGCGCCGCAGCCCGCAAGGATGCCAAGGCAAAAGATCACACCAAGGCTGATTACGATGTTTAGGCTGGGTCGTGAGTCCATTGCGGTTTATTGCGAGAGGCTGGTGCCCTAACCGAAGACTCTCGATGCTTGGTAGAGTTTATCGAGCGGGAATTGTAATGCAAGGACAATTGTAAGAATCAGCCAATCGAACGGTTCTAGCAGTACTGATGACGATGGTTCAGTCGTAATGGAACTTTAATATTCAGATGAAGAGAATTGTGAATGCGTCGAGTGCCGCAGCGCTTTTCATCGAGCGTCCCCACGAGGAAATCCGTACTTCAAATCGTTTCGATGGCTCTACAGCGGAATGCAGAGGGGTGGAATCGCGACAAGGTTCTTTTTATAAGCGGCGGGGTGCGCAGGCGTTCTCGCTCGGCCAGCTAAGGGCAATATTGCAGCACCCGTTTCCGTCTAGTGGACCTTTATGATGTAGACGTCGCTGCAGTCGCCGCCGCCGTCTGATCCGCAGCCTGTCGCGCCCCAAGCTGAGTTGCTGTCGAATACCACGTAGTTTCCGCTGTAGCCTTCGGCCGCGCGCGGATCGCTCCAAAAATATCCCGGATTTCCGCGTGTGTGTGACAGCGCCAGACGGTAGATATTCGCGGCGTTGTTGTTGGCTCCAAACAGGATCATCACGATTTCGTTCGTATAAACATTCCAGTTACTCGAACTCGGCGCGGCATAGCCAGAGCCATTGTTGAATTTTTCCGCCGCGCTCTGGTTCGCTTGTGCTGAATAGACGACGAACTGTGTGTTCGGGTAACCGCGCCAGCTCACATGCCATCCAGGATTGTTCGGTGTGTTGTCGAAGAGACATTCTGGGTCTCCGGCGACTGGCAAAGAGGTGCTCGTCGGTCTCCACCCGTCCGGGCAGGCTCCCCAAGGTCCCGGATTGTTCAGGTAATCTTCATAAATCGCGCTCTCAGTTCCGTTCGCGTCCTTGCCCGTATCCAAGTGATCGGTTCCACCTTCACCGCCCGGGCCCGTACCGCCGCTGTTGAGTTCAACAGGCGACAGCGCCGAAAATGGCGACTCCCAGAGTTCGTTTCCATTCTCCGGGTTGCTGCTGCCTTCAAATTGAATCACGACGCCGTCGTTTGGCGTGGCAATCAGCTTGTGGATACAGCCGTTGTTCGCGCTGTTCACGTCGGCGGAGCATTGCGTCGTGTACACCGGCGATTTGGTTTGCGTCGCCGGATTCCACAAGAACACGTCCATATGGCCGCCCTGAGTATTCTGCCCAACGGTCACGAGCCATCCATCCGGCGTCATATCCGTTTCATCCATGAAGTTAATGCGGTAGCCGGCATATTCTGAGAAGGTATGGTTGATCGAGCAGCTGACGGTCTTTGCCGAGTTGTTTACAGTGCAGCTCTCAATCGAGTTGTTAATCGTGGCCCAGAATTTTCCTGCAGTTGTACGGTCCCATGTCGGCTCGCTCGCATGTGACCATAATCCACTCAAAGTACTTTCGCTGAGAACAGTCGTGCCGATGGAATACGCAGAATTCGTCGGGCCAGCATCAACAAACCAACCGCCGGAATTGCAGTCATAGAGCATCAGATACGCGTCGGAAATGTCGAGCGGACTTTCCGTCGCGTAGTAGTGGCAGCCTGCATTCGCTGAGTTGCCCTTAAAATTCGTGACACGCGTTACCGCGCAATACCCCGAATCCGTGTAGGTGCTACCCACGGCGGGCGGAACGAAATTGGCCCAGGAGGTCGCATCTGGAACGTGATTCGTCACGTCATTCGTCAATCCGCAGGTCGGGGGAGCCGATGCGCCAGAGCCGCCTGAACCGCCGCCTCCAGATGGCGGCGTAACGCCCGTGCCGGTCAACGCGACCGTCGCCGGTGAATTTGTCGCATTGCTCACGATGCTCAAGCTGCCGCTAACTGCTCCCGCCGTCGTTGGATCAAACAACACTGTCACACTCGCGCTTTGATTTGGACTGACCGTCACGCCGGAACCCGCGCCGCTCGTGCTGAACCCGGCTCCCTTAGTAGTCACACTCGAAATTGTAATGTCCGAGTTCCCGCTATTCGTCAGCGTCACGCTGAGCGAGTCGCTGGTGTTCAGATCGACGCTGCCGAAGCTCAGGCTCGTTGGGCTCACTCCGAGCGTAAACGTCGAAGCCGTTGCCGTCCCGCTAAGCGGAATCGTGATAGGAGACCCTGGCGCGTTGCTAGATATCGAAACGCTGCCAGTGTCAGTCCCGGCCGAGGTGGGCTTGAAAATTGCGCTAAGCGTCGCGCTGCTCCCCGCTGCAATTGTTGCAGACGGCGACAAGCTGGAGACGCTGAAGCCGGTGCCAGAAGCCGTGACCGCAGAAACCGTCACGCTCGAAGTGCCCGTATTCTTCAAAGTGATTGTTTGCGAACTAGTGCCGCCCGTAGCGACGCTGCCGAACGGGATGCTCGCCGGAGTTGCTGACAGCAATCCTTGAGCACCCGTTCCAGTCAAATTGAGCGATACAGTCGGGTTTGACGCATTGCTGCTTATCGTTATGCTGCCCGTTGAACTTGCTGTTGAAGTTGGCGTGAACTGCGCTGTAAATGTCGTGCTCTGTCCCGCATTAAGGGTCAAGGGCGTGGACAATCCTGTGTAGTTGAAGACTGTTCCGGTAACGCTGGCTCCAGAGATCGTTGCGCTGGATGTTCCCGAGTTCGTCAAGGTCACCGTTGCCGTGCCGGTGGTCCCCACGCTAACGTTCCCGAAGCTCACCGTCGACGGGTTGGTTCCAATCTGTCCGACGGTACCCGTGCCGCTCAGCGGGACGGTCGCTGAAGGATCCGTTCCGCCAGACTGCCCAGAAATCTCTACGCTGCCCGACGTGGCTCCTGCCGCAGTGGGCGCGAATGAAACAGTGAAATTTGTACTTTGGCCGGCGTCGAGCGTCATTGGCGTGGTCAGCCCGGTGACCGCGAATTCCGATCCGGTGTGCGTCAAAGTGCTGACTGTCACCGACTCAGTCCCGGAATTCGTCAGCGTGACTGCCTGCTTCATCGTTGTGCCAACTGATGCATTACCAAAACTGATGACGGCCGGAACCGTCGTCAAGGTAGCGCTGGACGGGATCGCTGTGCCCGTGAGAATCAGAGCTTGCGGCGAGCCCGGCACGTTGTCCGCGAAAGTGATGCTGCCCTTGTCCGTTGCCGCAGCTGGCGGCGTAAACACGACGTTGAATGTCAGGCTCTGGCCTGCCTCTATGGACGCCGTCGCTGAGAGTCCGTTGGTTCCGAAGCCTGTACCGGTGACGTTCGCAGCGGTTAGCGCGAGAGCCGCGTTTCCGCCGTTGGAGATCGTTACAGGCTGCGAGCTGGATTGGCCGGCCACCACGTTGGTGAACGTAACTGAGGCCGGAGAAATCGAGAAAAGAGGACCGGAGCCCATTCCGGAAACGGCGACTTGAATCGAAGGATTGGAAGCGTCGCTTGCCACCGATAGCGCACCAGTGACCGCGCCGGGTGTCTGCGGTGTAAATTGAATCTGAATCGCTGCGCTTGCGCCTGCTGCGATCTGTGAAGGTGCCGCGCCAACAATTGACAAGCCCGCGCCTGAAACTGCCGCCGACGTAATATCTGCTGTCGCTGTGCCAGTATTCGTCAAAGTAACGGTTTGGCTCGCTGTGCTTCCGTCCGAGACACTGCCGAAACTCACAGTGGAGGGGCTCGCAGTCAGTGCTGCTGTTCCTGAGCCGCCGTCCGAGCCCGAACCGCCGCTTGAACCTGATCCCGACGAACTCTTGGTCCCGTTGCTTACCACTCCCGCACAGCTCGAAAGGCCTATCGAAAACACGATTAGAGCAAGCGTCGCGAGCAGCGTGACAACTTCGCGAGAAACGGTGTGTTTCGTTTTGGCTGGGCCTGATGAAGACAACAGTAGTTGGGGAAGGTCCCGGCAGTTTCTCATAATACAGTTAGTCTATGGACCGCCCTGGACCCTATCTACTGGACGAGGGAACAAACAAAGGACAGGTAAAGGTGAGGGTAAAGTTCAGGCTGAAACTGCGCTAACCTGTACCTCATCGAGACGCTGTTTCGGGACGGAATCTTCGGCGGTGCGTTTTGCTTATTGCGGCGCACCGTGTGGTCCGACGACGTCAGACGCCGTCATTCAGGAAGGTACTTGAGTGACACTTTTTGTCACACACCTCTCAGCGCAGGGCAAGCCCGGTATCAAGTCTCAGTGAATCGCGCCCGAATGCGCCTTAGGCGCGGAGGAATTGCCTGTCAACGCTCCTGAGCGTATATTAGCGGCCAGCTTGACAGTAAGTCAGGACATCCCGATCAAGTCCGCATTTGACAGGAGCGAATGACTACAAAGCCTTTTAACCGCGCAATTTTCATCGCTCTCGCCGTGCTTCTCGTTCTGCCTGGCGCAAGCGCGCAACAGCATGGAAACTACGTCAAGCGTAGAAATCCAATCATGAGACCAAGCGTCGAAACCACCGTCTTCGGAAAGCTCGACGACGGCACTGACATTCAAATGTACACGCTCAAGAACTCCGCAGGCGCATCCGCGAAGATCATCACGTATGGAGCTTCGCTCGTCGAATTGTGGGTGCCCGATCGAAACGGCAAGTTCGGCGACGTCGTTCTCGGTTTCGACAGTCTAAAAGGCTATCTCGGTCCTCACCCGCATTTCGGTGGAATTATCGGCCGCGTCGCCAACCGGATCGCAAAAGGGAAATTCACGTTGGACGGGAAGGAGTACACGCTCGCGATCAACAACGGACCGAACACACTCCACGGCGGCAACATTGGCTTCGATCGCCGCGTCTGGATAGGTGAACCTGTGGAGCACCCAACCGCGGCAGGCGTGCGCCTGACTTACATCAGCCCGGACGGCGAAGAAGGATTTCCCGGGAAGCTCACGGTGACCGTGGAATATACGCTCGCGGCGGACAACTCTCTCAAGATCGCCTACACGGCGACCACCGACAAGCCAACGATCGTCAATCTGACGAATCACAGCTATTTTAACCTGGCGGGTGCGGGCGATGTCTTGAAGGACATACTCGAGCTCAACGCCGATTCGTACACGCCGGTTGATTCGACGATGATTCCGACTGGAAAGATCGAGCCAGTAAAAGGCACGCCGCTCGATTTCACAAAACCCATGGCGATTGGCGCGCGCGCCACATTCCTCGACCCGAAACCCGGAGCGTACGATTTCAATTACGTTGTAAATGGTAAGCAGGGTGAATTGCGGTTTACCGCCCGCGTCTCCGATCCCAGCAGTGGCCGGATCATGGAAGTTTCGACCACTGAACCCGGAGTCCAGCTCTACACCGCGATCGGTCTCGACGGAACCATCGTTGGCAAACGCGGCGTCGCCTACCCCAAGTTCGGCGCCGTGTGCCTTGAGGCGGAGCACTATCCCGATTCAATCAATCATCCCAATTTCCCATCGACAATCCTCCGGCCCGGCTCGACCTTCCAATCGCAGACGATTTACAAGTTTTCGACGGCGAAATGATGGCCGGCCTTCCGGCCAACCCTGCGAAAATCAAAATCGGATCGCCGCGATCTCGCAGGATGCAATCGTAGGGTCCGTCGGCAGACGGACCGGCCTTTTACGAACTTGGGTTTCGAATTCTGCCCGCTAGAATCTCAAATCCCTGCCGGCTAGCGTAGTGCACTTTACGTTTCGCCCGCGCCAAGACTTTCCTCCGCTGCGCCGCGCAATCGCATATCCTATTGAAGGCGATTCTAGCCTTTTCGTTCTTGGGGCTATCCCGATCGCCGGAACCCTCTCGACTCACCGAATGAAGCGTCTGGTGAATCATGGAAAGGCGGATTCATGCGTTACCTTGTGACCGGCGGCGCCGGATTTATCGGCTCAAACCTAGTAGACGAGCTCGTTCGCCGCGGCCAGAGTGTTGCCGTACTTGACGACCTATCGTCCGGCAAGGAAAAAAACCTTCGAAACTCGGCGTCGAAGATCGAATTCCACAAAGGCACGATTACCGATCTCGCTGCAGTGAAATCCGCATGTACCGGCGCCGATTACGTGATCCATCTGGCTGCGCGAACTTCCGTGCCTCGCTCGGTGGCCGATCCGATCGAGACGAATCGCGTAAATATTGACGGCACCCTGAACGTCCTCGTCGCTGCGCGCGACGCAAAAGTGAAGCGAATCGTCTTCGCGGCCTCCTCGTCCGCATATGGCGAAACGCCGACATTGCCAAAAGTCGAGACGATGGTTCCCCACCCGATTTCTCCCTACGGCATCACGAAGTTCGTCGGCGAACTCTATTCCGAAGTCTTCGGGCGGGTATACGGCCTCGAAAACGCTTGTCTTCGCTACTTCAACGTATTCGGGCCGCGTCAGGACCCCACGTCTCAATACTCAGGCGTCCTTTCTCGATTCATGCTGGCGGTGCTTGAAGGCTCTCAGCCCGTGGTCTACGGCGACGGCGAGCAGTCGCGCGACTTCACTTTCGTAGTGAATGTCGTGGACGCAACGCTGCGCGCCTGCGAGGCGCCGGGAGCATCGGGGAAGGTTTTCAACGTCGGCACCGGCTCGCGGATTACGCTGAATCAGGTGTTGAAGCAACTCGAGAAAATTTCAGGAAAGACGATTCAAGCAAAATACGATCCGCCTCGCACCGGCGACATCCTGCACTCTCAGGCGGACATCGGCCTCGGCCGCGCTTTGCTTGGCTATATTCCCAGCGTGGATTTCGCCGCCGGCCTTCAGCGCACTTGGGATTGGTACAAGGAAACCTACGGCACGAAATAGCCGAGAGTGCCCGGCTTCCTTGCTGCTATTTTCGTTATTCGCGGCTACAGATTCCGTTCCGGCGGGAACCCCGTACAGGTAAACTAATAGGGTTCCGGAGGCTAGCAATATGTTCCGCGTAGGTCTGATTGGTTGGAGAGGCATGGTCGGCAGCGTCCTCATGCAGAGGATGCGCGAAGAGAACGATTTCGCTGGCATCGAGCCGGACTTTTTTTCCACTTCCAATGTCGGCGGCGCCGCGCCCCAGGAATCTGGTAATGGCAGCAAGCTGAAAGATGCGAAAGATCTTAAGGTGCTTGCGAATTACGACGCTCTGATCAGCTGCCAGGGCGGCGATTATACGACCGAAGTTTACGGCCCGCTGCGCAAGAGCGGATGGAACGGCTATTGGATTGATGCTGCATCCACTCTTCGCATGGCAGACGACGCCGTGATCATTCTCGATCCCGTAAACGCAGACATCATTCGAAACTCACTGACAAAAGGCGTGCGAACTTTCGCCGGTGGGAATTGCACCGTCAGCCTGATGCTCATGGCCGTCGGCAGCCTATTCAAGGCGCAGTTGGTCGAATGGATGACTACGATGACCTACCAAGCGGCGTCCGGCGGTGGCGCTGCCAAGATGTTGGAACTCGTGAAGCAGATGGAATACGTCACGGATCCGACGCGCGCAGCTCCGTCCGAGAACGCCCTGGAAGTGGATCGCATGGTGATTCAGGCGCAGCGAGACTCTGGCATGCCTACGAAAGAATTTGGAGCGCCTCTCGCGGGCAGCCTGATTCCATGGGTGGACCGGGCCATGCCGGAAGGGCAAACTCGTGAAGAATGGAAGGGCATGGCCGAAACAAATAAGATCATGGGCCTCGATCCTCCCGTGCCGGTTGATGGCATCTGCGTGCGCGTCGGATCAATGCGCTGCCATAGCCAGGGATTGTGCATCAAGCTTAAGAGGGATGTACCGCTGCAAGATCTTGAGAAAATCGTGGCGGACGGGAACCCGTGGGTGCGGGTGATTCCCAACGATCAGAATTCGACGCTTCGCTGTCTGACTCCGACGGCGGTCTCCGGTTCCCTAAACGTTGCAATCGGCCGCATGCACAAGATGAAGCTTGGTTCGGAATTTCTCGGCGCATTTACTGTGGGCGATCAGCTTTTTTGGGGCGCTGCGGAACCGCTGAGGAGAATGCTGCGCATCCTTCGCGAGCACCTGGGAAATTAAGGCAGGATTGGCCAGTATCCGTTACTTCGCTGCAGGCTCTTCGGAATCCATCACACCCAATTGAAACTCGCCGTGCGCGCTTGTGAGCGCAGTTTTCAAGTCCTTCCGCGCCACCACGAAAGATACGTTGCAATCCGAAGAACCTTGCGCGATGGCAATGATGTTCACGCTCTCGCGCTGCAGCGCGTTAAACGTCCGCCCGATGATCGCGGAGACTTCGCGCATGTTTTGGCCGACAACGGTGATGATTCCGATCGTGGAGTCGAGCGTAATGTGTTCCCCAATACTGCCCGCCAGATTCTCCCCGAACTCCCGGCTGAGAGTTTCAACTGTCTTCACCGCGAGAGCGGCCGGAACCACGAAGCGCACATCGTTTTGCGACGAGGAATGAAGAATCAGCAGCACATCAGCTTGCGCGGAGGCAATCGCCGTGAATGTGCGCGCCAGGACGTTTGACACGCCGCCCATCGCCGGGCCACCGACTCGAATCAACGCAGCCTCCGGGTATGCGGTAAGCGCCTTCACGCCGCCATCGTTGAGAGAACCTTCCGGCGTCACCTTCGTCCCGATTTTTTCAGGGGAGAACGTGTTGCGAATCCAAAGAGGTATCGACGTGTGCATCAGCGGACGAAGAGTTTTAGGATGCAGGACCTTCGCGCCGTAGTGGGCGAGCTCGGCCGCTTCGCGATAGGAAATCTCGGGAATCGTGCACGCGCCGGGGACCATGCGCGGATCGGATGTGAGCACGCCATCCACGTCCGTCCAAATAATCACCTCGTCGGCGGCGAAAGCCGCTCCCAAAATCGTTGCGGAATAATCGGAACCGCCGCGCCCCAAAGTCGTGAGCTCGCCTTCAACTGTGGCGCCGATGAACCCGGTGATCACGGGAATGACGCCCTTCCGCAGCAGCGGGCGGACGCGCAAGTCACAGCGCTCGCGCGTGAAATCCATCAGAGGTTCCGCGCCGCCGAAGCAGTCATCGGTCACGAGCACTTCCGTGGCTTCGATCGACTCACTCGGAATTCCGTGCTCGGTCAAAGCGGCGGCAAGAAGAGGCGCCGAGAGACGTTCGCCGAGGCTGGAAATAATGTCGCGTGTCCGCAGGGGCAATTCACCCGACGCGCTCGTCTCCATGCACAAGTCGTCGCCCTCTTGCAAAACAGAATCGGTTTTCTGACGCAATTGGTCGAGTTCTACGCTTGAACGAACCAGCGCCTGGGCCGCGAGATCGTGTTGTTTTCGCAGCTCGCCAAAAATCCCAGCGGCCGCTGGGTGATTGCCCGCCTGCGATTGCACGGCCGCGTTGATTAGCTTGTTCGTCACGCCGCCCATGGCCGAGATGACGACGACCACGTCACTCTCGAGCGATGCCGCTCGAATAATTTCAACCACTCCCGCGATGCAATTGGCATCACCGACCGACGTCCCGCCAAATTTCATCACTCGAAGCGGGCGTTTTGCTTTCTCGTCGGCCAGGGCGTGAGCGGTGCGCCGGACCGGAACCCGTTCGGAAACAAGTTCTGAAGGTGTTAAAGCACGCTCTGCCGCATGGAGATGAGGGCGAGCGTTGCTGTTTGGACGCGCAGGGTGCATGGCGATCGTCTCGGCCGACCCGTCGGCCGGACTCAGCAAGCTGGAATCAGGGGCATTGGGTAGAGTACTCATGATCGCGGCAACCGCGCCTCCAGGAAAGCCTGACTCTGTTCATTTTTCGAGAACAACGAGCCCCACTTCCGCTGCTTTCGCAAGCAGACGCGAAGCAACGCGGGTTCTTCCCAGGGAACGTCGTGGTAGCCCGACTGCAAAAACGGGCTGATCGGATTTCGCAGCCATTCTTGTGGGAAGAAAGCAATCGTGTCGTTCTCGGTGACCTTCGTCGTTTCAGAAACTATTCCGCCCGACATCACCGCATGCATCGCGGCCGGAAGGTCACGTCCAGGTCCCAATCGAAGATGGCCAACTTGAGTCGGCCGCGAATTAATTTCGATGAGGTACGCGTTCCCTGTCTCCGCTTCCAGCATGAAATCGAATCCGACAAATCCCGAAAGATTCATGCGGCGAACCATCTTCTCCGCGGCCGAGGTCATGTCGGGGTCATCGATCAATCGCACGACACTCGCCGGAGCATTTGAACTCTGCTTGCACAGCACCTCAAAATGCAGTGCGGCAAGCACCGTGCCCTTCGAGCACACCACCAAACTCGTGGCTTCGCGCCCGCCAACGAAAGCTTGGGCGTTCACAACGTTGCGGCGGCGCGTCAAGAAAGGCCAAACCAGAGTTGCGTCGCGGTCCAAAAGCACTCTTTTTGCCACTCGTGCCACGATCGGCGGCTTGCTTAGTTTTCGAAATGCGCGCTCGGCTTCGCGTTGCGACCGAACGACCCTTACTCCTTCCCCGCCCCACGTTCCGTTTGCTTTTATCACCGCGGGAAATCCCATTTCAGCGCCCCACTCCCTGAGTTCGCGGATATTCGCGATCATTTTTGTCTTGGGAGTGCGGATGCCCTCTTCTTCGGCGAGATGCATGAAATCGCTTCTGGAATACACAATCGGAAAGCTCTCGGCATCACCGAGTGATTTCTCGATCAGTGCGCAGATTTCCGCTCCAGCGCTGCCCTTGCTCCGTTCGCGATTGTAGAGTGCATGTAAATGCTGCACAGCCAGATCGTCGCCCGGGATGATGAAATCAGGTTTCGCGCGTGCGATGCCCTCCGCGAACGATTCGATCGGCGCCAGGCCGCGATAAGGGAATGTCTCGGTTACAACGCTCGTTTTGTGCAGCGGATGATCCGGAACGCAGATAGCCTTGACGGTGCATCCGGCATCGGTAAGGGCCATCGACAGCCTTGCCGTGGAAAACCATCGAAGCGTCGTCGCCACTAGAACCGTCGGTTTCACCTTGTCGGATCCTCCGTTATCCAGCCGCTCGAGAGACAATTACGTCCACTGCGCAACCATAGTTGCGCAATCAATCGGCCAAAGTAGTGCCAACCTAACATCCGGTTGCTCACCGGTATGCCACTCAAAATAAAGCACTTCCTTGTTAGCAGATTCCGGCTGTTTGCATATTCCTAGTACGATTACAGAAACACGCTTCTCAATTGTAGGAAATCAATTTCTGTCTCTTCGAGGCCAGTTGACGGCGGTTGGGCCGCGTTAAATCCCTACGATTGGTAGCCTTGGCCTACGCTTTTATTGCACACCCAAATAACAAAAACCTTGTCGGCTGCTGAGTAGTCTTACAATAATCCTGAGTAACTAGCGTACACAACTACTCCCGAGATCGGTCAGATTTCGGAAGGTTGCGTGCTAATCTGAAACGTCAGCTTTTCCCAGGAGGAGATCGCTAGATGTGCGGAATTGTTGCCATTTTCTCGCCGAATGCTCCGATCTCTCAGGAGGCACTCGAAAAAGCGACGAAGAGCCTTCGTCATCGAGGACCTGACGGCCAGCGCTATTGGGTTTCGCCGGATCGTCACGTAGGTTTCGGTCACGCGCGTCTCAGCATTATTGATCTGACCACGGGCGATCAGCCGATCCCCAACGAAGATGGTAGCCGGCAAATCATCGTGAACGGTGAGTTCTACGATTACGAATGCATTCAAAAGGAGCTTGAGCAAGCCGGACACAGACTGAAGACTCGCTCCGACAGCGAAATAGCCCTTCACCTCTACGAGGATCTCGGCGCTCACTGCCTGAACCGGCTCCGCGGCGAATTTGCCATCGTGATTTGGGATGGCGTGAATCAGACCCTGTTCGCGGCACGCGACCGGTTCGGAATCAAGCCGCTCTTCTACGCGCTTCACGAGGGAGCGTTGTATTTCGCTTCCGAAGTGAAAGCGCTCTTTGCCGCTGGAGTGCCTGCCCGCTGGAATGCCCAATCCTTGTACGACGCCGCCAATTTCGGCGGGCACCAGACGCGAACATTATTCGACGGAGTGTTTCAAATCCCGCCTGGGCATTACATGGTTGCGACGGATAAGCGTATCCAACTGAGCCAATACTGGGATTTCAATTACCCGAAAACGACCGATCATGTGCCAGAGCGTTCGGATGCCGAGTACGCAGAGGAATTCCGGCACGTTTTCGAAGAATCCGTTCGTATCCGCCTCCGCGCGGATGTTCCAGTTGGCTGTTACCTGAGCGGAGGAATTGACTCTTGCGCCATCGTGGGACTCGCGGCACGCCACCACAGCCAGGCGATTCGGGCGTTTACCTTAAGATTTGACCGCCCCGAGTACGACGAAGGCGAAGTGGCCAAGGAGATGGCAGCGAGGGCCGGAGCCGAATTCTTCCCGATCCCTGTGCGGCTCGATGATCTGGCAGACAATTTCTGTGACGCGATATGCCATTCCGAGATTCTTTGCGTCAACGCGCACGGCGTTGCCAAGTACCTGCTGAGCCGCGCGGTGCGTGACGCCGGATACAAGGTGGTCCTAACCGGCGAGGGCTCGGATGAAATCATGGGCGGCTATCTGCATTTCGGCAGAGACATGATGCTCGCCAACCAACTGAGCGCGACTCCCTTTGCCTCGCTCCCCGTCAACGGAAGAGGGCCTTTGGATGGCGTTAAGCGTGTCTTGGGCTTCGTTCCGTCATGGATTCAGACTGCCGGCGCTCAATCCTCAAAGGTGCGCGCCGTCTTCGCCGATGCGCTCGTACAGGAATTCAAAGACCGGGAAACTTCTCGCAGTTTCTTGAACGATGTCGATGTTGCTGGACAGCTCACCGGGCGCCATCCCCTGAATCAATCGCTTTATCTCTGGTCGAAAACGGTGCTCCCGAACTACCTACTTACGAACCTCGGGGACCGCATGGAGATGGCCCACTCAATCGAAGGCCGCGTCCCGTTCCTCGACCATCGTTTGGTCGAACTTCTTCGCTCCCAACCGGTGACCCAAAAAATCCGCGGAAACACCCAGAAATTTGTGCTTCGGGAAGCCGTACGGGACGTCGTCACGGATACCGTTTATCGCCGCCCAAAGCATGTATTTCAGAGCCCCCCCGCCACCCTCGACCCAAATGGGAAATTCAATACACTGGTTCAGGACGTGCTGCGTGGCCCAGTTCTGCGCTCAATTCCTTTGTTCGATCAGCAGAAAGTCGTGAACCTACTGGACAGCCTTCACGCGGGACAGGAAGGCCTGCGCGTCGCCAATGACCATGTTTTGTTGATCGCTTTGAGTGCGTGCGCTCTCCAGCAGCGCTTTCAGCTTTCCGCCTGAGGCCCCCGATCCACAGAGAATACTCGCGGACACCTGCCCGAACGTACAGGTAATGACTTATGATGGTTGTTCGCCTGAAAGTGGCGCGTCTGCGGCCCTGTTCTGAAATAATCTCAAATGTAGTGAGGCGCGGCTAATTCAGGGCGTTCGCTGTGCCGAGCGAGATCTTCCGGCTAACTTAGTCGGCGTTCGTCGATAACGGCGGTAAAATGAGGTGGTGGTTTTGAAGAACTCTTTCTACCTCGAACTTGCATTAAAGCCTCGCCGATTCGACGCAGGAGCTTGCTCAATCTCCGCGGGATTTTTCAGGGAAGGGGTAAACGCTTGTCCTTCATGGACAACGAAGTTCTCCCCATCTGCGTTCCCGGCGTACCACGCCGCTGATATCAAAT
>JBAPOP010000149.1:0-41159 GCA_049279675.1 Candidatus Acidiferrales bacterium
GTCGGCGAGGATTTGATCAAGGCCGACGCTTTCTGGAAGCCGAAAATGGGCATGGCTCCCGCTGCGATGCCGAAGAAGGCTGAAGCAAAACCGAGTGGCAATTAGTAGCTGAGAACTATCGACAACGAAATGGCCGGCGGCGCGGAGGAGTTACTCCGAACCGCCGGCCTATTTTTTGCCGCAAAGAATTTTCCGCGTTGCAAAAGTTGCACGCGCTAGTGCTTGCGCCAGCCATGCAGCCACTCGTATCCGACTTCAAACAAGAACAGCGAGTTGAAGCCGGGATTGCGAATGCCGAGATTCGCATTCGAGATATGCCCAAAAATAAATTCGGTCTTCACCGCCTGGCCCGGCTTCGTGAAAAAATTGAAACCGAAGCCGCCCTGAGGCGTGAAATTAAATGCCGAAGTATTGCCCGGCGGAAGTTCGTGAGTGCTGATCAGAAAGCCGCCGGCTAGCTGCATGAACGGCGCGACTTTGTTCCAATGCACGAGATTCCAGCGGAGAATAATGGGCTTGAAGCTGAAGCCGTAAACATTCTCGCTGTTGATCGTGAAAACTTCGTAGACCGGGATGATCTCGCCGCCAAATTCGAAATTGCCATGCAGGTAGCCGGGAAAGTGATTGCCGGTGAGAACCTTTCCAGCGTGAATGCCGACGAGAAAGAACTGCGTCGTGCTGGACGAGCCGAGCCCCGTGCCACCGCCCGAGTAGACGCCGGATTCCCACGACCACTCGTGATAATACATTTCCGACAATGTCTTGTAGGGCGAGATGTCGATTCCGGAAACGGTCATCGGTTTCGCGGCTTGGCTTTGGGGCGTGGACTGTGTCGCGACGCCTTCGTCGATGTCTGATGAGCTTGGCGCGAGCGCGAGCGCATCAGATGGCGCAAGAGCCGGCGCGGACAACTGATATTGAGGATTAATTTGTGCGCGCGCGACGCCGCTCAATGCCAGTAAAAGAAAAAGGCCACTTGACCAGCGGAAAAAACCCTTCAATTGACTGAGTTTCGATAGTTGCAATGGATTCCGAATTCCTTTCTGCGAGATTCGACGATCCGTATTTTTGACATCCAGCCACCCGGCTGAGGCTGCTCCATGTTTTTCCCTGCGCTACACACAAAGTTCATGAGCGTACGGCACCGGAACGCACACCGTCAAGTGCGCATCTGAACATCTCGCCTAAACGAAACTTGCGGGCGGCGACTTCGGCGATACAATACGGCCCCTATGGCCAAAATCACTTTTCTCGGCGCAGCAGGAACGGTTACCGGATCAAAATATCTATTGGAGGCGGGAGGCAAGCGGCTGCTCGTCGATTGCGGGCTATTCCAGGGTTCAAGCGACCTCGAAAATCGCAACTGGCAGAAGCTTGCGATCGATCCTGCAACAATTGATTGGGTGCTTCTGACGCACGCCCACATCGATCACACCGGATATATTCCGCGGCTCGTGAAGGATGGATTTCGGGGGCCGATTTATTGCAACGCGGCGACGCACCAACTTTGCAATTTACTGCTCTTGGATTCGGCTCATCTTCAGGAAGAAGATGCGAAATTTGTGCAACAAAAGGGCTACTCGACGCACAAGCCCGCGCTCCCGCTTTACACGGTGCCCGAAGCGCAAACCGCGCTCGCACAATTCAAGGAAATTCCGAGAGCTGATCCGTTCACAATCAGCCCGCAATTTTCCGTGATGCCGCACGATGCGGGGCACATCCTCGGCTCCTCCTGGCTCGAATTGACGATCACCGAAAACGGCAAGAACACACTCGTCGTTTTTTCGGGCGATCTCGGCCGTTACGATCAGCCGATCATCAACGACCCCACGCCGCCAAGCCGCGCCGATTACCTGCTGTGCGAATCCACGTACGGCGACCGCGACCATCCGCCGGGATCTCCGGAAGCGGAATTGGGAGACGTCATCAATCGCGTTGCAAAGCGCGGCGGCGCCGTGGTGATTCCGGCGTTTGCGGTGGGGCGCACTCAGACGTTGATGTATTACCTGCATCAACTCGAAATGAAGCAAACGATTCCGAAGCTGCCGATCTACGTGGATAGCCCGATGGCCATCAGCGTGACGGAACTTTACGAGAGCCATAGCGAGGATCAGGATGCGGATTTTCGCGGGGCGGAAGCGACGGGAAAGGGCGATCCGCTCGACGTCGCGGGAGTGCACATGACGAGGGCGGTGGAAGATTCTAAGCAAATCAACAATGTCGTTTCGCCGTGCGTGATTGTTTCCGCCAGCGGCATGGCCACCGGTGGACGCATTCTGCACCACTTGGCAAAGCGATTGCCGGATTCACGCAGCGCGGTGCTGCTCGTCGGGTATCAAGGCGAGGGGACGCGCGGGCGGCAATTGCAAGATGGCGCAAAGTTTCTGAAGATTTTCGGGGAGATGGTTCCCGTCCGCGCGGAAGTTGTGGAGATTTCTCAGCTATCGGCGCACGGTGGCCGAAGCGAGTTGCTGCGCTGGCTATCTGGCTTCAAAGCTGCGCCACGGCAAACGTTTCTCGTACACGGAGATCCGCCGGCACTGCAATCGTTTAAGGGCGCGGTTGAAGCGCAGTATAAGTGGCCCGTGACAATTGCGGCATATCAGCAGACATTCGAGTTCGCGTGAGAGGGATTGCTCAGGAGGCGGCTGGCAGGAGCGCGATCGAGCATCCAAGAAAGTCGTCGGTATGAGCTGCCGGGTTCCCCGAAGCCGTGGGCCTCGGGGCTCTGGGGAAGCGACCGCACGTCCGGCCGGCGCTAAAGCGCGCGATGATAGGCAAGACCCTAACGGAGCGCTGAAGCGCTCCTCCCCCGCATGAATGCGGGGGCTCCCACCGGAAGGCAAAGCGGACGCTCAGGAGCTAGGCGCTGGACGCTGCGGGCTGGCGAACGAACGCGGAAACTTCTTCGAGGCGCAGGCCGATGACGAACATTGGATGCGGCGCGACGCGGCCCCAGCGCACCAAGTCCCAATGCGCGCGGATGAAATTGATTTCGGGCCGCGTGGTGAGATCGAGAATCTGGCGCGTATCGCCGCGATAGAAACGCTGCGGTATTTTCAGGATGGGTTGCTTGCCGAAGTCCTGCCCATCGGCAGAGCCCCAGATGGACACGTCAACGGATTCCTGTTCAATTTGATCCGTAATTTGAAGCGTGCAGAGAAATGTACGCGACTGGCTGCCGCGAACATCAATCGCCTCAGCGTCCCCGTTCGCAGTGACGCGCGTTCCCGGCGAAATCAAATCGAATGCTGTTGCCATTAAGTTGCCATCTTCCCTTCACGCTCGCGCGGCCGGGATTCTAGCACAGAATCGTGCGCCGTCAGGCCCGGTGCAAATTTGCGAACCGTTCGGCCGCTGCGTTTAAAGTTTTTTCGGATTTGCAGAACGTAAAACGCAATTGCTTGCTGCCGTCAGCCGGATTGCGATAAAAGCTCGAGCCGGGAACCGCCGCGATGCCGATCTCTTTCACCAGATGGCGCGCGAATGCCACATCGTTGGAGAATCCGAATTCCGAAATGTCGGTCATGATGTAGTACGCGCCGCGCGGCGTGAAGCAGCGGAAACCTGCTTTCTCGAGAATTCCGAGCATCCGGTCGCGGCGGACGAGATAATCGGCGGCTAATTTTTCGTAGTAAGTTTCCGGGAACTGCAGCGCGATCGCACCGGCCTCTTGCAATGGCGCCGCCGCACCTACCGTCAAAAAATCATGGACCTTGCGGATGGCCGCGGTGACTTCAGGCGGAGCAATCGCCCAGCCGACGCGCCAGCCGGTCACGCTATATGTCTTCGACAGCGCGTTGATGGTGATGGCCCGTTCGCGCAAGCCTTCAACCGTCGCCGGCGCAATATGCACGGCGCCATCGTAAAGCATGTGCTCGTAAATTTCGTCGGTGATGACGTACGCGTTCCATTTTTCGCACAGATCGCGAATCTGCTCGATCTCGGCGCGTTCGAATACTTTGCCCGTGGGATTGTTCGGAGTATTTAGGATGATCGCTTTGGTCGCGGGGCCGAATGCGGCCTTCAATTCATCCGGATCGAATCGCCAATCTGGAGGACGGAGCTTCACGAATCGCGGCGTCGCGCCGGAGAGAATCGCGTCAGGACCATAATTTTCGTAGAACGGCTCGAAGGCGATCACTTCATCGCCGGGATTGACCAGCGCCATCATGGTTGAAATCATGGCTTCGGTCGCGCCGCAGCAAACCGTGATTTCAGTTTCCGGGTCGATGAACATGCCCTGCTGGCGCTCGGCTTTTTGAGCGATGGCGTTTCGCAGCGATTTTGCGCCCCACGTGATCGCGTATTGATTGATGTCGGAAGAGATGGCCTCGCGCGCGGCTTCCTTGATTTCAGCCGGCGCGGGAAAATCAGGAAATCCCTGGGAGAGATTGACGGCGTTGTGCGCGAGAGCAAGCCGCGTCATTTCCCTGATGACGGATTCGGTAAATTGAGAGGCTTTGATGGAGAGCCGCGCGTTCGAACGCAATCCTTCGGCTTTGGGGGCGTTCACTTATGTCCTTCCGATGATGTGGAATTCCCGGCCGAGCGCGATTGTCCGTAAAGCGTCCGGTAAGTTGCCGCGTTGCGCAGGACGAGTTGCACGTATTCGCGCGTCTCCGTAAACGGAATCGAATCCACGAACTCTGCAGGTTCGGCGTAACTCTGTCCGGAGCGCCAAGTGCCCACTCGATCTTCCCCTGCATTGTAGGCGGCCAACGCCGCTTCAAAACTTCCCCAAAACTTCACCAAACCCGCCAGATACACCGTGCCAAGGCGAAGATTGTAACTCGGATCATTCAGCCGTGGCCGCGAATAGCCAATGCGCTCCTGGCGCGCGAGCAGCCGCGCCGTTTTCGGTAAAAGTTGCATCAGGCCGTAGGCATTCGCATGCGATATCGCATTCGTCTCGTAGGCGGATTCCTGGCGAATGAGGCCAGCGACGACCATCGGATCGACCACCGCGCGACCTGCTGCATCGCGCAATTGCTTCTCGTAAGGCAAGGGATACGCCGCCTTCCAAACTTCGCGCGGCACATCTTCGAATCGGCGGGATTCGAGCGATGGAACGACCTGCCGCGCGGTTGAAATCGCGACGGCATAATGCCCGGCGTCGGCTGCGGACTCCGCTGCTTCGAGAAGCAAGCGAGGCTCGCCGGTGGACGCGTACGCTGCACGCAGCTCGAGCTCCGCTGAAGAATCGAAAGCGATGGTGCGCAGCGCGTCAGCGCGGCTCTGGCGTGTCGCGGCTGCTGACGGAATCGGGCCCAATGAACGGACGGGAGCCAGAGGCGTAATCCTCGAAAGTGCGTCGATTGGATTCATCTCGCCCGGGCCGAGATTTTTCAGGCGTCCAGCGGCGAGGCCGCCGAAGTAAGTCCGCGGAAAACGGTCGATTAGCTTTTGGTAGTAGGCTCGCGCAGCGGGCGCGTTTCCGGCCGCTTCCGATGCGCGCGCAAGCCAATAGAGGTCGTCGGTGATGAATGGAGACGTTGGGTAACGTTCCAAATGCACTTCGAGCAATTGAAGCGTCTCGGGCCGATGCTCGATATATGCTCGCCACGCCGCTCGCCAGCTAGCGGCCGGAGCATCCGCGCTGCCCGGGAAATTCTGATCAACGCGCGCGTAATACGAGGCGGCGCGATCGCGGTCGAGCAGCACCCAGAAGTAATTTCCCGCCATGAACAGAGCCTGCTCCGTCCAGCGGCTCGTGGGCGCGCGTGTTGCCGCGGCGTCGATGGCGGCGAGCATATCCGTTTCTTTTTGCTGCGAGCGATAGGCCGACGCCAGCCAATAAAGCCTCTCGGCATCCGCATCCGGATCGCTGACTGTCAATTCGGAAAGCGCGCTAAGCGGCGCGCCGAGACCGATGCGGCATTGCGCGATTCGAACGTCGGCGCGATCATGTTCAGCTCCCGCCAAACTTCCGAGAAGCTGAATGTAATCCTCACGCGTCTCATACCATTCGTGCGCCGAATAAAGCGCTTCCGCGCGGGAAATTCGGACATCGAGCGGAGTAACTGGAAAATCGGAGGCCAACTTGGTATGCAGCAGATCGGCTTTTACGCCGGCTTCATGAGACTGACTGCTGAGCGGGAAATGATAGAAGACAGTCAGATAATCCGCGGCCGCTGCATTGAGCTGGCCAATGGCTTCGCGCGCTTCGCCTCGTGCGAGTATCAGCGCCGGCTTCGTATCGATTGCGGGATAGGCGGCGAACGCGTCGAGAATTTTCTGCGGCTGCGAGGCCGCTAATGCTGCATCGCCGAGCAGTTCGAGAGCTTGCTCGGTCATCACGGAATCCGGGTATTTTTCACGCAGCTGTTCGAGTTTAGCGACCGCTTCGGAGTCACGCTTGAGAGCGTGATCGGTTGAAGCGCTCCAGTACATTGCATAATCGCCTAGCAGCAAATCGCTCGACGCCTTTTCAAGCCACGTCTCGGCCTTGCCGTAGTTCCCTTTCGAGAAATCGTAGTAACCGAGTGCCAGAGCCACGCGCTGGCCGAGTTCACCCGAGCTTCGGCGCAAGGCGAAAGCACTGAGGCTGGCATAAGCGGCGGAGGAATTCCTGTCTCGCAGCGAGCGGGACCATTGCTCGAGCTGCGCCGTGGCAGAGGCCGTGGCGGCCGACTTGCCTTGCGCGGCAAATGCCGGAGCCGCGGCAAACAACGCCGCGCCCGCAAACACCACGACCAGGCTGACCTGCCAACGCTCAAAATTCATAATCTATAGACTAATGCCGCACTACCGGCGAGGGATACGGGTATTCTCCGAGGGCTGCCGGATCACCGTCCGCCAGAATCACAACCATCCAATCGTGGAAGTAATCGACTGGGTGATCCAGGATGGCTTTGAAGCGGCGATCGTATTCCTTCCGAGCTTTATCCAAGTCGTCGCGCAGGCGCACGCAAATGTCTTTGTTCTCTCGGGCCACGCGCACATCTTTCGGGCGGAGCATTTTGATGTCCTGCATGGCGACTTTGGCAACCCGCTTGGCGCGGCGATGCAATTCTTGAAGTTCCGTGGCGAGGCGTTCCACATCGAACGCCGGGACTTCCACGGCGGCTGGGGCAGCTTCGGCTGCGGACGGCGCAGCTTCGACGGGCGCGGGTTCGGGCTCGGCCGGACCCCCTTCGGCAATTTCATCCGCGATTTGCGCTTCATCGGCTACGGCTTGTTCTTCGACGTGATCTTGGGCTTGAGCCCGCTCAACTTCTGCTACAGCCTCATCTACAATTTCGGTTTCGGCTTCGGCTGTGGCGGCAACCGCAAGCATCTCAGCTGCAGCCTCCGCGGCCGCCGAACTGCGGTCGCGAGGATGTAGGGCGATGGTCACGAAATGAGAAAGGACGCCGAGCCCAGCGGTGAGCGATGCGGACGCCGCTTGCGCGCGAAGCATGGCAGGCAAGGCGTTGCCGGCGCGGCTCGATGCGCACGCAGCAGTTAAATCGGCATAGGCATGCTGCAGCTCTTCGAGCGTTCGTTGAAGAGGCGCCAGATTATCGCGCAATGCGCGGGCAACGGCCTCGTCGAGCGAATGCTCCTGCCCGGCGTGGCGCTGCGGCTTTAGATTCTTTGTCATCGTGAAAAATGTACCAAATTGATTATGAAAACGGGGTCTCAGAGTGTCAACTGAGTTTCGCCCGCGGAGTTCCTGAAAATGACGCCTCAGCTCGCGCGAGTGGCGACGAGCAGGTGATTCAGGCCGAATTCGAAGTAACGATGCACAAATCCCGAGAAACCAATGCCTTCGAGCATTCGCCGGAGCACTCTGACTGGGATTCGCTTCTGATGCTCGTCGCTCTCCATTTCGTGGCTGATCAGGTGCCCGACACGAAGCACCGCAAGGATCGGATCGACGAGCGCTGACGGCCAAGTAAGGATCAGCGAACCGCCGGGCACGAGGATTCTGTGGGTCTCACGCAATACTGGTTCGGGCTGGGGCAGATGTTCGAGGACAGCGAGCATGACGACGTGATCAAAAGCTGACGCCGGCAGCGGAAGCGGGGAGTGAAGATCGGCCTGGATGTGCTTCCACCGGCCGCCGGCATCGCTATTAGCGCGGTGGTCCATGCCAATGCCTTCGGAAATCTTGTCAGATGCGAAATCGAGAAATGCCGACTCGATGCCGCAGCCGAGATCGCAGACGCGAGAGCCAGGGCGGACGTACGGATAGGCCATTCGAAATCGTTGGCGGGCAATCAGTTTGTCGAGGCTGGTGTACGGCATTCGTCAGGTAGGATCTTCAGCAATCTTTAGAAATTAAGTGTCGACCCGCTCGCCGCCGGTCAAAAATCATGCCGGCCTAAAGCAATTACGACGAATTTACTCATTGCGGCGCTTTTCATAATCTCCGATGTACGTGTCGCGGCTAATTCCCAGCATGCTGAGGAGGAACGACGAAAACAGAATCTGCACGCCGAGGAAGAACCAAAGCGACCAGAACAGCACGGCGCGTTCATCGTGAAGCCGGCCGAATCCGCTCGACACCCAATCCCAGAAAATGCGGGTGTCGCCGATAAAACCGACGAGCGCCAAGACGGCTCCGAGGACGAGGCCATGCTCGAGCTTTAAATGACGAAGCGCGCGCTGCAACGAAACCGGATTGCGATCGAATCGCTCGGCATAGCTGAACACTTTCGCGCAGAAGCCAACCGAGACGATTTGCGCGCCGAGAAGAGTAAAGAGCACCCCAAAGATCATCGAATGGACGTCGAGCTGAATTCCCGGCGTGAGATTTCGAGGTCCCGAACGCAGCGCGAAAACGAGAATGAGACCGAGCCCCATCAACAGCGTGCCCGGCAAGAGAAACAGCCAGTTCGGCGCGTACAAAAGCATGAATCGGAGCGTGCGCCAGCCGTCACTGAAACTGCGCAGATGTGGCGGGCGGCCGCGCTTATCAGGCCACAGAACAATCGGAATTTCGGTCATTCGCACGCGCGCTTGCGCGGCTTTGATCACGAATTCGGGCGCCCATTCCATACCCGAAGTGCGGAGATCGAGGCGATCGTACGCGGCGCGGCTGAATCCGCGCAATCCGCAGAGGCAATCGCCGATGCCCGTTCGGAAAAATACGTTCATCAGTGCGGTCAAGCCAGGATTACCGATGTATTTGTGGCTCCATGGCATGGCTCCGGGCTTGATTTCGCCGCGAAAGCGATTGCCCATCACCACGTCGAAGCCTTCGCGCCATTTGCGGACAAAATCGGGCACTTTGGAGAAATCGTAGCTATCGTCCGCGTCGCCCATGACGATAAATTCGCCGCGCGCGGAGGCGATTCCTCCCCGCAGAGCTGCGCCATACCCTCGATCCTTCACGCTGACGACGCGCGCTCCATGTTCCTGCGCGATTTCGATCGAGCCGTCGGTAGAGCCATTGTCGGCGACCACTACCTCACCACGTATGCCGCTCGAGGCGAAGGCGTTTCTGGCCTTATCAATGCAGATGGCGAGCGAATTCGCTTCGTTCAAGCACGGAATTACGACGGAGACTTCGATATTTTCCAATCGATTCGACTCGCTCATGATTTCTTGAAGCTATTCAACCCGGTGGTACCGCTCTTAGGCGGGCAGTTGATTAGTCCCGAGTGCTGACCTTGCGTCCGCGGCCCACGCCGCGATCTGTAAAACGCAGATCGCATGCCATGCATCGGTACGGACGGATTGCCAGAATCCGATAGACTACATTCTCAACAAAGCCGTGCCGCAACGACCGGCGGACCGCCTGGCTGCCGCAGCTCGGGCACGCATGAAGCCGATCTTCGGAATCTTCCTTCATCGCCGAGATTCTAGCACGGTCCGTCGGCGGAAATGCATCGCTCCGACAATGGTATACTCGGAGCGTCGACGCATCAGAACGCTTGCCTGTTATGAAATTACTTAAATTCGTCCCTCCTCCCCTACGAAATT
The DNA here is from genome assembly GCA_049279675.1 of Candidatus Acidiferrales bacterium. GTDB lineage: Bacteria > Acidobacteriota > Terriglobia > Acidiferrales > UBA7541 > Palsa-147. Next base: position 9,913 of record JBAPOP010000149.1, read on the forward strand.
TTATCCGTACCAGGATGACCGTCTATGTCTACACCTACGGGTTCCGTCCTTCATCGGTGATTGCGGAGCAAACTCTAAAGTTCAAGTTTGCGGGGCGCGAACTGAGCGTGAAAGCGGACTACCGCACGGCGCTATACGACATGATTACGGAGGTAGTGGATTACGATTGCTATCAACTTAAGAAGATCGAGTGGGAGCTCCATCGCGAGCATTACATTGTGGACATTGGGACGAACGTTGGCGTGACGGCGCTCGTCCTCGCGCAAATTCCCGGCGCTCACGTCACATGCTACGAGCCCGATCCCGAGAATTGTGCTTTCGTGCAGCGTAACCTAGAGATGAACGGTGTCGCGAACGTACGAGTGTTCCAGGCGGCAGTTGGCGCCGTCAACGGGACATTGAAGTTCCAGACCCACGCGGAGAGTACCGGAGGCCATCTTGCCGGAGGCGAGCCCGTGCATGGCACCCACACAATCTCAGTGACCGCGGTAAACCTCGACCGGGTTCTTGAGCAATGCGGCGGTGACGAAATCGATTTGATAAAGTGCGATTGCGAAGGCGACGAATACGCTCTGATCGATCAGATTACGCCGGCGCATGCGGCGCGTATTCGAAACCTTAGCATCGAAGTGCACGATCTCGACCGCACGCGCAATCTTCAAACGATCTCCAGCAAATTGACAAACCTTGGCTACCAATTATCTGTGATACCCGATATGTGGGAACGCTCCGCTCTTCATCTCCTGCTCGCGAGACGGCCTCAGATTTGACTTGTGTTATTCTCGCATTCGCTTGCCCTAATGTTATCCAAACGGGATTTTTTCGCGGAGATCATCACGTGCGGCGTTCGCCGGCTCCCGGGATCGGAGCGGGCTAATTGAAACACGCCGAGAACGCTCCCACCGCCGCGCGAATCAATCAGAACAACTCATTCCTCGGATTCGAGATCGACAGGGCGGCGCCGCGAGTGCTTGCTGCGTTGGTCATCTACGCGGCAGTCAGAAGCTTGGTCGCGGCTGCGGCGAAGCCGTTTTGGTACGACGAGATGTTGACTTGGATTCTGGCGCAGCAGCCAAGCGTTCATGCAATTTGGAACGCCCTCGAGCGCGCGGCAGATAGTCAAGGTCCTGCGTTTTACGTCATTGAAAGAGCAATGAGCGCGATGATTCCAAATCAGGAGATCGCGCTTCGCGTTCCTTCGATCTTCGGCTACTGCTGCATCACGTTCTGTATTTTTGTGTTTGTCAGGCGGACGGCGGGAAGCGCATGCGCGCTGATTTGCGCTGCGGTTCCCTTGACGACTGTACTCTTCCACGTCTACGCGATCGAAGCACGAGCTTACAGTCTTTTTGTAGCGTGCGATGCAATCGCTCTGGTTTGCTATCAACGGGCGTCGTCATGGAAATGGTCCGTGCTTATGGGATTCTGCCTAGCGCTCGCACAATCGCTACACTATTACGCCGTTTTTGCGCTCGTTCCGATTGGTCTCGCTGAAGCGGCTCGATACCTGCGAACGCGGGAGTTCCGAATCGGAGTCTGGCTTGCGCTTGTGTGCGGCGCGGTGCCGCTCGCCGTTTTCTGGCCGCTTTTGTGGCGTTTGCGCGAGGTATATGGGGCGAACCACGGCGCGCAAATGAGTCTGTTTGAGATTGCACCGATTTACGGAGCATATTTCGAGATCGCGGGACGTTGGGGTATCGCAATCATCGCGGCGCTGGCACTCGGGGTCTTTAGCGCGGCCGCGCCGTTTGCGACGACAGTGCAAACGCAACACGAGCGCGAGAGCGCGTTCGATGAGCGAGTACTTACTCTCGCATTGCTGGGATTGCCGTTCGTGGGATACGTGGCAACAGTCATAGCGCACGGAGAAATGCTGCCGCGTTACATGCTTCCGACGGTGCTTGGCGTGCCGCTCGCGCTTGGCTACATCGTTTCGAGACTGGGGCGAAGAAACGTGGCGATGCTCGTGACGCTTCTGCTCGTCGCCGTATGCGTTCGAGAGGGCCTGTTTTGGTTTTCCTCTCGTGCGCGCCTGGCAGTTGATAAATCTGGCGCGAATTTGATCGAGAACCTAGCCAAAGCCGCGGGTCATCCAGATCTGCCTGTGGTCATTTCAGACGGGCTCCAATTCTTGCCGCTGGCTCACTACGCCGAACCAGAGTGGCGGGAACGATTCGTCTGCCTCGTGGATCCGGCGCAATCGAAGGCGTATTTAGGGCGCGACGGGCTCGATACCGAGCTGATCATAATGCGATCACTCTCACCCATCCATGTGTATGACTTCCCCACTTTTGCCGTCCAGTACCCAACTTTTCTCCTGTATTCGGAGTTCAGTCCCGATGATCCATTCGACTGGTGGCCTGCACGTTTTGTCCACGAGGGAAAGTCCGTTCAGCTCGTCGCGACGGACCGAGACCGCCGAGTCTACCTTGTTAAGTTGAACGAGAAGACGGAGTGATTTTCTGGAAATCGCAGCGGCGCGGCGAGAATCTCGCAACTGCGAATGGATCTGATGACAGCCTTCGGAGCTAGACCGGCGAGCGGTGAAGCACGGCCATTAGAGAAGCTCCCATAATCTTCTGGGGAATCAGCTCGCATCGACAGGCGAATCCAAAGATATGGTTCATGGCGGCACTTCCCGAATCGAAGCCTGCCGAAACTACCTTATCTTCATCAAGATTTCCACGAAGCCACAGCTTTCGAATGGCTAGAGCGGGCAACAGCGGGAAAGCCCAGTAGGTCCATTCCGCAACTGCAAGATGATTGCGTTCGGCGGTTCTTCGCAACGTGTGGATTGAGTAGCGCCGAACGTGCCCCAGCACTTTGTCGTATGTCGAATACGCCCACTGGCCAGCCGGCACGTTTATCACCAGCTTCCCAGCCGGAGACAAATGAAACATCAGCGACTGGAGGAAGCCGTCTTCGTTCTCGATGTGCTCGAGCACATCAAACAGAAAAATGAGATCGAATCGTTCGTGAAATTCGGGCTTTTTTTCGAAGATGTCGTAGCAATAGAGTTTGCTGGTGCGGCTTAGGGTGCGTTGCAGTGCCAGCTCATTCAGATCGATCCCAGCGACTTCCCGGCCGTACGCATCTTCAATTTGCCGCTGGACCAAACCGTGGCCACAGCCAATCTCGGCGATGTCTCGGGCTTGCGGAATCAGATCGCCTGACAACCGGCGGAAGACGTCAAATCGGCGACGGATCCAGAAATGGTCGAGCGCTGCGATATCGAACCACTGATCCGCCATGCTCACGCCGACGGGCGCGGAAAGATACGTGATGTTTCGAGTGAAACTCATTCTTTTCGGCGTGATGAGACCAAAGCGTCGGCCGAGATAGCTCTGGTGCTCCGGGCTACCTTGTCGATAACGTAGCTTGGCCTCGCTTTCGTCTCTTCGTAGATTCGGCCGACATACTCGCCAATAACGCCGAGAAAAAACAGGACAACACCAGACAGGAGCGTGAGTGACCCTATCAAGGCGGTAAAACCCTGAGGCGCAAGGTGCAAGACGAATTTCACGTAGAGGTTGTATAAAACGTAGACGACCGAAAAGAACATGACCCCTACGCCGAGAATCGCCGCTGCGCGTATTGGAACGATTGAAAAGGAAAATATTCCGTCGAACGCCAATTTCAGGAGGCCGATAATTCCATACTTACTGCCGCCGGAGTGGCGCTCATCGCGCTCAACCGGCAGCCCAATCTGCCGGAACCCGACCCAGCTACGCATGCCGCGCAAATAGCGATGATGCTCTGGCATGCGCCGCAGCTGATCAACCACGCGGCGCGACATCAGGCCGAAATCGCCAGCGTCGAGCGGGACGTGAATGTCGGAGAGCCTTTCCATCAAGCGGTAAAAGGTGAAGTAGCAGAAGCGAAGCGCCCAAGGTTCCTTGCGGCGGATGCGCTGCGCGTACACGACGTCGTAGCCCTGCTGATATTTTTCGAGGAACTGAGGAATGATTTCCGGAGGATCTTGTAGATCGCCATCCATTATGACGGTGACGTCTCCTGAAACATGGTCCAGGCCTGCCGTCAGCGCTGCCTGGTGGCCAAAATTTCGCGACAGCAAAATTCCAACGAGTCTGTCGTCCTCTTGCGCTTCTTGCTGGAGTAATTCGGCCGTGCGGTCGGTGCTGCCATCATTTACAATTACGATTTCGTGAGGCCCTCCCGGAATGCGATCGAGCACCGCGCGAACCCGCCGCAGCAGTTCGGGCAGCACGCTCTCCTCATTGTAAACGGGCACTACGACGGAGATTCGCATCCGACTAACTATATCGTTTTCGCGTTTTGCTTGATAGCTCCCGTCGAACGATCGCATTTTCGCGAGCGCGAGCGGTCAGTTTCTTCGGACGAGCAAGCACGAGGGTGCGATCCGTGCCTGTAAACAACGCAGAGTCGATGAGCAGGTTGGTTTTGTGCGCGTGCGCCGCGACAGCATTATTTTGGCCATTGCTCGCCGACAGCGCGTTCGGCGCGGTCGAAAAGCTGGGAGTGAAGCTCGCGAGCCGGAAGAAGCTCGCGATTGGCGTCGCGGGAATCGCGCCCATTCTCCTTCGAACTTGCATCCTCAAGTGGTTCCCAGTTCCCGTCCCCGCAGTTCACGACGAATTCAGCTATCTGCTCGCGGCCGATACTTTCGCGCACGGCCGCCTGACCAATGCGACGCATCCGATGTGGATTTTCTTCGAGACGTTTCACGTCAACATGCAGCCGACATATATGTCGAAGTATCCGCCTGGGCAAGGCGCCGCGCTTGCTCTCGGCCAGCTTTTCGGCCATCCGTGGATTGGCGTGCTCCTGAGCGTGGGCGTGATGTGCGCGGCGATTGTATGGGCGCTTCAAGGTTGGTTTCCAGCGCGGTCGGCGTTTCTTGGAGGCGTGCTCGCCGCCATTCAATTCGGAGTGTTCAATTATTGGTCGGATTCGTATTGGGGTGGCGCGGTTGGGGCGATCGGCGGGGCGCTTGTTGCCGGTGCGCTGCCGCGAATTTTTCGGCATCAGAGACGGCGCGACTCGCTGATTCTCGGAATCGGCGCGGCGATTCTGGCTGTTAGCCGACCGTGGGAGGGCGCAGTTTTCTGCGCTACGGCGGCGATTGCGATCGCGTTCTGGATTTTCGGAAGGCGAGGCCCGAGTCGACCCATCAAGTTTTCGCGTGTGATGGCACCCGCCGCGCTCGTCCTCGTCGCGACGGGAGCCTTTCTTGCTTACGACAACTGGAGAGTAACCGGCGATCCGCTGTTATTTCCCTACCGCTTGAATGATGTCACATACATGAAGGCGCCGCATTTTGCCTGGCAAAAGCTCGATGCGCCGCGAGAATACAGAAACGCGGAGTTCGACAATTTCTATAACGAGTGGGTGCCCGCGATGTGGAAGGACAATCATCTCGACGCAAGCTGGCGAGGCGTCAAGAATGGGCTGCTTTCGAAGCTCGAAGGCCTGCGCGAATTTTATCTCCCCGGAGAATTCAGCGCGGTGGTTTTGGTCGCGCTGCCGTGGCTCTGGCGCGACAGAAAAATCAGATTGCTGTCGCTTCTAGCCGCTGCGTGCGTAGTTGCAGTGATTGCTGTTGTCTGGTTCGAGCCGCATTACGCCGCGCCGATGACGGCGGCAATCTTCGGCATTGTTATTCAAGCAATGCGCTATCTGCGGCGCGTCCGATGGCGCGGACGCCCCGTCGGGATCGGCCTCACGCGCGTCGTGGTGATCTTCGCGTTCGCTCTCATTCCCGTTCAGGCGTGGACGTCATGGCATCATCCACCCGATTCAGACGACGAGCATCTGCGTTACCGCGCCCAGTTCGCATCCGAGTTGAGGAATGCTCAGGGCGATCAATTGGTCATCGTCCGTTATTCTTCCGATCACGATCCAGGCGAAGAGTGGGTTTACAACCGGGCGGATATTGACCATGCGAAAATTGTGTGGGCTCGCGAAATTCCCGGCGAAGACATTCGACCACTGCTCGATTATTTTCGGGATCGCAGAGTGTGGCTGGCAGAGCCGGACGCGGAACCGCCGCGGCTCTCGCTATATCAGCGCGGCCAATAATCGGATTGTCAGCGGGTGATTTTGGGACTGGCTAGGCTGTTTTCAGGCCCGATCGAATCTCGTAAAGTGGCAGCGTTCTCTGCGCAGTGCTATTCTTGAGTGGTCAATGGGGGCGACACGGTTTCGACGGAAGCTGTCGCAGCCAGAAGGCATGCCGGGCGCCACCTGCCCGCTATCGGGTGGAAAATTACAACTGCCAATACGCAGTTGGCTCTCGCTGCTTAATTAAAAACTAAGTAGCGCGTCTCCTCAAGTGTCGCCCATGCGCTTGAATCGAGGCGTCACAATGTGGGCTGGCTGGCGCGTTTCGGTCCGTAACGCGCTGGCGAGATCATCGGACTAGCCGCCAGGGTTTCTTGCTCGCTCTGAGCGCTGACGGCAAACGCGCGGCACCCGCAAGGGCCGGCCGCGAAATGAACGAGCTAAGCATGTAGTCTTCTGGCCGTAAGGCTTCTCGGACGGGGGTTCGACTCCCCCCGCCTCCACTAATTTTTGTAAGCGATTTGCCGGCGTGGCATTTCGATGCTGTGTCGGTGCGTTAGCTACCATCCTCCGCCCCCGCCGCCTCCGCCGCCGCCACCTGATCCGCCTCCGCCGCCTCCACTCGAACCGGGCGCGGATGCCGAGGACGAAATCGCGCTTGAGAACGATCCTGAGAGCGAGCTTGCGAAGGCCGCTGCACCGAGTCCGCCCCATGCTCCGCCGGAATACCACGATGGCGAATATGCAGACGATCCGGTGCCAGGGGCCTGACCTGCGACTCCGATAATGCCTGAAAACTTTTGCGCCCAGGCTTGCTCGACGTCGAGTGCGAGTGCATACGGCAAGTACTTTTCGAAGACTTCGGGAGTTTGCTCCGGCGGAGACATGCGATTTAATTGATCGCCCTGCACCGCACTCAAAAACATCTTGAAGCCTTCGATCTTGTCGAGAACGGCGCGCCCGGCGCGTGTCGGGCGTTTCAGCAGGAAATGAAACAGGACGTGGAGCGCGATTGTGGCGACCAAACCAAGGACAACCACGACCGAAGTAGCCATCGCCAAAAAGCCTATGCCAAAGAATTCGGCAGCGACGAACGGAAGTGAAAAGAGCGTGAGGAATATCGCCTGTCCCGTAAGGGCGCCCTTCAGATGACCTCCCTGGAAAGCTGAGGTCCACAAATGCGAGACGCTGACAACCAGCGCCGTGACCGCAAGGCTCCAGATCGTCAGCCACAAGCACATAAAGCCGGCAGCCGCCATTTTCTGCGGCCCTTCCGACGCGACGGCTGCGGCCATAATGACGATCGAAAACGCGATGGCGGGAATCATGTACTTGCTGTTGGTCAGGAAATAAATCTTCTGCTCGGCAGCCTTAAGCCACGCTTTCAGCGACGCCATCGATGCGCTGATCCGAACGTGATTTTCATTGTGGAGCCAGACTTCGTCGCACCCGTCGAATAGCTTTCCTGCAATGGCGCTCTCGTCGGGACTGAGGTTCTGAGCCTTAATATTCTTCAGGTAGAGAGTGTACGAGCCTGCCTGCTCCCGGATCTGCAAATATCCTTTCACAGCCAAATCGAGCACGGCGGCAGCGAAAGCCTTATTGTCGTATCCCATTCGGACGAGGTAGCGCATAGCCGCCGGGGAAAATCCATCCGGCGGCTCGTAAAGAGAAACGATGACGCCGCGCGAGGGATCGCGACCAACTAGCGTCCAAACGATCAGGTAATAGATCAGAAGAATTGCGACACCGGCGCCCAAAATTTCAGCGTCGCGATTATCGTGGAGTATGAATTGGAGTTTCTCCGACGACGTGGGCTCGGCGAAGTAGCCCTTTGGAAACTTCAACAAAATCGTCAAGCCTTCTTTCTGGCCGAGTTGGTGATCCGCAACGAACGAAAAACTGCCATCGGTATTCGTCGAAGTTGTCAAATCCTGCGTCATCGATCCTTGAGGTCCGGTGTAGCCGCTCAGCGTCACTTGATCGCGAGGAATCCGGTCGGGAAGATGGACAGTTGCGGAGGCGCGCTCGATGAGAAACGCCCAGCCATTCCCGGTCGCGTTCCAGAAAAGCTCGTCATGATCGGCAAAGAATCCAAGCTGGCGGCTGGTCGTGTACGTGATGGTGTAAATGTGTTCGCCGTTGGGGAGAAGATCGCCGCTGCTGCCGAGATAGATGCGCTTGCCGTTGCTTACATCCACGACGCGTGAGACTTCGGGGGCATCGTCGCGAGTTGCGCTGACGAGTTCGAAGCCCACGACGTAGCGATTGCCGAAGCGATCGCGATAGCGAGTCGGGAAGTCTCGGTAAATGCCGTGGCGAATCTGGATTCCGGCGCTCACGACTTGAATGGTCTCGCGGACGAGCATGCTTCCGTCGTCGCGCACGTCGACGTCGCTGTTATACCGGACGATGCGTTCGCGTTGCGCAGCCGCGGACGGCGCAAGAAGGCACAGTGCCGCGAGGCCGATAGCGCATGAGAACTGGGTAAATCCGCGGCTCATTTCTTCCGAGAGTAGCTTGAATTTGGAGCCATTCGGTCTGGAATTTCTCGCGCCTGTTCGCCGGGAGCACGAATTGACAATATTTCACTTCGTCGGCGGTGAGGGAAACTTCGCTGCGAGACCGTGCCACTCGGCCAACACGTGAATCACAAGGTCAGCGTTACTGGCAAGCTTCCGCAAAAGACAAAGGGCGGCGACTCTTCCAGCGACGTGCCAGCGGAGAATCGGTTGCGCGTGACGAGCCTACAAATGATTGGCGAAAGCTGCACGGAGCCGTAATCGCGTTCGCGTCCGCGGTAGCGATCGAGCCGAGCGTCCGGCGTTCAGGATGTGACGTGCGAGAGAACTACACCCCCAGCTTCTTTGCAGCCAGTGATGTCCCTTCGACCCGGCTGCGAATTTTTGCGAAGGCTACATCGCGCGATGTGGATGTATCGTCGGCAAACGGCGAGAAGCCGCAATCGTCAGTGGTCCCGAGCGACTCGACGGGGATGAACTCCGATGCTTCCAAAACGCGATCCGAGACTTCCGCGGGCGTCTCCACTTTCGGATTAATGGGATCCGTCACGCCGACGAAGAGGATCTGTCCAGGCTTCAGCAGGCTTCGACAAAGTTTCAGCACGCGCTTGCGGTCCGGCTCGCTCGCCAATTGAAGGTAGAATCGGCCAACATTTAATCGAAAAAGAGACGGCAACAGGCCAGCGTAATCTATATCCGCGCTGTGCGTGGAATCCTTGTCGCCGCCGGGACATGTGTGCACGCCGATCTGCTTCCGCTCGTCCGCTGAGAAGCGCTCAAGCACCTGATTGTTCAAATCCACGAATGCATTCAGAACGTTTCCCGAAGGATCCAGCTTGAGAGCGAGCCGCCCCTCCGTGAAATCAATCTGCACGCATGATGCATCCGCCTGCAAGCATTCGCGAATGTCTTGTTCGGCCTCGTTCAGAAGATCGCGGATGAACGATTCGCGCGGATAGCCGGCAATTCCCTCTTGCGGATAAAGCAAGCTGAGCGCCGACGCGGAAATCACCGCCTGCTTCACGGGACGCTTCGTATATTTCGCGGCCGATTTCAAATAGGACACTGCATGCGTTGCATAGCGAAACGGGCCCTTGGTGAGCTTGGGAAGCTGACGGGTGTGGCCGTCAGCAAAGGGAATGACAACACCATCCGGCGCGAGATTTTGGAGGCCGGCGATCGGATATGTCGCAAAGCTGGGCTTGGTCTGCTCGCCATCGCTGATGACAGGCGAGCCCGTCGCTTCGAATCGCGCGATCGTGTCGCGCAGGGCCAGGTATTCTGCCGCCTGGAATTGTTCTTGGGAGATATGCCCGGCTGCGCGCTCTTTCATCGCCGCGAGTAGTTCTGCCGTACGCGGAATGCTGCCAATCGGTTCGGTTTGAATTGGCATGATATGAAACTCCACTCCTTGGACGCCCATTAAGTTCAGCGGGCACTTTCACGGTGAATTGCGAACATCGCAATACTGCAAAAACATTAGCGGCATCGAGCCCTGCCGCGGCCCTGACGGTGAGTGCACCTAAGTCCGTTCCGTGCAATAATCTCCCCGTTTTCGCCGACAATTGGCGCCGCATATAGCCCGCACAGCGCGCACGATACTTCTGCTAATCCGGCGCTCGATCGTTGAGCCGCGAGAAACATCGTTTCTGCAAATCGGCAATCTTGCTGCGATTGGGGAACAGACAATGCTCCGATTCAATGCTTCATTGAAAATTGCGTTGCTTCTGGCCGCGGCGGTTACGCTGCTCGCCGTTCACGCCGGAGCGCAGAATGCAGGGCCGACGCAGGCGGATATCGACAAGCGCGTCGAATCAATTCTCAGCAAGATGACGCTCGACGAAAAAATCACTTTCATTAGCGGCGCTACGAACTTTTCCATGCATTCGTTTCGCAAGCTGGGAATTCCGTCCCTGATGATGTCCGATGGCCCGATGGGCGTGCATGACTACGGCCCGACGACAGCGTATCCCGCGGGAATTTTGCTTGCCGCATCGTGGGATACGGAGCTCGCAAACCGCTTCGGCAAATTAATGGGCGATGATGCCCGCGCGCGAGGCGTGCACTTTATTCTTGCGCCGGGAATGAATATTTATCGCGCGCCGATGAACGGCAGAAATTTTGAATATTTCGGCGAAGACCCCTTCCTGGCCGGCCGAATCGCGGTTGCGGAAATTAGAGGCATTCAATCCGAGGGCGTGATCGCAACCGCGAAACATTTTGTCGCGAACAACTCCGAATATGGGCGCATGGATCACAGCTCGGACATGGACGAGCGGGCGCTTCGCGAGATTTACCTGCCTGCCTTTGAGGCAGCGGTGAAGGAAGGGAAAGTCGGCGCTGTGATGGATGCGTACAATCTCGTCAACGGCATCCACATGACCGCGAATGGCTATCTCAACAGCGAAGTTTTGAAGAAGGAGTGGGGATTCAAGGGCATCCTCATGTCCGATTGGGGCGCGACGCACGACGGCATCGCAGCCGCGAATGGCGGACTCGATCTTGAGATGCCGTCGGGCTTATACATGAATGCCGGTACGCTCCTTCCGGCAATCCACGACGGAAAAGTGACGGAAGCGACGATCGACGATAAAGTGCGGACAATTCTCCGGACGGCGATTCAATTCGGTTTCTTCGATCGCGAACAAACGGACACGTCGATACCGCTCTACAACCAGGAAGGGCGCGAACTGGCCCGGAAGGAAGCGGAAGAGGGAATGGTGTTGCTCAAAAATGAGGGCAACATTTTGCCGCTCGACAAAACGAAATTGAAAACGATTGCCGTAATCGGACCGGACGCGTACCCCGCGGTCATCGGCGGCGGCGGAAGCTCGCTCGTCGCGCCGTATCATGCCGTGAGTTATCTCGAGGGAATCAGCAATTATCTCGGGCCAAAAGTAAAAGTGCTCACCGCCGACGATTCGGCGCCGCTGCCGGATGTCGTCAAAGCGTCCGTATTTCAGACGACCGCGGCCGGAGGAGAATCCGGCCTGATTGGCGACTATTTTGACAATCAGGACCTTGAAGGGCCGCCGGCACTCACGCGAACGGACCGGCTCGTGGATTTCGATTGGGGCGAAGGCAGCTTTGCGGATGGGCATCCGGTGGATCATTTTTCGGCGCGTTGGACGGGATACTACGTGCCGAAAACGACGGGCGATTACGCGTTTTACGTATCGGCCGACGACGGTATGCGGGTCTTCCTAAACGACGAACGCATCATTAGAGATTGGACGAAACATTCAGAGACGCTGCACACCACTACGCGATATCTCGAAGCTGGAAAGCCGTACAAGATCAGGGTCGAATATTATGAAGATACCGGCGGCGCGGCGATTCATTTTGGCGTGATGAAGTCGGATGAGTTCGTCGGGCGAGAAACGAAAGCGCTGGCTGCGAATGCGGACTTTGTAATCCTCTGCGTCGGCTTCGATTCCAATTCCGAAGGCGAAGGCGCGGACCGTCCGTTCCGCCTGCCGAACGCGCAGGACGATCTCATTCGCATGATCGCGAGCGTCAACAAGAATGTAATCGTCGTGCTGACAGCGGGAGGAAATGTGGACATGACGCACTGGATCGATCAAGTTCCCGCGCTTGTTGACGCGTTTTATCCCGGACAAGAAGGCGGCGACGCGCTTGCCCACGTTCTCTTCGGTGACGTGAATCCGTCGGGTAAACTTCCAGCATCCTACGAAAAACGCTGGGAGGATAATCCAACCCACGACAATTACTACCCCACTCCTGGCACTAAGCGAATCCCATATCGCGAAGGAATCTTCCTCGGCTATCGCTATTATGACCGCGCCACGACGAAACCGATGTTTCCGTTCGGCTACGGCCTCTCCTATACCAATTTCGAGTACGGCCGCCTCGACGTCTCTCCGCATTCCGCTGCCGATCCCGATCATGTGAAAGTGTCGTTCGCCGTAAAAAATATTGGCCGACGCGCTGGCGCGGAAGTCGCGGAGGTTTACGTCGGCGATACGCACGCGAGCGTTCCGCGGCCAGTAAAAGAATTGAAGGGGTTCGCGAAGGTCTTCTTGCAACCGGGCGAATCGAAGACGGTGACGGTCAGTCTCGATCGCCGCTCATTCTCGTACTACGACGTGAAAGGCAAGCAGTGGCTGGCAGAACCTGGTGATTTCGAAATACTCGTCGGCGGCTCGTCCGACAAAATTGCGTTGAAATCAAAATTTACGCTGACGCAGCAAGCATCCGGGCGATAGATGCGCTTCGCGAAGTTTGCGAAAAACGCGAAAAGTTGCGCGCGTTTCGAACTTTTGCAACAAGAGATATCGCGTGGATATTTCGGTTCGCACCATCAACGCGTACCCAGCAGAATTTCGATCGTGAGCTGGTCGAGCCGCTCGTAAGGCAGCCGCTTCGACGCCATCGTCGCGCGATCAAACGTGTGACCGAGCAATTCATTCGCGCCCTTTTTCGAATAGCGTCCAACCGCGGGAATGCCCTTTTCGCTCTTGCCAAGCTCGCTCAATATGCTCTGGATTTCACGATCCGCGGCGAAGCGCGCGGCTTTTTCTTTCAGAATGAGATACGTGCGCATGCAGCCGCGCGCGAAATCCTTCACGCCTTCGTAGTCCTCAGTGCGGTACGCGTGCGCGTCGAAATGCCTCGGGCCGTCGTAGCCTGCGTCTTCGAGAAACTTCACGAGAAAGAACGCGCCTTTCGGATTCGCCGCTGCAAAACGAAAATCCTGATCGTAGCGGCCGATCACCTGATCGTTCAGATCGATATGGAAGAGCTTGCCCGCCTCCCACGCCTGCGCCACCGCGTGAAGAAAATTCAGCCCGGCCATCGTCTCGTGCGCGACTTCCGGATTGATTCCCACAATTTCCGGATGATCGAGCGTGGCGATGAAACCCAAATAAGCGCCGGTTGTCGCCATATAAATGTCGCCGCGCGGCTCGTTCGGCTTGGCCTCGAGAGCGAACCGGAAGCCGTATTTTTGATCCATCGAATATTCGCAAAGATAATTCACAGCTTCGCGGAGGCGCTTCACTGCTTCATCCGGCCGCCGGCACGCATCCGTCTCCGTGCCTTCGCGTCCGCCCCACAGCACAAAAATTTTCGCTCCGAGTTCGGCGCCGAGATCCATCGCGCGCAGAGTTTTTTGCACCGCATAGGCGCGCACAGCGGGATCGTTCGCTGTAAAGGCGCCATCCCGAAACACAGGATTCGTGAACAAATTCACCGTCGTCATCGGAACGCACAAACCGTGAGTTGCAATCGCTTTTTTGAAGTCGCGGACAATGCGGTCACGATCGGCCGGCGTCGCATCGATCGGAACGAGATCGTTATCATGGAGATTCACGCCCCACGCGCCCACTTCGCCAAGTAAGCGTGCCAGTTCCGCCGGCGGGAGGATTGGCCGCACGGGTTCGCCGAAAGGATCGCGGCCAGGATTCCCCACCGTCCAAAGGCCAAATGAAAATTTGTGCTCCGGCCGAGGCTCGAATTTGTTGCTTGCCATCGCCCACCTCACTCTCAATCGTCACAACGGAAAAACTCTACGCGCGCAACTCGCCAAAAATCTCGCGCAGCGCCGGGTAAAGTTTTCGATACGTCGCGTACTGGCGGTTCATGCGCGCGGCGCGATCTCGATCTGGATCCACGCGCTCCGCGACTTTCACCGCCGAATCGCACACCTGATCGACTGACGGCCAAACACCCGCGCCGACTCCGGCAAGCAATCCCGCGCCGTACGCCGCACCTTCTTCGGCCTCGACGATTTCCACCGGCATCCCGTAAACGTCGGCCTGAATCTGGCGCCAGAGCGGCCCGCGCGCGCCTCCGCCGCCAAGTCGAATGGATTCAACTGGAATTTTCAATTCTTTGAAAATCGTAAACGTATCGCGGAGGCTGAACGCTACGCCTTCCAGAATCGCGCGAATCACATGCGCGCGTGTGTGCTGCGCCGTGATCCCAACGAGCGCCGCGCGCGCGTGCGGATCAACGTGCGGCGTGCGCTCTCCCATCAAATACGGCGCCCACAGCAAGCCGTCGGCGCCGGCAGGAATTTTTGCCGCTTCAGCCGAAAGGCGATCGTAGGGATCCGCTCCCGCTTCGTTGCCCGCTCCAAATTGATCGCGAAACCATCGCAGCGAGAGCCCCGCCGCCTGCGTCACGCCCATCACGTGCCAACGGCCGGGGACCGCATGGCAAAATGTGTGAATTCGCCCCTTCGGATCGAGGATGGGCCGGCTCGTCGCCGCGAAAACAACGCCGGATGTTCCTATCGTCGCGCTCACCGCGCCGGGCTGCACGATTCCCATGCCGACAGCGCCTGCCGCCTGGTCACCGGCGCCAGCAACAACGGGAGTTCCTTCGATTAGACCAGTCGCCTGAGCGCCATTTTTCGACACTCGACCGGAAATTTCTTGCGACTCGAAAACTCGCGGCAGGAAGGATTCGCTGATTCCGGAAATCTCAAGAATTTGCGCCGACCACTTTCGGTTCACGACATCGAACATGAGTGTGCCGGACGCTTCGGCAACATCAATCGCGCGGGCGCCCGTCAATTCGTAGCGCACGTAATCTTTCGGCAGAAGAATCGATCGGACGCGCGCCCAAATTTGCGGCTCGTGCTCGCGCACCCACCGAACTTTCGGCAGCGTGAAATTCGTGAGCGCCGGATTCGCCGTCAATTCGATCAGCCGCGCCGCGCCGACGCGGTCCGTGATCTCCTTGCACTGCTCATCCGTGCGCTGGTCGCACCAAATAATCGATGGCCGAAGCACTTTTCCATCGCCGTCGAGCAGCACGAGTCCATGCATCTGCCCGGTGAGTCCGACGCACGCGATCTCTTTCGCGTTCGTTTTGCCGCGCTCGAGGCACTCTGGAATTGCAAGACGCGCCGCACGCCACCAATCCGACGGCTCCTGCTCGGCCCATCCGATGTGCGGTGAACTAATCGGCGCGTGTTCTGACGTGGCAGCGCTTACGACGCGCCCATCGTCACCGAGCAACACGGCCCGCGTGCCGCCCGTCCCGACATCAATTCCAAGGAGCTTTGAGGCCATATTTGTTCACGCGCTTACATCACGATGGCGAGTACCCGCGCGGATGGCGTTGTCGCCACGCCCACGCCGAGCCGATGATCGAACGGAGATCAGAATTCACCGGCTCCCAACCGAGAATTTTTTTCGCCTTCGCCGCGTCCGCCACCAGACGCGGCGGATCGCCCGCGCGAGGCGGCTCCATCCGAATCGCAATTTTGCGCCCCGTCGCCTGGCGCGCCGCTTCGATCACTTCGAGCACCGAGTAGCCGTGCCCCGTTCCCAGATTCAGAAACTCGGAATTGCCGCCGCTACGCAAATATTCCAGCGCGCGAACGTGCGCGTCCGCGAGATCGGTCACGTGAACGTAGTCCCGAATCGCCGTCCCGTCGGGCGTGGGATATTTGTCGCCGAATACGGGGACCACGGGCGCGTCGCCCGCGGCGGCCGCGAGAATATTCGGAATCAAATGTGATTCGGGCTCGTGATGCTCGCCAAGCCGCTCGGAAGCGCCCGCGGCGTTGAAATAGCGGAGCGCGACGAACTTCATTCCGTATGCGCGATCGTAGGAATCGAGCAGCCTCTCCATAAAAAGCTTCGACCAGCCGTAAGGATTCACGGGCCATTGCGGGCAATCTTCGGAGATTGGCATTTGCGCCGGTTCGCCGTAGGTGGCGCAGGTGGATGAAAAAACAAAACGGCGAATGCCCGCGCGCTGCAAGTGTCCGAGAAAAATAATTCCCTGCTCGACGTTATTCTCAAAATATCTCGCTGGTTCGAGGACTGACTCGCCGACGTAGGCCAGCGCTGCAAAGTGGATGCACGATTCAATCGAATGCTCGGACGTAATTCGCGTGAGGAGTTCGCGATCGCCTGCCTTGCCTTGATAAAACGGAACGCTCGGATCGAGAGCGCCGCGATGCCCGCGGGCTAGATCGTCAAGCGCCACGATCTGCTCGCCCTTCGCGCGCAGAAACTCAGCCGTCACGCTTCCGATGTAACCCGCGGCACCTGTAACGAGAATCGCCATTCCTATCGCACCTCTTTGAACGTTTCGCTAAGCGGCGTGAAATCGAACGATTCGCGACGCGGCCAAGTAGTCCGAGCGCCGCACCAAATCGCCGCGCTACAGTTCTAGCTCTTCCGGCGAATTCTCGCCGGCGCAAAGCGCACGCAATACAGCAATCCGATCACAAATAACAAGCCGCCCCACCAAACGCCGGCGTGCAATTGAAACAGAACCACCGGATTCTCCGGCGGGCGATAAATTTCGTAAATGCCGGCGCCAAGAATCAGCACGCCGTTGACGAGCAAAGAAATCCCGATGAAGAACCAGATTGAAATCGATTCGTCAGTCTTCATCGTTTTCACCAGTAGATCAGATTCAGCGCGACAAACACGATCGCCACCGCAATCGCCCAAAATGCCGGCCTTTGATAGAGCGGCATATCCCCTTCCGAAGGAATTTTTGTGGCGCCATAAACTAGACCCGTGAGTTCGCTCTCGGGCTTGGGTGTGGTCATAAGACTCACGGCAACCGTTACGACGACGCAAACGACCCAGGACCACAACGCGCGGTACATGTTCTCCGCCATATCGCGCGCGTGGGTGGAAAACGCGACGTAGGCCAGCGCCGAAGGGTCGATCTTTACCCATGCCCACATGCCGATCGAAGATAGCGTCCCTGCCAGCAAGCCCCAGAAGCCACCCTTCGGCGTGGCGCGCTTCCAGAGCATCCCGAGAATCACCGTGCCGTATAGCGGCGCGATGAAAAAGCTAAAAAGCGCCTGAACGTAATCCATGATGCTCAGAAATTGCATTACGAGATACGCTGTGCCAATGCTGATCAGAACGCCGAGGATCGTGCACCAGCGGCCCATGCGCACGTAGTCCGCGTCGGCCGCGTTTTTCTTGAAGAACGCTTTGTAAATGTCGTACGTCCACACGGTGGAAAACGCGCTGACGTTGCCGGCCATGCCGGACATAAAGCCTGCAATCAGCGCCGTGATGCCTAGCCCGAGCAAGCCAGGCCCACAATATCGCGCGAGCATGAGCGGCAGAACTTCGTTGTAGCTGTGCCCGCCCGTCGCGACGGCCACGCCTTCGCCCGTCAGCTTCATCGGCAGCAGAGCGATGCCAAGCAATCCCGGCAGAATCACGATGAATGGCACGAACATTTTGAAAGCCGCGCCGATGATCGGCGCCATCTTCGCGCTCCGGAGATCCTTCGCCGCGAGCACGCGCTGCACGACAAGAAAATCCGTTGTCCAGTAGCCGAAGGAAATAATGAATCCGAGGCCGAAGACAATCCCCGTCCAGTGAATTCCCATCGGGTTGCCGGTGAAGGTGCCGAGCGTGGACCACAGGTGCGTATATTCGACGGACGCATTTTGCGCCACGCGCAATTGCAACTGACGCCATCCTCCGACTTCGATCAGACCGAGAATCGGAATCAGCAGCGCGCCGGCCCAAATCAAAATAAATTGAAGAACCTCGTTGAAAATCGCGGAGCGCAAGCCACCAAGGGCCACATACACCGCCACGGTGAGCGAAGAAACCCAGATGCTGAAATGAATGTCCCAGCCGAGGACGACTTTCATCACGAGCGCCATCGAGTACATGTTGATGCCGCTCATCAGCACCGTCATGAACGCGAATGAAACGGCGGCGAGCGCGCGGCTCGATTCGCCGTATCGCAATTGGAGATAGCCGGGAACCGAGTGCGTCTTCGATATGTAGTAGAACGGCATCATGACAATGCCGAGGAAGAGCATCGCGGGAATCGCGCCGATCCAATACCAATGCGCCGCAAGAATTCCGTACTGATAGGAAGCTGCGGCCCATCCCATCAATTCGAGCGCGCCAAGATTTGCCGATAGAAAACTCAGGCCCGCAATCCACGCCGTCATTTCCCGCCCGGCTAAAAAGAAATCTTCGCCGGTGTTGGATCTCCCGCGCAGGTAAAGCCCAATGGCGAGAACAAGAGCGAAGTAGAAAACAACGATGACGAGATCAACCGGAGAGAGACGCAGCAGCCTGCTGGGCGTGGCCAGTGCAAGAAGAAGTGTCATTTTGAATTTGCTCGAATGCCCTCGAGCGGTCTGCTAATTTGCCCGCCAAAGCGCCGTCAGGATATCAGAGTACCGGCGAATTTCAGAGATGCGCCCGGTCCGCCTGGAAGCGAAGCGATCACACCCCGCCCGGCCGCGATTTGACTCGGACTCTCCTGGGCGGACTCACATGCTCGTATTCGGTCGGTTGGTCCTCACATTCTTCAGATTCGCGCTCGGCGCGTCGAATTTGCGAAAATGGCGTACAATCTTTCCGGCTCGCAGACCACCGCACGTATCACTTTTCGCGTCTAAGCTATGCGGCCCGTTAACAGGAGATGAAATGCGAAATCGCAGTGTTGCACTTTGTTCGGCGCTACTTGTGATCGCCGCGGCGTTCGCGGTGCATGTTCGCGCACAAGGAGATAAGTCGAAGCGCCCGAGCCCGCCGGCAACATCGGAATTCACATTCGCCGACGGCAAGAAAATCACCGTGGACTACTCCCGCCCGAAAATGAATGGGCGAAAGATTTATGGCGGACTTGTACCGTTCGGCGAAGTTTGGCGCGCGGGCGCAAACGAGGCGACGACGTTCGTCACCGACACCAATATCCTAGTGGGCGGCAAAGCCGTGTCCGCCGGCAATTACACTCTCTTCACGATTCCTGACAAAAACAAGTGGACGCTGATCGTCAGCAACAAGACAGGCGAATGGGGAATTCCCTATCCCGGCGAAGGGAGTGATTTGATGCGCGCGGATATGAAAGTCTCAACGCTGCCTGCTCCCGTGGAAAATTTCACGATCGCACTCGACAAAGGCGCGACGGGCTGCGTTCTTCGCATGGATTGGGAAACCACGCGGGCCTACATCGAAATCTCCCGGCAAAAATAACGGGCGGACAATCTTAGAAAAGGATGAGGTACAAAATGAAGATGACGTTGAAAACAAATTCGCGAATTGGGTTGTCCGTTCTAATCGGCGCGATTCTTTTCGCGATGGCATCTTTCGGAACACATGCCGATAGCCAGCAGCCTCCCGCCGTCGGAACGAAGGCGCCGGAATTCTCGCTGACTTCGCAGGAAGGCAAAGAACTAAGTCTGAAAGATTTTCGCGGCAAATGGGTGGTTCTTTATTTCTATCCGAAGGACTTCACCAGCGGCTGCACGATTGAAGCTCACAATTTCCAGCGCGATCTCACTCAGTATGAGCAAAAGAACGCGGTGATCGTCGGCGTCAGTGTGGACACGGCCGATTCGCACAAGAGTTTTTGTGCGAAGGAAGGGCTGAATTTCAAATTGCTCGCGGACACCGATCACAAGGTCTCGACCGAGTACGGCTCCGTAATGGATTACAAGGGCGCCACATACGCCGCGCGCAACACGTTCCTGATTGATCCGAAGGGCGTCATCGTCAAGGAATATATTGGCGTTGACCCGAGCAAGCACAGCGAGGAAGTTCTCGCAGCGCTGGCCGAACTTCAAAAAGGCATGAAATAAATCTGCCGCCGCAACGCGCAATTTTAAAATTTGAGCGATCGGAACGCCGGAGGGCAGCCATGAAGGCGCATTTCGCGATAATTTTGTTTTGCCTCGCGGCTGCCCTGTCTTGCGCCGCGCAAACGGAACCACAAGACGTCGTCGTAGCGGGCGACAATTTAGTCGTCAGGGGCATTCCACCGATTCCGCGGAAATTCGCGGAGGAAGTGGATCGTTACGGCAACTTTCGCTCGGCCTCGATTACAAGCTGGCATCCAGCCAAGCGCGAGATGCTGATCGGCACGCGTTTTGCCGACACCGTGCAAGTTCATCTCGTCGAAGCGGCCGGCTCGGCGCGGACGCAGCTCACTTTCTTCCCCGACGCGGCACGCAGTGGCTCCTTCTCGCCGGCGAATCCTGATTACTTTGTCTTTACGAAAGATCGCGGCGGCGATGAGTTCTATCAATTTTACCGATACGATATTTCGACCGGCGAAATCACGCTGATCACAGACGGAAAATCGAGAAACACGAATCGCGTGTGGTCGAGCGCAGGCGATCGCATCGCTTACGGCTCCACGCGCCGCAACGGCACGGATGTGGATTTGTATGTCGTCAATCCATCCGATCCAAAAAGCGATCGCATGGTGGCGAAGCTGACCGGCGGCGGCTGGCAGGCTCTCGATTGGTCGCCTGACGATCGCACCATCCTGCTTCTCGAAGAAATCTCGGCGAACGAAAGTTATCTCTGGCTATGCGACGCGGCTACCGGTGCGTTGACTGAGATGACGTTGAGGCCGCCTGCAGGCGAAAAGATCGTCTACGGCACCGGCGGTGGCCAATTTTCAAAAGACGGCAAAGGCATTTACACAAATACGGACAAAGATTCTGAATTCGCGCGCCTCGTTTACATTGATTTGGCGACCAAGCAGCACACTTACTTGACCGAAAATATTCCGTGGGATGTGGACGAGCTTCGATTGTCGAAGGACGGCAAGAAAATCGCCTTCGATACGAATGAAGATGGAATCAGCGTGCTGCACGTGATGGACACGGGCTCACGGCACGAAATGAAATTGCCGAAACTTCCCACCGGAGTCATTAACAATCTTCAGTGGCACAACAACAATCGCGATCTCGCCTTTGTCGTCAATTCCGCTCGCTCGCCATCGGATGTCTACTCGCTCGACGTCATGACTGGAAAAATTGATCGCTGGACTCGCAGCGAGACCGGCGGGATCAAAACGGAATCGTTCGCCGAACCCGAGGTCATCCATTGGAAGAGCTTCGATGGCCGAACGATTTCCGGATTTCTTTGTTCTCCGCCCGCCAAATTCACAGGCAAGCGCCCGGTCATCGTGGATATTCACGGCGGGCCGGAAGGCCAATCGCGCCCCAGCTTTCTGGGCGCGCCGAATTATTTTGTGAACGAGCTCGGCGTGGCTGTGATCCTGCCAAATGTGCGCGGCTCGACGGGTTACGGCAAATCGTTTCTGGCGCTCGACAACGGCTTCCTCCGCGAAGGCTCTTACAAAGATATCAACGCGCTGTTCGATTGGATCGCGACGCGTCCCGATCTCGATCCTGAACGCGTCATGGTGATGGGCGGCAGTTACGGCGGGCACATGACGCTCGCGATTTCGACATTTTACAGCGGCAGGATTCGCTGTTCGCTCGACGTTGTCGGCATGTCGAACCTCGTCACGTTCCTCGAGCACACGCAGGCGTATCGCCGGGATCTTCGCCGCGTCGAGTATGGCGACGAGCGCGATCCGAAGATGCGCGAATTTCTCGAGCGCATCGCGCCGATGAACAACACGCAGCTCATCAAGAAGCCGCTCTTCGTCGTCGCCGGGAAAAATGATCCGCGCGTGCCGGCGAGCGAATCCGAGCAAATCGCCAACGCCGTCACGCAGAACGGAACGCCCGTGTGGTTCCTGATGGCGAACGACGAAGGCCACGGCTTCGCCAAGAAAAAGAACAACGATTTCCTTTGGGAGTCTGCCGCCGAGTTCGTGAAGACGTACCTACTAAATTAATCCACAAAGAATAAGACGCGGTCGTTGACTTGACTGAACTTGCGGCCTAAGATGCGCCCTCAAAGGAGTGGCCGTCTTGCTGGTTGAAGAGGCACTCGGGCATTATCGCATCATCGAAAAGATCGGCGAGGGCGGCATGGGCAGTGTCTACCGCGCCCATGACGAAGCGCTTGATCGAGATGTCGCGCTGAAAGTTCTTCCGGACACCTACCTATCCACCGCCGCCGATCGAAAGCGACTTCACAAGGAAGGGCTTGCTCTCGCCCGATTGAATCACCCGAATATCGCGACTGTCTTCGAATTCGGTTCTCAGGACGAGGTGGATTATCTGGTGATGGAGCTCGTTCCAGGCGAGTCCCTGGAGAAGTTACTCACCAGAGGCCCGCTAAGAGCAAGTGACATCGCACGCGTAGGAATCATGCTGGCTGATGCGCTCGCCGCCGCGCATGAACACAACGTCATTCATCGCGATCTTAAGCCTGCGAATTTGATGATCACTCCCGACGGACGCGTCAAGATTTTGGATTTCGGATTGGCGAAGCTCCTTCAGCCGGAGAACGTTCCAGCGGCGACGAGCGCCTCCTTCCAAAAAGATTTCGTCGTCGGAACGCTGGACTACATGTCTCCGGAACAGTTGAAGAGCCAGCCGGTAGACGCTCGGAGCGACATCTACTCTGCTGGCGCCGTCCTCTATGAAATGGCCACGGGCCGAAAGCCATTTGCCTACGAGCACACTGCCGAACTCGTCGGCGCGATTCTTCATTTGGCGCCTGCTAAACCGAGTTCGTTAAACCCGAGTGTCAGTCACAGGCTCGAAGCCATTATTTTGAAAGCGCTCGAGAAGGATCCGGAGCGTCGATTCCAATCTGCCGGGGAGTTTAAGGATGCAATCGAGCCTATTCCAGTTGGGTCGGGAAAAAACACGAGCGTTCGATGGCGAAAAAGCGTTTGGGTGCGCGCGGCACTTGCGCTAATTGTATTCGCCGCACTGGCGATTGCCTTCAACTTCGGGGAGATGCTTGATCGATCCGGTGACCTAATGTTTGCCGACTTTTCCGGTCCGACGATTCAATCCAATAAAGTGAAGATTTCTCCGGGAGCCGACTTTTCCTACAACGGAAATTTCGGCGCTAGCTGGCGCGTCGTGGCTGCCGGGGGTGGGTTCACTGCCACGTTCGTTGCGCAGAAGGAGCGGAAATATATTCTGAGCGTCACGCACCTTTCGTCGATGTCGCCAGGGTGCCCGGGGAGAGGCTATTCGCCGGTAACGATCCAGCTAAATTCGGAAGCCGTGGTGACCGACTACGACCCGTCGGCTGATCATCAGGCCTTGCATGCCATGGTAACGGACAATTGGCCCGTGATTGCTCGCGGCGGCCTGAATACTCTGCAGTGGACGGCAGGGGCAATCTGTTCCGACTATTGGATTCAGCGGATCGAATTCAAGCCGGATGCGCCAGCGGACAATTCGGTCATGATTGCCGTTTCAGCGAGTCAGGCCTGGACCGATACGGGCGTGAATCTGGAGCGCTGGCAACTTTTCACAGTCACCGCGAGCGGCACGATAATGTTTTACTACGGCGACAGCGCCGGCGCAGGTCCCGAAGGCACCGTCGAGGATTGCAGTCACATCCCGCATCAGATGGAGTTTGTCGCCAACAACCTTTCCTGCCATTCGCTCATAGGCAGGATCGGCACGTCGGGCGAGATCTTTGAAGTGGGTTCCGGCGGAAAATTTACCGCTGATCGCGCCGGCCGCCTCTGGCTCGGTGTGAATGACAATCAGTTCGGCGACAACTCCGGAGGCTGGACGGCTAAAATCAAATTATCCGAAAAGTAGGCAGGGAGTGACGTGCATCAGATTCGATCCGGTGGGGCTTAGTGGAAGCGTTTGGGATCGTAAGTGAAATCGACGAGCCCGTCGCGATAATCAAGCTTGATATCCAGCTGCCAGAGCAGTCTAAATCCCAATATCCCGGAGATTTCAGTCCCGGCGGAATTGCTGATCGGAGTCAGGTCGAACGAGATAAGGTCTTGGCGGTCCTGCACAAAGTGACCGAACCGGATCTTCGCACGGTCCACGGTATAAACATGTTTCACTTCGCCGCTTAATCCGGTGACGTGAGCGTCTTCCTCGCGGCGAACCTTGCTGGTTTCGCGTGCAAATGACGTTGTGACGGTATTGTCCCAGGCGCCGGTGTCAATCAGAAACAACTTCGTCGGCGAATCATTGAGCGACGTCGGAATCAAGAGCAAATGCCCGAAGCGGAAAAGAGGATTGTACGATTTCATTTCCGGAGCGATAAAGCGATCGTGCCAGACAGCAGTTTCCGTGCGTTGAGACTGGAGTGCCACTGGTGCGGCCGCTGCAGATGGGTCCACCGGGAGCTGGCTGAGCCGCAACTTACCGCTCGGAAAATCGAGATCCACCAAGAAGCTGGAAAACACGTCAGTACCGATCAGTCCATCGTCGCCTTTCATCAAACGCTTCCCGTAAACATCGATGTAGCAATCGTGAAATTCCAATCCTCCGACTTGAATGGATTTCACGTATCCTACGTAGCCCGCCACGTCGCCCTTGTCGCCGATTCCGCCCGTTTTCGTATCAACAATGTGCGTCACTCCCGCCTTCTCGGCAACCCTGCGGTCTATAATGATGCCGCCGGACCCCGTGTCGATCATCAGGTGTGACGACTGGCCGTTCAGTTTCACCTCAATCCCGAAGGCGCGCAATCTCTCCGGATCATCCATCAACTGCGCCAGATTCGTTTCCGTTGAATCGGCTTTAGTCGCGAGCGTACAAGTCTGGAGGGACCGCTTGCTCTCGTCCTCGAGCATCGTGATGTAGTGCGTCATGCCCTCGCGTTCATTGGCATCAGCTTCGATTCTATGAGCTGCCATAAAATCCTGGAGCTCTTTCAATCGCTGCTCTCGCCCAAGCGCGAACGCCCAAGCGCGCCAGATGTCCGGATCGTCTGGATTGAGTTGATGTGCACGGTCGATACGCGCCTTGGCGCTCTTGAAATTTGAAGTCGCGTGTGAAATCCGATAAAGGCCGTAGTACGCGCGAGCAGTGGCGTGGCCGGAGTTGACGACGGAGATCCACTCCTTCTCCGCGTCGGCCAGCTTGCCTTGACGGAAGTAAACCTCGCCGAGTGCGACGTGGCCATCCGAAAACTTTGGATCGAGCTCGACGGCCTTTGCCGCGGCGGTGTACGCGTCAGAGACGTTTTTTTCTTTCAAGTTCACACGAGCGAGTCCCGCGTATCCAGCCGGCACATCTGCGCCGGACGCTATGATCTTGTTATACGCATCGGCGGCCTCGGTAAGCCTGCCATCGCGCAAAAGATCGAGCGCGCCTTCGAGCGGTGACACGCTCACATGCGGGGCTGCCACGCGAGCGGGCGTCGATGGCGGCGGAGGAGTTGCCGGTGCACTTTCAGGCGGCGTCGAAGCATTCGGCGGCGTGCCGGCAGCCGGCGCTCGCGAATTTGCTTGCGGCCGCGCGATTGGCGCAAGCGCCGCCGAGAAAATCCCGGTCAGGAGAATCGATCGCAGGATCGAACGAGACACGTCGGCCTCCGGCAGAACCCCGGAATGAAGGAGCTGATTCGGCGAGGCGCCGAAACTTTGCTGAGTCTCGCACGCCATTTCCCAGTATGTCAATTGCGAGCAGGTAATCGCCGGGACACGCGGCCAACCACACCAGACTGCGCATCTGTGCGGAAGCGCACTCGGTCTTGATTCGGTTACAATCGGCTGGCTATGGCGGAAAAAGCGCACACTCATCCCGGCACGATTCATCTCGGGACCTCGGCGTTCACGGCGGACGGCTGGGATGGCACGTTCTATCCGGCTGGGCTGAAGCCGGCCGATTATCTCGGGTACTACGCGACGCAATTCGGCACGGTGGAAGTGGACAGCACGTTTTACCGGATTCCTTCCGCCTCGATGGTGAAACGCTGGCATTCCGTGACGCCGAAGGGATTTATTTTCGCGGCGAAAGTGCCGCAGATTATTACGCACGAGAAAGTGTTGAAGGAAGCTGCAGACGAATTGAAGCAGTTTCTCGGCGTGATGGATCTTCTCGGCGAGAAACTCGGCCCGCTACTTTTTCAATTTCCTTACTTCAACAAGAAAGCATTTGCGAAGCCGGAAGAATTTCTCGCGCGGCTGATTCCCTTTCTCGACACGCTGCCGAAGGGCTATCGCTTCGCCGTTGAAATCCGCAACAAGAATTTCCTCGTTCCCGAGTACGTGGAAGCGCTGCGCTCGCGGCACATCGCCCTCGCGCTGATCGATCATCCATGGATGCCGCCCATCGAGGAATTGCGTGAGAAGATCGATCCGATCACGGCGGATTTCACGTACATCCGCTGGCTCGGCGATCGCTACGGGATTGAAAAGGTGACGAAGGTGTGGGACAAAGTCGTCGTGGACCGCACGCGCGCGCTTTCGGAATGGGCGAAAGCCTGCAAGCTGATCCTGCGCAAGGGCGTCAATATTTTCGCGTACGCCAACAATCATTACGCCGGGCACGGGCCAGCCACGATTCGCCAGTTCGAGGAAATTTTCGGGAAGCTGTAACAGGCGATAAGGCGGCAAACGGGAGCGCGATTGGTTGGCGCGCTTGTGAGTTTCGCGGCGTTCGTGGCGCGGCGTTCGTGGCGCGGGCATCTTGACCGTGCCACGAAGGCCTGATCGGCAATCGAAGGGCTGTTCATAGCGCCAGCCGCGTTTACGCGAATGCGCCTCGCGTGCCGCTAAGACCGGCGCGCGCCTCCCGATTTATGCTTCCCGATCCAGCCGGGACCACACGCCCTTCGATTGCCATCCGCGCGATTACGCCAGACGCCGCGTTCGCGCGCGCACGCGCTCAGCTTGGCTGGCTCGTATGCGCGTGCGAATGTACTGCAAGGCTGTTGTAGAGCACCGCGAGAAGAAGCGCGCCGACGGCTCCGTCAATGAACCCATCCACGGTGCCGATCACAACGCTCCGCACGCCGTGCGCCGCGTGAAACCACGGATAAATCGAGCTCGTCATTTGCAGAAAGCTCATTCCGTAGCTCGGCGCTACAAGATTGATCGCTCCAACGATCAAAATCGCACCGCCCCACATGATGCCTACCGCAATCGCGAGCGCTCGAATTGATAACCGCATGATCGTTCCTCCTTTCAAGAAGTCTTCGTGAAACTTGTGGCGTGCGGCCCAGCGATGGCCCAAAGTTCTCCCAGCCCTATCGTGCGCCGAACCATGCTGGGCCGCACATCGCTCCTACTTTCTTAGTTGGAGACCATTCCGGCGTGCACGGATTCGCCGGGCGTCTTCGATTGCGCCGCCAATTCGAGTTTCTTCAGGCTCGGCACGGGCCGCTGCCACAGAATGCGTGCATCGGGGGCGTCGTTTGGAAACGCTTCCGTAGATTGCTCGCCTTTTGGCTCGAGAACGATGTCCACGCGCCGGTTGTACGCGAGCCAGGTGGCCTTCATCCGGTGCGTCATCCACGTTTCAGGCTTTTCAGGATCCTTCGACTGCAAGGCCGCCACTTGTTGCTCGGTCAGTTCGTCGCGTTTGCCGTCCGCGCGAATCTGAATCCTGTCGGAAGTGATTCCCTGCGAAATGAGGTAGTTTTTCACGAGCAGGGCGCGCCGCTCGCTGAGGGAAAGATTGTAATGGTTCGGCCCGCGAACATCCGTGTGGCCGACAATTACAAGATCCGCCTTTTCGTTGTACGGCTCGTAGCTCTTGAAATGCGCGGCAATGGCCGAGAGCGTCTCTTTCTCGCTCGATACGAGGCCCAACCGGGGATGTGTCGGCGTCGGATACTCCGTCGGGTAGAACAAGCTTGCAAGCGTAATGGACGGCGCAGGATCGATTGAGCCGATGACGTGCAGCTTCGCGGTTCGCGTCGTCGTTCCGCCGCATTCGTTCGTGGACGTCAGCGTGTAGGAGACCCAATCGTTGACCGGGCCTGGATTGGTCTGCGTTGGCTCCGCCACGATCGCCTTGCTGCCGGTCAAAGCTTCGTTGCCAAACGGGTCGATAGAAACTTCGTTAGCGTTGGCGGTGGACCAACTCAGCGTGGCCATATCATCACGCACCACTTTGTCTCCGATCTTGTGGTACCGGACTTCCGGCTGGCTGAGACTCATCGTCACGGTCGGATTCTTGTCCACGTCCACCTTGACCGTCTTCGTGACTTCGCCGCCCGGGCCAACGGCCGTGAATTCATACGTCATGGGCTGCCTCGGATTCACCGATTCGCTGCCGTCCGGAGAAACTTGTCCGATGCTGCTGATTGAAGTGCGCGCCGCATCGGTCGAGTTCCAGCTCAGATCAGTTGATTGTCCGCATCCGACTTGTTCCGCCTTGGCGGCAAATGTTGCGGTCACCGGCGCGATGGGAACGGTCGCGCTGGCGATTCCGGCCTGAAAGCGCGGAAGCGGGCCGATCGAGTCGCCCTGTTTCCACGGTTTTGTTTTCATCTTGCCGTTTTGATCGAGATAGACGGTCACCTGTTCACCAGCGTTCGCCATCACCGGACCGGACCAAATCGTATTTCCGTTTCGAGTTACCGTGAGCTGGTAACTTCCCGGCTTCACGAGCAACCGCTGGTGCCAGATCCAGTTCCAATTGAATTCATCCACGTGGCCGACGAAGAAATCGGGCGTCGTGCCGTTTAATAGGACCGCCGCGCGCGGATCACCTTTGATTTCGATGTCGGCGAACGGACCGGACACATTTGCTCCGGAGCGTTGAAGCGCGACGTCGAGTTTCGTCGATTCCTTCCCTGTAATCGTCACGTCCTGCGTTTTGGATTGATAGCCGTAGTTATAGACGCCGACGCTGTGCGTTCCGGCGGCCAACTCGATTGTCTGGCTGCCGTCGCGAATGGCTTTTCCATCGACGAATACGTATGCCTGTTTTGGATCAACGTGAATTTTTAGCTTTCCGTTTTCCTGCGGCGACTGCGCCATTGCGGGAACCGCGCAAAGAGAGATGACTGCCAACAACAAGAGGGGGCCTTGAGAGAACGATCGTAATTGCATTTTTCCGAGTCTCCTTCCTGGGCGTTTCTTTACATCAAATTAATTATTAATGGCTCTCTCGAAGACTGCGGCGGACGGACAGAGGCAAAGACCTGAGTTCCGCCCTACGAACCTCGGCTTTGGCCGGGAGCTAAGCAGTCAAGCGCGAGAGCGGCTTCAATATATCGTGATGCGATATGCTTGCCGAACGGTTGCCTGAGGAGAAGTATCGCAGTGCGATATAACTGTGATTCATGCCGCAGCGCGGCAAGGCGCGCGCAGAGTGGCAGCGCCATGGATGCCCGGCCTGCGATCGCGGAGCCGGTTGCCCCATTCGGATCGAGACGCAAAGGCCGCGGAAGGCCGGCGATGCTTGCAACGGTTATGGTGCGCGCAGTAAACGCACTGTGCAGATGAGCGCGAGCCGCACCGACCGTGAAACGAACGCGCGGCCTGTAGATTCGCGCGGCCATTCGAGTTATTCTTGCGACGTCAGGGTCGGCGCGTGCAAGAAGGACTCCGAATTCGTCGGCGCGCCGAAGGAGTACCTCCGTGAAGCTTCCCCGCCTTGCGCTCGGGCTGGCATTCGCCGTCGTGTTCAGCGCCTCGCCTGCCCTCGCACAGAATCCGTCGCAGAATCCTCCGCCGCCTGAGTCCGCGCAGCCTGATCCGGCATTGCAACATCGGCCACAAGGTGCAGATCACGAAACCGCGCAAACGGCCACGGCGAATGAGCTGCCCGCGCCACTAAAAGTCTCGCTGCTCGTGCCGAGCGGCACGCCACTGCGCGTGGCGTTGGTCCGCCGCGCGCGAATCAATCATCCCGGCGAGCCGATCGAGGGCGAGGTTGTGGATGCAGTTTATGCCTTCGATCAGATCGTGATTCCGGCGGGGAGCATGGTCACGGGATACGTGGAACGCGTCGTCCCGCTCTCGGCGATGAATCGCACGCTCGCGTATGCGAATGGCGACCTCACGCCTGTCCGCCAGTATCGCGTCGCGTTCGACGAACTGATTATTCCCGACGGCAGACGCATTCCGATCTCGACGACGGTTTCGCGCGGCTCGGCTGAAGTCGTCCATCTCGTCAGCGACCCGGAGCGCGCCAAGCAGGAAAAAAGCGCAGCGGCGAAAGCGGCAGAGAAAGCCAAGCAGGAAGCCAAAGGCAAAATTCAGGAAGCAAAGGACACGATGCACCAGGCCGTTTACCAAATGAAATCGCCCGGCAAAGTGCATCGCGTCGAGCAATACTTGCTCGGGCAGCTTCCTTATCACCGGCAGTACGTTGAGCCGGGCACGCGATTCAATGCTGCGCTCGATGCGCCGCTTGATTTCGGCGCGGCCTCGCGAGGCGCTGGGCTTTTTGCCACGATTGGCACGCCGCCGCCTCCCGAGAGCCTGCTTCAGGCGCGTCTCGAAGGCGACGTGACTTCAGCGACGGCGCATCGCGGCACTCCTGTTTCGGCTGTCGTGACCACGCCGCTGTATTCAGCCGAGCACGATTTGATTCTTCCCGCGAACAGCCGGCTCGTCGGCGAAGTGCTGCAAGCGAAGCCTGCGGGGAAATTGCATCGCAATGGCGATCTTCGCGTCACGTTTGAACGCATCGAGCTGCCCGACGGGCCAGCGCGGACCGTTCACGGATCGCTCGAGGGCGCGGAAGTGGATCGGGCCGCGCGCCTGAGGCTCGACGCAGAAGGCGGCGCGCACGCGACGGATTCCAAAACGCGTTATCTCTCGACGGGCCTCTCCATCGCCATCGCCGCCGCTGCCGCGCGACCTGATATCGACAACGGGGCGGTGAGCGCGGAGGGCGATCCCGGGATGCGCACCGTTGCGGGCGGATCGGGGATGCGATTGGTCGGGGCGCTGGTGAGCTTCGCGGCGCAATCGCATCTTTTTTCCGCGGCGTTTGGGGCTTACGGCGCTTCGCGATCGATCTACGCCAATTTCCTCTCGCGCGGCCACGAAGCCGTCCTGACGAAAGATACGCCCATTGAAATTGGATTCGGCGGACCGCACTCGCCCGCGCACACGCGGAAAGACTGAATCTCGCTTACATCGCAGTTAGTA
>JBAPOP010000150.1:0-14363 GCA_049279675.1 Candidatus Acidiferrales bacterium
ACAATCCCGCTGCCGCACGCGAACTGCGCGCGTTCTGGGATGAGCGGCTCTCCGGGCGGCGCATCATCCTCGTCTACGCGGCGATGCGCGATAAGGCGGTCGACGAAGTCGCCGGCATCCTATTCCCCCGCGCTGAGCGCGTAATCCTCACGCAGCCGCACCAATCCCGCGCGATCTCCGCGGACGTATTGGCGCGGATGACTTGCCACCACGCCGCACAATGCGAATCCATTGCCGACGCCTCGCTCGCCATCGATCGCGCGTTGCTGCTTGCCAGCGAAGATTGTGCCGTATTCATCACGGGGTCGCTCTTTCTTGTCGGAGAGGCGCGTGCCCGGTTCGCAGCAAAGTCTACGAATCTTCATATTGATATTGCAAACGGCTGAGCCGCAATTAAAAATTCAACACTGTTGATTATTCATTCCATGCCATTTATTAAAACTGCCCACTGGCGAACACACTGTCCGTTACCGGCACGATAGAAATCGTTTCGTTCTCGCTTTCAAATACGCGATCCCATATCCAAAATGTTTCATCTATTTGCGCGCGTTCGTGCAATCAAAATCCGCGTAGCGCCGTCTAATCAAACAGCGATCGTACGGAGGGTGTGATGACACGCCAGGAGAGGCGTCTGAAACTCGATGCATTTGGCAGCGCGCCAGTGCTGCTTGCGAGAGCTCTGCGTCAATTTCCCAAAAAGATGTGGATGTACAAGGTTTCCGCGGATACCTGGAGCATTCACGAAATCATTCTTCATCTCGCGGACAACGAGGCGAACGCCTACATCGTTAGCAGGCTAATGATCGCCGAGCCCGGTTGTCACGCGCTGACGTTTAACCCGGCGTTGTGGGCCGGATCGCTCGGCTATTTCCATCAGAGCACCAAAGAGGCGCTCGAAATCATCCGGCGTCTCCGGCGCATGACGTATCACGTGCTCGCGGCGCTGCCCGAAACCGTGTGGTCGCACCGCGTGGACTCCGGCGAAGAATTTGCCATGACGCTGGACAATTGGCTCGAGCAGCAGGAACGCCACATTCCTGCGCAAATCAGCCAGATGCAAAATATTTATGAAGTCTGGGCCAAGACTCATCCGCCTCGAAAGCTGCCGAGCGCGCGCTCTCAGAATCCCAGCGCCATCGGAAGCCGCTACATTTCTCTTTCGGCCCGAACTTAGTCCTTCCACGCGCGCGTTCGCGAATGAAATGCGGACTGGAATGGGATTCGCGTTGCACTGACGCTAGCGGATGGGCAGGTTGCCGCGCCATCGCCGCGATGGTAGGATGGCCTCTCGATGAGTCCCCGGCAGCCGATTCGTACCGCTTCCTCCGTTGATTCTGCTTCGCCTTCGCCACGCGTCGGAGTGTCGTATCGCACATTAAATGAGCAACTTACGAATAAGCGCGATCGCTACGATATGTATGGCGACGCCGTTCGGCAGGCGGACGGCGAGCCAATTGAAGTGCCGCTCAATCTTTCTCCCGGCGACCTCGCGAAACTGATTTCGTCGCTCGATGCATACGTGCTTACGGGAAGCCCAGCCGACGTTGATCCCGTCCGTTATCATGCCGCGCGGCATCCGAAATGCGCGCCTGCGGATTCGAATCGAGAAGAAACGGACATCGCGCTCTTAAAGAATGCCTTCGCCGAGCACAAGCCTGTGCTCGCGATCTGCTACGGCATCCAGATACTGAACGTGTTCTGCGGCGGCTCTCTGATTCAAGACATCCCGAGCGAATGGAAAACGACGATCGTCCATTCCTGGGATCGCGCGAAAGGCGCACCGGAACCGTTCCACCCGATTCGAATTGAGCCGGGTTCGCGCCTCGCGCAACTTGCCGGCGGCTCGTCGGAAACGGAAGTGAATAGCTCGCACCATCAATCGATTCTCGAAGTCGGGCGTGGGCTGCACGTCACCGCACGGGCGCCCGACGGCATCATCGAAGCCGTCGAGTGGACTGGCGAGGCTGACTGGGTAACGGGCGCGCAATGGCATCCGGAACGAATGCCGGGCCACGCGCTCTCGGCGTCCCTTTTCCGCGAGCTCGTGGGAATTGCACGAGGCGCGCAAGTTCGCGGCTGAAATTTCCGCGGCCACTTTTCGGTTCCAAAGTACCGCACTGATTCAGTTACAAATCTTGGGGGATTCATGATTTCTCTGGCGGGTAAGGCGACTCTGATTACAGGCGGCTCGCGCGGAATTGGCGCAGCGGCGGTGAAGCTGTTCGCGCAGGCGGGCGCGGACGTCGTGTTCAATTATTACCGGAGCCGCGAGGCGGCCGAACAGGTGGAGCAGGAGGCGCGCAAGCATGGCACGCGCGTCGAGTCGTTCAAGGCCGATTTGAGCCGCATGACGGACAGCAAGAAGCTCGTCGAATTCACGAAAGAGCGGCTGGGGCGCGTGGACATCCTGGTCGCCAACGCGGGCATCTGGAATGAGAAGGACACTCCCATCGAAGACGTCACCGAGCGTGAGTGGAACGATATGGTGAAGGTGAATTTGAACAGCGTGTATTCCGTCATCCATTTTGCCGTGCCGATCATGAAGGCGCAGAAGTCCGGGCGCATCATCGCGCTCAGCTCGACCGCGGGGCAGCGCGGCGAAGCGTTTCACTCGCACTACGGCGCGACGAAGGGCGCGATCATCAGTTTTGTGAAAGGCCTTTCAACCGAACTCGGACCGCACCACATTCTTGTCAATTGCGTCGCTCCCGGCTGGGTGGACACGGATATGTCCGCATCGGTGCTGCGGACGAAAGCGGGATTGAAAACCGCTTCGCGGAATATTCCGCTTGGACGTCCGGCGACGGCGGAAGAAATTGCCGGGCCGATTTTGTTCCTCGCTTCGGACCTCGCGAATTTCATCAACGGAGAAACGGTGAACGTGAACGGAGGTTCGGTGCTGTGCGGATAGCGAAAACACAGATCCTGGCGGGAATCGTGCTGGCCGCGATGAGTTTTCTCGCCGCGCCGGCGCGCGCGCAGGATCAGACCGAAGTGCTGATGCCGGAGCAAAGTTCCGCGAAGGCGAAAGAGTTGATTCGGCAAGGCGTCGAAGCGCTCGGCGGCAGCGCGTATACGCACGTGAACGATGCGACGTGCACCGGCCGGCTCGGTCAATTTGGGCACAACGGCGACCTCACGGGCTACGAGAAATTCATCGATTACTCGAAGCTCCCGGATAAAGACCGGAACGAAAATCTCCCGAAGCGAAACATCATCGAAGTTTTGAACGGCGACAAGGGCTGGGCGCTCGATCGGGGAGGCGTCGCCGATGTGGCGGAAGACACCGTCACGCAGTTTCAGGAAGATCAGAAGGAAGACATCGACAACATCCTGCGGAATCGCTGGAAGGAACCCAACGTCATCCTGCGCTACCTCGGCCCGGATGTGGTGGACTTAAAAGAAGCCGAGTGGATCGAATTCGTGGATCCGGATAATCGCTCGGTGCGAATCGCGTTTGCGAAATTCACGCACCTGCCGATTCGCAAGACGGTGGTCACGCGCGACCCCACCACGCGGCTTCGCAGCGACGTGACCGAGTATTACTCGAATTACCATCCGATCAGCGGCGTGACGACGCCCTTCCAGATTACTCGCGAGCGCAACGGCCGCAAGGTCTATCAGGTATTTTTCGACGAGTGCAAATACAACACGAATCCTCCCGACAATCTTTTCACGAAGGAATCGCTCGACGAACGCTGGCAGCAGGTTGGCAAGAGTTACATGAAAAAGCAAGAGAAGCAGAAAGCCAAGGACGCGAAAGAAGCGCAGAGTAGCGGAAGCGATAGCGACAAAAACTGATCTTCCCGTTTTCTGATCCCCAGCGCTTCGCGCGAATCGCGCGAGGCGCATTTCCTCCCCAGCCCAAGCAGCGCAGCCAAAGGGTGTGTCGCGCCGCAAGAAACAACTCAAAGAATTTGCGGCGCCATGCAGCAGTAGAGGCGCATCCAATGTATCGTGAAACGACATAACATCGTGGCACGACATAATTTAGCGGAATCCGACAACTCGCACCGGAGGGGTAAAATAGTGATGGAATTGCGCAACGTGAGTGATGTAACTCTTGGCATGCCATTTTTTCGTTTCCTGGCAATTGTCGTGGTGCTGCTCGTCGCGGGCACGGCCACCCGCGGCGGTTCCGCCGCATTCGATTTGACCGGCCCGCGCGTGGATATGAGAGTGACGCGCGCCGGGAAGACGCTGCCGATCTCAGATGTGCCAAATTTTCAGCCCGGCGACCGAATTTGGATTCATCCCGATTTTCCCGAACAGCAATCGGCGCATTATCTTTTGATCGTCGCATTCTTGCGCGGTTCGACGAACCCGCCGCCGGAGAATTGGTTCATCCGCGCCGAGACGTGGACCAAGAAAGTGCGCGAGGAAGGAATCGTTGTCACCGTCCCGCAGGAGGCGCAGCAGGCCCTGTTTTTTCTCGCTCCGGAAACGGGAGGAGACTTCAGCACGTTGCGTTCGACGGTTCGCGGCAAGCCGGGAGCGTTCGTCCGCGCATCGCAGGATCTGAATCAGGCCAGCCTCGATCGTTCGCGAGTGGACAAGTATCTCAGCGAAATCAAGGAAACTTCCGAAACCGACCCGAAGGCTCTGCATGAACGGTCCGTGCTTCTTGCCCGGACGCTTAATCTCAAAATTGACGGCCAGTGCTTCGACAAGCCGATCGAGCAGCAGCGAGCCTGCCTCACCCAGAATACAGATCAACTCGTATTGAACGACGGGCACAGCCAGTCCATGGTCGCCGCGCTTACCTCAGGCCCATCTTCCGATTTGATCGGAACGCTCAGCTCGACGCCGATGGCCGGCGCGGGATATTTCAGTCCCTACGTCGGCGCCGTGATGGACGTCGCGAAAATAATGAGCACCATCCATACGGCGGAATACCAGTACATTCCGGCGCTAACATTGTTTGGGAAAGATCAACTGACTCTCAAGCTGAATAATCCGCCGTCGTTTCAAAATCCCAAGTCCGTGCTGGTTGCCGCGTTGCCCGCGGTGGAAGCCGCGCAATTGCCTCCGCTTCGGCCGGTCACTCCGGATGAAGTCTTGTGCGCGCAAAAATCGCCGCTCGTACTTCCGGCTGAAGGCGCTCCATTGGTTTTCTCCACCGGCATCGCGCACGATATGGTGCTGCACGTTCAGGGAAAATCGGGCGCCGGCGTGGATCTGCCTGCGACACCGGATGCGGCGCGCGGCGGCTTCCTGATCAATACGAGCGCGCTCGAAGCGGACAAGCTCAGCACCGAAGTTACGGGAAAACTTCATGGGTCCTGGGGATTCGATTCATTCGACGGACCCGCATTCCATTTGCGCGTCGCGCACTCCGTAACGTGGACGATTCCTCCCGCCGATCAGAGCGCACTGATTGTCGGCCGTGAGGATTCTATCCATCTCCAGTCGGATTGCGCTGTCTGCGTGGATCAAGTCAGCTTGAAAGACGAACGCGGGAAAGATTTGAAGGCAACATGGAAGCTCGCCAAGCCGGATGAAATTGAAGTGCAGGTTCCGCTAAAGGATGAAACGGCTGGGCGAATGACGATGCTGGTGAGACAGAATGGACTTCCGAAACCGGACGAACTGTCGTTGCACGCATACTCAGAAGCGGCGCACCTCGATCGCTTCACGATCAGCGCCGGCGATCGCCACGGCGTGCTGAAGGGAACGCGTCTCGACGAAGTTCAGAGTTTCGAGCTGCGCGGGATTAATTTTGTTCCTGCGAAATTGACGCGCGCCGCGCAAGCGGACGAGTTGAGTCTTGCCGCGCCGGAGGCCGCCCCGGCCACCGAGCTGCAACCCGACGAAAAGCTGACTGCGCACGTGGCGCTCAATGATGGCCGCGTGCTGGATCTTCAAACCACGGTTGAGGCGCCGCGGCCGAGGGTAACGTTGCTCAGCAAGAATGTTTCGCTTGGCGCGGCGGCGTCAACGATTCGGCTCGGTAACAAAGATGAGCTGCCCCAGGACGGACGATTATCATTTTTTCTGAAGTCGGAAGTGCCCGGCAAATTTCCGCGAACGGAAAAAATCGAAGTGGCGACGGAAGACGAATCATTCAGCGTGCTCCTGAGTGTGGCCGACGGCAACTTGATCCTGCAGGACTCACAAACACTGATGGCCGTGCTCGATCCGCTGAAGGTTTTCGGAGCGTCGGCTTTCGGGAAGCTTCGCTTCCGGCCCGTTGATGCCGCCGGAGAAAAAGGTGATTGGCAGCCACTCGCAAACCTCGTGCGGATTCCGGCATTGAAGGAAGTGCGCTGCCCCGATAGTCCCGATAAACAGTGCGCGCTGCGCGGTACGAGTTTATTCTTGATCGATTCCGTGGCGTCCGATTCGCAGTTCACGCACACAGTTCCCGTTCCGGCGGGATTCGCGGATTCTTCACTGAGCGTGCCGCGGCCGAATGGAACGCTTCTGTACGTGAAGCTGCGGGATGATCCGTCGACGGTGGATACCGTGGTTCTGCCGGTACTGCCCGACGAATAGTTAGCGGCGAGACGAGTTGAGCTTCGAGATTTGCGAAACGACGCCCTCCGAATTTATTTCTGTGCGTCGCCTAGGTCTTTTAGTTTTTGCTCGGCGCTTGCCTTGATGGCGTCGCGCCGCTGCTGAGTTTCCGTGGTCTCTGTCGCAAGAGTTTCGATTGCTTTCGTTGCGTACGCTCGCGCCTGATCTTTCTGCCCATCCGCGAGATAGGCGTCGGCAAGGCTGTCGTACACATTCGGCGATTTCGGATATCCAGCGACATTCAATTTGAAAATCTCGATGGCGCCTGTTGTGTCGCCGATTTGCAGATGCCCGTATCCCATTCCGTTGACGATCACCTCAGGAAATAAAGCGGCGTTCGGATCGCGTTGGCGCGCGTCCGCCAACATTTTCGCAACTTTGTCCGCGCCGCCGGGTTCGTCGATTAATTCCAGAGCCTGAATTTCTTCGTGAGGCATTCCGGAGACGGTGTTGGCGGGCGCCCGTCCGGGAGTTTTCACGAGCGTGGTCACGAACCAATCCACAATCATGCCGGGCAATTCCAGATGCGGCGCGAACATGGCAGTTCCGTGTCCGCCCGTTGCGTAGTGAACGAATTTGTCGCCGGGATTCGTCGAGACTCCCAGCAAGAACTCCATGCCCAACGTGGCGGCGCCATCAGCATCGTCGTCGGCGACAGAAACGAAGAGCGGCAATTTCGCGGACTCCTGCAGAAAATGCCGGCCCTCGCGATTCGTGTCCCCGGAGAGCAACACCAGCGATCTCACTTCCGGATGGCGATGCGCCAATTGAATCGCTTGATGGACGCCACAGCTGGACCCACCCGCTCCGACGATGCCGGGCGTGACGCCTGCCTGCGAAACGAGATAGTGAAAGGCGAGGTCCATGTCGCCGGGCCATTTTTCGTTGACGTATTCTAGGCGCTCCTGCTGGGTGATGTTCGCGAATCGCCCGCCGCCGCTTTCACCGAAACCGCGGTAATCCACCGTGAGAACGTTGATGCCTGCTGCCGAGAGGCGCGCAGCGAGATCGTCCCAGTTGTGGCGCTGCTGATTGCATTGATGAAAGAGGATCACTCCGGGCCCGGGCGCACCTGAGGCAAAGAATGTCGCTTTCAGTGCCGTGCCATCCACGGCGGTCAAATCCACTGTGCGCGGTGCGGGCCGTTCGGATGATGCGATGGCGAGTGCACATGGCGCCAGCAGCAGAAAAATGGAGAGAGAAAAGCGCCGCAATTGCATGGGACCTCCTTGAGTCGCGAGCGATTATTCTAAACGCAATTCCGGTAACGTGGACTTAGACGATAGGAGCGGCTCTTCGGATAGGCGTTCACCTGCCAGTTTGACCGGCTCAAGATTTGCGTTTGGTTGGAGCGAACATTAAGGAGCGCTGTGGCCGGTGCACTTCAGCACTCCAAGATACTCGCGCCACGGGCCCACGCCGTCTCGGTATTGATGGGCCATAATCCGCGAGATTTGGTGGAGATGAGTTAAGTCGTGAACGGCCCAGGTCGCCAGCAACTCTGACAAAGTAACCACGCCGAGGGCGGGATGTCGGCCTCGCTTCTCAAGGTCCTCTTGCCGCAATTTCAATCCGCTCAGTTCGCCCAGATTTTCTGAACGCAGACGGCCAAATTCATCCAATAATTCCGCGAGCGACTTACCCTGACCCTCTCGTATGTGCCCCCAACGGTCGAAGCGCTCAAATGTTTGAGTTTCGCCAAATTGCAGCACCATTTTCGCGCGCGGCATCCAATCCGTGCGTTCGCCATGAATTAGATGGCCAACGACATCGAACGCGCTCCAAGTATATTCACCTTCGTTTCGGAGCGTCCAAGTTTCAGGCAGATCGCGCAAAAGCGCATTGAGAGCGGGCGGGGTGCGAGCGAGAAGCGATATTGTGTTTTCCAAGTTATGTTCCATCATGCTCCTCGATTCGTGGACTGTACTTTTGCAGAGAGACTCCGATTGTATCTGCTCCGCACGGCATGAGTCAGCGGCAAACTGTGTGAGAGCATCGCCACGACCCCACCGCGAGCTTTTTTGTTGCGTTGCGTGCGGCGGGGTATAATCGCGGGATGCGAATGACGCAGCGGAAGTCACAGAAGCGGCGTGTGCGTGCCGCCGATGCGATTCACGGCACGACGGTGCTGTGCGTGCGCCGCGACAACAAAGTCGTGCTCGCGGCCGACGGCCAGGTCACGATGGGCGAAGGCGTCGTGAAGCATAATGCGAAGAAGACTCGCCGTCTTTTCAACGACAAGATTATCGCGGGCTTCGCCGGCAGCACGGGCGACGCGCTTTCGCTTTTCACGCGATTCGAAAACAAGCTTCAGGAATACCATGGCAACTTGCAGCGCGCGGCGGTGGAGCTGGCGAAGGAGTGGCGGACCGACCGTTCGCTGCGGCATCTCGAAGCGCTTCTGGTGGTCGCCGATACGAAGTCGACGTTTCTGCTCTCGGGCAACGGAGACGTGATCGAGCCGGACGACGGCATCTGCGCGATCGGTTCCGGCGGGCCGTATGCGCTCGCTGCCGCGCGGGCGCTCATCAAGCATTCCAAGCTCAGCTCCAAGGAAATTGCGCAGGAAGCGATGCGAATCGCGAGCGAAATCTGCATTTTCACGAACTCAAACTTCACGATGGAAGAGCTGTGAGCGGCGCGCTCGAGGAAGGCTGGTCATGGTGATCTATTTGTCCGGTGAACCGCAAGCGACACCAGCAGAACCGATACCGTCATTCGACGAGCTGACTCCTCGAGAAATTGTCGTCGAGCTCGATAAATACATCGTCGGCCAGAATGCAGCAAAGCGCGCCGTGGCCGTGGCATTGCGCAACCGCGTGCGGCGACAGAAACTGCAGCCGGAGATGGCGGAAGACGTCCTGCCGAAAAATATTCTGATGATCGGGCCGACCGGCGTGGGCAAGACGGAAATTGCGCGGCGCCTGGCGCGGCTTGCCGGATGCCCGTTCGTGAAAGTCGAAGCTTCGAAGTATACGGAAGTGGGCTACGTTGGCCGGGATGTCGAATCGATGGTTCGCGATCTCATCGAAACCGGCATCGATATGGTGCGCGAGGAGAAGCTCGACGAAGTCGCCGAGCGCGCCGAACAGTCGGCCGAGGAGCGCCTTCTCGATCTTTTGCTTCCACCGACCCCGCCGCCGGCCGAGTTGCCGGGCGTCACGAACGATGCTCAGCGCAAAGAGCAGGCACAGCGCACGCGCGAAAAACTGCGAGTGCAGCTACGCGAAGGAAAGCTCGATACGCGCATGGTGGAAGTCGAAGTGCGCGAGCGCTCGATGCCTGCGTTTGAAATCGTCACGAATCAGGGCATCGAGGAAATGGACATCAACGTCAAGGACATGCTCTCCGGCGTCTTCGGCCAGCAGAAGAAAAAGCGGAAGATGACGGTGGGCGAGGCGTTCGACTATTTGATTCAGGAAGAAGAGAACCGGCTCGTGGATATGGATACCGTCACGCGGATCGCTCTCGAACGCGTCGAGCAGATGGGAATACTCTTCATCGACGAAATCGACAAGATTGCCGGGCGCGAATCAGGGCACGGCCCGGACGTATCGCGCGAAGGCGTGCAGCGCGACATTTTGCCGATCGTCGAAGGCACAACGGTGAATACGCGCTACGGCATGGTGCGCACCGATCACATTCTTTTCATCGCGGCCGGCGCGTTCCACACCACGAAGCCATCCGACTTGATTCCCGAGCTGCAAGGACGATTTCCGATTCGCGTGGAGCTCAGCTCGTTGAGCGAAGCGGATTTCATTCGCATCCTGACGGAGCCCAAAAACGCGCTCATCAAGCAGGCCATCGCGCTGCTGGAGACCGAAGGTTTGAAAATCGCCTTTACAGAAGACGGCGTGGCCTCGATTGCGAAGTTCGCGGCGATCGTCAACGAACAGACCGAAAACATCGGCGCGCGCCGCTTGCACACGATTCTCGAGAAAGTCCTCGAAGAAATTTCATTCGAGGCGCCGGAACTCAAGAAGAAAAGCATCAAGATTGACGCGCCGTACGTGCAGAAGCAGCTCGTCAACATCGTGAAGGATCAGGACCTCAGCCGTTACATTCTGTAACAGCCAGAACATCGGGAATGAAAATGAGAAGAGCGGAAATTTCGTCCCGCGCTCTTCCGGGCGGGATGCGGCCCGGCGTTCTGATTTCCCTGCTTGGCATCGCAATATTGTGCAGCTCTTTCGCGGCGGGTTGCGCCGCACCGAGCGAACCCACCACTCGAAAGGCTCCTGCACCGGCCGCCATTTCGAGCTTGAGCGCCCGCCAAGTGGGAAGCCGCGTGTTTCTGTCGTTTACTCTGCCGACGAAAACCGAAGATCACAAAGCTCTCAATGCGACGCCCTCGCTGGACATTTACTGGGAGTTTCTCGCGGCGAGCGCCGCCGCGCCCGATGCCGCCGGCGTCGAAAAGCAAAATGTTCTCGTTCGCGTACCATCCGCGCTGATGAGCCAGTACACGCACGAAGGACACGTTCTCTTCCCAGTCGAGATGAAACCCGAAGATTTGGAGCGCCACTTCGGCGGGAAAGCGGCGTTTGTCGTGCACACGCGCATTTCCGCGAAGCGCGGGTCCGAGCCATCGAATGTCGCGGTGGTGCGCGTGTATCGGCCTCCGGCAGCCGTTTCGGATCTCGCCGCGAAGGTCACGCAGGAAGCAGTGGAATTGAGCTGGTCGACGGTCACGCCGCATCCGGCATCAAGCGATGGGACCAACGCAACCGCTGCCGTGAGTTATCGCGTGTATCGAGAGGAAAAATCCGCCGCGACCGCCGGCGCAGCAAACGCGGCCAGCACGCCGACACCTTCCAGTGCGACGACAACGGCCACGAGCGCGCCGCTATCCGGACTGCTGGGCGAGACTCCGTCGTCGTCGTTCCGCGACACTACTTTCGAGTTTGGGCATTCTTACATTTACTCGGTTCGCAGCTTTGTTCGATACGGTGCGGCGCCCGATGAGGGCCTGGAGTCAGGCGATTCGAATTTGCTCGCGCTGACGCCCAAGGATATTTTTCCGCCGGCCGCGCCGCAGGGCCTGGTCGCGGTGCCGGTCCCTGCAACTTCCGGCACTCCCGCCCACATTGAGCTTTCCTGGGCCATCAGCGAGGAAAACGATCTTGCCGGATACAACATCTATAGGAAGGAACAGGGTTCTGCACCTGTACCCCGACTGAACGAGAGTACGTTGCTGACTCCCGCGTATCGTGATATCACTGTGTCTCCCGGCCACCTCTACGTTTACACGGTCACGGCCGTAGACCGCGCCGGGAATGAAAGCCCCGCAAGCGAACCGGTAACCGCCGGAATCTCTCCGGCGGAAAAGGAATCGAGCCAATAGGTATGTGTGCAGCCGGAACCAATCCGCGCCGTTTGTGGAGCGTTTTTCAGAGCCCGGTGATCCATACGGGGATCTTCGCGGGCGTATTGCTGGTCGCGGTGATGCTGGGATCGCTGATCGCCGCCACGCGCATGCCGAGATTTGATTCGATTGCCTCGCTGCGAAACCTGGTGTGTTTCACTGCTTTTGGACTGGTGATGACAATTCCGGTTGCGCGCTATTTCGGATCTCCGTGGAAATTGTTTACGGCAGGAATTACGGGGTGGGTGGTGCTCGCTGCGGCATACGCGAGCGCCGCGATGTTTTTCGATAATCTTGTCAACCGCCTCGGATTGACACCGCTCCACTTGCTGATGCTCGGCGCCGTAATTTATGGCGTGCTTGCCGTCATGGTCTGGGTCGCAACATCAATTACCTCGCTTTTTTGGCACCAGGCGCCAGAGCCCCACGTAACACCGGTCGAAGTGGCCACCCGCAAGCAATGAAGCTTTGCCGCTTCCAGCCAGTTGAATTTTCCGCGGCGCTGATAACTCGCGACGAAACGGAAGTGCACCCGGCGGCTACCTTTGGCTCGATCGAAGGCGATCGAGTCCGCGAGATCCGGAGTCTCTTTGACATACCGGAATTCACCGGCCGCGACTGGCTGCTGGAGGATGTCCGGTTGCTCGCGCCCGTCGAGCCTTCGAAAGTCGTTTGTGTCGGCCGGAATTACGCTGAGCACGCCGGCGAACTCGGAAATGAAATTCCTAAAGAGCCGCTGATTTTTCTGAAGCCGCCGTCGTCCGTGATCGGCCCCGGCCAGCCCATTATTTTGCCGGGCATCTCACAACGCGTGGATTACGAGGGCGAAGTGGCAATTATAATCGGCGAAAAGTTGCATCTCCCGGCCGAGAGCGAGGATCTGCGGCGCTATATTCTCGGATACACTTGCTTGAATGACGTTACGGCGCGGGACATCCAGAAACACGACGTTCAATTCACGCGCGGCAAGAGT
The DNA here is from genome assembly GCA_049279675.1 of Candidatus Acidiferrales bacterium. GTDB lineage: Bacteria > Acidobacteriota > Terriglobia > Acidiferrales > UBA7541 > Palsa-147. The sequence continues at coordinate 12,855 of JBAPOP010000150.1, forward strand.
TTCGATACGTTTTGTCCCATTGGCCCAGTGATCGAGACCCAGTTGGATTTCGGATCGGCCACGATCGAAACTCGCGTCAACGGCAACTGTAAGCAGATTGGTCACACCTCTGGCATGCTTTTCTCCATCGAAGTTATAATTCGCTGGATTGCTCGGGTCATGACGCTACTTCCCGGCGATATCATCGCGACAGGAACCCCGCCGGGAGTTGGTCCGCTCGCGGAGGGCGATGTCGTCGAAGTTCTCGTCAGCAGTATCGGTAGGTTGAGCAATCCGGTCGCGGCGGAAGGCGACTGAACTTCATCAGGGCTTTGGAATCGCATTGAGACATCTACTCGCAAATTGGCGCGACTATCTGCCGTTGGCCGGCGTCGGCGCAGCCTTGCTCGTCCTCGCGTATTTCCTTTTGCGGAAGCGCGAAACCGATCCCAACGAGATCGAGCGCGAGCGGCGCCTCTATCTCAATCGCATCGGGCGCATCGTGGAAGGCCAGGTCCTCGAGATTGAAGATAAGATGGCTGCACCCAAGCCCGAACCATCGCGCGGGATTTTCGGGCGCCGCAAGAGCGTGCCGAACGGAACCCCGAATGTTGCGACGATGCTGCTTCACTACACCTATTCCATCTCGGGCGTAACTTACGAAACGGCGCAAGACATCACCGGCATGGAACAGCGCGCGGCGCTCAATCGCGCCGTTGTCGGCAAGGCCGCTAGCGTAAAGTACGATCCCTCGAACCCCAGCAATTCCATTCTCGTTGCCGACGACTGGTCCGGCCTTCACTAGCTCTCCCGCGGCTTGCTGCGCGCCGCATGCTGTGGCACGCTACCGCTTCGCGGTTTGCCGCGATCAAAAGACCAAATGACTCGTCCTGCAAAACCGCACGATCGTCTTGAAGAATTGCGCCGCCACAATGCCGAAGCGGAAATTGGCGGTGGCCCCGAACGCCGCGAGCGTCAGCACAAAGAAGGAAAGCTCGCCGCCCGCGAGCGCATCGAACTGCTCCTCGACGAAGGAACGTTTGGAGAACTCGACAAATTTGTCCGGCATCGCTGCGACGATTTCGGGATGGAGAACCAGAAGCCGATGGGCGATGGCTTCATCACCGGTTATGGGCGAATTGATGGCCGCCTCGTATACGTTTTCGCGCAGGATTTTACTGTCTTTGGCGGATCGCTTTCCGAAACGAACGCGCAAAAAATCACCAAAGTCATGGATCTCGCGATGCGGGCTGGCGCCCCAATTATCGGCTTGAACGATTCGGGGGGCGCGCGGATTCAGGAAGGCGTGATGTCTCTCGCGGGTTACGCCGATATTTTTCTGCGCAATACGCTCGCAAGCGGCGTCGTGCCGCAGATCAGCGCCGTGATGGGGCCGTGCGCCGGCGGCGCTGTCTATTCGCCGGCGATCACCGATTTTATTTTTATGACGCGCGACACGTCGTACATGTTCGTCACCGGGCCGGACGTGATCAAGACCGTCACGCATGAGGAAGTGAGCAAGAACGAACT
>JBAPOP010000151.1:0-26404 GCA_049279675.1 Candidatus Acidiferrales bacterium
TCCTTACGGAAACGGCAAAGCTCGCGGACGTCGTCCTCCCCGCCGCGAGTTCCTACGAAAAAGACGGCACGATGACCGCCACGTCCGGCGAAGTTCAAATCACGCATCGTTCAATCGATCCGCAAGGTCCGCGCAGCGATTTCGACCTGCTGCGGATCATCTCGCATCAACTTTCGCAGCTCAGCATGGGCCCGTCGATTCGCCTGCGTACTCCCGAAGCCGCATTCGACGAAATTCGTCAGCACGTCGCCGGCTACAATGTCTCGTTCGCGAATCTCCTGGCGGGCAGCGCGGATCGTGCCACGCCCGGCGCGAAGCAAGTAGACGGCTCATACGCCGCCGCGCCCGGCACAATTTTTTCTTCGCACGATTTTCTATTTTCAAGCGGCACGTTGGGCCGTTATTGTTCCAAGCTCAATTCCTGTAAAGAGGCCAAAGAGATTCCGTGGAGTTCGTCGCCCAACATCCAATCCTGGTGGTATCGGTAGTCAAGATTGCCGTCTTGCTGTTCGTTTTGTTGACGGCGCTTGCCTACCTCACCTGGTTCGAACGCAAGGTCGTCGCGCGCATCCAATCGCGGCTCGGGCCGCTCTACGTCGGCGCGCACGGTTTGCTGCAGCCGCTGGCCGACGGCCTGAAATTTCTCTTCAAAGAAGATCTGACTCCGCCCACCGCAGATAAATTCGTCTACGTGCTCGCGCCGTTTCTCGCCCTCTCCCTGGCGCTGACAACTCTAGCGCTCATTCCGCTGGGCCCGGCAACGATCACGATTCTCGGCCAGCCCACGAATCTCGGCGTCACGAATGTCAGCCTCGGTCTGCTGTTCGTCTTCGCGATTACGTCCATCGGAGTTTATGGCGTCGCGCTCGCTGGATGGTCGTCGAATAGCAAATATCCGCTTCTCGGCGGCTTGCGCGCGTCAGCGCAGATGGTCAGCTACGAAGTCTCGCTCACGCTTTCCGTGGTCGGCGTCGTTCTTCTCGCCGGAACTTTGAATTTCAACGAACTCATCTACGGCCAGTCCGGCCGCTGGTTCCATTACATTCCTCGCTGGAACATATTTCCGCAAATCGTCGGATTTCTCTGCTATTTCACGTCGGCGATCGCGGAAACCAATCGCGTCCCCTTCGATCTACCCGAAGCCGAGACCGAGCTCGTCGCGGGCTTCCACACTGAATATTCGAGCTTCAAGTTCGCGATGTTCTTCATGGCGGAATACGCGAACATGATCACAGTTTCGTGCCTCGCAACGATTCTATTCCTCGGGGGCTGGCTTTCCCCGCTCTCATCTTCATGGCGATGGCCGCTTTATATTCCCGGTGTGGCGCTCTTGATCGCCGGTCTGTTTCTCGTTTACGACACGGCGATGGTTCAGCACGGCATCGCGCGAATTCAACTCGCGGTAATCAGCATGGGTGCGCTAGTGCTCGGCGCTTTTTGTCTGATTCCAGCGGTGATGGTTGTCGTCCAGGGTCCGTTTTGGTTTTTGCTCAAGGTCGGCTCGCTGCTTTTCTTCTACGTTTGGACGCGCGGTACATTGCCCCGCTTCCGCTACGACCAGCTCATGGATTTCGGCTGGAAGTTCCTGCTGCCCGTGGCGCTCGCAAATCTCGTGGTGACGAGCTTCGTGGTTCTGGTGCTGAACCGATGACGCTTCCCTACATCCTGTTCTTCGTGTTCGCCGCGATTGCCGTCGTTGGCGCGTTGTTGGTGATTTTCTTGCGCGAGCCGATTCACAGCGCTCTGGCGCTGATTCTCGTGATGGTCTCGCTCGCCGTGCTCTATCTTCTCCTCGGCGCTGAATTCATCGCGGCCGTGCAGATCATCGTGTATGCCGGCGCCGTCATGGTGCTTTTCGTCATCGTCATCATGCTGCTGAACGCCGGCGAAGAAGAACGCACCAACCTTAGCAAGATGGCGCGATACGCCGGGCTGCCACTCGGGATTTTTCTGACGTTGGATTTGGTCTACTGGCTGTCGCACGCCGCCCTCGCGGCGCCCTCTTCAATCACCGCTGCGGGCGCCGTTGCTGGCAGCGTGCCTATCAGTGACCCGACGCGCGATCTCGCGTTCCTGCTTTTCCGTTCCTATCTGTTCCCGTTCGAGCTCACGTCCATTGTGATTTTGATCGCGCTTCTCGGAGCGCTCGTCCTAGCAAAGAGGGACTCATGAACGGCGTCCCGATATCTTATTTTCTCGTGCTGAGCGCGATTCTTTTCGGCCTCGGGGTCATCGCGTTCGTATTCAAGCGCAATATTATTACGATCCTCATGGCCATCGAGCTGATGCTCAATGCCGTGAATCTGGCGTTCGTGGCTTTCGATCGTGCACTCGGCGGCGAACACAATGGTTGGGTTTTCGTTTTCTTCGTCATCGTCGTGGCCGCTGCAGAAGCTGCCGTGGGCCTCGCGATTGCGATTACTGTGATTCGAAATCGCCAAACGCTCAACGTTGAGCAGATGAACCTTCTCAAATTCTGATGCCCAAGCTAGTCGACATTCTGTGGATCATCCCGCTCCTGCCCCTCGCAGGTGCGGCGATCAATGGCCTTTTCGGCAAGTCGTGGCCGAATTCGCGCGTCAACGCCGTCGGCATTGGCTCGGTCTCGCTCACATTTTTGGCGGTTCTCGAGTTGGTTCGCGAGTTTTTCCTGCTGCCTGCCGCTCAAATACCGATCATAAAGTCCGTCGGGCCGTGGATCGTCGCCGGAAATTTCCGCGCGGATTTCAATTTCTGGGTCGACCAACTCACCATCGTGATGCTCCTCGTCGTCTCCGGCGTCGGGCTGCTGATTCACATCTACTCCACCGGTTATATGGCGCATGAAGGCGGTTATTACCGCTTCTTCTGCTATTTGAATCTGTTCATGTTTTTCATGCTGACGCTCGTAATGGCGGGCAATCTCGTCCTGATGTTCGTCGGGTGGGAGGGCGTCGGACTTTGCAGCTATCTTCTCATCGGCTTTTGGTTCCTGCGCAAATCAGCGATTGACGCGGGCAAGAAAGCGTTCATCACCACGCGCATCGGCGACGTCGGTTTCACCGTTGGCATCCTTCTCGCTTTTTGGACTTTCAGCTCAGTGGATTTCGGAACGATTTTCCTGAAGGTCGCGAACGCGCCGGTCGAAGGCGTCGGCCAGATCGGCGTCCTCACAACGATTGCTCTCCTTCTCTTCGCCGGCGCCATTGGCAAGTCCGCGCAGCTTCCGCTCTACGTCTGGCTGCCGGATGCCATGGAAGGCCCCACTCCAGTCAGCGCATTGATTCACGCGGCCACCATGGTCACGGCAGGCGTTTACATGGTTGCGCGCATGCACCTGCTCTACTCGCACGCGCTCACCGCCATGCTCGTTGTCGCGTCAGTCGGCGCCATCACGGCGTTCTACTCCGCCACCATCGGCCTCGTGCAGACCGACATCAAAAAAGTTCTCGCCTATTCGACAGTCTCGCAACTCGGCTACATGTTCCTCGGCTGCGGCGTCGGGGCTTACGCCGCGGGTGTATTTCACCTGATGACGCACGCCTTCTTCAAAGGCTTGCTGTTCCTCGCAGCGGGCAGCGTCATCCACGCCATGGGCGGCGAGCAGGACATGCGCAAGATGGGCGGCCTGCGCAAGCAAATCCCGGTCACGTATTGGACGATGTTCGCCGCGACCCTTGCGATTGCGGGCGTCCCGCTTTTCTCAGGATTTTTCAGCAAGGAAGCGATTCTGGATGCCGCCAAAGACGGGCCACTCGCGAACATGCCGCTCTGGGTCCTCGGAATTCTCGGCGCGATGCTCACGTCGTTCTATATGTTCCGGCTGCTATTCCTCACCTTTTTCGGAAAGCCGCGCTACGACGAACACAAAGTCCACGTCCACGAATCGCCAAGAAACATGCTCGTGCCGCTCATCATTCTGGCTCTCCTCGCGGTTGGCGGAGGCTGGTTCGCGCTTCCGACGATGATCGGCGGCCCCGATCATTTCCAGAATTTCCTTCGCCCGGTGTTTGAAGCCGCGCCCGCGGCAGCTGCCGCGACCACCGAAGGCGCGAAAGAGGCGTCCGTCACGCCTGGCAGCGCGCTCGTTTCGAGCTTGTTTGCTCCAGGCGTAATCGTTGCGCTAATCGGATTCCTCACCGCCTGGTGGTTCTATATTCGGCGGCCCGACGTGCCGAAAAAGCTCGCGCAGTCCGTTCACGGCCTCTACACGCTGCTGCTCAACAAATATTACGTCGACGAAATCTATCTCGCCGTCATCATTCGCCCGCTGCTCTGGATCTCGACAAACATTTTGTGGCACGTCGTGGATGAGGGCCTGATTGATGGCGCGGTGAATGGAGCTGGCCACACGGCGCGCGGAATCGGCCAACAAGCCCGGAAATTGCAGTCGGGAAACGCGCGGAGTTACGCCGCGTGGGTGGTCATCGGCGCCGTCTGCGTGACGGTGCTGGTGCTCGGAGTCTGGGGAATGGTGCGCTGACGTGGGAACGCAATCGCATCTTCTGACCGTCGTGACGTTCGTGCCGCTGCTGGGCGTGGCCGCGATTCTCTTTCTGAATCGCAACGATCACGTCTCGGTCCGCCGCGTCGCCCTCGCGACGTCGCTCGCCGAATTCGTCATTTCCCTGCTCTTGCTGCCGGGCTTCAATTCCGCGAATCCCAATTATCAGCTCGAAGAATTCCACCACTGGATCAGTATTCCGCCGATTCACTATCATCTGGGGCTCGACGGCATCAGTCTGTTCCTCGTCCTGCTGACGACGTTCCTCACGCCGCTCTCAATTCTCGCCTCGTGGGGCAGCATTACGTTCCGCGTAAAAGAATTCTTCATCATGCTTCTCGTTCTCGAAACGGGCCTGATCGGAGTTTTCTTCTCGGTCGATCTCTTCCTCTTCTTTCTTTTTTGGGAGGTCATGCTCCTGCCGATGTATTTCCTCATCGGCATCTGGGGCCACGACCGCCGGATATATGCGGCGCTGAAATTCATTCTCTACACGATGTTTGGCTCCATCCTGATGCTCGTCGCCATCATCTGGCTCTTTAATCTGACGGGCTCGTTTGATCTGCCGGAAATTCAAGCGAAGCTCGCAGCCGGAGCTATCACATCCACGCGCACCGAATTGCTCCTCTTCGGCGCTTTCTTTATCGCATTCGCGATTAAAGTGCCTCTCTTCCCGTTCCACACGTGGCTGCCTGACGCGCACACGGAAGCCCCAACCGCCGGGTCGGTAATTCTCGCCGGCGTCATGCTGAAGCTCGGCACGTACGGCATGCTGCGCTTCTGCCTGCCGCTATTTCCCGGCGCAGCGCATCGCCTTGCGCCGGAGATCGCCGTCCTCGCGATTATTGGCATCGTGTACGGGGCGCTTGTCGCCACGATTCAGCCCGACTTGAAGCGCCTCGTCGCCTACACGTCCATCAGCCACCTCGGATTCGTGGTCCTCGGCATTTTCGCCTTCAACACGATCTCGATCGAAGGCGCGCTCTACCAGATGCTGAATCACGGTGTCTCGACGGGAATGCTGTTCCTCGTGGTTGGCATGCTGTACGATCGCCGCCACACGTTTGACATCAAGCAGTACGGCGGCCTCGCGACGCCGATGCCCGTTCTCTCGGCATTTTTCCTGTTTGCTTGCCTCTCATCGCTCGCACTTCCGTTGCTCAACGGCTTCGTCGGTGAATTCCTGATACTGATTGGCGTGTTCGCACACCATCCAGCGTGGGCGTCGTGGGCGTCCACGGGAGCGGTGCTCTCTGCCGTCTACTTGCTGTGGGCTTATCAGCGCGTCGCGCTCGGCGATGTGACCGTCGAAAAAAACAAAACTCTCCCCGACGCGAGCACGCGCGAGCGAATTATTCTCGCGGTGCTGTCCATCGTGATTTTATTCATGGGCGTGGCCTCGCCTCTCTTTACGCGGCGAATGGAATCTTCGGCGGACAACATCCTGCACCTCATGCGGCGCGACCGCATGATTGACGTCCACACCGCTCCAGCCGCGCCGCAACTCACGAACGCTTATCGCGCAGTTTCTGCGAGTACGGGGACGGTTTCAACGCCAATCGAGTGTTGCCGTGCGGACGTAAAAATCGATTCGAAAAATGAACGGAAAAATGAGTAATCCAATTCTGGTTACCGGAGGGTCAGGCTTCATTGGCAGCCACTGCATCCTGCAGCTCTTGGCTGCGGGCCATCAGGTGCGCACCACTGTACGCAGCCTGAAGCGCGAGGGCGACGTCCGCGCCATGCTAAAAGAAGGCGGCGCCGTGCCGGGCGATCGCTTGTCCTTTTTCGCCGCCGATCTCGAAAACGATGCGGGCTGGCCGGAAGCCGTTGCCGGCTGCGAGTACGCACTGCACGTGGCCTCGCCGTTTCCCGCGAGCGTCCCCAAGCATGAGGACGAGTTGATCGTGCCGGCGCGCGAAGGCGCGCTCCGCGTCCTGCGTGCCTCGCGCAACGCCGGCGTCAAGCGCGTCGTGCTCACCTCATCGTTCGCGGCCATTGGCTATGGCCAGGAACCCCGACAAAAGCCATTCGACGAAACGAACTGGACCGATCCCAATGCCAGCGACGTGCTCCCGTATGCAAAATCAAAGACTTTGGCTGAGCGCGCGGCTTGGGATTTCATCGCCAAGGAAGGCGGCAATCTCGAGCTTTCCGTCGTCAATCCGGTGGGCGTGTTCGGCCCCGTTCTGGGCCCTGACTATTCGACCTCGATTCTTTTCGTGCAGCGCATGATGGATGGCGCCGTTCCCGGCTGCCCGCAGCTATATTTCGGCGCCGTGGATGTGCGTGATGTATCCGATTTGCACGTGCGCGCGATGACCGAGCCCGCCGCCAAGGGAGAACGCTTCCTCGCCGTCGCCGGTGATTTCCTTTCGGTGCTCGACATGGCCAAAATTCTTAAGCGACGTATGGGCGCGGCAGCCAAAAGAGTGCCAACGCGGGAACTTCCCAACTGGCTGGTGCGCCTCGCCGCGCTGCGTGATCCGGCGGTGAAGCAGATCCTGCCAGAGCTCGGCAAGCATAAGAACGGAACCAACGAAAAGGCGAAGCGCCTGTTGAGCTGGTCGCCGCGTTCGAACGAAGAGTCCATCGTCGCCACGGCAGAAAGCTTGTTGAGGCTCGGGCTGCTGAAGGACAACTCGAAAAAGGCCGCCTAAGTGAAGCATGAAATCCAAAGCTGGATCGCGCGCGCGGTGAAACCCTTGATGAAAGAGGCCAGATAGCCCGAATGTTGCCGATCCACATTTCGCCTGAACGTATCGAAGACGCCTATCGTGTCGCGCCCGAGATCATTCTTTGCGCGACGGGCATCTTCGTCATGCTTCTCGACCCGTTTCTCCGAGCAACCTGGAAACGTGCCTTGGGCTGGATCAGCTTCGCCGGCGCCGTCGGCGCGCTCGCGTCTCTTTATCTCTTGTGGCAGCATCGCGGCCTCGCTTATGGCGGCCTGATACGCGCCGACGACTTCAGCATCTTCGTTCACGCTATCGTTCTCGTCGTCGCGATTCTCGCCACCCTGGGCTCGATTCAATATCTCGACGACGAACGCATCCAGCGCGGCGAATTCTACGCGCTGCTGCTCTTTGCGGCCGCGGGAATGGGCATTCTGGCGGGCTCGGGCGAGCTGATCACCGCATTTCTCGGCCTCGAAATGAGTTCGATATCGAGCTACATTCTCGCGGGCTTCCGCAAGAATGCGTTGAAGTCGAATGAAGCCTCACTCAAATATTTCATCCTGGGTTCGTTCGCCACCGCGTTCTTTCTCTATGGCATCGCCATGGTCTATGGCGCCACAGGCACCACATTCTTGACCGGCGTCCAGCAGGCGCTCGCAATCTCGCCGCCGAGTTCGCTGCTGGCGCTCGGCCTCGCCATGATGTTCGTCGGCCTCGGTTTCAAGGTCGTCGCCGCGCCGTTTCAGGTATATGCGCCGGACGTTTACGAAGGCGCTCCGACGCCCGTAACGGCCGTCCTCGCATCGGCTCCGAAGGCCGCCACGTTCGCCCTGATGTTGCGAATCTTTTACACCGGCTTCGGCTCCGCCGGGCATTTGTGGTTTTGGGCCATCTGGATTTCCGCGGTGCTTTCGATGTGCATCGGCAATTTCGCGGCGATCACGCAGACCAACGTGAAGCGCATGCTCGCGTATTCTTCGATCGCGCACGCAGGCTATATTCTCGTCGCGTTTGCCGCTTCCACGGAAATCGGAATCGCTGCGGTGCTCTTCTACCTCGCCGCGTACGCATTAATGAAGCTTGGCGCGTTCCTCGTCGTCGCGCATCTTGGCGGACCGGGTGAGAGGCGCCTCGATATCAAGGATTTCGCTGGACTGGGAATACAGCAGCCGGCGCTCGCGGCGTGCTTCTCGCTCTTTTTGCTATCGCTGCTAGGTTTGCCCGCGACCGGCGGATTTCTTGGGAAATTCTATGCATTCCAGGCCGCGCTCGATTCGCGGATCGTTTGGCTCGTCGTGATCGCCGCGATCAATAGCATCGTCGGTTCCTACTATTATCTGCGCGTCATTGTTTCGATGTATTTCTGGGATCCTCAGAAGGAGTTCGAGCCAATCGCCGTCACGCCCGCAATCGCCACCGCGCTCGTCATCGCCGCCGCCGGCACAATCTATCTCGGCCTCTTCCCCAGCCGCGTCATGCACTACGCCCTGCTCTCAGCCCTGTCTCTTCGCTAGCGAACAACTGCCGGCCTCTCGCAAATGACAACCGTAGGGTCCGTCGGCAGACGGACCGGCAGTTCACGAATTTGAATTTCGAATCGCATGATGAAACGTGCGGAAACCCCGGCCGGCCTTCCGGCCAGCCCTACGCAACTAACACTTAATCCCTAAGATCGGTCGCCGCGGCAAAAGAAAACGCCCGGAAGCGCATTACGCATCCGGGCGTTCATCTGAATCGCCTCTAAATAACCGTCGATCGGTATTCCTGGCTTACGTTTATGCAACCCGCGTAAACACGATCAACAGGGTAAACAATGCCAAAGTCTCGATGAACACGAGACCAAGAATCAGCGCCAATCGGATCGGTGCCGCGGCGCCGGGATTTCGTGCCAATCCTTCGCACGCCGCCGAAGCGACGCGCCCTTGTCCGAGCGCCCCGAATGCGGCCGCCAGCGCCATCGCAAAACCGGAGGTAATTGCAACCCAGTTGGTCCCGCCTCCCGTGGCGCCTTCCGCCGCGAACGCTTGTGGAGCAACGATCACCAGCATCGCCGCCACCAAAGCCAACATTTTCAGAATCTTCATTCGACGTTCTCCTTTTATGTTTTATAAGTTGGCAATCAGGCGGTGGTTCCCGTCATCCTCTAGCAGCCGGGCTCACACTGAAAGCCTTTCGAATCAAGCCGTTTTAGTGCTCGTCGGCCGTAGCCAGGCCGATATAAATTGCAGGAAGAATCGTGAAAACGAATGCCTGAACGATCGCGACAAATATGTGCAACGCGACAAAGATCACAGGAATCGTGGCCGGAAAAATTCCCAGCGCCCAGCCGGCCGCGGGATGCGTAGCCGATACATTGATCACCGGCACCGTAAGTAGCGCGACAAACGTAAGATACAAGAGTTCGCTGGCAAAAATATTCGCCCAGAGCCGGACCGTCAGCGAAAGCAGCCGCGCCGAGTTGCTGATGATTTCAACGGGGAAAATCAGCGGCGAAATCCACCAGATCGGACCCGCAAAATGCTTCCCGTAGCCGATCGGCCCATGATGCTTCATGCCCTGATAGTTGTAATAGAGAAAAATAATGATGGCGCAGCCCAGCGGAACGCTCTTCTCTCCCGTCGGCGACTCGAACGCAGGAATCACGCTAAGAAGATTTGAAAGCAGAATAAATATCGCCACTGAACCGACCAACGGCACGCACGCCTCTCCAACGTGGCCCGCATTTTCCACCAGCAAATCGCGAATTCCGAATCCCATTGGATTCGTAAGCAGCATTTCCGCAATTTGCTGAGTCGCGCCGGGCTTATCCACTGATATGCGCGGCCTCAGCAGCAGCACCAGAATCACTCCGAGCAAAAAGACGACGACGCTCATCGCCACATGCATGCGAATCGGGTTTGCCGGATCCTGAACGTGAATTCCGATGAGGAGTAATAAATGGGAGATCGTCGGGCCAAACCAGTGGTTTAGCAGCGCTGCGAACCAGTGCTGATGAAGTTTCATCGTCCTCTAGTGATTGTCGAAAAGCACTGCATAAAGACTGCCAATCATCGCGGCCGCTCCGAGCGCCAGTAACCCGCCCAGAATGCTGAAGATCGGCAATCTAAAGTACGTCACGATAACATACGCCACAATCGCGATCAAGGCATAGCCAACGAGCGATTTGAACACGATCCAGGTCGAACTTCTCGCGCGTGGGCTGGCGGTCTCCGTTTCCGTTCCCTGAACGAGTCCGCGTGTCGCGCCCCTAAGCCACAGATAATGAAGCCAGATCAAGCAGGCGCCGATCGCAACTCCGCTTCCCGCGCGCACCGAAACCAACCGGCTAACTATGATAGCCGCAGCCGCTCCCACCACCAAAGTAAGCCAGTTGATTCTGTGTTCGATCCGTTGATAGAAGTCGCCTCGTGGCGTTTCAGTTGTCATCGTTCGTTGAGAGCCGCCGAAGCAGATCGCGCAGTCCCACGGCAAAGCCGAGCGCGCCGCCCGCAATCATCAGCCAAGGCGCCGTGTGCCACCATCGATCCAGAAGGTGCCCAAGGAACCCGCCCACAACGAGAGCGCCAACGAAGACGAAAGGCAACTCCGTCGCCATAGCGAACTGCCGCACGAGACCAGCGGGCCTTTTTTCTGGATTCTCTTCAGCCATGCGGATTCCGGCTCAGCGGCCGAATGGCGTGAGAAGCGAGTAGGTAGCGAGGCGCAGGAACGGCTCGGGATAGACGCCGGCGGCCAGCGTCACGAGCACCATTGCCGCCAGCGCAACCGCCTGTCCAATCGAAATCCTCGGCCGCACTTGGTCCGTCGCTTCGCGCGACCACATGGCCGCGATCATCTTGAAATAGTAATACACGGCGGGAAGGATATAGAGCACGGCGAGCACTGCCAATTTCGTGTGGCCGGTCTCAATCAGTGCCCAGAAAATGAGCAGCTTGCCGACAAATCCGGCGGTAGGTGGAACTCCAGCGAGCGAAAGCAGAAATATCAGCATCAGAATCGCCGCGCCAGGATTGCGCTGCGAGAGGCCGTTCAATTCTTCCATCTCGTCGCCGATGACGCCCTTGCGTCGCAGCACGATTACGATTGCGAACGCGCCCGTGTTGAAAAACGCATACGTAAAGAGATAAAACATCATGGCCTGCAGGCCGCGCTCGTTTCCCGCCACCAATCCGAGAAGAATATAGCCCACGTGCGAAATCGAAGAGTAAGCGAGCAGGCGTTTAATGTTGGTCTGGGTAATCGCCGCCAGGTTGCCGACGGTCATCGAAAGAATCGCAACCGCCGTCAGCAACGCCGTCCAATCCATGCGCACCGGCCAGAAGACGCCGAGGTACAGCCGCAAAAGCAGAGCGAAACTCGCCGTCTTCGACGCCACGCTCACGTATGCCGTAATCGGAGTCGGCGCGCCTTCGTACACATCCGGCGCCCACTGGTGAAATGGAACGGCCGCGATTTTGAAAAAGACGCCTGCCGAAACCGTCATCACGGCAATGACGACCATCAAATCTCCGTGCGGGCGCTGCGCGAGGACGGTCGCAATCGTGTTCAAGTTCGTCGAACCCGAAATTCCGTAGAGCAACGAGAAACCGTACGCCAAAATTCCCGAGCTGAACGCGCCCAGCAAAACATATTTCAAGGCGCCTTCGTTCGAGCGGCGGTCGCGGCGCAAAAAGCCCGAGAGAATGTAGAAGCTGATCGCCATCGTCTCGAGCGCGATGAACAAAGTGACGAGATCGTTGCCGCACGCGAGAAACATCATTCCCACGGTCGAGAAAAGCATCAGCGCGTAATATTCGCCGTGGTGTTCGTCTTCGATTTCGAGGTAGCGCACCGAAAGAAAAATCACGAGCAGCGTGGCGGCCAGGAAAATAAATCCAAACAGCATGAAAAACGGGTCAATTACGATCGCGCCGTGGAATCCTTCGGCCGAAATCGCCGCAAGAGGCTTCAACAGCCAAAGCGCCAGCGCGCTGAAAATAACTCCCAGTGCCGCCGTCAGCGCATTCCATGCCTTCTGCTTCGTCTCGAGCAGGAAATCGGTGAGCAGAATGGCCAGCCCGAAAAATGCCAGCATCACCTCGGGCATGATCAGAGGCGAGTCGCGCAGCGTCGATTGAAGAAGTCCCTGCATCGGCTTATTTCGAATCCTTTTGCGATGTGGCGGCGTGCGCGGCCATCTTCATTGCCGGAATCTCATTCGGCGCGGCGATGTGCATCGATGCGCCGCTGCCCGGTGCCACACCCGCAGTCGTCTGCGGCGTGTAGTAGTTGGGATCGTATCGCAGCACAATTTGCTTCACCGGCTTATCAAGCACGTTGAATAGCGGAGCCGGATAGATACCGATCCAAAACGCCAGGATGATAAGCGTCCCCAGCGTGAAAAACTCGCGGCCATTGAGATCCGGCAGATGCTCGTTCAAAGGATTGGTGACGTTGCCAAACATCACGCGCTGATAGAGCCAGAGCAGGTACGCCGCGCCCAGCACCACTCCCAGCACGCCCCACGCCGCCCATTGCCACCGCACTTCGAAAACGCCGCGCAGAATGGTGAATTCGCCGACGAACCCGTTCAACAGCGGCATGCCGAGCGAACTGAGCGTGACGATCAAATACGCCGCCGCAAAATTCGGCATCGGCGTCGAGAGTCCGCCGAATTCCGAGATCAAGCGCGTGTGTCGCCGTTCGTACAGCACCCCGACGATCAGGAAGAGCGCGCCGGTGGAAATTCCGTGGTTGACCTGCTGAATGATGCTGCCGGAAAGCCCGAGCGGCGTCAGCGCGAAAATTCCCAGCGTGCAGAAGCCCATGTGGCTGACCGAAGAATACGCGATCAGTTTCTTCATGTCCTTCTGCATCATGCAAACGAGCGCTCCGTAAATAATTCCAATGATCGAAAGCAGAATCATGATCCAGCGAAAGCGCATCGTGGCATCCGGAAACATTGGCACGGAAAACCGCAGGAAGCCGTACGTCCCCATCTTCAGCAAGACGCCGGCGAGGATGACGGAACCGGCCGTCGGAGCTTCCGTGTGCGCGTCGGGCAGCCACGTGTGAAAGGGGAACATCGGCACCTTGATCGCAAACGCAAAGAAGAAGCCCCAGAAGAGCCATGTCTGCAATTGAGGCGAGAAAAGCTGATTGTGCGAGAGCAATATTTCACGAATATCGAATGTGTTCGTCCTGAAATAAATCGCCAAAATCGCCAGCAGCATCACCACCGAACCTGCCAGCGTATACAAGAAAAACTTGATCGCCGCGTAAAGCCTTCGGTCGCTTCCCCACACGCCAATCAGGAAATACATCGGCACAAGCATCACTTCCCAGAAGACGTAGAAGAGCACGAAATCGAGCGACATGAAGACGCCGAGCATGCCCGTCTGAAGCAACAGCAGCAGGATGTAATATTCCTTTTCGCGCTTCTGAATCGCCGACCACGATGAAAGAATCGCGATCGCACCGAGGATCGTCGTCAGCATCACCATCAGCAAGCTGATGCCGTCAATGCCGATCGAATAGTGCGCGTTGATGGACGGAATCCAATCGAGCGTTTGCCGGAATTGGAAATCCGTCTCACCCAACTTAAACCGCCAGACAAGCGGCAACGACACCGCGAATCCAAGGAAGCCGAAGAGATTGCCCATCCAGCGGTGGGCATTGGCATTCTGGCGCGGAATAAAGAGCATCAGAATCGCGCCAACCAACGGCGTGAATAAGATCGTGCTCAGGATGTGGTTATCGGAAAATAGCATCCTTCCCTTCCTCTCCGCCTACCGCATCTGGTGCTGCAGCAGGTAGAGCGTATAACCCAAGAAACCCACCAGGCCAAAAACGATCACCAGCATGTATTCCTGCAATTCGCCGTTCTGAATCATCCGCACCGGCATGCTCGCGAAGTAGACGATCCACGAGCCCAGCCGCACGGAGCCATCCACAATCCACGTGTCCCACCACATCGATATCCGCGAGATCACCCGCGTGAGCCAACCGGCTCCATTCACTCCGAGGCCGTCGATGATCTTCGAATCGAACGAGCCGAGCGACGAGCCAAGCTCCTTCGTCCGGTTGACGAAAGCCGCGTCATAGATTTCGTCGACGTAGTATTTGTTCAAGAGGAGCGTGTATAAGCCGCCCACGCTCGCGGCGATTTTCTTCGGCAGATCCTGCCGCTTGATGTACAGATACCATGCAAACAAAATTCCGGCGACGACAAGCGTTTCCGACAGCAGCATCAGATAAATTTCACCCATCCTCGAGCTGGCGCCCTTCGCCGCTTCCACGCGAGCTTCATGCGGTTCGCCAACGACTGCACCGAGGAAATGTACGAAATGGCTGCTGCCTCCGAGAATCTCCGGCCAACTCACCCAGCCGCCCACGACCGAAAGCACCGCCAGAACGACGAGCGGAATCAGCATCGATTTCGGCGATTCGTGAATGTGGTGCTCAACGTCGTGGTCCACGCGCGACTCGCCGTGAAACGTCATGAAAATCAGCCGAAACATATAGAACGCGGTCATTCCGGCCGTAAAATATCCGACCATCCACAGCGTCAGGTCCTTCTCATATGCTTTCCCGAGGATCAAGTCTTTGCTCACGAAGCCCGCGAATGGGAAAATTCCGGCGATAGCCAGCGTGGCGATCAACATCGTCCAATACGTGATGGGAATTTTCTTTGAGAGCGCGCCCATCTTTCGCATGTCCTGCTCGCCACTCATCGCGTGAATCACGCTGCCAGCCGCAAGGAAGAGCAAGCCCTTGAAGAACGCGTGCGTCATCAAATGGAAAATGCCGGCAGTGAAAGCGCCCACGCCGCAGGCCAGGAACATGTAGCCGAGCTGTGACACCGTCGAATAGGCGAGAACTTTCTTGATGTCGTTCTGCACGACCGCGATCGACGCCGCGAATATCGCCGTCAGCGCGCCGACGGTGGCCACAACGGTCATCGCCAGCGGCGATAGCTGGAAGATCGCGTTCGTTCGCGTGACCATGTAGACGCCAGCGGTCACCATCGTCGCCGCGTGAATCAGCGCGCTCACCGGCGTTGGGCCTTCCATCGCATCAGGAAGCCAGACGTACAGGGGAATCTGCGCCGATTTACCCGTCGCGCCCCAGAAGAAAAGCAACGCGATAGCGGTGACCATCGCCGTTCCGACGCCAAAATTCCCAGCCTTCAGCGCCGGTCCGATTTCCGTGAACCGGATAGTTCCGAGCAGCGCCGAAGTCAAGAAAATGCCGAGAAGGAACCCCGCATCACCGATGCGATTCACGATGAACGCTTTTTTGCCCGCGTCCGACGCGGACTTCTTCTTGAACCAGAAGCCGATCAAAAGATAGCTGCAAGTCCCCACGCCTTCCCATCCAACGAAAAGCAGCAACAGATTATTCGCCAGCACAAGCATCAGCATCGCGAACATGAAAAGATTCAAATATCCAAAGAAGCGGTAATAGCCGCCCTCGTGCGCCATGTAGCCCGTCGAGTAAATGTGAATCAACAGGCCGACGCCGGTGACCACAAGGATCATCACGGCCGAAAGCGGATCGAGCAAGAAGCCCCAGTCCGCAACGAACTTGGCCACCGCGCCCGATGTGGTGTGGTAAGTCCCCGCGGGAATCCACTCGAACAGAATTTTCTCCGCGACGCGCTCCCCTTCCGGCAGTCCGAGCAACTGAAAGAATCCGCCGAGCGCGAAGATGAACGAGACCGCGACACTCCCCACACAAATCACGCTGACCGCTATATTCGGCAGTCGGCGCCCGATGAAAAACATCAGCGCCGCGCCCGCCAGCGGAAACATCGGTATCAGCCAGATATGATCGAGAAAATATGGGAACGGCGCGTTCAATTGCTCTCCCTGGCTACCACTTCAGCAAATCCATTTCGTCGGCAAGAACCGTCTCGCGATTCCGGAAAAACGCGATGATGATGCCGAGTCCCACCGCGGCTTCCGCCGCCGCATCCGTGATGATGAAGATCGCGAACACCTGCCCATCCACCGATCCCCACAGCCGAGAGAAAGCCACAAGGTTGATATTCACCGCATTGAGAATCAATTCTATGGACATCAGGATGATGATGACGTTGCGGCGCGTCAGCACGCCGATCACCCCGATCGTAAACAGCGCGAGGCTCAGATAAAGATAGTGGCTCGGCGTCAGCATCAGATTTTCCTCTTGGCCATCACAACCGCCCCGATCATCGCCACAAGCAGCAGGATCGAAGCAATCTCAAACGGCAGCATGTAGCGCTGAAAAAGCGCCACGCCAATCTGCTCGGCATTCGGCTGCATGGCGCGTGTGGAAGCTGCCGGCAAATTGAACGCGCCGCTTCCGAGCCGGAACGCCATCAGCACTTGCGCACCGAGCGCGATGGCGAGAATCGCGCCAACCCACGCCTGCCGGCTAAATTGAATCTGCCGCACGGCAACGTCCAAATTTACAAGCATGATCACGAACAAAAACAGCACCATGATCCCGCCGACGTACAGAATGATCTGCACGACGAACAGAAACTCCGCTTGCAACTGCAGAAAAATTCCCGCGGTCGCGAGCAGCGTGGTGATCAGAAACACGGCGCTGTGCACGGCGCTCCGCCGCGTCACCATCACGATCGCGGAAACAACCGCGACCCCCGCGAAAAAATAGAAAATGATCGTATCAAGCGTCATTTATTTTTCGCCGCCAGCTACCGCTTCTGCTTCCGCTGCGGATGGCTTCGAACTCTCCGCGCTGAGCCACCCTGCGAACAAAAGCGTCACGCCATTCGAGAGAATTACGGACCAGATCAACCACCACCCGAATCGCTGGTGCAGCAAAAGTCCTATCGCGACCATCAACAGGTTCACCAACGCCAGTGGGATCAGGAATTGCCAGCCGAGCTTCATCAGTTGATCGAATCGATAGCGCGGAAACGTAAACCGGAACCACAAGAATCCGTAAAGATAGACCAAAACTTTCACGATGAACCAAAACGCCCCGTGAATTCCCGCCATCAACGGCGAATTCAAAGACCACGCCATCGTTGCCGCTAGGACGACGAATAGCCCGACGAAAAGAAACATCACGATCTTCTGAATGGGGACCGCCTGGCGCCGCGCGAGCTTCGCGCACCACCCTGCAAGCCCGAGAAAAATCAGCGCAGGCAGAATGTCGAGCGCTTCGAACGGCATGCCAAACAGATGCTCGTGGAAACTTGCCAGCGGCCGCAGCCAGCCTCCGAGAAACAATGTAGTCGCGATGCCGGAAACCACAATCATGTTCGCGTACTCGGCGAGAAAGTAGAGCGACCAACGGAAGCCGCTGTATTCCGTCATGTAGCCCGCTACGAGCTCCGATTCGGCCTCAGGCAAATCAAATGGCGCGCGATTTGTTTCCGCGATCGACGCAACCATGTAAATGAAGAAGCTCACCGGCACGAGAAAAATGAACCAGACTCCCGTCTGATCCTGCGCCTCAACGAGCGCCTTCATCGAAAGCGATCCGCCCAGCAGCAAGCCGGAAACCAGCGCCAACCCCGCCGCAGTTTCGTAGCTCACCAGCTGCGCCGCGCTGCGAAGCGCGCCCAACAGCGAGTAATGGCTGTTTGACGCCCAGCCGCCTAGCACGATGCCGTAAATCCCAAGCGAACTGATGGCCAGAATGAACAGCAGGCCGACATCGAGGTCGGCGATCTGAAACGTCGGCCCGAGCGGCAGCGCCGCGTACGCGAGGAGTGCCATCGTCACGCTCGCGAGCGGCGCAATCCAAAAAAGCAGCTTGTCGGCCTTATCGGGGATTATGTCTTCTTTGAGGAGGAGCTTCACGGCGTCCGCGATTGGCTGCAGCAGGCCGTGCGGCCCCACTCGCATTGGGCCCATCCGCGCTTGCATGTGTGCCATTACTTTGCGCTCGAGCAGCACAATGTATCCGGCAAGCAGCGGCAACACCGCTACGATCACCACCGCGTAAATTACCGGCAGGATGAAAGGCTGTATATCTTCTAGAAATCTTCCATTCATATTCGCGACGCTTCGTTTGTCCCAAAAACCCTAGCGATCCACTTCCCCAAGAACGATGTCAATCGTGCCGATGATGGCAACGACATCCGCGACGAGCGATCCGCGCGCCATCTTATCGAACGCCTGTAAATTGATGAATGATGGCGGCCTCACTCGCACGCGATACGGCTGCGTGGTGCCATCGCTCACAATGTAATATCCCAACTCGCCCTTCGGCGCTTCGATGCCGTGATACACCTCGCCCGGCGGCGGTTTTAGCACTTTGCCGATGCGCGCCATGATCGGACCCGTCGGGATATTTTCAATTGCTTGCAGGCAGATGAGCCGCGACTGGCGCATCTCCTCGATGCGAACCACATACCGGTCGAAGGTGTCGCCGTTCGTGCGAGTCGGAATTTCGAATTTGTAGAGATCATATGCAGCGTAAGGCATCGCCTTGCGGATATCCCATTTCACGCCGCTCGCTCGAAGTACGGGGCCAGTGACGCCGAGCGCAATCGCGTCGGCGGAATTGAGGATTCCGACCCCCTTCGTGCGGCCAACCCAGATGCGATTTTCAGTGAGCAGCGTCTCGTACTCGTTCATCCGATGCTCGAAGTCCGTGCAGAAGCGCTTCACCTCGTCTTCGAAGCCGTCGTAGGTCTCATACTGCAGGCCGCCGATACGGAATGCGTGCGTCGTGAGCCGCGCGCCGCAATACTTCTCGAAAATTTTCAGAATTTCTTCGCGCTCGCGGAAGCAATAAAAGAGCGGCGTCAGCGCGCCGATGTCGAGCGCGTGAGTTCCAAGCCACAGCAGGTGGCTCGCGATCCGCTGCAATTCGGTAAGAATCGTCCGCACCACGCGCGCGCGAATCGGCGCTTCGGCGCCGAGCAGCTTCTCGACGGCCTCGCAGTAGCCGAGCCCGTTCGAGACGGCCGCAACGTAATCCATCCGGTCCACGTACGGCGCGAATTGCTGGTAACTGCGGTGCTCAGCGATTTTTTCGACGCCGCGGTGCAGGTAGCCGATGATGCATTCGGAATCGACGATGCGTTCGCCATCGAGTTTGAGCTTCACTCGCAACACGCCGTGCGTGGACGGGTGCTGCGGCCCCATGTTGAGAATGATTTCGTCGGCGCCGAGAACAGTTGTTCCCGGGGGCAAAGAATCGGCGATGCGGTGCTCACTCATCTCTTATTTGAAATTCTATCTCGCACTTTATTGGCCGCTTTCAATCCCCAGGTTCTCTCGCACCCAGGCCGTGTCCTGCTTCAAGATGTCGTAATCCTTGCGCAGCGGATGTCCCTGCCACTCTTCGGGCAGAAGTATGCGGCGCAAATCGGGATGTCCCGTGAATTGAATTCCGAACATGTCGAAAGCTTCCCGCTCGAGCCAATTCGCGACCGGCCAGATCGATACAACGCTGGCGATCGATTCGCCCTCGCCAAGGTGCGCCTTTAGCCGCAGCCGCTCGTTCTTTGCGAACGAGTAGAGAATCGCCACCACGTCAAATCGCCGCTCACGCTTCGGCCAATCGACTGCCGTCAGGTCAACCAGATAGTCGAATTTTTCGTCGTCGCGGCAATAGCGCGACACTTCGAGCCAGCTCGACGCGTCGACCAAAATAATGGCTTGCTTCCGGTCGAGCGTCGCTTCGCGCACGGCGTCCCCAAAGCGCGACTTCATTCGCTGCACAAGTTCGTTATCGAGCGGAACGGGCTTCGGCGGAGCTTCCTTCGCCGGAGGCGCAGGCTTCGCTGCAGGCGGTGCCGCTGCCGCGCCCGGCGGAGTGGCCTTCGGCGCGGGTGGAGTTGCCACAGTGGCAGGCGCAGCCGGTTTCACTTCGGGCGGCGTCGCAGCAACGGGCGCAGCAGGCTTGGCTTCAGGCGGAGTCGCCGCAGCATCCGCTTTTGGCGGTGTCTCGCCTTCGCCGGGAGCACCAGGTGGCGTACCGGTGGAATCTCTTTCCGAGGGGTCGTTTGCCATTTGTTCGATTGGTTGATCGGGCCGCGCCTAACGTAAGCGCACTTATAACCGTGCGTCCGCCAGCCCGTGTTCTAACACACCCGCAAAAACAGCGTCAACGCAATGAGTTCGCCTGCATGCAAAGAAAAGCGTGGTGCGCTCATACCCAATCGAGCGCGCCTTTCTTATAAAGCCAGATGTATCCAACGATCAGAATGCCCAGAAACACCACCATCATCAGAAGCCCGTACGCTCCCAGGACGCTATAGCGAATCGCCCACGGAAATAGAAAAATCGTCTCGACGTCGAAAATCACATAAAGAATGGCGACAAGGTAGAACCGCACCGAATATCGGCCGCGCGCATCGCTTTCCGCCGGCATTCCGCATTCGTACGGCTCTAGTTTTGCCCCGCCAGACGTCGAATCGGGCCGTATGAATTTGAAAATGATCAGGGTGACGGCCGGAAACGCGGCCGCGAGGAGGCAATAAATAAATATCGGGATGTATTGGCGAGGCATCGCCCAAATCAACGTGGCATCCTAGCACAGCCGCCAATCACGAGCCAGAGTCTCGTACGCAGAAAAATACTTCGAGGATCGTCTTACTCGCGGCGCCGAAACGAGGGCAGCGACGACCGCCCGCCGAAATATTGACCCGTTTCCGAGATGAGGCCACTGCTTCAATCTGGCGTCTGACTTTACAACATAAAGTACTTGACATTAACGAAGTACTCTGCCATTCTCACTTCCGCGACGGAATTTTTACTTACCTTCCTTGGGAGCTGACGGACATGTTCAAGCGGATCGCTGCGATCGCCTTCATATTTTTCTGCACCAGCCTCGCCTGGATCATCCTCGGCGCGACGATCAGTCTGAGAACTGACTCATCGGGCTCCGAAATACAGCCTCGGATTCTGTCGAACTGGGGAACTCCGCAAACTCAGACGCAGCCCACGGCAACCTACATTTTGCCAACCGCAATTCCAGTAAATGACGACGCCGGGAAGCCCTCGTCGAAACCCGAACCGCAACCTAGGTTCAGTTCCCTGCCGATCGAAAGCAGCCAGATCCAAGTCGCGCTTCATCTCGATCAGCGCAAAAAGGGCCTGCTCTGGTACAGCACCTACCGAAATAGTTTCGACGGGATTTACTCGTTCAAGAATCTGTCCGATCGCACGCTGTCCGTCACTTTCGCTTTGCATCTTCCGGCCGAACACGCCGTCTACGACGACATGCAAATGACGCTCGATGATTCGCCGCTTTCGGTCTCGAGCCAGGCCGGCATCGCCAGAGCAACGGCCTTCGTGAATCCCCAATCAAACGCGAAATTGCGCGTGAGCTATCGATCACAGGGCCTCGATTCGTGGACGTACAGCTTCGGCGAGGCGGCGAACGCCGTGCGGAATTTCAGCCTGCAAGTGAACACGGATTTCGCGGGCTTCAATTTCGGCGACGACACGCTGTCTCCCACGAGCGAGCGCGCCGACGGCGCCGGCCGCGAACTTACCTGGCAATACGCCAATCTTGTTTCGGGCTTTCCGATCAGCATCCGGATGCCGCAGAAAATTCAACCCGGGCCGCTTGCCGGACGCATCAGCTTTTTCGCGCCGGTCTCGCTTTTCTTTTTCTTTTTTATACTGTTTATCCTCTGCACCGTTCGCGGCATTGAAATGCATCCGATGAACTACTTCTTCCTCGCGTGCACATTCTTCTCGTTCCATCTTCTCCTGGCCTATCTTGTCGACCACATTTCAATTCATCTCGCGTTTGCGATCTGCTCCGCGGTTTCGATTTTTCTCCTGGTGAGTTATCTCCGCTTGGTGGTCAACGCCCGATTTGCGCTCGTCGAAGCCGGTCTGATTCAATTCGTCTATCTCGTGCTCTTCTCTTACGCGTTTTTCTTCGAGGGATTCACCGGTTTGACGGTCACGATCGGCGCGATTTTGACTCTCTACATCGTCATGCGAACCACAGCACGCGTTCGCTGGGCGGAACTATTCGCGAGAAGCGTCGCGTGACCACAGGGAACGCGAACCCATCTGCGCCAATCGTCAGCCAATTTGGCAGTGTCGACCCGCGGACCTGCGCTCGAAATCGGTAAATCCCAGAAACTCTGCGCGGCATCTCAATACGAGTGCCTGGCAAGTGCGTCCGTGATACTGCGAGGCCGGTAACGATCACGGAACGACTGGCCTTTTGGGCGGTTGTGTAACGATGACAAAGCCCCGTAAGCTCGAAACTCGTGTGAAATGAATCGGGAGATCACAACTCAAGAGAAACTCGACGCGCGAATGGCTTCCGCGCTTCGAACTTCGCGCGCCATCCGTCGCGTCAACATTGCGGCGAGCGTGCTTGGCGCGCTCATCGTGTTCGCCGTGATTCAGCCGGGGACGGTTCGCGCTGCATGGGCCAGGATCGCGAGCATCATGCGGCTCGATAGCGAAGTCCCGCCCGTCGCGCTCAACGATTTACCCGCCGGCTACGTCGAGCAAATCGATTCCCTGCCCGCGCAACAGCAAGCCGAAGCGCTCATGCAGCGGTCAATCGATCATTCTCCCGCCGCGGCGCTGCTCGTTCCGCGTTACTCGCGTGCATGGCTCGGAAAAGTGTCGCTGACTCCGGAATTGACGGGCGTTCTCGGCACCGCCCTAAATGAAGACGATCTTCATGTCCGCGCCGCAGCGCTTGAAGTCTATTTGGCCGCCAACAAAGTCCCGAAAACGCCTCGCGGCGCCATTCAACTTTCGCGCGTCATCGACAACAATCCTGCCGGACGTCCGTGGGCGCTCTGGATGATCGGCGCTCTCGGCAACCGCGGAATCGAGCCTGACAAGGCCCTCGCGAAGCTGGTGATTTATTTGCACGATTCGGACGAGCAAACGCGATATTGGACGGTCGAAGGCCTGGCGCAACTCGGCACCGATGGAACTGTCGATCCCCTGCTCGATGCGTTTCGCAACGATTCGTCGGCTGAAGTTCGCCAGCGCGCCGCTTCGAGTCTCGCGCGCACCGGCATGTTAAGCGGACGCCAGCGGCTCAACGCAGTTCCGTCTCTGATCGAAATGGCGGAAGATCCAGCGCTCGATCCCTCAGCTAAGAATTGGGTATTTCAGGCGCTCGCCGATATCACGGGCGAAAAGCTTGGACACGATCCCACCGAGTGGCGGGATTGGTGGTTCGCGCGCAGGCAGAGATAGCGCACTTTCCTTCGCAATTTTCCTGATGAGCTAATCGTGGCGAGCGCCGCGTAGAACTTCCACGGCGTGAGGCAGCAGATCCGATACCGCATTTAGCGATTCGACCGCGCCCTTCGGACTTCCCGGCAAATTAACGATCAGAGTGGACGCGCGCACGCCGGCGGTCGCGCGCGAAAGATACGCGCGGCTGAATCCCCGGCCGCCGACCTCCCGCATTCGCTCTCCAATCCCTGGAACCATTCTCTTCGCGGCAGCAGATGTGGCCTCCGGCGTGACGTCCCGCGGCCCCACTCCCGTGCCTCCCGTCGTAAGAATCACGTCCGCATCGCCGGAATCGCAAATCTTGATCAATAGTGCGCGAATGGAATTCTGATCGTCAGCGAGAATTTCGGTCGCCACGATTTGCCAGCCCAAATCCGCGCAGCGTTTTCGTAGCGCGGCGCCCGAGAGATCCTCTCGCGTGCCGCATGACACGCTGTCACTCACGGTGATGATTGCAATGCGCATGGAAGCAAACTGACGAAGCTTACAAATTAGGCGCTAGGACTCGAACCGTTCTCCGAACCGTCCCGGCCTGCCTCGTCAAGAAGGCGGAGTCCTTCCATCAGCAATCCGGTCGTGGATCGCGAAATCGTGTTGCGCGTCGGCGCGATATTGAAATCAATTTCAAATTCGCCGTCAGGCCAGCGAACGGCTTCGTACACCGCTGCCTCGCCTTCCACGTTGCCGAACCGCGCGTCCTTGCACTGGCCGCCGGCGAAAAACATCTCGCAAGTGTCGCCGCCGCGCCGCACGGAGAGCCTGCACGACTTCTGCCCCATTTCGAGCGACTGCATCAGATCCATCATGCTCATCTCTTCGAGCCGCCCCTGAATCACGCCCGGCCTCACGGCGCGATTCTGCAATTTCACGAGCGCTATCCTGTCCACGACTTTCTTCGCGCTTCGAATGAGGTCCTGAACAAAAAATGGTTTGGGTATGAATTCTTCAACGCCATCCACCACCGGCCGCAGCTTTTCCTCAATGTCGCCGCGGCTCGCGAGAAAAATGAATGGAATTTTTGTCGTCTGCGGGCGCGCGCGAAGTTTCTCGTAAAGCTGGCGGCCATCGAGTCCCGGCATCTTGTAATCGCAGAGAACCAAATCCGGCGGGTCGTCCACAATCTTGAGAAGCGCGTCGGCGCCGTCGGACGCCGCGCGGACGTCGCAATGCGGCGCCAGATTCCTCATCAACAAATCGAGGATCAGCGCGTTATCGTCGACAACGAGAACTTTGACTTCCTTCATCAGCGTCCTAGCGCCAACCTCGACGCACTACCCGCATATCCGGGGCGCCGGTACGTCCCGCTCTTTCCGCCCGTTTTTTCCACGAGAAATAGCTCCGTGATTTCCATCCCGCGCTCAAGCGCCTTGCACATGTCGTAGATCGTCAACGACGCCGCAGCCGCCGCAACCAGCGCTTCCATTTCAACGCCAGTCGGCCCGGTCGTAGCAGCGCGGGACGCAATCTCAATTCCATTTTTGCATAGCTTTGCGACGACATCCACGTGAGTCAACGGCAGGGGGTGACAAAGCGGAATCAATTCGGATGTTCGCTTCGCCGCCGCGATTCCGGCGATCCGCGCGATTTCGAGAGGATTGCCTTTGGGGTTTTTGAGCTGCCGGATGCTGCGTACGGTCGCAGGACGCATGCGCACGAAGGCGTGCGCTTCCGCCGCGCGCGTCGTGGGTGGCTTCTCGCTCACGTCCACCATTCGCACGCGCCCTTTTGAATCGTAGTGAGATAGTTTGCGCTTCACCGCAGCACCCATGACTCGAATTCTGCTTCCGGCGAGCCGGAGGCTCGCGAGAGCTTGATCGCTACGAGACAATTTACGCTAGCACGATTTTGCGATTTCCAATACTCCGCATCTTTCGGGATTTGCAGTAACGAAGTGACAGACCGCGTGTCTCGCTGGAACCGCCCGTCCTCCGTCGAGTGTCCGATGTCGTTACGAAGCGTCCCAGACGCGGACAATTCGCGTATACCTGCATTTCAGCAATCGAGATAAACCGCGTGAGATCAGCGCAATAGGAAGTAAGCAATCTGGAATCGAAGATGCTCCAGTAGGGTCTGGGCGTAACTGGTATTCTCGGCAATCTCTACAAATAGACTGGAGGCGCCATGGGGACGCTTGTTCAGGATATCCGGATCGCGCTCCGAATGCTGGCTAAGAATCCCGGGTTCAGCATGGTGGTTGTGCTGACGCTGGCGCTCGGCATTGGCGCCAACACCGCCGTATTCAGCATCGTCAATTCCTTCTTGTTCAATCCGCTGCCGGTAAGAGACGCCGGGCGCCTCATCGTTGTCGCCTATCATGATCCACAGCTTAGCTTCGCTCACCAGGTCTCCAATCCCGACTTTCAGGATTTCCAAGCGCACAGCGATGTCACTTCCGACATGACGGCGTTCCTCGTCAATTTTGCGGGCCTCAGCGGCGACAATCGCAGCGAGCGCATTCTGGTCACCTACGCCAAGGGCAATTATTTCTCCTCGCTCGGTGTTCAACCGGCGCTCGGCCGCCTTTTTCTTCCTAGCGAGGGAGAAGTGCCGGGCGCAGATCCCATCATCGTCCTCGGCCATTCGTACTGGATGCGCCGCTTCAATGGCGACCCGTCTGTAGTGGGCAAGAGCGTGAATCTGAACGGGCGACCCGTTACCGTCGTCGGAGTTGTGCCGAAAGCGTTCTTCGGCACGTTCTACATCGTGGAATCGGACGCCTACGTGCCGCTCGGAATGTATGCGGGCAGCGGAGGCTCGCCGAACATTCTCACCGACCGCAAAGACCGGCAACTTCGCGCCCTTGCGCATCTGAAGCCAGGCGTTTCGATCGAAAGGGCGCGCGTGTCACTTCAACTCGCCGCGGACAATCTCGCGCGCGAGTATCCCGAAGATACCGGCCTCAAGATGGACATAATTCCCGAAAAGTTGGCGCGCCCCGAAGCCGCCTCGGCGAGTGCGTGGCCCTTGATCACCGCTGTGTTCCTCGGCCTCGTGGGCCTCGTGCTGATCTTCACATGCGTGAATGTCACAAACCTGCTTCTCTCACGCGCATCAATTCGCGCAAA
>JBAPOP010000152.1:0-18485 GCA_049279675.1 Candidatus Acidiferrales bacterium
ACCTTTGACGCTACTGCCGCACGCGCCGTAAAATCAGGCCCGTCGCAGTTCGCAATCTGATTTTTTGCTGCTTCGGTGTGAATCACGCCGTTCGGAGGTCGCCATGAGCTCTCGTCGTTTCTCTGTCGTCGCAGCGTCGATTCTTATCCTGGCAGCATGCACGATCTCGATCACCGCGCGCGGAACTGCGCCTGCCGATGGCCCCGTTCCGCGATTGCCGTGGCTTCACGAAGGACTCGTTCTCACTTACACGTGGTACGCCGCTGTCGCTCCGGGCAACGGCTCATATTACGAAGAGGACGATCGTGGCGACATGATCCTGCACAGCACCGGCCAGCGCTACTCGCGCACGACGCAAACCGGAACCTCCGGCTCGGGCTGGACTCAAATCACCGTCGCATCGATCGAAGGCGACAAAGTCGTACTCGAATCGAGCAGCTACGCCAACGCTGGATCGCTTGGCAAAAATACGCCCGTGCCGCAGGGAAGTTCGAGTTCCGTCGCCGCGCTCATGGATCCCGGCGACTACTGGATGGACCCCGCGAAACTCGCGAGCATGCGCACGGCGCCCGCCGAACACATACTCGTTTCGCGAGTGGCGTGGAACGCCGGCGAAAATAACGTCGACGGAATTCGAGTTCAAGTCCTGAACGGCTCGAGTTACTCCGATCACATTTATGACACGAAGACTGGGCTATGCGTTCACGTCGCCAGCTCTTCCGTCGGTGCGGCGCCCAAGCTCGTCGGTCCGGGCGACTTCGGACGCGGCGACACGACCATCACGCGCAACGATTTTGTCGCCTCGCGCAATGTCACAATTCCATGGGCGGGCGAACCAATGCCCGACTGGGTGACCACCGTCCGCGCGCTCCACTATCGCGGCTCGATCATTTCTCACGGCTCGCTTCCGACTGTCCCGAATGTCCTGACGTTCGACATGCAACCCGTCGCTCACGGCCGCAACTGGGCGCAATTTTCCGCGACCTCCACTCAACGCACGCAGGGCGCGCCCGACATTCCGCCCGCGCGTGCCGATTTGGCGTTTGGCCGAAGTGAGTTCGACGGATTGTGGGCGGGCCCGGCCGCTCTGGCACAACTCCGGCAGGGTCAGGTTCTCGATGAAGATCCAGTGACGAAAATGCGCACGGCCGTTTCGCGTGTGGACGATTCAACGGTCGTGATTGTGGAATCCAACGCAGCGGGAGAAATCGACAATCAATACGACAAGCGCACCGGCATGCTGCTCGCTTCGAGCTTCTACAACGTTCTCTCCATGCAGCAGCGCACGCTAAAATTGCAGGGGCACGAATAGTTTCTAGATTATTGCTTCAGCGCAATGGTGTAATTGGAGACCATGCCCGGTTTTTGCGTCATCGGGGTCTGTTGATCCTGCGTCAGTTCCGGAACGCGATTCTCGATGTAGAGTTCAAGTCCGGTTACCGTAATCCGGCCCGAGCTGCCGTAATCAGCCTTGCCGTTCAATCCTTCCACGAGCGCCTTTGTAAATGCACCGTTGGACCACTTCGCATCTTCGATCGAGGATTGCGTTCCGGTGGACGCGGCGAAGACAACCGCTCCGTTTTCCGGGCTCGCAAGCTCGTTGATAAGTCCGTTGATGTCCGGCCGGTCGCCCTTCCGTCCGCCGCTCACATTGCCCGAGTGGCAAGTGTCCACGAAAAAGAGAGTTTTGGCCTTAAGTGACGAGATCGCCGTCTCAATGTCGTCCATGGAGACGCCAGTGCGCAGCAGCTTCTCCATGTTTGCGTCGTGTGGAAGAAAGAAATATTTGCCGCGCTCATCGTTCACGCCGTGGCCTGAGAGCAGGACCATGGCGACATCGTCGCTCGTCGCTTTCGTCCGGATCCAATCGAGCCCGTCGAGTACATCATCCCGGTTCGCGCCGTCGTCGGTAAGCAGCTTAACTAGGACGTCGCGGTACAATCCGCCTTTTTGCCGCTGAAGCGCAGTCGCGAAATCCTGCGCGTCTTTCGCTGCATATTGAAGCTGAAGCGCCGGATCGGCATAGTGACTCACACCGATGGCGAGCACGAACAATCTGGCGTTGTTCTGCGAGCCCTCTGCGTTCGTGCCGCGCCAGATCAGATGAACTGTCGCGGGAGTGCTCGACGCAAAACGATTGGTTGCAATCACGGATATTGTCGTGTCGCGCGGCGGAACATTTACATCCGCTTCAAGCGCGTCTCCGTTCGCCGGCGTCGAGGCCAGCGCGACGCCGCGCTCACCGCTCGCGGGCCTTCCATCCACCAAAATTTTCACGTCCTTCAGCGTTTCTCCCGAAGGCGAACGCACCGCATAGCGCACAGACACGTTCGATGAAGTCACGTCCGCGCCGTCGGCCGGCGAAACAATTTCAACCACCGGCGGCAGCATCTGGGTCACGCTCGCTCCGCGAGTCTTTCGTCCAGATTCGCCGTTCGACGCAAGAATGGCCTTCTCCTCGTCTCCGGTCTCCAGGATTTTCGCAACGATGTCCGGCCGGTAGTAGGTTGACCGGAACTGCCCAACAGGAAAAAAATCGGCTGCGTTGTCGCGGCCGTTGTTCACGTGCCATCCAATTAAACCTTCGCCGCCCGACGACGCGTCGTAGTAGCCCGATGGCGTCCAGATCACCCAGCGTTTCCGGTCGTTATCCGGAAAGAATGCGAGCAACTCTTCGCCGTCGCTCATGCGGTACCACCGAATCGATCCATCGCCGTAAGCCGCGACGCCCAAGCGTCCGTCGCCCGAGATATTCACGTCCCATGCGGTGCCAGGAGCCTCCACTTTCCAGCGCGGGGAACCGTCGGCGCCAAAGAAATATAGATTCCACTCCGTCCCTAGCAAAAATCCGCTCCGGTCCGGCGTAATTGCGAGGCTGCGCGACACCTCATGCGCCACGATCGGGAGTGGCTTGCCATTCAGTTTCGGTAACGTGCTATTCACCCAGTCGGAGATGGGAAATCTTTCGACGACGGCGCGGTTGAGACGTTCCGTTCCCACGGGCGCGGTATCCAACCGCCGCTCCGCAAGTGAATATCTCGCGGGCGACTTCCCGCCAAACTCGTAGCCGAATTGCACGGTAGAGCCATCCTCCGAAAGGAGGAATCCATCGAGATTATGGCGATAGTCGGGAATCGCCCGGCCGGTGTACATCGATCGATTGCCTTTACCATCGATGATTCCGAGCGACGGCGTGAAGCTGGAAAACACAAGTCCACCGCTCCGTAAGGGCAAAATCTGCGTGATCGTATTGTCGCTCGCGGCGGTTTCGCGGTAAGCGCCGCGCCCGCCATCGGCCCACGCGCGGATGGGCTCGTCGCCGGGGTTGAGTCTTTCGCCGCCTGCGTAGAGCGTGTTGCCGTCGGCCGACCACGACAAGCCAGACGTGGCCAGTTCGTCGGTGCCGGACATGTCCGGAAGAAAAAGAAGTGATAGGTCTTTCAACGAAAGCACATCAATCCTCGGCGTGTCTTCGAATCCGACTGCGATTTCCGATCCATCGGGTGAAACCACGACGGGACGCGGGCGCTTGCCGCTCATGGCCTTCACCCTCACAAGGTGGTTAAGAGAAGCGGTCTGCGTCACTCCGTACTCGCGAATGAACCCGTCATCGCATGTCGTTATCAGCCTGCCCTGCGCATCAAACGCCGCGCCATAACTTTCGGCGGCGCAGTCATTGTCTTCCGCGATCAATTTATAATTGCTGGCGTCGTAGACGAGGAGGTTGCCGAAAAATTGCGTGACTGCCAGATAGCGGCCGTCGCGAGAAAACTCGACGTCTAGCGGAGTGCTACTCACCTCATCAAGGCGCTTCTCCAATTTGCCGGTTTGCAGATCGAAGAGAACGACGGTTTCCCCGCCTGGCGGGCCGTGCATACCCGCGACAATCGTTCGGCCATCGGGCGAGAGAGCGACCGTCGTCAGCTTGCCGTCATCACCTTCGCCAATCGGCGGCCGTATGACTCGCACGAGATGTAGTGAAGGCAAATTCCACACCCGAATTGTCTTGTCGTAGGACGCGGTGACCAAATATTTGTTCGCTGCGTCTATGCCGATGCCTCGGATCCCCGCGGTATGCATGCCGGTCTCGATTCGTAGGATTGGCTCGCGATGCGAGTCGTCCGTCCCTGCTGCGACGGAATGCGTTTCCGCGGCGCCCCATCCAAGCGCGCACGCCATCGCGGTAATTGCAAACGCCGTGAACCACTTCGATGCGGCGAAGCTTCGACTCATTGTGCGGATTTATACCACATCCCGGATCGACCGGCGCGGAAGCGGACCGATCTAATTCTGCCCCGGCACTTGCGCGTCTGCATTGGGTGACTCTTACGCCTCTGATCCGAGCCGGAGTGATTGCCTAGTATTTAACTTGGTACATACTCGCCTTGTATCGGGTCATCTCGTTAATGGCGCGCGTTCGGCGATGGCTTTTGCCGCGCCGGACTCTCTCACGGTCTGCAGTTCTGACACCTCGTTTCGGCGCAGCGAGCGGCCAGGCGTTGAACAGCTAGCTTCGACAAATCGTCGCGGATTGTTGTCACTATGAGCGACCAAAAACCGCCAACTCCTGACTTTCGTGCGCTGTTCGAATCGGCGCCGGGGCTGTATCTCGTCCTAACTCCCAGCCTGCAAATCGTCGCCGTCAGCGATGCCTATCTCCGCGCAACATTGACCAAGCGCGAAGCGATTGTCGGCCGCGGAGTTTTCGATGTGTTCCCGGATAATCCCGACGATCCCGCCGCTGATGGTGTCAGCAATCTTCGTTCTTCGCTCTCTCGCGTGCTTCTGCGCAAGCTCCCGGACGCCATGCCGGTGCAGAAGTACGACATTCGCAAGCCGGAAAGCGAAGGCGGCGGATTCGAGGAGCGGCACTGGAAGCCGGTGAACTCGCCAGTCTTCGGGCCGGACAACGAAGTCGCCTACATTCTCCACAGCGTCGAGGATGTAACTGAGGTCGTTCGCCTGAAGCGGCTGGGCATCGAACACGAGAGACTTTCCGAAGAGCTTCGAGGCGACGAAAGATTTCGCAAAGCTTTCAACGCCAACCCGGAACCAATCGTCATCACCACAATCGATGATGGCCGCTACATTGACGTCAACGAGAGCTTTCTCAGCGTCACCGGCTATCGCCGCGAGGAGGTCATCGGACGCACTTCCTCCGAACTGAATTTCTGGGAGTGTCCCGAGGACCGCGCCTCCATCATCGATACACTCAGGTCGCACGGCATTGTTCGAGATTGGGAGTTCAATTTCCGGACGAAGTCGGGCCAGCAGCGCACCTGCCTCGATTCGGTCGAGATGATCGAAATCGCGGGAGAGCAATGCGTCATTGCCATCATCAAAGACATCACCGAGAAAAAAATTCTGGAAAAACAACTGCGCCAGTCGCAAAAAATGGAAGCCATCGGGCAACTCTCCGGCGGAATCGCGCACGATTTCAATAATCTTCTCGGCGTGATCATCGGCTACGGCGAAGCGCTCGGCGACGAGTTGCCTGTGGCGGGCTCCGCGCACAGGAAGTGCGAGCAGATCATAAAGGCCGGGCAGCGCGCCGCTTCTCTTACGCGCCAGCTCCTCGCTTTCAGCCGCCAGCAAGTTCTCGAGCCGAAAGTTCTGGATCTAAATGCCGTTGTGCTCGATCTCGAAAGAATGCTTCGCCGCCTGATCGGCGAAGACATCGATTTCAAGACTGAACTTTCCTCTTCGCTCGGGCGCATCAAGGCCGATCAGGGCCAAATCGATCAAGTCATCATGAATTTGGTGGTGAACGCTCGCGACGCGATGCCGCGCGGCGGGCGCCTCACGATCGAAACCTCCAACGTCGATCTCGATGAAGACTATTGCCGCATGCATCCTCAGCAGCGGCCTGGTCCTTACGTGGTGCTGTCGGTCACCGATACGGGCGTCGGAATGGACGCCGAAACGCAGGCGCGCATCTTCGATCCGTTTTTCACGACGAAAGAACTCGGCAAGGGTACCGGGCTCGGGCTCTCCACCGTCTACGGCGTGGTGAATCAGAGCGGCGGGCACATTTGGGTTTATAGCGAGCCGGGACGCGGCACCAATTTCAAAATCTATTTGCCGCGCGTCGCGGGATCGGTTGAGACCGAGGGAGAAGGCCCGGCGCTCGCGCGATCGCTCCGCGGCTCGGAAACGATTCTGCTCGTCGAGGACGAAGACGCTCTCCGCGAACTGACGCGCAGCGTGCTCGTCGAAAATGGCTACACGGTTCTTGCCGCCGACGGCCCGGTTGCGGCGCTCGAGCTTGCCCGGCTGCATCTGCATTCGATTCAGTTGGTGTTGACGGACGTCGTGATGCCGGGAATGGACGGCCGCGCGCTCGTCGATAAATTGATGCCGATGCGGCCCGACTTGCGCGTCGTCTATATGTCGGGCTACACGGGCTCGACGCATCGCGAGCTACTCGATCCCGACGCGATGTTTCTCCCGAAGCCGATAACGCGCGCCGTGCTGCTGCGCAAAGTCCGAGAAGTTCTTTCGACCCCCGCCGAAGTGACGTCGAAATAAGACGACGCCCCGCGCTCTCCCATACCGGCGGCATCCTGACGGCTCTTTTCTTCGCTCTTGTCCCCTTCCGAAATCCTACTAGCGAACAAAAGGCGAAGATGATACCTTCCTCGGATGGACGAAGGCCGCAAACGTGTCCTCCTCATCGCCGCTTCCATCCTCGCCGCACGCCGCCTCGCCCAACTCGAATTCAAACCCTGCCCCGCCTACGACTCCGTCATCGCCGATGCAATCGTTGCCGCAGAAAAAATCCTCCGCCGCATCGATTCCCACTGGCCGAAGCAGGGGCCCGATGAGAGACTTCAGAGATACCCGGGTCCGCTCGAGCCTGAGATTCATTGAAAACAATAGAGCCATCCCGTATCATGACGACAATGCCGACTGCCGCTGTCCGCGCGAAGAAATCTGCCCAACCAAAAGTCACTCAGACCTTGCGATGCGGGGACGCTCGCGAATTAGATTGGATCGCCGATGAATCCGTTCATCTCGTTCTTACGTCGCCACCGTATTGGACCCTGAAAGAATATCCCGCCAATGAGAGCCAGCTCGGTTTGGTAGCTGACTACGAGAGTTTCAACGACGAATTAGATAAGGTCTGGAGGCACTGTTACCGGGTACTCGTGCCTGGCGGTCGCCTTGTCTGCGTCGTCGGCGATGTCTGTCTATCGCGACGTAGACATGGCCGGCACATGGTCATGCCTCTCCACGCAGATATCGTCGTTCGCTGTAGGAAGATTGGATTCGATAACCTGAGTCCAATCTTCTGGTACAAGATTTCGAACGCTGCGTACGAGGTACAAAACGGTTCCGCAGGCTTCTTGGGCAAGCCGTACGAGCCGAACGCGATTATCAAGAACGATATGGAATTCATTCTGATGCTGCGAAAGTCGGGGGGATACAGGCAGCCAACCGAAGAGCAGCGAGACGGTTCCCGACTCACGAAGGAAGAGCACCACGATTGGTTTCAACAGGTTTGGACCATCCCAGGCGAGTCAACGCGGGCACACCCCGCTCCCTACCCCGAGGAACTTGCGTACCGCTTAGTGCGAATGTTCTCTTTTGTGGGAGACACGGTGCTGGATCCCTTCTTGGGCCTCGGCACAACATTGTTGGCAGCATCGAAATGCGAAAGAAATGGAATCGGCATCGAGATTGACCCATCGTACTTGGCGAAAGCTAAGGCTCGGCTCCAGTCGCAGCCCGGGAATCTTTTTCCCGGTCCGCGAGCGATGTCGCTGCATCGCTGATCATCCGAACCTCAAATCGTATTCCCTGCTAATGCGAGCTAGCGCCGCTCCGTAATCGAGCTTCGATTCTTCGTAATTGACCCACTCGAACGGAAAAGGCTCCTCGTTTGTTGCGCGGAAACGAAGAACAAGGAATTCGTCGAATTGAGGCGCGGCCTGGGCACGTAGCCGGCGTTCGGCCTCAACTGCCTCTTGCAGAGGGTGCGGTGCGCCGCCTTTGCCAGTCGTTGGATAATTGCGGTTCCCCTCGAAACTCACGTATCGTTCCGCATGGTTTATTCCAACGATCCCGACGCAGATTGGATTTCCGCTACCGAGTTGAAACTGTGCGACCTGGTTCCGAAGATCGTTAATCACCCGGTCGATCTGCCTGATCATAGCCTTTGCGAGAATCTTTACCTCCGCGCCGATTTCGACGGTCGCGATTTGACCGCGTCCAACTAAGAAACCATCGTCGAAAATTGCCTTCTCTCCAGGAATGATCTCGCCAAACGTACCGTCGCCGCGCCGCGCGTCAATCCCCCGGCGACGATTTGCAATGTTAACGACTCGTTCCCCGCTCTTTATCCCGGAGATCAGTTTCGCCGCACGTCCGATCGAAACGAGATCTTCGTAAAGGTGCACGGCGACCCAGTCCCCCTGATTCGACTTGCGGTGAAGGTAGGCATGGCCTTCGAAGACCTGCCTAAACGCAGTCATCAAACGATATTCCGAAGCTCGAGAGGGATCGGCCAAGGCGCGGAGATTCTACACCCTGCACAGGCGTCTCGGCTGTGTAATTGAGATTCATGCAGCGACGGCGCGCTTCCGGCGCTCGCGCCTTCGCGACGGACCTTCACTCCAAAATCCTTACGACAGGCTCGTTTGACGACCCGCCAACGGTCTGCTAGCGTGGTTGCGCAATTATGACTGGAAAAGCCATATACGGAGCAGTAATACAAGCGGCCACCGCTACTCTCCCGCCTGGCATATCTCGACACACCAAATTATTAGAACCTGGCCTAACTCAAACAAAACTAATAACCGCGCTCGCCATATCGCGGCACGAAACCGGAATCCCCTCAAACGCGATCAATTTAGGTTCATGCAGCGCCGGAACGAGTTTCGCCTGCCCTGAGGCGGTCGGTGCCGAATCGGTCCCTCGGCACTCCTCCGTCCCGCTCGCCTGCCATGAGGCTGCCACAGCGGACGAATCGGTCACTCGTCACTGCTTTTCTACTCGATACAAACAATTACTAGAAACGGGCATAACTCAAACAAAACAAACAACCGATGCGGCTTCTACTCGATACAAAGCGCGCACTCGCTCAGTGGCTCGCGAGCGCTTTCTAATCGGTACACCAAAACGATTAGAAACGGCCCTAACTCAATCAAAACAAACATCCGAGGTCATTTCTAATCGGTACAAAAACAGGGGCCTATTAGATGTACCGGCGCCCTACGAACAGACGAAGAGAGGAGCCGGCAGGATGCCGACGATACGATGAAAACACGAAGTTCCAGCCGGTAAATGGCGCACAAATCTTTGCGCAACATGGTCCTGGAACCACGCAACTTTCGGGGAGGGGGAGTGTTTGACTCCTAGAGGGACACGGCCACCTAGAAGGCCGACCTCAACTCAAGAACTGGGAGCGGACAATGCGCGTTCAATTTCGAAGGTGTGTTCAGGCTTTATTTGCAATCTTACCGATTGTTCTACTGGCTAGCTGCGGGGGGATGGGATCTTCGTCATCGGGTGGGGGCGGAACGCAGAGCGCATCGGTATATACGGTGGCCACAGATCAGCCGCTGCCGAGCGTGATTTCGTGCCAGATCACGGTGACGGGCGTAACGATTCATAACAGCACGACGAATACGGACGACAGCGTGTTCTCAGGCTCGCAGGTGATTGACTTCGCGCAGTTGAGCGGCCTGCACCAATTGATGGACCTCAACGCCGTGGAGCCGGGAACTTACACTTCGGCGACGGTGACGATTTCGAATCCGCAGATCGGATTCATCAATGCGCCCGGAGGCGGCGCGGAGCCGACGGTTCAGACTGTGGACGGGACGCTCAGCATGAATAGCGTGATGGTGACGTTTGCCAATCCGTTTGTGCTGAACAATGCGGATCTCGTCGGGCTGAGAATGGAATTCGATATACGGCAATCGCTCGCGACCGACGGCAGCGGCAATATTACCGGCGCGGTGAATCCGGTGTTCCACATGCAACTGCTCGACGCGACGAACTCGCAGGTCTCGATTGACGAATTCCTTGCGGGATATGTCGGCGCATCCGGCAACGGGAACTTTATGGTGCAGGGACCGCACGGGCGGCAGTGGACCGTCGAGACGAACAGCAGCACGATGTTCGATGATTCCGATGTGCCGATGAGTTCGTACACGACGAACACGATTCTGGGGATTACGGGAACGCTTGATCCTGTGTCGAAGGATATCGTGGCGACCGAGGTGCAGGTGGTGTCGAACAGCGGCTTCTACCTCGGCGGCTTGTTTACGTTCATCAATCCGGCGACGGGGCCGGCGACGTCGGCTGATGTGTACGTGCGCGACGAATTGCCCGCGATCAACGGCATTTCGCCAGGCGACATTGCGTCGCTCACTTTGAATGGAAGCGAAGTCTACAGAATCGGGCACATCAATTTGCCGCTCACCACGTTGCTCTTCAACAACTCCGCGCTCGCGGCGGGGCAGCGCGTGGGAGTCGGCGGGACGCTCGATACTTCCAGCGGCACTCCGGTGCTGACGCCGAAGCGTGTTGTGCTGCGGCGGCAGGGACAGGCGGGGACGCTGGCCGGGAACGTCGTGATCAACAGCGGCAATAATGGCAGCTTCCAATTGACTGACAACTGGACGGCGGGAGTGCTGTTGCCGGCGCCGCTTACGGTGTTGACGACGAACGATACGGTGTTCATCAATCTCAGTGGGCTTTCGGCGTTGCAAGGCGCGCCGACGACTACGCCGGTGCGCGTGGTTGGATTCATCATCATTGATTCGCAGTTGAATCCGCCGGCGCCGGTGCTCGTAGCGCGTACGGTGGAAGAGCCGACGTCGGAGTAATCGCTCGCGTCAGGCTTTCCGCCGCTTTATAGCTGTTACTTCATAGTTGCCGCTGCTCCGCGAAATAGAAATCGCGGGGCAGCGGCATTTTTGCTGGCGCGATTTCATTTGCGGCAATTTGTTTGCGAGATTTTGGATTGGTATAGAATGGCGCGCATGAGTGGAATATTAGTGAGTGCAATCGCGTGAGCGGAGCGCCGGCGAACTTCGCGGAGTTTTGGCCGTCGTACGTGCTGGCGCATCGACAGGTGGCAACGCGAATCTTTCACACGATCGGAACGCTCGCGGGTTGGACGCTGCTGATTTCTGGGATTTTGCTGCGGCGGCCGTGGTGGATTCTCGCGGCGCTCGTGGTGCCGTATGCGCTCGCGTGGTTTTCGCATTTCTTTGTCGAGCACAATCGGCCGGCGACGTTCGGGCATCCGCTGTGGTCGTGGCTGGCGGATCAG
Source organism: Candidatus Acidiferrales bacterium (assembly GCA_049279675.1). Lineage (GTDB taxonomy): Bacteria > Acidobacteriota > Terriglobia > Acidiferrales > UBA7541 > Palsa-147. The sequence continues at coordinate 11,285 of JBAPOP010000152.1, forward strand.
AGAATGGTGGCGCTAGTGGTGAGCGGGAAAATGGAAGCGGAAGTGCGCCGCTGCGAGATGCTTGAAAGCCGCGCGCCAGCAGTTTGAATCCAAATCAAAAATTATTCTGCTTCGAGGTTATTCGCGAGTGTGTTTCGCGGACTATTCGCGGCGTTCCGCGATGACTTTGCGGCCGTCAACTCTGATTTCGATCGCTATCGGAGGACGCAACGCGGTGCCGTGAACGACCGCGCCGCGCACGACGGAATTGTCGGTGGTCGGGCCGTACTTCATGAGATCGAACACGCTGTAATCGCAAGGATCGCCGATCATCGGGTGATCGCTCTTGACGCCGTAGGTGCTCGCGAGCCGCTTCAGATCCGTGACGTATTCGAGATGGCATCCGCCGAATGGCTCGCGCAGGGAAAATCCCCAGTAGCCGCCGTGCGCTAGATGAACGACCAGCGCGGGAACGGTAAGATGCGTGTCGGGATCAACAAAATCAAAGCGCTTCGACGACCACGGCTTGGCCAATTCGTCGGTGGTGGCGATTTCGCCGGGCGCGACTGGAATGCTGGGAGCGCCGGACGCAGCAGCGGGCTTGGTCGAGTCCGATGGCGCCGACGCAGCCGTGATCGGCTGGCCCGGTTGCCGCGAATATAGCCACACGGAAATGCCGATGAGAAAAGCAAGCGATCCGAGGAAGCTGAGAAGAATGTGCGGCTGAGTCAGTACGGCCAGCAGGCCGCCTGGGGACGCGCCCGACGACGTAGCGCCGGGCTGAGGCACGCCGGGAATGTGCGGCTGTGCCGGCTTAAAGGGATCGAGCTTTGGGTTCTGCTGCTCTGCCATGGATGACTCCGCGACGCAGAGTTCCAGCTTGGGGGGGCAAAACGAAAAATTCAAGATGACGAGTCGGGTGGGGGGTAACGCTTTCGCATGCGTATCTCGGTGCCGCCGCGATCGAAGGTAACTTCGTCCATGAGCTGATTGATGAGGTAGATTCCGCGGCCGTGGTCGGCGTAGACGTTCTGGCCCATCAGCGGATCTTTTACTTCGGTGGGCACGAATCCGGGGCCTTCGTCGCGCACGACGATCAGCAGGCCGTGATCCTTGTCGCATCCCATGCAAACCTGAATGATTTTAGAGGGATCGCCTTTCGAGCCGTGAATCATCGCGTTCGAAATCGCCTCGCGCAGCGCGACTTCGACTTCCCATTCTTTGCCGACGGCGCAGCCCATGTTTTTCACGGCGTCCATCGCCCACGCGACCACGGGATTGATCGTGGCCACGTCGGCGGGGCCTGAAAAACTCAGGCTCATCAGCATGTCCTCGTTAAACTCGCAGGACGGCTTGGGATCGGGTCCGGCAGTCATCTCGAAATCCATTCTAGGCTGAGTGTGCGAGCAGGGCAAGAACAGCGAATCGCAAGCGGCAGAGCTGCACGCGCAGAGCATTTTGGTCCGCTGGTCATGGGGGCGTCAAGCCTGCGTGGAGAGCTGGACGGAATGGTGCGCGATGTAATCATTTAGATTTGCGATGCAGAGGAGCAGCTCGAGAATCCGGCTTTGCTGCGCGAGATCGTGCTTCGCAGCGACTTCGGAGAGCGCAGTGAGCGTGACGTGTGCATCGGCGAGCAGCCAGTCGAGCGTGGCGCGATCAATCGTTTCGCCGCGCTGGCAGCGGTCGAGAGCGAAATCGGCACGCGTGAACGATTGATCGAGAAAATGATCGAGGCACAAGGCCTCGGCCGAAAGCGCCGGAGGCACTCCCTCTCCACATCGTTCAATGCGGCAGCTTCTGGGGGCAGCCGTCGCCATAAGAGAACCTTCGGCCCCGCGATTCCATCCGGCGGAGCCGAAGCCAACTTATCACATTTCGGCGCGCATTCGGACGGCGTGGTGCGTGTGCGCCGTTTCTATTACGAAACAGTTACGCTCTGGTTACCATCCGGTTGCGGCGCAGCCGTCAGTCAATTCGAATCGAGCCGGAACTGGTGTGCAATTCGATGAGCGGGCCGCCGCCATTTACTTTTCCGCGAAGCTCGTGCGGATTGATTGTGCCCGAGAGCGTGATTTCGCGGTCGCTGTGAATCGAGCCTGAACTCGTCGCTGCTGCGAGTTCGAACGCGGCGCCAGACGGGAGCTTGATCGCAACGTCGCCGGAACCTGTTTGCAACTTCCACGGTCCGGTCGGCTCGCCTTCCGCATGAATACTTCCGCTGCCGGTTCTCACGCGCGCTCCGCCCTTGATGTGATCGAGAGTGACTTCGCCGGAGCCGGTCGAGACATCCACGTCGCCCGCGGCGGTTTGTTCGAGCTTCACGTCGCCGCTGCCGGTGGACGCGACGAGAGAGCCCGCGATGCCGGTGGCTTGGAGCCCGCCGCTGCCAGTGGAGATTCGCGCGCTGCCGTGGACATTCTGAACGTCCACATCGCCCGAGCCTGTGTTGGCGCGAACGTCGCTGCCGATATCGTGAACGTGCAAGCCGCCGGAGCCGCTCGAAGTTTCCACGGGGCCGGCGATGCCGTCAATTGTTTCGTCGCCGGAGCCGGAAGTGGAGTGCAGCTTCGTTTCTTTCGGCGTGATGATTTCGTAGCTGATGGAAATGTGGCGCAGGAGATCGCGATCTTCCACGTGGCCGATGCGAATCGTGTTGCCTTCCTGCTGGATCGGCGGATTCTTTTCGATGGCTTCGATCTGCGCGCTGTTGCTGCCGAAGTGCCAGTTATCGGCTTTGATCTTGGCGTGAATCTCGACGCTCCCGGCGTTTCCGGCGCGCACGGTGATGTCGCCCGCGCCCGTTTGAACGTCGAGGTCGACGGCGCCCGTGACGGTGAGCGTGCGATCGAAATGGCCTTCGTCCGCGGCGACGGCAGGCCGTGCCGCAAATGCGGCGAGTGCGGCCAATGCCGAGATGACAAGCGCGGCCCGATACCAACGCAAACTAGTTCTCATGTTTCGCTCCTTCGGAATGGGATGTGTCTTGCCCCACGATAGGTACGCAATGCCGGCCCGATATGTTCAGACGGCTGGGGCGAGGCGAGGTGAGCGAGAAATCAGATCAATACGGCACGCGAATGAGCGGGTTCGGGGCCGCACGACAGACTACGGGCCGTCGGACGACGACGCGGATTATCTCTATAGCATGCTGCGTGCAGGCATGGAAACGGCGTGGCCTCGCGGTATTTACCATCACCGTACTACCTGATACAGTACGCTCGTGATCCCGTTTCGCGTTCAATTTCGTCGCGGTATCCCCCTTTACGAACAAATCGTATACGCCGCGAAGAAAGCCGTCGTCGCCGGACAATTACGTCCGGGCGATCCGTTCCCATCGGTACGCATTCTGAGCAAAGAGCTGAAAATCAACCCCAACACAGCTCACAAAGTGATTGCGCAATTGGCGGCGGAAGGATTACTGGAAACTAGGCCAGGCATCGGAACTGTCGTGGCAACTCTGCCGGAACCGAGCGCGACGGAACGAACCCAATTGCTCGGGCATGAGATTGAAGAACTAGTGGTCGAAGCGAAGAAGCTGGGTATCGAGCTGGAGGATATAGTCGCATCGCTCTCCACACAATGGAAAAGGCTAAGTGCGCGCGCGGACGATTCGGGCAGAGGAGGGCGGAGCCGATGAATAGCGCAATCCGAACCGAACAGCTCACGAAGAAATATCGCCGTGTTACGGCGCTGAACCATCTCGACCTCGAGGTCCCGACCGGCGCGATATACGCACTCGTTGGTCCCAACGGAGCAGGCAAGACGACCGCGATCAAGATACTGATGAACATTTTCCGAGCGACCAGCGGGCGTGCTGAGGTACTGGAGCGCGATTCGAAGCGGATCGCGGCCGACGCGTTTACCGAGATTGGATACGTTTCCGAGAATCAGAAATTGCCGGAGTGGATGCGAGTCGACGCGTTTCTCGCCTACTTGAGGCCTTTCTATCCGACGTGGGACAGGGAACTCGAAAATCAACTCATCAAAAAGTTTGATCTGCCGCTCGACCGAAAGCTGAAAAAACTGTCGCGCGGGATGAAGATGAAAGCTGCCTTGCTGAGTTCGTTGGCGTACCACCCGAAACTAATCGTGCTGGATGAGCCATTTAGCGGTTTGGATCCGCTCGTGCGTGATGAGTTGATCGAGGGATTGCTCGAGCGAGCACCGGAAACGACGATCTTTGTTTCATCGCACGATCTCGCGGAGATCGAAAACCTGGCGAGCCATGTCGGCTACCTCGAGCAAGGCCGACTACGATTCTCCGAGGAGATGGCAGCATTAACCGAACGATTTCGCGAAGTGGAAGTCACGCTGGAGACACCGTCCGCGCGCCCAAACAATTGGCCGGATAGCTGGATGAACGTCGATTCCACACCAGCGGTCGTACGATTCATCGAAAGCCGGTTCGATCAGGAGCGCACGAGCGCCGATATTCGCAAATTGTTCGGCGCAGTGCGAGACGTGAGGTTCACGCCGATGTCGCTGCGAGCCATTTTTCTCGCGATGGCCAAGACTGGCCGAGCGTCCGCCAGAGACGGGGCGGAGTGATGGACCAGATAATTCACATTTTCAAGAAGGACGTGCGTCATCACTGGCTGGAGATTTCAGTGTCGGTGGCCTTGCTCGTCACATTCGCGTGGCTCGAGCCGTCCAACTGGACCCCCGTGGCGATGTTTTCGGAGTGGGAACGGTTCCTGGCGGGATTGGTTCCGACTCTCGTGCCGATTTCCTGGGTTCTCCTGATAACGCGAGTTATTCAGGGGGAGAGCCTCGTTGGCGACCAACAATTCTGGATTACGCGACCATATGATTGGAAGAAATTATTGGCAGCGAAATTGCTTTTCGTGTTTACGTTTGTTTACGTTCCCCTTCTAGTCTTCGACGTTTATCTTTTGAAAAGAGCCTCGTTCGGTGTGTTTCCCCATCTTCACGGACTGGCCTACATTCTAGGGTTTCTGACAGTGTTACTCATTCTGCCCGCGGCAGCGATCGCGGTTGTGACGAGGAGTATCGGGCAGGTCGTGCTCGTGATATTGGGCATTCTGGTCTACATCATCGCGATCGCCAGCGTAATACAGTACGTACCGAACCTGGGCATCTCTCGAGCAGAATCACCTACGGGTTTCGTCGCCGTTCTGACTGTTGTGGCAACGTGCATGGTGGTCGTAGTTCGGCAATACGCGACGCGGGTGACGGCCAAGTCGTGGGCGATATTGATTGCCGGGGCTTTGGCCATGCCGGTCATAGTTGCGGCGTCGCCTTATCGGATTCTTATTGCTCATGCGTACCCGAGGAGGACGGTCGGGCAGCAACTTCCGGTAGTGTTCACTTTTGACCCGGCAAAGCCAAATCCTGATAAGGAATTCTGGTACAACGCGAAAAAAAACGTGGGTGTGCGGCTTCGGCTAATTGTATCGGGGGTGAGCCGGGATACCTTCGCCGTCGTGGATGGAACATCGATCACGATTCAGGCGCCTGGGGGGACGAAGTGGACTTCTGGCTGGCTAAGCGGCGGGCCGAATTTGGGCTGGGATACTCCGAATTCCAGCACGGACATTGCGATTGATGAAAAGTTTTTCGACAGCGTCCAATCCACGCCAGTTCATATACACATGAGTTTTGCCGTCGCCACTTTCCGCAGTATTGGCTCTCAGAACGTGATCGTCGCGTCCAACTCCTTTAATTTCCCGGGAGGCGGGCGGTGCTCGCTCAATCCGGTCAGCTCATCTGAGATCTGGTGTTTGTTCCCGCTCGCTCGACCGTTTGTTACCGTGCGCGCCACGGCAGGAAACACGGGCTGTTCGTCTCAGAAAAACGATGTTGCGATACCTCCCGGTACGGTAGTCCAAGAGCTAATTTGGAACCGGGACGCGGATCCTGCGGAACCCGCGATTCGATCCGTCATTGTCGAACGCGTGCAGTTTTCGGATTGGGACGCGGAGACGAAACGAAGCCGCGAGCTGACCTTATGCCCGGGAGCACCATTGACGGTAACAAAAATGGAGGAGTCGGAACGCTTTCAGAGCGAACTGGAAATTGACGATGTCCGCCTAAGCGACTACGAGCTCAAGGCCAAGACCTGGGGACAAGACTGAGGCGTTGAAGTGGATCGTCCGCATAAGATTTTGGGAGTCGAGTTCCGCCGCCAGCGGAACTTGGACTCGGGGTAGCCGGATACTCACGCGGTGGCGCCGTGGCACTTTTTGTATTTTTTGCCTGAGCCGCAGGGGCAGGGGTCGTTGCGGCCAACTTTGGCGCCGGCGCGAACGGGTTTGGGGGCTTCGGCCTGAGCGGGGCCGGCCTGGTATTGGAGATTTTGCTGGGTGCGCTGCTGGCGGCGCTCGATGCGCTGCTGAATCTCGAGTGGCTTGGGACGCGGAGGCCCATCTTGCGGGCCGCCGGAGGGTTCCGCTGGGCGCTCGCCCTCGGCGGGACGAACCAGGAAGAGGAACCGCACGGCTTCCGTATCAATTCGCCCCATCATGTCTTCGAATAGCGTGAAGGCTTCTTTCTTGAATTCGACGAGCGGATCTTTCTGGCCGTAGCCGCGCAGGCCAATGCCTTCCTTCAAGTGATCGAGAGTGAGCAGATGGTCTTTCCACTGGCCATCGACGATATCGAGAAGAATTCGGCGTTCGAGCCAGCGCATCACCTGCGCCCCGAAGAGCTTTTCTTTTTCTTCGTAGCGCTCGATCACTTTATCGGCAAGCGCGTCGCCAAGTTGATCGTGATTCAGCGAGGCGAGGTCGAGGCCGACGGCCTTCACGTCAATTCCGAATTGATTCAGGATTTCGTTTGAGAATTGCGTGGTGTTCCAGTTGCCGGGATGCTGCTCGCGCGGGCAGAAGGTGTCGACGAGATCGAGCGCGATTTCTTCGCCGCGCTCGAGGACGAATTCTTTTTGGTCGGCGCCTTCTAGGACGGCGCGGCGCATTGAATAAATCGTCTCGCGCTGCTTGTTCATCACGTCGTCGTATTCGAGGAGGTGCTTGCGGGCTTCGAAATTTTGCGCTTCGACGGCCATCTGCGCGTTCTCGATGCGCTTGCTGATGAGCTTGGACTCGATCGGAACGCCTTCCGTCATGCCAAGCCAGTGCATCATGGCTTTTACTTTTTCGCCGCCGAAGATGCGCAGGAGATCGTCTTCGAGCGAGAGGAAAAACCGCGAAGAGCCGGGATCGCCCTGGCGGCCGGCGCGGCCGCGAAGCTGATTGTCAAT
>JBAPOP010000153.1:0-10866 GCA_049279675.1 Candidatus Acidiferrales bacterium
CAATCTGACGCACCTCTGGCGCGCCCGCTAGCGGCCGCCGCGGTGCGAAACGAAAGCCGGAGGGGAAATCCATTCGCTGCCTCGCCCCAAAAATCGCGGGCCACAGAGTCCTCACACAGACTCTGAAAGCCCCTTCTGAGAGCCAACGCTCATTCGCTGGACTGAGGTCCAGCTCCCCCTGCTGAGGCAGAGGGCTCTCACCGAAAGGCATGTGAGGAGCACGCTCCGAGAGGAGCGCAACTGCCTACCTCCGAAAGGCAAACCACGGGCTCGCGCACGCAAGACGCTCCGGGGCTCGCTTCGAGATGGTGGGAGCCCCCGCATTCATGCGGGGGAGGAGCGCTTCAGCGCTCCGGGGAACATCGCTACATTTAATTATGCGCTTTAGGCCGGAGAAGCCCCGCGGCTGAAGCCTGTCTTGACGGCGGCGGATTTTTCGCCGGACTGAAGTCCAGCTCCCCCTGCTGAAGCAGGGGGCTCCCACCGAAAGGCATGCGAGGAGCGCGCTCCTCCCGGCTTTGAATCGCAAGGATGAATCGGCGATAGTTGCGGAAATATTTGGTGGAGCCGATGGGATTCGAACCCACGACCTCCTCGATGCCATCGAGGCGCGCTCCCAACTGCGCCACGGCCCCACCGGGGGAGAAATCGACCGAAGCATTTATATCACCCAGCTTCCCAAGCGGTCAAACTGGCGATGTGCGTCGCTTTTCGCCGCGGCAACACGGAGCGGATCGGTGATTTAATAAGCATCGTTTACGGCAGTTCGGGACTCAAATAAGCTGGGCGGAATCGTTTACTCATGAACTTGAGCGAAGACGAGGGCTAGTGCGAAGATGCCGGGCTTCCCGACCGGGTCGGGACGCACAGACCGCGGAAGCCCGGCGCTAAAAACGCCCGTCGCAGCGCTAGTCCCGATTATGATGCGCTCCTGGAAACTGGAAGCCCGCGAGATGCGCCTCTTAAGGTAGATTCGGAAGCAGCCGCTTGGACCAACGCTCCAATTCGCCGATCGTTCTTGCCGAAACCTGGGGTCTCGCGATGGAGGCCCTTCGCGCCAATAAGCTTCGCGCCATGCTCACGATGCTCGGCGTAATTATCGGCAGCGCTTGCATCGTACTTGTTGTTACGGTCGCACTGGCGGGAAAGCGCTACATCATTTCGCAGATCGAAGCTGTCGGGGCGAATCTTGTCTACGGCGAAGTGATTCATCCCGGCGCCACGCAGCCGACGAGCATGGCGGACGAAATCTCTGAAGCTGATTTGCAGGCCGTGAAAAACGGAGTTCCGCACGTATCGCAGGTCGCAGGGACGCGCGAAATCTTGCAAACGATCGTAGCGCGCGGCGTGGTGCATCCGGTTGCTGTGGTCGGCGTGACGGAAGGATTCCAGGAAATTCGCCACCTCGTCATCGTGCGCGGGCGCTATTTTGACGAGGACGATATGAGCTCGCACAGCAAAGTGTGCTTGCTGACGCAGCAACTCGCCGCGTTCGCGTTTCCGGGCCAGGACCCCGTGGGAAATCAGATACGCGTCGGGGAGCTGACGCTCACCGTGATCGGCGTCTTTCGCGAGCGAGTCTCGACTTTCGGAGAATCGGAAATAACAGGGGATTCTGTTCTTACTCCGTTCTCTTTGATCAGCTATTACACGGGCCAGGATTACGTGAAGACTTTTTACGCCCAGGCCGATCACCCGGAAAATGTCGAGGCGGTGACGCGCGAGTCACGCGAGATGCTGATGAGCCGCCATCGCGCCGGCGTCGAATATAAGATTCAAAATTTGAGTTCAATTCTTGAGACCGCGCGGCACATATCGCTCGCGATGACGATCGTGCTCATCATCATCGCGATGATTGCTCTCGCGATCAGCGGCATCGGGATCATGAACATCATGCTCGTGACGGTGACCGAGCGAACGCGCGAGATCGGCATTCGCATGGCTGTGGGCGCGCCGCGCGGCGCGATCCTGTATCAGTTTCTTATGGAAGCAGTAATTATCAGCGGAACGGGAGCACTGACTGGGATTGCCATCGCAGTCGCGATTCCGTTTTTCGCGGAAGCGCTGCTTCGTTTCTTCCCGATCCCGACGGAAATCCACATTCCGGTTTCATGGGTGTCCGTGGTGATCGCGTTCCTCGTATCGTGTTCGACGGGACTGCTCTTCGGATATTTGCCTGCGAGTAAGGCTGCTCAACTTCATCCGACAGAATCGCTTCGATATGAATAGACGCCGATCGCGATCTCGGACGCAATCTAATATTCGTGCGAGCGCACGAATGTTGTGCATCTTGTTCGTGCTTGTGTTCATCTTTGTCTCGGCGAATTCCGCGTTCGCGCAAGATTCGCAGCCGCTCACTTTGAAAGATGCAGTCGCGCTGGCATTGAAGAACAGCAGGGAATTGGCGCTCTCGCGCGTGCAATACACCATCGCGCAAAACGAAGCGCGGCTGGCGCACTCAGCGTTCTTGCCAAATATTTTCACAGGCGCGGGCTACGTCTACAGCAACGGATTTCCGGCCACTCCCGGCGGTTCTGCTCCGTCGATTGTCAAAGTCGTGTACACGGAGAATGTCTACAATCCGGAGCTTAAGGGCGAGCAGCGCGCGGATGAAGACCGCGCAAAGAATCAGCAGCTCGAAATCGAGCGGGTCCGTGATTCCGTGATTGTGCGGACGGCATCCACCTATCTCGAACTCGCCAAAGTGCGCCACGGACTGGAATTGCTTCGCGCCGAAGAGGCCAGCGCGCAGAAAATTCTTGATTACACGCGCGAGCGCGCCGGCGCCGGCGTCGAGCTGCCCGTCGAAGTCACGCGCGGCGAACTCACTGCTGCCAAAATCAACTATCACATTCTCCAGTTGAGCGATCGCAACGATGTGCTGACCGAGCAGCTTCGCGGTCAGATCGCCTATCCTGATAGCGCGGCAATTCAGGTCTCGACAGAAGACCTTCCTTCGACGGCGGAAGAATCCGCGGCGGCACTCGAGAATGTGGCGCTCGAGAACAGCATCGATCTAAAAGAGCAAGAAAACGAACGCAGCGCCCGGCAGCATTTATTCACAGGCGCGAAGCGAAGCTATTGGCCGACGGTTCAGCTTATTGGTGAATACGATTTGCTGAGTGAGATCAACAACTATTCAAAATTCTTCAAAGGCTTTCAGGCGAACAATATCAACGTCGGTGTCGAGATCACTATTCCCCTGTTCGCCGCGAAGACGGCCGCAACGGTGGCGCTGGCAAAGAGTGAACTCCAATCCGCCGAGCTATCGGTAGGTGGAAAGCGAAATGATGTCCGGATCGAAGTCCGCCAGAAAGCCCGCGACGTCCATGAACTCGAATCCGCGCGGGAGGTGGCGCGTCTGGACCTCAAGCTTTCTCAGGAGACACTGGCCGAACTTCAGGAGCGCTTTAATAAAGGCCGCGCGAGCCTCCGCGATCTCGAACAAGTCCGCGTGGAAGAAAGTGAAAAGTGGGTGACATTCCTCGACGCGGATTTTGCCCGGCAGAAGGGGCAGCTATCGTTGCTGCAAACAACTGGGCAGCTCGCTAAAGTATTCCAGTAGAGCTAGTTAAGCATTCTGGGCCCACCGGCAGCTTGGGGCTGGCATCTAAATCAGTTAGAATGGTGAATTGGTAATTACGCGTGCTGATTGCCGCGTCGCTTTAAGGAGGCATTGTTCATGCCGTCAGTAATGAAGACGCTGCTGCTAAATCCGCCGAGCTTTGAGAAGTTTGACGGCGGAGCCAGCTCGCGTTGGCCCGCGACGCGCGAAATCGAATCGTATTGGTATCCGGTATGGCTGTCGTACCCCGCAGGGATGCTTCCGGGGAGCAGACTGCTCGATGCGCCGCCCCATCATGTCTCGATCCCGGAAACTGTCCGCATTGCTCAGGATTACGAGTTCGTGGTTCTGTTTACGTCGACCGTCGGCTTTGGCAGCGATCTGAAAATGGCTCGCGCCATGAAGGAACAGAAGCCGGACCTGAAAATCTGCTTCGTCGGGCCCCACGTGCAGATCAAGCCTGCCGAGACGCTGCTCTCCAGCCCGTATATCGATTTTATCGTCCGCGGCGAATTCGATCACGCCGTTGTGGAGTACGCGCAAGGCAAGCCTGTCAGCGAAATCGCAAATGCCAGCTATTTGAAGGACGGCCAAGTCGTCCACAATCCGACGCGGCCGATGCTGCAGACCGCTGAACTCGACGCGCTGCCTTTCGCGACGGAAGTCTACGAAAAGAATTTGACGATCGAGAATTACAACGTTCCGTTTCTGCTGCATCCGTACGTTTCGTTCTACACGTCGCGCGGATGTCCGGCGCTCTGCACGTTCTGCCTCTGGCCGCAGACGCTCTCAGGCCACGCATGGCGCGTCCGTTCGACCGACAACGTCGCGCGCGAATTTGCGGAAGCCTCGAAGCGCTTTCCGCAGGCGAAGGAATTTTTCTTCGATGACGACACGTTCAACATCCGCAAGGATCGCGTCATCGAACTGTGCAAGAAAATTCAGCCGGTGGGCCACCGCTGGTCATGCACGGCGCGCGTTCATAGCGACTACGAAGCCTTGAAGGCGATGGCCGACGCGGGCGGGCGATTGCTGATTGTGGGATTCGAATCAGGCGATCCGCAGATTTTGAAGAATCTCAAGAAGGGCGCGACGGTTGAGATGGCGCGCAGCTTCGTGAAGAATTGCAAGAAAGTCGGCATTCACGTTCACGGTGACTTTATTCTTGGATTGCCCGGCGAGACGCACGAGACGATTCAGCGCACGATTGATTTCGCGAAGGAACTGGATTGCGAATCGATTCAAGTTTCGCTAGCGCACGCCTATCCGGGAACCGAGCTTTACACCGTGGCGCAGAACGCAGGCTATCTACACGGCGAAGCGATTGCCGATGATGGCGGACACCAGCTCCCGCATCTGGCGTATCCGGGCCTTTCGCGCGAAGACATCATGAGCGGAGTTCATCGATTCTACGATGAGTATTACTTCCGGCCGCGTGTTGCGTGGCGTTTCGTCCGCGATCGATTGTGGGACGCTGACTCGCGCAGGATTCTCTATCACGAAGCGGTGGATTTCCTGCGTCTCCGCGCGCAGCGGCGGAAATTGGCGCGCAAGGGAATGAAGGAAACAACGGTCGTTGCAGTTCCTGCCGTTCCCTCCGTTGAAGCGAATTCTCCCGTGGGTTCGCATAGCGCATGAGCGGTTCGGCACGCATGCATTTGAAGACGTGGGCCCTGCTGCTTCTGATGATCACGTTCGGACCTCTAGGCGACATTTTCCTCGGGAAGGGAATGCGTCAAGTCGGCAGTGCGCCGGAAATGCATCCGGCGCAGCTGGTCCATTTTTTTGTGCGAGCATTTGAATCGCCGCTGGTTTGGCTTGGTATCGCCTCGCTCTTGGCATTTTTCATCGCGTATCTTCTGGTGCTTTCCTTTGCGGATTACAGCTACGTCCAGCCTGCGTCATCTTTCGCTTACGCGGTTGTCGCGCTGCTCGGCTACTTTGTGCTCGGCGAAGCGATTAGTCCGATGCGCTGGCTCGGCGTACTCGTCATCTCTCTGGGAGTTTTTCTCGTTAGCCGCACGCCGCCGCGGACCACGGAGCAGGCGTGAACGTGCTTGCCGTGCTTTGCTTCGTGATCATCATCTGCGCTGGGACGGGCGGAGAAATTGCCGTTTCGCGCGCGATGAAGGAAATCGGCGAAGTCCACGATTTCTCGCCGCGCAATTTGGTTCACGTGTTTTTGCGCGCGTTTCGCGTTGGCTGGATGTGGTTCGGCGTCGCGCTGATGGCGCTTGGCTTTTTTTCGCTCTTGATGCTGCTCGCGTTTGAAAACGTCAGCTTTGTCGTTCCTGTGACGGCGCTGAGCTATGCGGTGGGCGCATTCGGCGGGAAATATCTTCTCGGCGAGCGCGTCACGGCGGCGCGTTGGGCGGGCGTTCTTCTCGTTTGCCTCGGCGTTATGCTTGTCTGCATCGGATAAAAATCGTGCTCACGCTTTTGCATGGTTTGCGCTGGGTGATTCTGATCGCGGCGGCGATGCCTCTGATTTACTACTTCCTCGCGATCGTTGCGGCGCTTCGCTTTTTCCGCGGGCATGCTTCGCCGCCGCGGGATTTCTCGCCGCCGGTGAGCATCTTGAAGCCCGTCCACGGACTTGACCGCGAGGCCCACGAAAACTTTTCGAGTTTCTGCAATCTCGATTATCCCGAGTACGAAATTCTCTTCAACGTTTCTGATGAACGTGACCCTGCCATTCCCGTCATAGAAAAAATCATTCGCGATTTCCCGCGCGTTAGCATTCGCCTGTTGATCGGGGCGAAGCAGATCGGCACTTCGGACAAAGTCAACAAACTTTCACGCATGGCGAGCGAAGCGCGTCACGACGTTCTTGTTATCAGCGATGCTGATATACGCGTGAGCCGCGATTATCTTCGCGCCGTCGTCGCGCCGTTTCGCGATGCCAAGGTGGGCGCCGTTACGTGCCTGTATCGCGGGATTCCGAGCCGGTCGTACGGATCGGTGCTTGAGGCAATTGGGAACTCGGCGGATTTTGCGGCGGGTGTGCTCGTCGCGTGGCTATTCAATTCCGTGGATTTTGCGCTGGGCGCGACGATGGCCACGACGAAGGCGCGGCTCGCGGAGATCGGCGGCTTCGAAGGCATCGCCGGCCATTTCACTGATGATCACGAGCTGGGGCATCGCATCGCCGCGAAAGGTCACCGCGTCGAGATTGCGTCGATTCCGGTGGACACTGTGTATCCCATCACTTCGGTGAAGGAATATTTCCGCCACCAACTGCGCTGGTGCATTGCGATTCGCAACGCGACACCTTCGGGGCATCTCGGGCTGATCTTCGCGCACGGACTGGCGTGGGCGCTGCTCGTCGCCGCAATCGCGCCGTGGCATGCGCTTGCGTTGGCTTACGCTGCTGCCTATGTGGTTCTGTGCGGATTGATGGCGTGGACCGTCGGCGTGTGGGGCATGCGCGATCCGCTGCTGCGAAAGCGTTTCTGGCTCGTCCCGGCGCAGGATGCCTGCGCGTTCTTCATCTTGATATTCAGCTTCTTTACTCGCAGTGTCCATTGGCGCGGCGCGCAATATGCGATCCGCGGCAAGGAACTTATTCCAATCGAGCCTCCCGCGCGCAGTTCTTAGTGGCGGATTAGTCCACGGGTCCGACGGGGACTTCTACGGAACAATTTTTAGTCTATTTCGAAAGCACGCGATAGGCCAGGTCGCCGCTGTTCAGGTCGATGCCGGCATGGAGGATGATGACGGGAATGAGCGACCCTGACCAGAGCGCGAGCAGCGCCATAATCAATCCGAACGCGCCCGTCTTGAGAATCCCTTTCCAGCCGTAATACGCGTGGAAAATCCCGAACGCCGCGACATTGATGGCCACGGCCGCGATGAGACCGAGCCAACTCGCGAACACAGCGAGCAGAAATCCGCGGAACATCACTTCCTCACAACAGCCGGCGGTAATGGCCACGAACGTCCAAAAGCGGCGCTCCCGCCGCGTGTGTGGCGCCATCGGTTCGATTTCCAAGATTTGGCGACGAGCGGTTTCCGAGATCTCCGGACGCTTGAAGATGGCCCGGCGCTGCAACTCCGCAAGAACCAGGAACGCCACGCTGAGCGCCAGGCTAGCTCCGAATCCCCAGAGCTTCGGAACTCCCAGCAATAGCGCGCTCCATGGCCGGCTGGTTGCCATCCACAGCGCTGCGATCGATGCAGCCATGGCCCATTGATAGACGATGAGATAGATGTAGGACGGCAAGCGCGAACCGCGTGGCGCCCCGCGCGCTGTGGCTCGGAACAAGTCTCCGAAGAGAGCCACCTCGATGGCCATTAGAACGATCATGACTAGGAGCAGCACGACGTCGATCGGGGACGGAACGTATCTCATCTAATTGTGTTCTGGATGAATTACGCTACTCCACGTTCAAACCACGAACCGCCGCACAACCAGGGTGCGAATTTCACGGCCGGATTCTATCACGCACCACGCCACGCGCTCATTCTGCTGGCGTGCGCGGCTATTAGTTCCGCACGCGGGACGCGCGCGGTTGACGAACCTCAGCGCGACAGCTAAAATTCTTTGAGGGTCGCGTCAGCGATCCTTTTTTGTTGTCTCTCGATTTGTTGGCTCGCGACTGGGAGGTCGTACAATTGGCAGTACATCAGATTCTGGATCTGATTATCCTGGTTCGAGTCCAGGCCTCCCAGCCAACCTCTCAGAAAGCACAGTCCTAGACCAAGCTGTCCACACGATGGCGCGCAATAGCACCAAAGACCGATTGAGAAGTCTTGCCAAGCTTTGGCATGAAGGAAAAATCTCGGGACTGGAGTACAGCAGGAGAGCGTCGAGACTTACCCAACCAAAAGAGGTCAAAAGCAATAAGCTAAAGAAAAAACTCTCCAAGATCGACCGCAAATACAATCCACACGCTCAGGAATTCGTCCAGGGTGGTCTCCCGGGCCTCGGGAAGCGGCGCTAGTAGAATCGCACTTGAATAGATTTGAGTTACGAATCTATGCCTCAAGTATCGGGTCCTGCCCAGATGAGGCGTCTGCGTTAGAATTCAGGAATTGGCTGTTCAATCTTGCGAGCTGATTGGTTCATAATCGGCACGTGCCTACGCCAGCGGGCGAGAATTTCAAATCCATACTGATCAAGACGCTTTTTTTTGCGGGGCTCATCATTTCCGCGAGCGGATTTATTTCGCCGCCCGTCGCGCTGACGGCGGGAATTATTTTTGGGCTTACGGTCGCGCATCCTCTTCCTGCCGATAGCAAAGACATGTCGAGGTTTCTGCTTCAGGCGTCAGTGGTGGCGCTGGGCTTCGGAATGAATCTTCACGAGGTGCTGAAGGCGGGGCGGAGCGGATTTATTTACACGGCGCTCGGCATTTCGTTCGCTCTGATCGTCGGGCTCAGTCTCGGCAAGATTCTGAAAGTTCGCAGCAATTCCTCGTTTCTGATCAGCGCGGGCACTGCGATCTGCGGAGGCAGCGCTATCGCGGCGATGGGTCCGATCATTCACGCGGACGAAGACGAGATGGCCGTCTCGCTCGGCACGATATTTATTTTGAATTCGGTTGCGTTGCTGATTTTTCCGTCGATTGGGACGGCGCTACATTTGTCGCAATCGCAATTCGGCCTGTGGGCGGCGCTCGCCATTCACGACACGAGTTCAGTTGTGGGCGCGGCTTCGAAGTACGGCGCAGCGGCGTTAGTGGTCGGCACGACAGTCAAACTTGCGCGCGCGCTGTGGATCGTTCCGCTCGCGCTCGTCACCGCGGCCGTCAAGCGCAGTAAAACTCGCGTAAAGCTTCCGTGGTTCATTCTTTTCTTCTGTCTGGCTGCGGTGATCAGCACTTATGTTCCGGGGATTTCACGGCTCGCCAATTCGCTCTTCACGCTTGGCAGGTTTAGCTTGACGGCTGTCCTCTTCCTGATCGGCACGAGCATCTCGCGGTCTGCGCTACGCGAAGTGGGCTGGCGGCCGCTGGCGCAGGGAGTGCTGCTGTGGATGGCCGTTGCGATCACTTCGCTCTATTTCATCCACACGGGCTTCATCGCGTTGTAAGGCGTGCGGATGCAGCCCGTGAGACACACAGTCCACGAGCCGACACAGTTCACCGCAGTGACCGCCCATCGAAAACGCCGCATTTCATTGTGAAATCGAAGTGGTACCCCTCCTGCTAGGCACCCGTCTGGGCTGACGCGGGTTATAGTGGCCCGCAAATTAAGAGGGGCTATGGGCCGAAATCGGGAATTGCTGTGCTGGTCGATCGTCGCGGCTGCCCTTGCTGCGATTGGGACGGCAGGAATTTTCGTCGGGTGGCGCGCGTCGCGGGCTTTGCGGCAGTCTGCGCAAGAGGTTCATTCCGAGCGCGAAATTCGCTTTCAGGTGCGGCCGTCCGTGCCTCCCAATGATGTGAAATTCGAAGTTGTCAGTTCACCTGACGTGTTTCTCCAAGCGGCGCGCTTCGAAGATCGTCTCTATCTCGCCGGGCCAGCCGGACTCTCCGAATACGATCTCGCCGGGACGCTGCTAAGGCAATTCGTGGCCGGGAGGGAATTGCCATCTTCGCCGCTCGTCGCGATGGCGGTGGGCAGGCTCGGAGATCCGCCGGAGCCGGAACTGATCCTCGGCACAGCTGGGGAGGGAATCCTGATTTTCAACGGAAGCGGCTTCCGCCAAATCTATCCCGCGGATTCCGAAGCACGAGCCATCACCGCGATCCTGCCTGTAAATTCCGGGCACCTTTTGCTTGGCACGAAGAAGCGCGGTGTGCTTCTCTACGACGGAAAACAAATTCGAGAGCTTCATCCCACGCTCGGCAATCTTTACGTTCGAGTGCTGGCCGGGGATGAAGTGGATTTGTGGGTCGGCACGCTGAATCAGGGTGTGCTGCACTGGCATGCCGGTACGACTGAATCGTTCGGAGAAGAGCAGGGATTGCCCGACCGGCAAGTGCAAGCGATTGCGCTCGCGGGGGAGAAGAGCTACGTCGGGACACCCTTGGGCGTGGCTGAATTCGATCGCGGGAGATTCTCGCGGGTTCTCGCGCCGGGGCTGCTGGTGACTTCTCTCTTCGCGAGTGGAGAGGATTTGCTGGTTGGCACTGAAGATCAGGGCGTGGTGCGAGTGGCGCTTGCCGCGCGGCGGCCGGAGATCGGCGGGTACGGCATCTCCGCACAAGGCGTCACTGCGAAACTCGAGGAGGTGCAGCAGTTTCTCGGCGCGGACGACGGAGTTTACGTCTTGACGCGGAATGGCTTGTTCGAACTCGCGGAACACGGATTCGGCTGGAATGAAATTTTGAAACCGCGTCCCGCCGTTTTGAGCG
>JBAPOP010000154.1:0-70122 GCA_049279675.1 Candidatus Acidiferrales bacterium
GCGCTCAAATGCATCGTAAAAGTACAAAATACGTCATTTTCGATTAAAAAAGTTGACAAACGAGCACAATCGGGCTAATTAGCTGTGCGGTCAGGTGCCTTTTTTCGAGCCGTATCAGCTGTGCCGGAGCCTCTAAAGGCATAGTATGCCGAACGAGACCGACGCTTTAACGGGGGTCGTCCGTGATCAAACTTCGCCGCAGCCTTCTGATCCAGCAAGAACCAAAAGAGACGCTCAAGCGGCCTTCGCGCGGCATCTCGCGATGCCGGTTTGTCGTTTCCTTGCTGCTGACGCTTCTTTTCACTTTTACGAGCACCTGGGCGCAAAAGGATACCGGTGCAATCGCGGGGACGGTGACGGATGCCTCCGGAAGAGTCGTCGTTGGCGCGAAAGTTCGTGTCACGGATGTCGACCGCGGAACCGAAGTAGATACGGTAACCAGCGAAGCGGGAGAGTATACGGTCAGCCCGCTGAAAATCGGTCGCTACAAAGTGTCCGTTGAGAAAACCGGATTTAAGACGGCGCTTGCCGGGCCCGTGGTGGTGGAAGTCCAGGAACATCCCACTGTAGATGTGACACTTCAAGTTGGCCGAGTGGATGAGACCGTCACGGTAGTTTCGCAGAGCCCATTGCTCGAGACAGAAACCTCGGACCTCGGGCAAGTCATTCGCGGCGACAGAGCCGTCACGCTTCCGCTCAACGGGCGCAATTATGCGCAGCTCGCATTGCTAGGCGCGGGAGTTGTACCCAGTGAACCTGGGTCTCGAGTGGAAACAAGTTACGGTTTCAGCTCGAACGGCGCTCGAGCTCTTCAGAACAATTATTTGCTCGATGGCGTGGACAACAATTCTAACCTCGGCGACGTCCTCACAGGTCAGGCATACGTGATTCAGCCTTCCGTGGACGCGATTGAAGAATTCAAAGTCCAGACAAATGCGTATTCCGCGGAATTCGGGCGCGGAAACGGAGCAATTCTCAACGCAGTCATCAAGTCCGGCACGAACAGCCTTCATGGCGACGTTTACGAGTTTTTCAGAAACGACGCACTCGATGGGCGAAACGCGTTCGATACCAGCAGGCAGGGATACCACCAGAATCAATTTGGCGCGACACTCGGCGGCCCGATCATCAAGGATCGAACTTTCTTCTTCGTGGATTATGAAGGACTCCGCATCACGCAAGCCTTGCCGCAGCTATCGCTCGTTCCAACGCCAGCGGAAATCGGAGGCGACTTCTCCAGTTTTCTTACGAACATTCCGGTCATGTCAGTGGACATGAATGGAAATTCCACGAATCAGCCCGCACTCGACTGCAACGGACATCCCACTTTCATGGGTGAAATCTTCAATTCGAGGATGGCAAACACTTCCACTCTGAATCCTAGCGGTTTCTGCGGGACGCCCATCGGAGTGGACGCGTCTGGAAACCCAACAAATATTTTCCCCGCAGGTTCGATCGATACGCTCGCGGCCCGCCTTTCAGCGCTTTTTCCGGCGCCGAACGCGAACATAAACGGGTCGAACTACCTTGTGGACCCCAATCGCACCGCGAGCCGCAACAACTTTGACGTCCGAATCGATCATAAGTTCTCGGATAGAGACAGCTTGTTCGGCAGATTTAGCTACGAAGCCCAACCGAGTTTCACGCCGTCGCCATTCCAAAACGAACTGGATGGCGGCGCTTTCTCGGATGGGATCGAGGACGATACGTTTCATAGTGTCGCGATCAGCGAAACGCATGTTTTTTCGGGGAATCTGGTCAACGAATTCCGCGTTGGATATAACCGGATCAATTCCCACCGGCTTCAACTCAACGCGAACGAGAATGTATCGCAGCAACTTGACTATCCTGGTGTCCCATACGGACCCGATCTTGGCGGATTGCCGCAAATCAGCATCAACGACGGCACGGCCACGATCGGCAGCGCCGGCTTTCTTCCAGCGATCGAAAAACAGAACAGTTACGTGGTGACAGAGAATTTGACGTGGATTCATGGCCGCCACTCGGCCAAATTCGGAACCGAAATCCGCGACGAGCAATTCACTTTGTTTGAACCGTCGGCGGCTCGTGGGACGGTGAATTTCGCGAGCGACTTTACCGACAATCCGAGTGCGCCCGAAACCGGCGGCGAGGCTTTCGCGACATTCCTGCTGGGTGTTCCGGATTTCGGGCAGATTACGAGCACGCACAACGTTGACTATCACCGGCAAATTTACTCGGTATATGGACAAGACGATTTTCGGGTGACCCACCGCCTGACGTTGAACCTCGGATTGCGGTACGAACTGTTCACCACCATCAAAGCGGCAGGGAACGAGCAGGCAACGTTTGATTTTTCGAACGATTCGCTTGTGGTGCCGTCGGGACAAAGCGCGCAATTGACGCCATTCCTGTCCCAGAATATTCCGATCGTGAGAAATGGAAGCGCTGGCTTGATCTCTCCGGATCTGAATAATTTTGCTCCGCGCGTGGGGCTGGCGTTCCAGATAGTCAGCAAGCTCGTTTTGCGTGCCGGCTACGGCATTTTCTACGGCGGGCAGGAAAACGGCCCATATTCCAATCCAAGTCCCGGCTTCAATCCGCCTTTCTTTGTGACTCAATCGTTCAACCCGCCATGCTTC
This sequence comes from Candidatus Acidiferrales bacterium, assembly GCA_049279675.1. Lineage (GTDB taxonomy): Bacteria > Acidobacteriota > Terriglobia > Acidiferrales > UBA7541 > Palsa-147. The sequence continues at coordinate 2,622 of JBAPOP010000154.1, forward strand.
TTGCCGGCTGCAAATCTAAGCGTTCCGGCAGCGAATTGCTCGATCACTTCACCACTGCCGCTGAACGTACTATCTCAAGGTTTTCCGGCAAGCTCGCTTACAGATCCGAATACGCCAATCCTGTTTTCCGTCAGCCCAAACATCCGCACGCCCTTCACGCAGCAATGGCACCTGGGATTTCAGTATGAGTTGCCAAGCCAAACTGTTCTCGAAATTTCCTACGCGGGTTCGCATGGTTCCAACCTCTACAATTTTTACAATGGCAACCAAGCTCAGCCAGACGCGGCATTTTGCACCACTCCTCCGAATTCTTTTAGCAATTGTCCGACCGCTCCGCGGCGCCCCGCGCAGATGTGCGACGACTCCGTTTTCCCTCCGAACTGCAACGAAGTTTTCGACACAGGAATCGATCTGCTTCGCACGGACGGTTTCTCCAACTACAACTCTTTGCAAGTGCGAGTCGAGAAGAACTTTTCGCATGGCTTGCAGTTCGAAGCTTCCTACACGTATGCCCACGCGTTGGATGATGCTTCGAGCGCCGCGCTAGGCTCGCTCAATAACGGCGATTTCCGCAATGAACTTTACCCATTTGCTGAGTATGGAAATTCTGATTTCGACGTGCGGCACCGCTTCGTGGTCAGTTACATCTACCAATTGCCATTCGGAAACGGAAAGCAGTTTGCCGGCAGTGCGACGGGCCTGAAAAACCAAATCATCGGGAATTGGCAAGTCGCCGGAATCACGACGGCCTCGACGGGAAACTGGTTTACGGTCACTGACTCTCTGTCGAATTTTTCGGCAAGCGACGGAGGCGGAGGCGTCGGCTTCTATGAAGTTCGTCCCAACGTTGTTGGCAATCCGAATGGAGCCCCATGCCCGGCCGGAACCGTGTTCAATACATGTGCGTTCGTGGACAACATGATTCCGTTCACGTTCGGCAACGCCGGCCGAAATATCGTTCGTGGTCCGGGCTTTCAAAACTGGGACTTCTCCATCTTCAAAATGTTTCCCGTGCGGGAACAGATGCGATTCGAATTCCGCGCCGAATTTTTCAATATCTGGAATCACGTGAACCCTCTTTTCGAACCGACCGGCGAGATCAGCGAAGAGCCACAACCGTTGGAGTTCGGTACTCCTCAATTCGGATTTGCGCAGGGCGCGCGCGATCCGCGATTTATCCAGTTCGCTTTGAAGTATTACTTCTAAGAAGGGTTGCAACGCGCGCAAATGTCCAATTCAAATCGAAAGCGGCGAATATCAACACGGGCGTTGCAGACTGCGAGCCTGCTAATTCTGTTTTCACCAGCGATGTGTGCCCAGGACGCGACGCTTCGCAATTCGAAGCTGGTGGTCACCGTTCGTGCATCTGACGGTTCGTATTCGATTCAAGCTGCTGGGGCACAACGCCCCGCGATTCAAGCGATTGTTGCCGCCGGAATCGATCACCGCTGGATCAAATCGTCCGATCTCCAATCGCATCAAGTTTCGGAGTCGAAGTTCGAGGATGCTCTCGGACAAGGTCGTCAAATCACCGTCGCTTCAACTGGAGCCAAAAACACTCCCAGTCTCACCTACGTTGTGCGGCTTTACGATGCAAACCCGTACGGAGATATCGAAGTTAAAGTCACAAACGAAAATTCGAAAGCGATCGATATTCAAAGTATTCGAAGCGTCCAAGCGATTGGCAATCAGCCGATCTACCTTAGCGAAAACGAAAGCTCCGACCGAATTCTATCCGACAGCTTCAGCGAGGATTGGCCTCCATTTCAAATCTACGATCTTGGGAAGGCTCCAAACGGGCTGCACCTCGGCGTTGGGAGCCAGCTCATTTACAATCGAGATAGCGGGCAAAGTCTGTTCTTCGGCGCGCTCACCTCAGATCGTTTTCTCACGATCCTCCATTTGAAAACTGGCGGAGACTCGTCGAACGATTCCCGAATCGCATCCTTCACCGTTGACTCAACCGGAACCACCGAAATCCAATCCACCGACGAAGAATCCGGCTTGCTTAAAGGGCCCGCCGAAAATCGCATCGAGTTGAGCCTTCCGCTCGCTCCGGGCGCCACCATCGCTTCCGAGCGCCTGATGTTCGCAGCGGGCGGCGATTACCACGCCCAGCTCGAGGCCTATGGCGCCGCGATTCGCGAACTGCATCATGCACGCGTCGGCGGCGAAAACCTTCTCGGCTGGTGGAGCTGGACGGCCTTTTACGACAAAATCACCAGCGGAGATGTCCTCACGAACGCGCAATGGCTCGCTCAACATTTGAAGTCGTTCGGCTACAACTATTTCCATATCGACGAAGGATATCAGTACGCGCGCGGCGAATATGCCACGCCGGATGCAACGAGATTCCCGGGTGGAATGTCTGATATCGAGCATAAAATTGGGCATCTCGGACTGACGCAGGGAATTTGGACCGCACCTTTCGAAGCCACTGATCGCTCTTGGGTCTACCAGAACCACAAGGATTGGCTCGTGCATAACGCTCGTGGAGAACCAATCGGTGTAGGAGATGTCGAGGAAGGAATTCCGGACCATATCTTCGTGCTCGACGCGACAAATCCCGGCGCCCAGGATTATTTGCGGCAGACGTATCGAACGCTGGTGCGCGATTGGGGAGTTCGTTACATCAAGCTCGACTTCATGGATACAACCGCAATCGAAGGCTTCTACTATCGGCCGCACACCACGGCTCTTGAGGCGCAAAGAATCGGCCTCGAGCTGATTCGTAAAGTGGTAGGCGACGATGTACTGCTCGACAAGGACGGCAGCCCAATGCTGAGCGTGGTTGGCATCGTCGATGAGGGGCGCGTGTCCCAAGACACTGGCCATTCCTTTAATCACAGCCTGGATGCCGCTCCGGGTATCTTTGCCCGCTACTATATGAATCGGAATTTCTATGTCAACGATCCGGATGCCTTTACAGTTTCGAAACAGGTTCTCGACGAGCATCCGAATCCCGCGGCTCTCACTCTGAATGAAGCGCAAGTGTCGATTGCTCTCGCAGCGCTTTCGGGAGGAATGTTTGAAATCGGTGATGACCTTCCGACACTCGGCGCAGATTCGGATCGCGTCGCGCTGGTTGAAAACGCGGATCTCTTGCGAATCGCGAAGCTCGGACGCGCCGGGGTTCCACTCGATCTTTTGAGTTACAGCGCGGAAGATAAGCAGCCAAGCATCGTGCTTTTGAACGAGGACAAGCGCCAGTCCATTCTGGCGGTGTTCAATTGGACCAACCAGCCGCGTTCTCACAGCCTCACTCTTTCCGGATTGAAATTCACTGTAGGGCGTCCATATGAGTTGTACGACGTGCTAAATGAAAATCAGCGCATTGCGTTCGATGGTGAGACGCTCCGGCTCGATAATCAGCCAGGCCGCTCCGTAAAATTGATCAAAATCATAGATAGCTCAATTTCCGCGGCAGCGCCGTCGATTACCATAAATTCTCCGCAGCAAGCCAAAATGGGAGAGACGATTAATTTCTCTGCGAATGCGGCGAGCGACGGAGTTCCAGCCACTGATTATCTTTGGGAATTTGGCGACGGAATCACTGCTCGAGGCAGCAGCGTCGCGCATGCCTACACGCGCGAAGGCAGCTATGATGTGCATTTGCGTGTGGATGGCGTAGACGGGATTTCCGCGGAGAAGAGCGTTTCTCTTACCGTGCGCGGTGCGTCACAAACTTCGCCTCCGAGTCGCTACGTTCAATCGAACGATTGAATATTTGGACTACGCTCGACTTTACCAGCCAACTGAAGGGATATCAGTGAGCGACTGCGGGAAGAAAGTTCGACTGAATCGAATCGTTCGGCCGGGCCGCAAATCTTTGGTCGTCGCTTTCGATCACGCATTGGTTCTTGGACCGATTCCAGGCACTGAAAATCCTGCCGAACAAGTCAGACATTTCACGGACGCAGGCGTCGATGCTGTGTTGCTGAGTCTCGGTTTGATTCGAGGCTGTCTCGATTCACTCCTTGGATCGTCCATGCCCGGAATCATTGCGCGAATTGATTGGACGACCCTGTGGGGCATGCCCGGCGGAGACGCATCCGGCGATCTTCGCAGTTGCTTGCTCGCGCGGCCCGAAGATGCGATGCACCACGGTGCGGATGCAGTCATCACATATCTCGCCGTCGGCACCGGCGACGCGGAATTTGAAACGAAAGAAGTGGCGCGCAATGCGGAAGTAGCGCGAGAGTGTGAGCGGATCGGCATGCCCTTGATCATCGAAACACTGGCACGGGGCAAGAACGCTAAGAATCCATCCGATCCAAAGTGGCTCAAGCTTCATACCAGAATGGCCGCGGAGCTTGGCGCGGATCTCGTAAAGACGGATTATGCGGGCGATCCAGAATCCATGCGCAGCGTCGTAGAAAATTGCCCGATCCCGATACTCGTCCTTGGTGGTAGCCGGTACTCGTCCGACGCGGAAGCGCTCGCGCTGATCCACGGCGTGGCCGCCGCCGGAGCCGCGGGAGTATTCTTCGGCCGAAACGTATTTCAGGCGGACGACATGCTCGCGCTGTTGCGAAACGCACGCGCAGCTTTGAATGAACCGGAGAAATCTCCTGCCGGGCGATGAGAAACGCCGCGGATGTTCGCTAGTTGCGCGAATATGTCTCTTTGAACGCCTTCGCATGTACCTTGAATGAGCCTTCTCGCCATAGACATCGGATCAAGCCAATGCAAGGCTGTCGTCTTTACCGCGGCGGGAGCGGTGATTGCGCGAAGCGTGTGCGGTTATTCGCCCGACTTCCCGCAGCCAATGTTCGCGGAAATGGATCCCGCCATTTTCTGGAGTGCCGTATGTAAGACGTCTCGCGATGCAACGCGCGATCTCGCTCACGATCCAGTGCAGGCTCTCTGCCTCAGCTCGCACGGCGAGACATTCATTCCCGTGAATTCTCGCGGCGAAGGAATTCATCCGGCGATTCTGAATATCGATAACCGCGCCACCGGCGAAGCGAAATGGTGCGAGAACGAGATGGGCGCGCGCCGTATTTTTGAAATCACCGGTTTGGTTGCTCACCCGATGTACCCGATACCCAAGATTCTTTGGCTGCGCCAGCACCGGCCTGAGATCTATTCCAAGGCGGCGCGTTTCTTGAGCGTAACGGATTTCATCCACGCGAGACTTGGGCTACCACCGTTCGTCGGATATTCTCTGGCTTCGCGATTCCTCGCCTTTGACGTGATCAAGAATTGCTGGTCGGACGAAATGTTAGCTGTGACCGGATTGACCGCCGATAAACTTCCAATTCCGGTTCCGGCCGGAACGATAGCGGGCAGATTGAATGCAGAAGCCGCGAGCGCGCTGGGAGTAATTGCCGGCACGCCAGTCGTAGTGGGAGGACACGATCAAGCCTGCGGGGCATTGGGTGTCGGCGTGATCGATTCCAGCCGTCTTTCCGATTCGATGGGGACGTACGAATGTCTTGTTGCAGCGTCCGATAAGCCGAACCTGGGCGAAGCATCGTTCGCGGCGCAATTAAACTTTTACTCTCACGTTGTACCCGGGAAATTTCTTACGCTGGCCTATTTCCCGTCGGGGATCATGGTTCAGTGGTTTCGCGATTTGATTTTTGGCCGTGACTCGACGTCGGAGGTCTCGAAGATTGAAGCAAGCGGCACCGATCGATATTCGCAACTCGAAGCAGAATGCACTGGCGCGCCGACAGGGCTTTGCATTACGCCGCACTTGATCGGAACCTGCAATCCCGATTTTGATCCTCGCGCCCGCGCGACGATTTTTGGCTTGTCATCCGATACCACCCGAAGCCAAATCTATCAAGGGATTCTCGAAGGAATTGCCTGCGAACTCGCGCAGATCACCGAAATTTTGGCGGGCGCCAACGAGAAATTCAAAGATCTGTATGTGACCGGCGGTGGGACTCGTTCGCCGCTCGGACTGAAGCTGCGAGCTGCAATCACGGGATGCCGATTCCATGTGATGAAATGCGATGAGGCGGTCTGTCAGGGCGCCGCGATCTTGGCGGGAATCGCCGCGGGCCTTTACTCGCAAATCGAAGACGCCGTTGATCGAGTGGTCCGCGAAAAAGAAGTCATCGAGCCTGACGCGCATCTCGCGGTTTTGTACGAGGGGCAAGTGAAGCAATATAGGCGCTTGTGCGCGGCATTGAAGGCGTTTCGTGACGCAAATTCTCGCATGCAATCCGAGGAGACGAAACAGTGATTCAGCCAGGTGTGGGATTTGTCGTGTATGGCGTCCACAAAGACGGCTTGAAAGACCCGACGGGTACGCCGTTCATCGACGACGCAATCATTCGACGTTCCAAGAGTGCGTTATCCGCGGCCGGATTAAAAATCGTCGAGCGCGATGTGGTCGTATCGAGCAAGGAGGAAGCCAGAGCCGCGCTGAAAGCCATGAAGTCTAACGATGAGGTCGACGCCGTGATCCTGTTCTCGGGGACCTGGGTTTGGGCAGCGCATCTTGTTGGCGCCATCCGAGACTTTGCCGCGTCGGGCAAGGCCGTGTTGCTGTGGGCTCACGACGGCTCGCAGGGTTGGCGGCCGGTGGGCGGCCTGGTGATGCACGGAGGATTACTCGAGATTGGCGTGGCGCATAAATTCGTGTACGGCGGCGCCGACGATCACGAGGCGATCGAAAACATCGCGAGCTATGTACGCGCCGCGCATCTGAAAAATCTTCTCAATATGTCCACTGTCGGAGTGTTTGGCGGCCGCGGCATGGGCCAGACTTGCGGAGCGGCCGACCCATCGCAATGGATGCGGATGTTCGGCGTGGACATTGATTCGCGGGATACAACTCAGCTGATTCAAGCAGCCGAGCGTGTCTCACCCCTGAAAATCTTGGAACTCGAGCCTCGTTTAAACAAACTGTTCGGCGCCGCGCCAGAAAAAAACATCGTCAACGAAAGATCGATTCGGCTTTATCTTGCTCTCAAACAAATCGTCGGAACGGAGAAATTCGATTTCTACACGATCCAATCATTTCCAGGGCTGGGCGACGATTATGCGGCAACGTGTTTTGCGCAGAGCATGATGCTTGAAGACGGCTACGGCACTTCGACTCTCGGTGATCTAAATACCGCGCTGACGGTGTTCCTCCTCACCAAACTAAGCAAAGAGCCTGTCTATTACGGCGATCTTCAGCACGTCGACAAGCGTACGAAGGAAATCAAGATTATAGGCGATGGCGCATGTCCTCCGTCGCTCGCGGGAAAGCTAAGTCCTGCAGGATTTGCAACGCACGGAATCCCAACGGAAGGGAAGGCCGGCGGCGTTTCCGTCAAGCTGATTTGCAAAGTTGGCGAGGGCGTTCTGGCGCGGCTGGGGCGTCTGAACGGAACATTCAATATGGTCGTCGCGCGCTGCAGTATTTTTGAGCCGCCAGCCGATCAAATCGATCGCCGCCTGAACGAGTGCGGAATTCCTTTCTGGCCGCACGGATTCGTCACCGCTCACTGCGATATGGACGCGCTAATTCAAAATTGGAACAACGAATATGCCTGCCTCGGCTACGGAGCTGATCTCTATCCCGCATTGCGCGATTTCTGTGAACTCACCGGCATCAAACCAATCCTGCTCTGACGAGCGGCAATGAATCAAGGATTTTGCCTCGTCGAGTAAACCTTGATCCAGTGGTTCCGTATTCGCGCCTTGATCTGTTTTCCCTTTAATTCGGCGACGATCACGTTGGAATCCTGCACGGGCATGTGGCAATCAATGCAGTTCTCACGAATCTTTGCTCCGAGTTTCACGAATTCACCGCAGTCGCTGTCCTTATGGCATTGCAAGCATTTCACTGAATAGGAGGCCGCAGTACGTTCGGGCTCGTGCACTTCATGGCACGTCGTACAGGTCATCTGCGAGTTTTGATAGCAGCGGCTTCTTTGCGTTAGCGCCACCTGATTGCCGTGCACGTCAACGCGGGCATCAGCGTCGGGACGCGGCAGCTTAATGTAATTTTCGAGTTGTTCACCCGGCACATACGAAAACGCTGGCGCCAGCGGCTGCCCGATTCCGCCATGACATTGCGCGCACACCTCAATCCGCCGATCGCGCGGCAGACCCGCCGGATTCACAATGGAATGTGTGCCAGAAGAAACCGTAGCACGCTTCAATCGCTCGCTCTCCACATGCTTGCGGCCTGGCCCGTGGCATCTCTCACACGAAATACCCAGGACAGAATTCGTTTTTTTATAGTAGTTTTCGGCTTGCTGTGATGCGATTGACTCAAAATACGTAGCGTGACATTCCAGGCACGTAGGAACGATCGGCCTGTCGAAGTTCGCAACTCCTTCGGCGTACCCGGGGCTAGCGAACCATCCGTTCAACTCGGTCCAGTAAGACACTGGCAATTGGAAAAGCTGATTTCCTCTCCAATACAAATACGTCTGGCCCTTCTCTCCAGACCCGGTGACGATATCGATTCGCTCCGTTCGCGTCTTCTCGTCTGGCGGTTGCCAAAATACCGCCGTTTCGTAAAACCCATTCTCTTTCGCGTTCATGCGGAAATGTAGATCCGGGTCGCTGGTTTTCAGAATATTTGCGCCGTCCGAGAATTTGCCCAGGATGGATTCTTTAGTGGGCAGTTGCGATGTGAGGTGATGACCTGTGCGCGCGTACGTGACACTGATCTCTTGGTGGCACTCCTGGCAAGCCGCGTCTCCCAAAAAGTCCGCGCGACTAGAAGGCGCTGTTTCGTCGACGCTCGTGCCTGCGCCGCCGGAATGGGAAGGAACGGTCTGCGGTGGTGCCGCCCCCGCCCAGATCGCATAGCTGAGACTGGACATGCAGGCCAGCGTCATCGCTATGCTGATGAATTTCCGGGTCGCCATCAACATTCTCCCGCCACATACGTTAGCTGATATCGCATTTGCTCTCAATCCGAAGACAGATGAGCAGTCCAAAAGTGCCGAAATCGACGAGCACTTGAATAAGAGAAAGAGTGACTGCCTTGACCGCCGAGAAAATGCAGCTTATACCAGATTGCACACATGGCACTGCGTCAGCGAAAGTGGGAATTCGTCGATGAAAATCTGTCATCTGTCCGAAATACACGGAGATCAGGGAAAATGAAGGCATCCATACTCTTTAAATTGGCAATCGCAGCCATAATTTTCGTGAGTCTCGTTCAACAGGCGCCGGCTCAAAGCAAAGACAATCCGACAGCGCAGCTTTTGACCGAACTCATTCGTGTCGATACCAGCAATCCTCCAGGGAACGAGGAAAAACTCGCGGATTTATTGGCGGCAAAGTTTCGCCCACTCGGCGTCGAAGTCGAAATCATTCAAACGCCGGAGCCGGGTAAAGCGCATTTCATTGCCCGTCTCAAAGGGGATGGCTCTAAGAAGCCGGTATTAATCGCGGCACATGCGGATGTGGTGGGAGTGGAGCGGGACAAGTGGTCTGTCGATCCGTTCGCGGGCGAAGTAAAAGATGGCTACGTCTATGGTCGCGGTGCCATCGATGTGAAAGGCGGGCTCGCCGTTTTTGCCGAAGCGCTGATGAGATTGGCGAAGAATCATGTCCCGCTGCACCGCGATGTGATTCTGCTTTCCGAAGCCGACGAAGAGGGAGGCAAATACAGCACGACCTGGCTCGCCGAAACCCATTGGAACTTGATGGACTGCGAATTCGCGTTGAATGAAGGCGGATGGATCATGAAGGATGCAAAAGGCGGAGTGCAATACGTGAGCATATCCACCGCCGATAAATTGTCCATTCCTCTCATCGTCACAGCCAAAGGGACGTCGACGCATTCCTCCATGCCACGGCCCGATAGCGCGATTTTCACTTTGTCCAAGGCCATGGCAAGACTTGCGGGCTTCGAGACGCCCGTGGAATTGATTCCCAGCACGCGAGAATTTTTCGAAACTCTCGCAAAAACGAGCGAGCCTCCTCTCTCCACGTACCTCCAGAATCTTCTAAACAGCAAAGACCCGAAGGTAGTTCAAGAGGCGGATCGAGAAATCAGTAAAAACGCATTACTTCACGCGCTCATGCGTAATACTCTCGCGCCCGTATTCCTCAAAGCTGGATTTCGCGGGAACGTGATTCCCGGATCGGCGGAGGCGACCATAAATCTGCGAATTATTCCCGGAACTGATTTGCAAAAACTCATTGCGGAGATCCGAAATGCTATCGGAGACCCGCGCGTCGACGCATCTCTGCCCTCGACGGACACCCCTGAAGGAGTGCGAGTGGCGGAATTTCTGAAGAAAGCTGAGACCTTGCACGCATCAAGCAAAGACACGGATCTTTACCGGGCGTTGGAAGCCAGCGCCCTCGCGGTTTGGCCGGAAACGACTGTGACTCCATATCTCTTCCAAGCGGGTACCGACGCGATCGCGTGGCGGAGTAGAGGAGTCCCGGTGTACGGGATTTATCCGTACCCGATCACCGCGGAAGATTTAACGCGCATGCACGGTAACGATGAGCGCGTGCCGGTCGAGTCGCTCGAACAGGGCACGGAAATGATCTATAAGACGCTCGTTCGGGTCGCGTCGGAATAGAATCCGTGCGGACATCTCCTCGACGCCCGCCCGGCCGCAGCTGTGACTAAAAATGTCGGGCAGAATCTTTTGAAACGCAGCTCGGCGAATATCGTTTACATCCCCAAAAACACTGACGCCGAAACGATTCGGTATTTTTGCCGTCCGGCTTTCTCCGCTCCGCCAACTTTGCTATGATTTGCACCATGGAGACTCCCGCCTCTGCCCGAAAAAATCGAGGCTTGGTGGTCTTTGGCGAATTCTTTCGTGATCTCGTGTTCTTCGATCTTCCAAGACTTCCGCGGATGGGCGAAGAGGTTAAGACGGCAAGCCTCGCGCGATTCCCAGGCGGCGGTCTTGCGACGACTGCGTTAGTGGCGTCCAGCTTAGGCACGCCGACCAAAGCCATCACGCGAGTTGGATGGGACGCTCTCGCGAGCCCCGAATGGCAAACGCTAGTGAAGAGCGGCATCTCCACCAAAGGATGTGAATTCGATCCGCACTTGCCGACGGCGATGACGGTCTCCGCCGCGTTCGACGGCGATCGCATGATGATTACTCACGACGCGGTCAACGCAAAACTGGAAAAACTTTTCGAGCGACGTGGAGTGCAAAAACAACTTCGAACGGCAGGTCATTTACACATGGCGTGCGCAATGTGTCCTCCGAAAACGTGGACGCCATCAATCCGGAGGCTGCGGAGGCGGGGGGTGACGATTTCAGCGGATTTGGGATGGAATCCCGTAGTATTGGAATCCCCGCAATTACCGTCTTTGTTAAAGGAATTCGAGTTTACATTTCCGAATGAACTGGAAGCGCGGGCGATGACTGGCGAAAAAACTGTAGAGCGCGCTGCCAGGAAATTGGCTCAATGGGTGAGAGTTCCGGTCGTAAAGCTTGGACCAGATGGTTCGCTTGCCATCCGTAACGGCAAGATATTGCGAGAGATATCTATTCCGGTGCGTGCCGTGGATGCAACAGGGGCAGGCGACGCGTTTAATGGCGGATTTCTTCACGGCTTTCTCGCTGGCTGGACGCTCGAGGAGTGCATGCGAGCTGGGAATATTTGCGGCGCGCTGGCGACAACGGGTGCTGGTGGATCCTGCGCGCTACCGACGCGAAATATCCTCCGTAAGTTGATGGGCAAGTACTACTGACTGAAGCCAGACAGACGCCAAATTTTGAGCTACATCGGAAGCACTCGGCGAGAATTTCTTCTGGAGGATTTGAAGCCGTCATGAAGATCACACTCATTGGAGCAGCGGGGGTTAGGACTCCGCTCCTGGTACACGGCCTGGCGGGTCTTGACGGCAAAGTGCAACTCGACGAACTAGCATTTTGGGATACCGATCCAGATCGCCTGAAAATCGTGAAGAGAGTCGCGGAAGCAATGGGCAAGCGAAGCGGAATTCGCGCGCGGCTCAAAGCCTATTCCAGCCCCGAGGGGGCGCTTGACGGAGCGGATTACGTTATTTCTAGCATCCGCGTGGGCGGAAACGACGCACGAGTCAAAGACGAGACGATTGCATTGGCGCACGGGCTCGTCGGCCAGGAAACTTTGGGTGCCGGCGGATTTGCATGCGCGATGCGCAATCTTGCGGCGATGCTGGAATACGCCCACTTGATAGAGCGCGTGGCTCCGCGCGCGACGATGATCAATTTCACAAATCCGGTTGGAATTATTTCCCAGGGACTCTTGAATCACTCCAGCGTCAATGTAATTGGTGTTTGCGATACGCCGCTCGAAACGTTCGAAGCCATCGCCCATGCCCTGGATCGAAGCCCATTTGGACTGAAATTCGACTATCTCGGATTGAATCATTTAGGTTGGGTGCGGTCCATCCGAGACGAGAAGAGCGGGGAATTGCTTCCCAAAGTGCTATCTTCTCACGAGATCATTCAGAAATGTTACCGACACGGGCTTTTTCCGCCAGAATTTATTCAAAAGTTGGGTTTGCTCCCCACCGAGTATCTCTATTTCTATTACTTTCCGCAGGCGGCATACAAGAATACGAAGCAAAGCGGACAATCGCGCGCCCAGGCGATCGCAGGAATGAACACGCGGTTATTTCAGAAGTTGGGGCGGGCTTCTGATTCGGAATTGATTGAAATTTATGAGAGCTACCTGCGTGAACGAAACGCCTCTTACTTCAGCATCGAGGCAACCGCAGGCAAACGACGCAGAGAGAATCAGGAACTCTACTCGGAGTTTTCGGGTTACGAACGGATCGCGCTGCTGGTGCTGCAGGCTCTGCATTCGGAGACGCCGTCGCTGATTCCTCTTACGGTTCGCAACGGCAAAGCTCTCGAGGATCTCGACGCCGATGACGCGGTCGAGCTACCGTGCGAAGTCTCCTCGCGCGGCGTCCAGGCGCCTTCAGTTGGGCGCGCGCCGGAAGCCGTTCGTTCCTTGCTGCTTCAAGTAAAAGAGTACGAGCGCCTCACGGTGCGCGCTTCGGTGGAACACTCACGCGCGATGGCGCTCGCCGCTCTCGAGAAAAATCCCTTGGTTGGCAAGCCCGAGGTAGCTCGAGACGTGTTGGCGGAATACGTTCACGCGTTCGGACAGCAGATGAAGCTTCAAGCTGCTTAGTCCGAATCGATTTGCCGACGCAAAAAGTCGGATCCCCATCGATCTTCGGACGGCTTACGGTCGTCCGATTCTGGTCAGTCGCTTGCGAACGCGCGTAGATTCGCGGATTCAAGTTTGGACATGACGGTTTTCAAATAGCTCAAGCTGGCGCGCATGTTCTCGACTGGCGGAACAGCCGTCTTCCCGTAGATCACATCTTGTTCCACGATCGCCCAGCCTGAATATCGGCTATCGGCAAGGTGGCGAAAAAAGCTTTCGAAATCGATGCAGCCGCTGCCAATTTGGGAGAAAACCCCGGCGCCGATCGCTTGTTCGAAATTAAGCTTTTTGCGCCGAGCCTCTCCAAGAACGCGCGGGTCTATGTCTTTGATGTGTACGTAGTGCAGGGCGGAACGATACTTTTGCGCCTCCTCCACGGGATCACCGCCGCCGTAAACGCAGTGCCCGGTATCAAGGCACAGACCAACCTGGGTGCCGGCAAGCGCCTCGAACAGCGCTTCCACCTCCATCGGAGTTTCCACAAACGTAGCGACATGAGGGTGAAACACCACGCGCAAACCGAAATCCGCAGCAGCGTGTTCGACTTGACGAATGACTGTTCCGACTAACTTCCATTGTTCGGCGCTCAATGATTTGCTTCCGTCGACAGGAACACGTCCCGCAATTTTCCGCCGTTCGGGAGTCTGGCGGTCAGCCAGAACGAGTATCTTGGCTCCTAACGCAGCGAGAAGTGCGCCAACTTTCCGAACTTGCTCGATAACTGCTTCCACTTGCAAAGGATCAGTGATCGGAACTGGAACGAAAGAGGAAAGCATCGTCAGCCCGAAGCGCTCCAACGTCTTCTTCAAAACTGCGGGATCAGTGGGGAAGTAACCATAGGGTCCTAATTCCGCCCCGGTATACCCGGAGGAGACAATTTCTTGAAGAACTTGTTCGTACGGTTGCTGTTCCCATGCCGGGCCCGGATCATCCTGCACGCCCCAACTGACGGGGGCTGATGCAAAATGGATTCGTTCGGAGAGATTATCCATTTAGATTTTCTTCACGAGTGCGCCCAGATGAACCCGCGCGCCTTCCCGCGCGCTCTGATAGCAGGCTTCAATGAGTTCGACGACGTTGTAGCCCTCCTCAGCGGTGACGGGCGCCGGCGATTTGCCTTCGAGGGCGTCAACGAAAAGCCGATCCTCTTCGACGTAACCCCATTTCTCATGCATGGTCGCGAGGGAAAAATCATAAGTGGTCGTGCGAGTTTCCAGTCCATTCGTGAATGAGATCTTTTCCATTTCGAAAGTCTCGTACGTCGAATGTTTCCCGTACACCTCAAATCGTTCGAAAGGAAAATGCCAACTGGCGTGCGCGTAAGTCTTCATCGTTGCCTGCAAGCCGGATTGAAAGCTGATCAAGATGGAAAAATCGTCAAGCTCGCCATGCTCTTGAGCGCGCGCCGCCACTTCCACCCAATCGACTTTTCCAAAGAAATAGGTCATCAAATCGAACATGTGCACCGGCGTTTCGTAGAGAAAGCCGCCGGTGAGCTTGGCGTTCCAAACCCACGGCGGGTTAACCAACTCGCCGCGGTTCATCTTGGCGTGAACGGAGAGCGGCCGGAGTTCGTTCTTGTCAATCGCGGCCTTTAGAACCTTGTAGACCGGCGCAAACCGGCGGTTGTGGCCCACCTGATAGACAACTCCCGATCGGACAGCTCGGTCGCGGAGCTTCGTGGCGGACTCCAGATTCAAGGCGAATGGCTTCTCGCAAAAAACATTTTTCCCGGCTCCCAGCACTTGCATTGCGACTTCTTCGTGAGTCGTGTTCGGAGTGCAGACGAAGACGGCATCAGATTCTTTGAACAGCTCTTCGAGCGATCGTGCGGGCTGACCGCCAAATTTGACCGCCATTGCCTGGGCGCGAGGCCCATCTACGTCAAAAAAACTCTGAAGCTTGACGCGGGAATCCTTTGCCAGGATAGCTGCGTGTATATTTGCGATACCTCCGGCTCCAACGATTCCGATCTTATGCGTCATTGCTGACTTCTCCTTCCCGGCCCCGTATTGCGTCGCGAAAAATCCGTGTCCCTGTCCTGCTCCCAGCCCCCCGCGCCAGTATTATCGCGATTTCGAGTAGCAGGCCCGCGGCATCGAATGCCCGGACTACGAATTTCGTTCCGACGCGCCGACGCGAACCAACGGCACGCGGGGATCGCGCTCCAATCCTGTTTTGCGGAGGTGCGCGTAGCGCGGATCGTCGCTCGCAGCCATTGAACGGGCGCTCCCGGCGAGCACGTTCAGGTAGTACACGTCATATCCGTGCGCGGCGACCACGGGATGGTAGCCATCCTTAATCAAGACGAGGTCGCCATCGACGAGGGTCAACGTGTTGTCACGCGTTCCTGCGGCGTCGTACAGGCGTTGGAATGCGTATCCTTCGGGTTTGCTGATCCTGTAGTAGTAGGTCTCGTCGAGGTCGACCTCCGCCGGAGGATTGTGGACGTCGTGCTTATGGGGAGGATAGCTCGACCAATTTCCGCTGGGCGTATAGACCTCGCAGAGCAAGAGCTTGTCGGCGGGGAATTCCGGGCGAATGACATCGACAATCTGACGAGTGCAATTTCCTCCGCCGCGAATTTCCTCGCGGCAATCCGCTGGAGTAATGATTCGAGGGCTGACTCGAGCGGAGGAGGGAGCGCGGCAGTCCGCCAATTCACAAGTGGTGATCGCAGAAATTTCAAAAGGCGTGCGGCTCGGTAGATATACGGCGTACGGATAGCCGCTGAAGACGTCCTTACGTCCGCCGATCTCGCGGGGCCCGTCGCCCCAGTCGATTGTTGCCCGCCCTCCGAGAATCACGAGTGCGGCTTCTTCGTCGCGCGTGTCGCTCTGCCAATACTGTCCGGCAATCAGCCGGCGCACTGAGAAATTGATCGTCTTCCAGTTGGCTCGCTCGCGTGTAACAGAAATGAGTACTCCGGATTTGTCGTCCGCGACCTTGGCCGGATGAATCAATACCTCCTGAGCGTAAGAAGTTTCAGCCATGTCTACCTCCCGGGGGAACCGACACGTGGACGCTGAACATAATCCTGAAGGGCGTTTGCTCCGAACCGGTATCGGAAACAGACTTGCTCAAAAGAAAACGCGGGAGCGGCTCTCGCCGCTCCCGCGCAGGGAACTAGAAATACAGCTTCAGTGCGAACTGGATTTCACGAGGATCACCCGGTCCGCCCGAATCGGTACCCAAAGTCGGCGTGATCGTGTTGGAAACTTTGCCAAACGAACCCAGACTGCCTTGGGAATAGCTCGCATTTGGATTTGCGAAGTTGGGATGATTGAAGGCATTGAAGAATTCAGTCCTGAATTGCAGCTGATATCGTTCCGTAAACTTAAATTGTTTGAACAGACTCAGGTCCCACATCTGGATTCCGGGACCGTGATACGGATAGGGTGTACAGGTCCCGAACTGTCCTGGACCGGGCTGCGCAAACGCCGCCGGATTGATATAAAAGCCCGTGGTTGTGTACAGTTTGTGGTTGGTCGTCGCGCCCGCGAAGGCATCGCCTATACAATCCGCGTAAAGTGAATTGTGACCGTCCACCACGCCATCGTTGTTGGCAGAGACTTGAAAGGGACTCCCGGTCTGTTCCGTTACGATCCCGTTGAATTGCCATCCTCCCAACCAGCGACTGGCGAAATTATCGCCGTTCATGTAGGGTTTCCCCTGACCGACCGGCAACTCCCACAAGAAACTCCCCACGAAACGGCTGCGAATGTCGAGAATTGAATTGCCCATCTCCGCAGCGTAATCATACGAGTTTTGAGGATACAGTCCGGACGTCAAGTGGTCGGTGAAATTGGCGAGACCGTGCGCGTAGGTGTATCCCAAGTTGAAACTCAAGCCATGGGACATCCTTTGCCGCAACGCAAGCTCGATCGAGTTGTAGTCCGTATTCCCATCATAGGTCGCAGTTTCAAGGTTTCCATCGGTGGTATTGTTTGAGCAACCGGAGCCATTAAATGTGTCGACTGGGCCTGTTGCCGTGGTCAAGTTGGGATAGGGGTACTGCAAAATCGGACAGCCCGTGTCGAAGCCCGTGATCATCGGCTGGTTATAGTCACGCAGCCTGTCCTCTTTGCGGCCCCAATTGCCAACGTATGTGGCCGCCAGCACGGTGTTGCCGGCAACCTGGTATTCGAGTCCGAAGCTCGTCTGCTCAACGTACGGAGTGCGTTGATTCGGATCCTGGGCGCGTATTTGCAGCTGAGTCAAATTGACTGCCGTGGACTGAGTAAGGGAAGTGGGTATCCCATTCTGTAGCTGGAAGACGGTGCTGGATGGGCTGAAGTCTGCGATGTTGGTATCGATAAAGAACGGCGGGTTGAGCTGGAGCAGGGCTTCCGAGCCTATCCGGTTCACGTGCTGATAGAAAACTCCGTATCCGCCTCGCCAAACGAGGCGCGGCAGCATCTGGTAAGCAAAGCCAAGACGCGGCGCGAAATTACGCAGATCTGGATGAATCAGCGCCCGATTATACCAACCGGTCGCGTTGCTCGCCGCAGTGATAATTTCCCCGCCATTCGCCGGCGAGAAGTTCGAGGTCTGGTTACGCCGATCTATGAGCGGAGCGAAAAGCTCATAGCGAAGACCGTAAGTAAGGGTAAGTTTGGAAGTCGTTCTCCAGGTGTCCATGGCATAGAAGGAGTGTCCCGGTTGGAAATAATGGACTACGTGGGGAGTTGTATAAAACGCGTCGTCTACGTCTCCAAGCACCAAATCAGGCAGGCCAAACCCGAAACCGGCGGCGACAGATCCGCCTTCATAAAAAAGAGCTTCAGGTGCTTCTATGTCGAAGAAATTGTCCGTCCGCCTGAGGTATTGATACCCGAACTTGAAACTGTGACTGCCTTTCAACCAATTCAGGTTCTCAACGAGGTTCCAAGCTTGCGAAATCTGGTACTGAGGCCGCCAGCCCGCCGATCCCATGTTCACCAGGCCGTTGAACTGGAACGCAGGAAGGCCAGCGTCGTTCGGACCTGGCGGGACTCCCGACAAACCGATAGCGGACTCGGCCTGAGAACTGCCGAGTGTTAATCCCAGAGGATCGCTATGCGCGTAGTCACGGCTGAAGCCGAAACGCAGGTCGTTGACCAACGAGTTCGAGAGTGTGTGCGTCCAACCCAGCGCGAGTGATTGCTGGTGCCAGCGATACTGTGTTGCGAATTCGCCGTTGCCGATCAAGGGATTGCTGGTCCACAAAGGGTCCTGGCGGTTCACATGGCGATAGCTGTAGCTTCCGAAGATTTGATCCTTCGAACTCATGTTGTAGTCGATACGCGCGTCCAAGGAATTTTGGTCATTGGGAATTGAGGTCGGAAATACGTAGTTGCCCGCTCCCGTCCAGCTCCCCGGTGTTCCTTCGGCGGCCACCGCGGCCGGGAGATTCGGAACCGCTGTGCCAGCGACCAAGGCCAAAAACTTCTGCGCGACGGGATCGAAGCATCCCGCCTGAACAATATTTCCGACAAAGCAATTGGCCTGGCTGGTGATCCCTATTGGATTGGTCAAAGCAAAGGGCAATTCCGTAAAATTGCCCTGGTCCATCAGCGGTGTGGGAACCGTGCTTAGTTCGGTAGTGCCATCTCGGCTGGTGAAGCGTGCGAGATCGCCAAAGAAAAACAGTTTGTCCTTCACGATCGGGCCGCCGATCGTTCCCCCGAATTGATTCTGGCTGAAGCCGCCGCGCGGATCACCGGCCACATTGTTGATCCACGTGTTCGCATTCAGAACCTTATTCCGGAAGAACTCGTACAGATCTCCGTGGTAGCCATTGGTGCCGGACTTGATGGTGGCATTGACCACAGCTCCCGCGGAATTACCGAATTCAGCGGAGTAAGTGCGCGTCTGAATCTTGAACTCTTGCAGCGCATCGGGAGGCGGCTGCACAACTTGCACCGAAGCTTCCTGCAGGTTTTCCGAGAACGAGTTATTGTCGATACCGTTCAGCACGAAATTATTTTGGAGTTGAGAGTTCCCGTTTGCGCTGAACAGGTCTGTCGCGAAGTTACCCGACGGTGGCGAAAGCCTAATTACGCCGGGTTCCAATAGCGCCAAATCAGCATAGCGTCGTCCGTTCAAAGGAAGGTCATTGATGTGCTGAGAATTCACGACACTTCCCACATCGGCTGTTTGAGTTTGCAAAATCGGCTCGCGAGCCTCTACCACTACCTGTTGCTTTACGGAGCCAACCTTCAAAGTGAAATCAATCGAGAGATGGTCCTGCACGTGGACTTCGACGTCGTCTCGCAAAGCACTTCCAAATCCGTCGGCGCTCGCTTCCACGGAATATGTGCCGGGGATCAATGTCAGAACCTGATATTCGCCCGCGCTGTCGACGGGGGTGGTGGAGACGACTCCCGTAGCCTTATTCGTGATCGTGACGGTTGCCTTCGCTATTACGGCACCGGACGGGTCTTGAACGCGACCGGCAATCGCGCCGCGGTCGATTTGTCCAAACGCAGGCAGAGCAGAAACCGCGAGCAACGCCACAACCACGATTGCCCAATCCAGCAATCTCCAAGCTCTCATTCCTCGATTCATTCCAGCCTCCACTTTTCAGATTCGACGAGCGGTCTCAAACAGCATGACGCGATTTGATTCGAAATCAACGACGCATCCGTCACTCGCATGAAATCAAGAATGGAACCATTACGTACGCTGCGTGCCATCGGCCTAACTGCAACCGCCGACTCGACGGCGAACCCATTCGCCCCAGCATGCGCGGAATACTAAGCACGCATGCCGAACCACGTCGTCACGAAAAGGGAGGGAGAAAACATGGGTACGGTCGCTTCAAAACTGCCCCCAAAGACCCACACCCCCCGAGCGTGCCGAAACGATTCGGTTTCCGATACCTGGACAATTAACATCCGCAAAAATAGTTGTCAAGCCAATTTTTGAGAAACCTGCTTTCTGCTGCTCAGTTGGGTATATTTGAGAGTATATACCTGCCACGAATCGGCAATCGCTACCGATGCCAAAACGTTTTGGTATTTTTGTTGACAACATCTCTTGCGGACGTACAATGCCGTTGCTCCGGCCGAAAATACGGAGGCTCGATGCCGAGCGCCGCAATGTTTCGTCCAACTCAAAATGCATCGCGTTTTCCATGGTGATGGAATATTTCAGTAGATATTCTGCTTTGCGCAAAGGGGGGAGAATGGGATCACGATTCAGCAAGTTTCTTTTAGTTATGGCCGCTCTTGGCTGTGCAGTGCCGCTTCTGTTCCGGTCACTGCCCGTAGGGGCGCAATCTCCCGTCGCTGTTACTTCGAGGCCGATTCAGGCCGGGGAACAGCTGGATATTGACCGTGGAGCGCCCGCACTTTGGCAGAGCCTCGTAAAGCTGCATACGCGAACTAGCTTGCTGATGGTCACCGCGCATCCCGACGACGAAGACGGAGCAATGTTGACTTATGAATCGCGAGGACAAGGCGGACGAGTCAGCTTGTTGACGCTTAACCGCGGCGAAGGCGGCGCAAATGTCATGTCATCGGATTATTTTGACGCGCTGGGCTTGGTGCGCACCGAAGAACTTCTAGCGGCGGATCGCTACTATGGGGTGCAACAATTCTGGACGCGAATGGTCGACTTTGGCTTCTCCAAAACTAAGGAAGAATCACTCGACAAGTGGGGACACGACAAAACGCTCTCGGACGTAGTGCGCGTCGTACGAATGACGCGCCCCCTCGTCATCACTTCCGTTTTCGTCGGAGGCCGCACGGACGGTCATAGTAATCACCAGGTTGCCGGGCAGATGGCGCAAGAGGCTTTCAAGGCTGCCGGTGACCCAAACATGTTCCCCGAGCAGCTCAAAGAGGGCCTGCACACATGGAAGCCGATAAAAGATTATGCTGTCGTGCCGTTTTCCCCCGTTACCGACAAGGGGATTCTTGACTACGCAGACGGAAAATATTATCCCGCCGAATTTAACAACTACACCGATGGCACCGTAATAAAAGGCGCGCTTTCCACATCCGTCCAAATTCCTGAGGGCGAGTACAACCCGCTCATTGGATTGACGTACGTGCAGATCTCCCGCTTAGGCCTCGGCAATCAGAAGTCTCAGAGTGGCGGCACCAGCCTGCCGCCGGCCGAAGAAGAGATGCGCGACTATCACCGATTTGCGTCTCTAGTCTCCGTGCCGGAAAAAGAGTCCTCCTTTTTTGATGGAATCGACGTATCACTTGCAGGCATCGCAAACTTGGCACAAGGCGGCGACGCCGCTTTCCTGAAGGACGGTCTAACTCAGATCAATTCTCTCGTCGAAAAGGCGATGAGTGATTACTCGGCGCCACATCCGGAAGCGATTGCCTCCACGCTGGCGGCAGGCTTGAAACAAACGAACGAACTGATCGCGAAAGTCACCAGCAGCGGCTTGTCGGAAGATTCGAAGTACGACGTGATGCACGAATTAAGAGTGAAGCAGACGCAATTTGAAAACGCCCTCGCCGAATCACTGGGTATCTCGGTGCTGGTGACGCTTGCTCCCGAGAAGGAACCGGCAGGGCCTTTCGCTCGCTTCTTCCGAAATCAACCATCTTTCCAAGTAGCAATTCCCGGACAAGAATTCTGGGTAAAAGTTCATACGACGAATCCAACCAATCTTCCCGTGGAATTGCGGGACGCGGTATTGGAAGGCCCGGCGGACGAAAAATGGACGATCGATCCTGCGACGCAAGCGGGAACCACACTAAAAGGAAATCAGTCCGCGGATTTGCGGTTTACAGTTCACGCTGCGCCCGACGCGAGCTTCACGCGGCCCTATTTCACACGTCCTAACATTGAGCAGGCCTACTACGATATTCAAGTACCGAAGGACCTCAATCTGACTTTAGCTCCCTATCCGCTATCCGCCAGATTGCATTTCGTTTTCGACGGCGTGCCATTCGAGCAGGCGCAGGTTGTGCAATCGGTGAAGCGGGTAACGGGCCCCGGCACGGTGCTCGAGCCGCTGGTCGTAGGCCCGGCCATTTCGGTATCCATCTCGCCGCAGGCAGGAATCGTTCCGCTGGATGCCAAATCCTTTGAAGTCGCGGTCAGCATTCACAGTAACGTCAAAGGTCCGGCAAAGGGAACGGTAAGACTCGACTTGCCGGAAGGCTGGAAGGCGCCACAGGAAGAATTCTCAACGTCGAAGGACGGAGACGATCAGTCGCTCAACTTCCACGTCACGCCTACGAAGCTGATGGAAAAGGCATATGCGATCACAGCGGTCGCAACCTACGACGGCCACGATTACAAAGAGGGCTATCACACGATCGGCTATCCCGGTTTGCGTCCCTACAATCTCTATCGAGCCTCCACCTATCGTACTAGCGGAGTTGACGTGAAGGTCGCGCCGGGCTTGAACGTGGGATACATCGTGGGTGCCGGCGACGAAGTGCCTCAATCTCTCGTAAACCTGGGGATCAATGTTCATTTCCTAAGCCCGGAAGATTTGGCGAGCGGCAATCTTTCAAAATTCGATGCCATCGTTCTCGGCGTCCGTGCCTATGCTGCGCGCGAGGATCTCAAAACCAATAATGGCCGCATTCTCGAATACGTGAAGAACGGCGGCGTCGTGATCGTTCAATACAACACGCCGGAATACGATCACAATTACGGTCCATATCCCTACAAAATGGGCAACAACCCGGAGGAAGTTACCGACGAGGGTTCCAAAGTCGAAATCCTGGCACCATCAAATCCCGTTTTCAACTGGCCCAACAAAATCGCCGCGAAAGATTTTGAAGGTTGGGTGGAAGAGCGCGGCTCGAAATTCCTCGAGAGCTGGGATTCAGCGTACGAGCCGTTGCTGGAAACGCACGACCCTGGCCAAGCTCCGCAAAAAGGCGGCCTCGTTTACGCAAAATACGGAAAAGGCGTTTACATCTACAACGCTTACGCTTTTTACCGCCAGATGCCCGAGGGCGTGCCCGGATCGTACCGTCTATTTGCCAACATGATTAGCTTGGGGAAGAATCCACATCTCATGAGTTCTCAACCCATGAATTCCGCCACCTCGGCGGTGAAGTCCGCTCGCTGATCCGGCCGCTAAATGGATGGACTTGATTGACACCGGACTTTGATCACTTAGGGTCCGGTTGCTCGTTCTGAAGAGTGTAGAGAAAAGTCTTCAAAGTCGCTTCGCGCCGGGCGTTCTCGTCCGCGACGCGCGTTGAGGCGGCTTCGTAGAGTTTTATTTCCTTAATCTTCAGCTCCCGTTTTCCCAGATGTTCATAAATTTGGGCCAATCGGTAGTGCGCGTCCGCGGAGTCCGGGTCCATACGCGCGCAAATTTCAGAATCGCCGAGCGCTTGCTGCCAATCGTCCAACCATCGATACGCTCTGCCCAGTTGGCAATGCGGCGACGCGTCTTTGGGGAGGAGGCCAGCGGCGACCTGGAGTCGGCGCAGAATTTCGCCAGAGTGTGTTTTATCTCCAGATACCGAGTCCCGCCGAAATAGCACGCCACCACAGTAGTACTGCATCTGGCCGTTCTTCGGTTGGCGGTCTGCATACTCGCATAATTTCGCAATCGCCTCGGGATCGGGTACGGAGGCGCGGTCCATCTGGATGTCACCCAAATACTTCAGCGCAAGTTCGGGCTGCGGCGCCAGTTCGGCTGCGTGAAGCAAATACTTCGACGCCCCCTCGTCTGTTCCGGAAAAATATTCAACCATTCCCAGCGCGAGTTGGATACGCCAGGAATTCGGATGTAACTCTTCCGCCTGCTTGAGATCGATCTTGGCGGCATCGAAGTTACCGTGCCGGATAAATTCCACCGCGAGCGAGAGGCGATATTTTTCTTCGGCCGGAGCAAGCGCCACGGCGGCCTGGTAACTCTTTGCCGCAGAAAGGTTGTCTCCGCGCGCCTCCTGAATGTCACCGAGCAGGTCTTCGAGATCGGCGTTGTCGCCAAGCTCCTTACACTTTTCCCCGCTCGCCAAGGCATCCTCAAAACGACCCGCTCGATACTGCGCGAGAGTCAGATTGAAGATCGGTTCCGGCCGGCCCGGATCGAGATCGACCGCTGACTTAAGCTCGTCAATCGCATCGGAGAATTCTCCGCGAGAAATCAGAAGCTCCGCCAAACGCTGCCGAAAACCCAACTCTGCCTCCGCAGGCATAGGCGACGAGCGAAGCGATTCGAGCGTTGGATGAAAATCAGCATGCATTCCCAATTGCGCTTCCAGGAGCACCAGGCCGAGTTGGGGATCATGCGTGCCGGAAAATAGCGGCTCTGCCAGACTCGCTGCGCGTTGCCAATTTCCCGATTGCACTTCGGCCACCGCTGCCGCCATGACGATGCCGGAGTTCGTTGGATCGAGGGCCAGAGCCTTTTCCATTTCCGAAGCGGCTTCCGGGGCATTTCCGAGTCCCAGAGCCACGGACGCTTTTAGCCTGTAGAATCCGATGCGTTCTTCACGATTGTTCGGCGCTGATACTCCCGCCAATGCGCTTTGGGCCTCCTTATATTTATGAAGGCGCGCGAGAACGATTGCCCACTCCGTTCGAATGTGTGGATCGCCTCGACTGGCCGTCGCGGCGTGCGCGAGCATCAGCTCAGCCTTCTCTGGATGTCCTTCACGCTCGTAGATCTCGCCGAGTGATGCGAGAGCGATAAAGTTGTTCGGGGCATTTTGCAAGGCAGTCTGAAATTCGTTCTCAGCACGGTCGTTCTGGCCGGTGCTGGCGTATGCCTGGCCGAGCAGAGTCCTTGCGGAGGTTTCCTTAGGATGAGTTTGAAGATAGCTGGAGAGAATTCGAATCGCTTCTTCGGCATCGCCGTGCGCGAGAGAAGATCGCGCTTCAGCAATCGGTCCTGAGGATTGAGTTGGAGGCTGCTGTCGCTGCGGAGAGGATTGATTTTGCTGCGCGGAAAGAGGAAGCGCAAAAGCAAATAGCAAACAAAGGCCCGCACACACAATCGAACGCGACAAAAACCCGCACGTCTTCACGGTTATTGTTTGCCCTCGCTCCTTCACCCGGCGCACTGGATCTCTGCTCAGCACGAAATGCTAGCCAGTTCGAACTCCACAGTTTCCTCGGATCTCTTCGGCTGTAGGGGACTATCGTCGATCGGAGTGCCTCGGTAAAATGCACTGGCGATCCTAGGGAGAGTTCGTCCCGCCAAAATCACATCTCTTCCCGGAAGCTGCGCCATTTTCCCTCATTCTCGAAATCGCTCGCAGGTTAGCGTAGGTTCCTGCAGGTTGTCCACGCCGATTATCCTCGCGACTCGTAGAAAGTTTGCGCGTTTTCCCTGATTATGGGGACCGCGTTTACTTCCCGAAACGTTTCAGTATTTTCGCGCTTCTTCGCTTGTCCGTCCGTATTCGCGCTGCTATAGTGCCCGCGCGATAATCGCTAGAGCATTCGCCCAGGACGCCTGACATGGCCGAAAACCATGCACCGCAACTCCCCTCCGAGATCGCTGGACCTTCCGAAAAACTAGTCCGCGGCATGGGATTAGTGCAATCGACAGCTGTGAACATGCTGGAGATGATTGGCATCGGCCCCTTCATCACCATCGGCGTGATCCTGACGGCTATGGGCGGACCGCAGGCTGTGCTCGGCTGGCTACTCGGCGCGCTGTTTTCCGTCTGCGACGGAATGGTGTACGCGGAACTAGGCGCCGCGATGCCGGGAGCCGGCGGGTCGTATATTTACTTCCGAGAGGCTTTCAATGCGCGCACCTGGGGCCATTTATTTTCGTTTCTTTTCCTCTGGGAAACGATTTTTGTCGGTCCTCTGTCCATTTCGGGAGCCTGCGTCGGCTTTGCAGAATATTCTCAATATTTCTTCCCTGGATTGACTCATTTTGGCGTCGGCGCCGTCGCTGCGTCCATATGCGTATTGATGACATTCCTTTTGTATCGGCCAATTAAGATGGTCGGGCGGTATTCGGTAGCGATGTTGGCCGTGGTGCTGGTGGCGATGTTATGGGTAATCGTGTCCGGCGTGATTCACATCAACACCAAAATGGCGTTCGACTTTCCGCCCGGCGCATTTCATCTTTCGCGGTCGTTTTTCTACGGGTTGGCGGGAGCTACGTTGTTCGCTATGTATAACTACGGCGGGTACAACAACATCACCTACCTCGGAGCCGAAGTCAAAAATCCCGGGAAGAATATTCCGCGGGCCATTGTGCTGTCGGTTGTGATCGTCGCAGTCCTCTACCTTTTAATGAGCGTCGTAATCATTGGAACGATTCCATGGCGCGAAGCGGCTGTCTCTCATGCAGTCGTCTCGGAGTTTATCGGTAAGTTGTACGGGTCACGTGCGGCGTCCTTGATGACGTGCCTCATCTTGATCGCGACACTCGGTGGAATTTTCAGTTTGATCCTGGGTCTGACGCGAATCCTCTATGCCGCCGGCGCGGAGGGAAACTTTTTCAAGGTGTTTGGGCGCGTCCATCCTACGGGCCGGTTCCCAACCGTCTCACTTCTGGCGATCAATGCAATGGCTATTCCGCTCTGCTGGTTTTCGCTGGAGCGGCTGCTATCGGCGCTAATGATTATTCAGATTGTCTTCCAGTTCATCCCACAGATAGCCGCTCTGTTTGCCATCCGCATATATCGAAAGGAAATTCACCGTCCGTATGGCATGTGGCTTTATCCAATCCCGGCGTTCATCGCGCTCGGAGGATGGATCTTTGTCGCGGCCGCCCCCGAGCAGCGTCAGAATGTGGGCACTGCTGCGATTCTCTTGGTGTTGGGGCTGGGTGCGTATTTTCTTCGAGCCAGGGCCGTCAAGACATGGCCGCTCGATCAAACCTCTGAGCGTTCAACGCCGAATAGCTAACAGCGCGAAGAACGGGGCCTGTGCATTTAGGTTTTTCTGGGCGGGCAGCAGGAGTCTCGTACGATCAGTTGTGTCTTCAGCAAGGCCGGCGTCGGAATGCTCGCTCGCCCTTCGATGTGATCGATCAAAAGTCTCGCCGCAATCATTCCTATTTCTCGAGCGGGTTGGCGCACGACTGTGAGCCTCGGCCGTAGCAATGTCGCCCAATAAAAATCATCGAACCCAAGCAAGCTGATTTCATCGGGGCACGCGAGGCCGATCTCCTGTATAGCTGCGAGTGCGCCTAATGCCATCATGTTGTTAGTGCAAAAAATTGCCGTGGGACGCTCGCCCCGCGTCAAAAGCTGCATCGCATGAAAATGGCCGCTTTCCATGTCGTTGTGCCCGGCGTGAATCATTGACCGGTCCGGCCGGATTTTCGCACTACGAAGCGCGGTCATAAATCCTTGCAATCTGTCCACCGACGTTCCGCTGGAAGCGTCGCCTGCGATGACACCGATATCACGATGCCCCAGGCTCAGTAAATATCGCGTAGCGCTTTCTGCCGCCCGTGTGTTGTCCACGCCCACCCTGCCGATGTATGTGTCACGCGCAAGCGGATGACGGTCCGCGTAAACCACGGGAAGATTTCCCAGAACCGATTTGGCTTTTCCTCCGACGGCATTTATGGCGGGCACTCGCACAACACCGTCGACGCGGCGCCGGTGAAATGAATCCAAATAATTGCGCTCTTCCTCCCAATTTTCTCTGGAATCTCCGATCAGAACGGTGAAATTAGCTGAGGCCGAATAGTCCTTCGCTCCCCGGACGAGCTCGATGTAGAAATTGTTAGACAAGTCGGGAACGACGATCGCGATGGAGTGTGTTTTCTGAAGGCGAAGGCCTCGTGCAAGGTCATTCGGGCAATATCGAAGTGCCTTGGCCGCTTCTTCAATTCGACTGCGCATCTTTGCGCTGACGTAGTCTGAATTGTTTAGTGCAGCGGAAATTGTGGAGACAGAAGCCCCGGCAGCCTTCGCCACCTCGCGAATCGTTACGTGACGCTTCACACGTTTGGCCTTGGGCTTCAACCTAGACCTCCCTGCGGCGCTGGTCGAAAATGGGGTCATCGTGTTTTGCAAACCAGGAGCTTACTAGAAACCGCGATAAAGCCAAAACCAAAACGTTTCGGGAAATCATTGTCTTGCAAATTGGTGGATGTATACTTTCGTAGGCCCGCAAGAACCTGAACGGTGCCTCGATTTCTTCATCAAATAATGACATTGTTTCCCTTGGCTCGGTGCTGCAGCGACTGCGAACGCGCAGCAGTTGGAGGATCCGATGACGCAACTCGTAAAATTCAAGAGCCCTCTGTACGAAATGACCCAGACTACCTCCACTTGCCTTTGGAACGATTCGGCATCTCTCCAGGAATTGCGCTACGCCGTCGAACACGGAGCAGTCGGAGCCACCTGTAATCCGGTGATCGTCTGTGATGTATTGAAGAAGGAAATGCCTCTCTGGAAGGAACGCATCGACGAACTAATCAGAGAGATGCCACTCGCTACAGAAGATCAGATCGCCTGGAAGGTGGTCGAAGAAATTTCGATCGAAGCAGCGGCTCTTCTGATGCCCGCTTTCAAGCAGCACCGTGGCATCAACGGCCGACTTTCGATTCAGACCGATCCCCGCTTTTTCCGTGATCCAAAAGCAATCGTCGAACAAGCGATACGGTTCGACGCTTTGGCGCCGAATATGATTGTAAAAATTCCTGTCACTAAGGCCGGTATCGCGGCCATTGAAGAGGCCACGTACCGGGGCATCACTATCAACGCCACCGTTTGCTTCACCGTACCGCAATGTATCGCGGTCGCCGAGGCCGTGGAGCGCGGTTTGAAGCGCCGGGAAGGCGAAGGCAAGGATATTTCCACCATGGGGCCCGTGTGCACGATCATGGTCGGACGGCTCGACGATTGGCTTAAAGTTCAGATGGAAATCGATTCGATCGCGACCGATCCTGGGTATCTCGAGTGGGCTGGCGTGGCGACGTTCAAGAAAACTTACCAAATCTTTCGCGAGCGTGGGTATCGCATCCGGTTACTTTCCGCAGCTTTTCGCAATCACATGCACTGGAGCGAATTCATCGGCGGAGACGTCGTGATCTCGCCGCCTCACAAATGGCAAGTCCGTTTCAATTCGAGCGATATCGAGATTATTCCGCGGATCGACAACCCCGTTGAGCCGAGAATTGTGGACGAGCTTCTGTTGAAATTCCCGGATTTCCGGCGCGCCTACGCTGAAGACGGTCTCTCGATCGATGAGTTTGATGCTTTCGGACCAACGAGGCGGACTCTTCGCCAGTTCATCGCCGCCTGCAACGAACTCTCGGCGATCATTCGTGACCGGATGATTCCGAACCCGGACCAAAAATAATTACGGAGCCGAAGCAGACCGCATCGAACTCATTTATTTGCCGGATGGCTTGCGCCGTTCGATTTGGCGAAGAGACAGAACGACCAAGGGGAGAGTGTGAAACGCGCTTCTCCTTTAGAATCTAGAAATTCGGGCACATAACTTCCGCCACCGTGCCATTGCGGTTCTGCTGAATCCAATATTCTGTGCCAAAGACCGGCGGGAATGGTCAGCGCAACCGGCGCGGGTCGCGCGTCAAAATTCAGAGCTGCAAAGACCTGGCTATCTCCGCTCCATCTTCGAATAAAAAGTGTCTTTTGCCCTGCGACGGTGACGATTTCCATCGTCTTCTTATCCAGCCGCGCGAACGCCGGTGTTTCGCGGCGCAAGCGCAAAAGCTCACGATAAAGTTTCAGCAGGCACCTGTGCGGCGGTTCGTTCCGCATCTCCCACTTAAGTTTTGAGCGTTGAAAAGTTTCTTCGCTTTGCGGGTCTGGAATTCCCTCGCCCCAACCAAATCGCGCGAAATCTTCGGCTCGCCCCTGTCGCACGGCCTCGACGAGCGCCGCGTCTCCGTGGCTGACGAAATATTGAAATGGCGCTGATTCGGCGTACTCCTCACCCATGAAAAGCAGAGGGATGCTCGGAGCAATCAGAAGCGCGCCGGCGGCAAGTTTCTTTTGTTCGAATGTCACAAGTTGCGATAGCCGGTCGCCAAGCCGCCGGTTTCCGACTTGATCGTGGTTCTGAGCAAATACGATGAACCTCTCGCCGGGAATTTTCTTCGAGGAATTGCCGTGACGCCGATTTCGATACCTGGAATATTGGCCCGAGTAAACAAACCCGTCACGGAAAGCGCGTGCCAAATCCTCAACACCTTGAAAGTCGGCGTAGTAACCATTCCGTTCGCCTGTTAAAAGCACGTGAAGGGAGTGGTGAAAGTCGTCGTTCCAAACGGCATCGAGTCCCAAGCCGTCCGCCGCCGAAGAAGTAATCTCGCGAGCGTCGTTGCGGTTGCTCTCCGGAAATAAGTAGATGCGCCGATCGAGTCGCTCTGCTCTGGCATGTACGGCACTCGCGAGCTCTTGAAGGAACGGTTTCGCGGAAGGATCCACAGTCGCGTGGATGGCGTCGAGCCTAAGCGCGTCCATGTGGAAGCTCGTAACCCATTCCAAGGCATTCTCAATGAAAAAACGGCGGACCTCGTCGCTGCCACTTCCGCTGAAATTAATTGCCTGGCCCCACGGCGTCTTGTACGCGTCAGTAAAGTAGTCGCCGAAACCGGCGCAGTAATTTCCCTCTGGGCCGAGATGGTTGTAAACAACGTCCAGCACAACAGCGATTCCGTGAAGATGACAGGCGTTTACGAGCCTCTTCAATCCTTCCGGGCCGCCGTATGAATCTTGTACGGCGTAAGGATAGACGCCGTCGTAACCCCAATTTCGATTTCCCGGAAACTGGGCCACTGGCATCAGTTCAATCGCGGAGATTCCGAGATCCTTCAGATCGGCTAGACGCGGAATAATGGCGTCAAAAGTTCCCTCGGGCGTGAACGTTCCCACGTGAAGCTCATAGAGCACATATTTTTCGAGAGGAAGCCCTCGCCACGATGCATCTGTCCATCGGAACTGATTGTCCACGACTTGAGACGGGCCGTGGACACCCTGCGGCTGAAAGCGTGAAACTGGATCTGGGCGATTCTTCGTTTCATCGAGTCGATACATATACAGCGCGCCAGGATGGATGCCCGTCGCATCAGTCTGAAAATATCCAAACTGCGAGGCTTGCATGGGAATGATTCGTTCGTCCGGTGAGGTAATTCGCAACTCGACTTTTTTCGCGCGTGGCGCCCAAACCAGGAAGCTGCACGTACCGTCGTCCGTCACCACAGCACCGAGAGGTCTTTCGCGTTCCGCCGTCACTATGCCTCGTTGTCTTGATTTATCGGAGAAAGGCTCAATTTATTCCTGCAGAAGACTCAAGATTCCCGCCAGTGGAATCCGGACCCAATCGACGCGGTTGTTCAATTCATAATTCAATTCGTAAACCGCCTTCTCGAGTAGGTGTATTTGCAGCAGAGCCCAGAGCTCGTTTTGATTTGCCGGAATAAATGAAGCGGTTCCGGCCTCCCTCAAGTACGAGTTCAAGAAATGGGCTGCGACCCACGCATGCCAATTCTCGGCGACTTTCGTTCGCTTGCGCACATTTTCGCCTCGCGCATCCGCGCTGTCCTCCTGTGAGGAAGGCAATGAGGCAAACGCAGCGTAATGAAACGATCGAAGCATCCCGGCCACATCCTGGAGCGGAGAAAGTTTTACGCAACGCTCCGCGATGGGACGAGCAGGCTCGCCTTCGAAATCGATAATGAAGAAATCTGAGCCTGTGTACAAAACTTGGCCAAGATGATAATCACCGTGGATTCGCGTGCGCGTGGCCGTGATCGGCTGGCTGAGCGCCCGACGAAATATCGATTGGACCTTATCCTCTGAATTGACCACCCGTTCTGCTTCCGCTCGCAATTCATTGGGCATTCGTGCGAAATGTCGCCGCAGCAACTCGAACGCAACCATAGTTTTTTCGCTCAGTGTGTTTGCTAAATCACTCTGAAACTTGGCTGTGTACCGTTCGGGGGCAAAAGCCGGAGTCAATGACTCCGAAGCGAGAGCGATATGCAACTGCGCGGTCCGTTCGGCGAGCAGCATTACCGCGTCCAGATACGAGCCGCACAATTCGCGCGCGACATCCGGACTCGGCTGGCCACTCGTAATCAGAGAATGCAAACTGGGAGACTCGCACGATGAAAGTTCATCGAGGCGCCCCGCGACTTGCTGCCAAAATTCGGAAAGAGATGCCAAAGTGAAATGCCACGCGTCGCCCTGATTGGGAACGAACTCTTGAAGAATTCCGACGGTTGCTTGACCTCCGTCATCTCCAGCGTATTCCAGCCAACCGGCAACCGCGGGAATAGCGGGGAAATGAATCCGCTCCGAAAGAAAGCGCCCTATCTCGAGGTCGGGATTTATTCCCTCTTCTACGTGCCGAAAAATCTTCAGGACCAGGCGATCGCCATACACAATCGAGCTATTGCTCTGCTCAACCTTCATTGGCTTGGGCGTAAGAACGCCCAAGGCTGCCGGGCAGATATCGCGATAGTTGTTGGCTTGTTGCGCTCGGATGCTGCCGTATGATCCTCGAAAGACAGCTCGCTCCTCGATTGCGGCGTGCAGCCCGAGCAAGAACTTCTCATCCCGCAGAGCGTCAGCGAGAATCAGTTTTGAGTCGGCACCATTCACCGTCAGCGTGTGCGGATCATTCTCGAGCGATTTGTGATTCGCAGGCACGGGAAGCAGCGGCAGCAGATACGTTTCTCGAGTTCCGGTCTCGTACTCCACACGCGCAAGAAGGATGAACGATTCCGATTGCGATGCGCCGAACGGAATAACATCCACAACTTCGATACCGCGAATCTCGCGTGCTTTTCCGCCGAACCAACGTTGAGCCAATAGGAAACTGGGCAATATCGATGGAAGTGTCTTCTGTAGCTCCGTGAAT
The DNA here is from genome assembly GCA_049279675.1 of Candidatus Acidiferrales bacterium. Lineage (GTDB taxonomy): Bacteria > Acidobacteriota > Terriglobia > Acidiferrales > UBA7541 > Palsa-147. The sequence goes on from JBAPOP010000154.1 coordinate 35,475, forward strand.
TCTTGTTTTTTCATTCCAGGCGCGCTCAAAGCATCCCCCTACCGGATGATTCGCTGCGGGGAGGCAGGGTTTCACTGCTACGCGAAGACTCACAAATGGCGCTTCACAGCGGCGACGGTTCTTCTTCCTTCTCCTTTTCCCTTTCCCGCTTCTTATTGTCGCCGAGATATCGTTCCAATGTCTGGCGAGCCAGATCGCGCCCGCCCAATCCAAACGCAATTGCCAGCGCAAACATCAGCGCTCCGAACACGATCGAAAAAGCCGAAATTACCGTTTGGCCCGCCAGTCCGATCTGCTCCAGAGCCATCGAGATCGCAAAAATCAGGATCACAAATCGGGTCGAGCTGCTCCAAAGCCGCGGCGACTTTAAGCCGGCGTTCACCGACGCGAGCAATGCGGCGCGTGAAAGAAAATTCGAGGCAAGGACGCCGACGAAAAGAATGAGAATGGCGACAAACAATTCCGGCAACAATTGAAACAAGCGGGAAATCTGATCGTGCAGTTCGGGGATTCCCAGGATGCTGATTCCCACCAGGGTAAAGCCAAGCCAGGTCACCCAGAACAGCGAGCGCGTGAGAAGTTCGGTGATCGTTGGAAGCGCCGCATTTCTCAGCACCTGCGACGCGCCGGACTGTTCCGATAGCCGATTGAGCTGGGTGAAGCGGAGAATAAACCGAAAGAGGTTTTTCACCAGGATCGCCACGAGCAATCCGAACAGCATGATTAGCACCATGGCTACGAACCGCGGCAGGAACACCGAAATCATGCGAACCAAATTCTGGTAAGCCTGCTGCAGACTCTGAATGATCAACTGTTTCATGACTTCACCTCACTACTTCGCTTTCCACTTCTCCAGCAAGTACGGTCTCTGGCGCTCAAATTCAAGGCACAGCTGCTCGGTGTCCGCTTCGATTTCATCGGCGGTTGAATTGTGGTGTTCCGCAAGCATGGAAAAAATCCTGCCGCGATAGAGAGGCACCAAGGATTGCAGGAGATGATCCCGATTCATCACCGAGTGGTGATAAGAGGCGGCGAATTCGAAAATAATCCTAGTCCACAGTTCGTTCCCGACGCGGCATGTTTGCTCGTCAAGCGCGGCCACGCGTTCAATTTCCGTTCGCGTTTCGTCGGACAGAATTGTTTTTAGAATCGGCGATAGATCGGTGACGCCCTTCTGGAACAATTCGTATATTCGCTTGCGGTTCACTCGAGCGACGTCCGTAGTCAATTCGTGATCGGGGCCAAAGGTTGGGACAGGCCCGGGAGTGAGGTCCCGTGCCCAGAAATCCTGCAGCGATTCCAGGCACCAAAACAACGCGCCGGCGGTTTCGCGGACGGCGGTGACAACGTCGGTGCCGGAACTGGCCGCAGGTGGCACCTTGGGGCCGAGAAACGTCTGGCAGCATTTGAATCCTGAGGCGATCGCAGTTGTGAGCATCCAAATCTCGGGCGACTTGCGAACGGCTTCTTCTCCCCAAACGTCCTGCCCTAGACAATTAGCCGCAAGCTTTCCCGAAAATCCGAAATCACCCGAATGCAACTCGCGAATTCCACGGCCCAGTACGGCGCGCGTCATCGGGTAAAGCAGATTGCGCACCAGCATGCCTTCGTATTTGTGGCGGCTATAGAGGGGAGCGACAAAATCGAAATTCTCGCGATACGCAGGTTGCAGCAGATTCTTGATCCACCCGGCGTCAAGGCTCGGAGTTTGAGGTGAAATCACCGCGCAGGCTTTGGCGCGAACCAAATCCGCGGCAGCCAGTATCGAGCGGAACGCCATACCTGGCGCAGGGCTGCCGGGATAGCTCGTCGAGATCCGGTGAATGGTGCGCAAGGACGTCAATCCTCGCGCCCCTGCAGTCGTTTCCGAGGTCGAGCGTAAAACCGCGTCGGATGTTCCGTCTTGTGAGCCGCCGTCGACGTTAACGATCACCACTCGGTCGCGTGTGAAATTCTTACGAAAGCTTTCTTCGACGACGGAGACAGCGTTGCCGATAGTTTGCGCGTCATTGTGCGATGGAATACCCACCAGCAGGTCGACCTCACCCACGCTCATGAGCTGATGTAGAAATTCGTCCGTCAATAACAGTTCTTCAGCCAACGCAATCTCCGGAAAAATATTCTAGGGCCGCAATTTCTAGGGCGATTACCGCAGAGGACTCGCCTCTTCTGGCCATGCCCGACTCTCGAAGCATCAAATCCGGCGCAATCGGAACCAGAATGACTGGTACGGTCCCAAGGTCAACAAGTAGGGCAGATCGCCAATTCGCGGGAAAAGATTCCGGCCCGCCATTTCAACAGGGATCGATCCTTTGTGGTTGCGCAAATCCAGTTCGATTGCTTGAGCGGAATTCGACAAATTGTTCACCGTCAGGACTTCTTCCGCTCCTAACTTGCGGACATAAGCCAGAACTCTGTGATTGGAAGGCCTCAAAAACTCGATGGATCCGCGGCTGAAGATGCGGGACGATTTGCGTATTTCAATAAGCCTCTTCATCCAAAAAAACAGCGAGTGCGGCGATCGTTTTTGCGATTCGACGTTGATCGCCTGATAACCAAACACGGGATTCGATATCAAAGGCGAGTAGAGTCGCTCGGGGTCCGCTCCCGAAAAGCCGCCGTTCCAACCGCCATTCCATTGCATCGGAGTTCGAACGCCATTGCGATCGCCAAGATAGACGTTGTCTCCCATGCCAATTTCATCGCCATAGTAAATTACAGGAGTTCCGGGCAGCGACATAAGCAGGAGGTTGAGGAGCTGGATTCGCCTTCTATCGTTATCCATCATCGGAGCTAGGCGCCGGCGAATTCCCACATTCAGGCGCATCGTCTTGTCGGTAGCGTAGGCGTCGTACATGTAATCCCGCTCGATGTCGGTGACCATTTCGAGAGTCAACTCATCATGATTGCGGAGGAAAGTGCACCATTGGCAGTTTTCCGGAATTTGCGGAGTTTGCTCGAGGATTTCGATGATGGGCTTGCGATCTTCCAGTTGTACTGCCATAAAAATTCTGGGCATCAATGGAAAATGAAACGCCATGTGGAATTCGTCGCCGTCGCCGAAATATGCGCGCACGTCCGCCGGCCACTGGTTTGCCTCGGCCAAGAGCATTCTGCCCGGAAACGATTGATCGAGCCGTTTGCGAAGTTCGCGGATGATGGCATGCGTCTCTGGCAAATTTTCGCAGTTTGTCCCTTCACGTTCGATGAGGTAGGGAACTGCGTCCAGCCGAAAAGCATCGACGCCAAGTTCCAGCCAAAACTTCATCACATTCCACATTTCCTCGAAGACCGCGGGATTGTCGTAGTTCAAGTCCGGCTGATGACTGAAAAACCTGTGCCAGTAATACGATTTCGAGACGGGATCCCAAGCCCAATTCGATAATTCGGTGTCGAGGAAAATAATTCGAGCGTCGCGATAACGCTCGTCCGTATCGCTCCAGACGTACCAATCACGTTTGGAGTTGTCGCGGGAACTGCGTGATTCATGAAACCACGGGTGCTGATCGGATGTGTGATTGAGAACCATCTCAATAATCACGCGAATCCCGCGCGCATGAGCGGCCGCCAGGAATGCCTTGAAGTCTTCAAGCGTGCCGTAATTCGGGTGAATGGCGCGGTAATCGGCGATGTCGTAGCCATCATCGCGCAACGGTGACGGAAAGAACGGAAGAAGCCAAATGACGTCGATGCCGAGATCTTGCAGATAATCGAGTTTCTGTATCAGGCCCGGAAAATCACCAATACCGTCGTTATTGCTGTCGCAAAACGTGCGGACGTGCAACTGGTAAATGATCGCGTCTTTGTACCATTGCGCCTGATCCGAACCCGTAGCCACTTCTGATTTCCCCCTCGCGGCTCGAAAGCGGAGCAGCGCACGAACTATTAATATTGCCCTCGGCGGGCACGCGTCATCGCAGCTTGAAGATATGCGCCGGTATCTTTGAAGGATTCAATTGGATAAAATTCCGGCTGCCTTGCCAGGTGAAGCGCGCGTCGTCCAACAAGTCATGGATTTCAAATCGTTGCTGCGGCCCAATGCGAAACTCTTCGAGCGGAACGTCCAGCCACCCAGATTGAGTGTACTGTGGGTCCAAATTCACAATCACGAGAACGACGTTTGAGCGATCTTCGGTCCACTTGCTGTAGGCGATAAGACGATCGTTGTCGAGCGCGTGAAATCTCAGGCTCCAATCGCTCTGCAGAGCAGGATTTCCGAGCCGAATCTTATTGATTCGAGCGATCAATGGTTTGAGGCTGTCTGATCGATCGATGTCCCACGCGCGTATCTGATACTTTTCCGAATCGAGATATTCCTCACTGCCCCGCATCAGCGGCCGGTTCTCGCACAGTTCGAAGGCGGGACCGTAAATCCCGTAATTTGCGCCCAATGTCGCGGCCAGGACGAGACGAGAGATAAACGCCGGCGGTCCCCCCGTTTGCAGATATTCCGTCAAGATGTCCGGAGTGTTCGGCCAAAGATTCATACGGAAGAATTCGCGGACAGGTGTTTGCGTGAGCTCGGTGAAAAGCTGCGTAATTTCAGTCTTCGTATTTTTCCACGCGAAGTACGTATACGACTGAGTGAAACCAATTTTCGCGAGTCGGTACATCACTTTTGGCCGCGTGAAAGCTTCGGCGAGAAAGATGACGTCCGGTTGCTCGCGATGAATTTCGACGATCAGCCACTCCCAGAAACCGAATGGCTTGGTATGTGGATTATCAACTCGGAAAGTGCGGATTCCCTGTTCAATCCAGTAAAGAACCACGCTCTTGAGTTCTTCGCACAGCTCCGCGGTGCGCTCGCTTTCAAAATCAATCGGATAAATGTCCTGATACTTCTTCGGCGGATTTTCGGCGTATTGAATGGAACCATCCGGACGATGCTCGAACCATTCCTCATGCTCCTTCACGTAGGGATGATCCGGCGCACACTGAAATGCGAGATCGAGGGCCAGCTCAATTCCGAGCGCCTGCGCCTTTTGCCGGAGCTGCTTGAAATCATCGAGAGTGCCGAGCGCAGGATGTATGGCCTTGTGTCCACCCTCGACGGAGCCTATAGCCCACGGACTACCCGGATCTCCGGCTGCAACCTGAAGGCTGTTGTTCTTGCCTTTTCTTCCCGCGCGTCCGATCGGGTGAATTGGCGGAAGATATAGGACGTCGAAACCCATGTCGGCGATGTATTGCAGGCGCTTGATGCAATCGCGGATCGTGCCCTGCTTTTGCGGATCCGCGGTGCAGGAGCGAGGAAACATCTCGTACCAACTGCTGAATCGCGCTTTAGGGCGGTCGACCCAAACCCGCAATTCCTTTTCATACGTGGTGGCTCGGCTGCGGTCAGGATACCGCAGCATTAATTGCGCGAGCGCGTCGCTGCGCACGCATTTGAGCGCGGATTCACGATCCGCGCACGCCAGCTTCTTCAGTTCGGCCGATAGCTCAATCAAACTCTGAGCATCAGAAGTTCGCGCTCGAGTTGCAGCGGAACTGGCGAGTTCCGCGCCAGTAAGAATATCGAGCGCAATATCTTGCCCTGCGTCGGCCTTCTTGACGAGGTCGCGTATCCACGTTTTGTAGGAATCCAGCCAGGCTTGGACGGTGTACAGATAGGGCTCAAACTCTGCGATTTGGAACGAGCCTTGCCAGCGGTCATTGCCGATCGGCCGCATGAGAGATTCGCTCCACTCGCGTTCGCTTGCTTTGCGGAAACACACGACGGCGCTCACGACGTGGTGGCCATCAACATTGATGTCTGCCTCCACCGAAACGCTCTCACCTACGACGCGTTTAATCGCAAATCTACCGCCGTCGATTTCCGGTTCTAGATTTTCGATGACGACTCTGCGAAGCAAGGGTAGCGACACTTCTGTGGCAATCCTTGAAGCGAGCAAAGTAAATCCTCCGACCGAACAAGGGAACGGGCCGGACTTGGATTTTCTCGCATGGCTAGACGCGAGAAAGGCGCCGACGTCAAAATAAAAGCAACTGCATCCACATTATATGATGGAGCGCTCGCGCCTTTGCAAGGCGCGAATTCACAACGCGTTCCGACCGGAGCTGCGGCGTACAACGCAGGTCTCGCGATCCTACAGAAATCACCCGATGGAAACGAACTTTGCAAAGCAATACACTGGTATCCCGTGTAGGATGTTGACGCTGTTCGAGTGGAAATTTGCCCCCAATTTACGAATTGAATGCTGGAACCCGCGGGAGTAAGAGCAACTGGTAGCAGACGGAGTCGTCTGCAAGAGGAGAGCTAATGCGCATCAGTTTTGTTCGTTCAATTTTGCTGGCAATCGCGATGCTATTCGTGTCGACGGCGTGTTTCGCGCAGGTCGGCGTTTCGATCACAATTGCACCACCGGAACTTCCCGTGTACGAGCAGCCGATTTGTCCCGGCGATGGTTATATCTGGACGCCTGGATACTGGGCTTGGGGTGACGGCGATTATTATTGGGTGCCGGGTACATGGGTGTTGGCTCCGGAAGTTGGATTTTTCTGGACTCCGGCTTACTGGGGCTGGGGCGGCGAAGGATTTATTTTCTACGACGGCTACTGGGGCCCTGAGGTCGGATTCTACGGTGGAATCAACTATGGCTTTGGCTACTTCGGCCATGGCTACGAGGGCGGACGTTGGGACAACGGGCATTTCTTCTATAACACCACGGTGAACAACATAAACGTGACCGTGATTCACAACGTCTACAACACGCGGATCACCGAGACCACCGTCACCCGAGTCAGTTACAACGGCGGCAATGGTGGAATAACCGCGCGCCCAACAGCGCGAGAAGAAGCCTTTGCGCATGAGAAGCACGTAGCTCCTGTGGCGCTTCAGGTTCAACATGCGCAGGCGGCTCGCTCCGATCCGCGGGAACGGTTTTCTGCGAATCATGGAGCGCCTGCCGTTGCCGCAACGCCGAAGCCCGGAGCTTTCAAGGACCGCGAAGTTGTTGCGGCAAAGGGCGGTGCGGCTGAGCATCCGGAGAGCAACACTCCTCGTCCAACCACGGCTGTTCATCCCAAGGACTTGCCGCCGATTGAGCATCCTGCCGCACCTAACACGGGAAATCCGAAAGTGGACCAAAAATATCAAAAGCAGCAGGACAAGCTAAACGCGCAGCAAGCACAGGATCGGGAGAAGCTCCAAAAGCAGCAGGATCAAGAGCACGCAAAACTTGCGAAGCAGAACGCTGACAACGCTCGACAGCAACAGGTTGAGCAAAAGCACCAGCAACAGACGCAGCAAATGGTGCAAAAGCACGCTCAGCAGACGCAGCAGTTGCAACAGAAACAGCAGGCGGCCCCGCGTGCTGCACCGTCAAAGCCGCGAGGCTAGTCTTAACTCTTGCTAACGTCAGAACTGCAACCGGCGGGGCATCGGCCAATCGGCCTATGCCTCGCCGAAAGTTTCATCCGCTTGAAATTTCTCCAGCTTTGATACTACCCGCTCAATTACGATCACTGCATTGCTCGCGATTTTGACGAACTACCGCAAGTTCGAACGGTCGCTACAGGGATTCTTCGGCTGCTGTGCTTACGAAGCCGCAACGGTGGCGCGACCCGTCGCATTCAAAACTCAGAATAGACCTCGAATTCCGCTCACGATGAAAGCCGCGGATGCGAGAAACATCACCGTCGTGGCAATCCAGCCGGCAACTCGCAGATAACGCGAGAGCGAAAACTTCCCCACAATCGCTTCGTTCGCGGACATGATCATAAGCATCACCATAAGCGGAACGGCCACCACTCCATTAATCACTGCGGATATATAAAGCGCGCGTATCGGATCCATCCCCAGAAAGTTCAGCGCGATTCCGATGATCGTGGCTGCCACGAGTACAGCATAAAATCTTGGCGCTTTGCGTGGCTTGCTCTCCAGGCTCGCGCGCCAACGGAATGTTTCGGCGACGGCGTAAGCGGCGGACCCGGCTAATACGGGCACTGCCAACAGTCCTGTGCCGACGATCCCTAAGGCAAACAGCAGGAAAGCAAAGTGCCCCGCCAGCGGTTCCAAAGCCTTGGCAGCGTCGGCGGAGGTCTTGATACGATCGGCGGCGCCCGCAACGTGCAATGTTGCAGCCGTCGTCAAAATGATGAAGAATGCCACCAGGTTCGAAAAACCCATTCCAACTTTGGTGTCGATGGCAATGCGGCGAAATTGTCCTATGGCCTCAAGCGGCCTGTTCTTAAGCGGATGCTCGTGCCTGTTGAGTCGCACGTCTTCCGCTTCTTCTGATGTTTGCCAGAAAAACAAATAGGGGCTGATGGTCGTGCCCAGCACAGCGACGAGAGCCATCCAGTATTCTGCCGACCATGAAACTGACGGGATGACGGTCGAGCGAATCGCCATTTTCCATGGAACGTGTGCGACGAAGGCCGTCGCCACATATGCGAACAGCACGACGGTGAGCCACTTCAGATAGCGAACATATTCTTTGTAAGGCACAAAAACCTGAAGAACGAGAGATATGAATCCGAACGCGAGCACATATGCGTTCAGCGAGCCCCCGAAGACAAGTTGAGCGGCCGCGCCCATCGCCGTCACGTCCGCACCGAGATTGAAAATATTGGCCATGCAGAGCAATGAAACAAGCCCGTAGAGAACCGGTTTCGGGTAGTGCTTGCGAAGATTCTCAGCAATTCCCGCGCCGGTAATTCGTCCTAGGCGAGCGCAAATTTCCTGTATCGCAGCCATGAGCGGAAATGAAAACAGCATGGTCCACAACATTCCCATGCCAAACTGCGAGCCCACTTGGGAGTACGTTGCGATGCCGCTCGGGTCGTCATCGGCGGCGCCCGTGATCAATCCAGGGCCAAGGCGAAGAATAAGATTGGGCGGATTTTCTAGAGGCGCGCGATGTTTGATAGCCGGCTCCTTTCCGTGCGATTGAGGCATTCAATTCTCCGCAAGTTCGCGAATACCGGCGTGGTCTCGCCGCCGGTTTTTTTCATCGGCGTTCTCTGCTTGAAACGATTTGATCCGCTGCAGTCCCACCCATGCCGGCAAAGCGAAGCTTCCTACTATCGAGCTCTCTCTTAGTTTCCCGGCTTCGTACGCACTGCGACCGGATGATGACTGCGTTGTATTCTAGGCGCGAGTCGACCGCAACGGTCAAGAGTCACCGAAAAGCCACGGACAGAGAAAGAAGGCTCGAATATTTCACCATCGCCTGGAACAGCGTCGAGGCGCTGGTAGCGGTCGTACCGGGCATACTCGCCGGTAGCGTCTCGATGATCGGGCTCTGCTTCGATAGTCCGATCGAAGTGGCCTCCGACAGCGCGTTACTTTGGCGTGTGGCGATCGTTCAAGAAAACCCGAAGCGAAAACGACGCGAAAGAATCGCGCTGAGGATTGTAAGCGCCTGCTTCATCGCCCTCGCTCTTTGCATCAGTTTCGAAGCCATCGTGAGACTGGTGCATAAGAAAAAAAGGCAGGAGAGGCGAGTGGGTGCGACTCGCCTCTCGTGAGGTTGGTGACTTGCGGGGTGTTAGGACTTCAACTGTGGGGATGCCTTGTCGAGTGTCGCAATCAGATCATTCGCCGCAGGAGGAGCTTGCACGCTGCCCTCAGCGATGATGTTTGATGCCGACACGTCTCGACCGTATAGGTTGCGGTTCGCATCACCGTCCGGACGAAGCGTTGAGCCTTCCAGCGAAACGCCCGCGAAGACGCCGCGAGCGCGCGAATACGTGAGGATTTCGGCGCGCATGTAGGCGTCGGTGTCGGCCTCCGCCGAGCGCCCAACCGGGCCCGCTGCGGCCGAAGCGTCGCCGCCCAGTTTCACCTTGCTATGTAGCAAGCTACTGGCGCCGCGATTATCCATCACGAGAAATACGAAATCAGTGGCTTCGCCGCCGATCTGAAATCCTACGCTCGCGCCTTCCAACGCGTACATTGCTGGTGCACCCCACGAGCCTGAGAAGTTCTTGCCCGTGCGGCATACCATCGTGCCGCGCCCATAGCTTCCGCCGACCACGAAAGCCGCCTTAAGCACCGACGGCATCACCACGACGCACCTCGCCTTATCTAGCAGATCCCGGGGAATGTCGTCCGGAACATTCAGAATTTCCTGCATGACCTTCCCGGAATTTTGAAGCCTCGCTACTTCATCTTTGGCGTTGGTGTTGCTGTTCGGATCTTTCGCGTTCGATGTCATGGCCAATGCAAGTATCCCCGTCAAAACGATCATGCCTCTCTTCATAAAGCCTCGCCTCCTTGTGTAAGTTCAGCCCTTCCTTCACTTCTCTTCGGTGCGCGAAATTGCATCGATAGTCAAGACGTCCGGCGCTCCGTGGCAAGCACGACGACACCACCGATGAGCGCTATTACGCCGACGATCGGCGGCAGCGGAATGGTTTTGTGCTCTTGCTTCGTGGCTTGGATCGGTCCGATATCCACGACTTTCTTCTGCGTCGTGTACGTGATTCCCTGGTAGCCGAGCGAGATGATTCCGATCGCCACCAGGACGATTGCGATTAGTGTCGCGGGCCGCATGAACCCTCCTTTATCAAGGTTCCGAATTCGTAAGTCGTGCCGGGCATCAGCCTCGAAACGCCGGCTTCAAACATCGGCACGTTCAAGTCCGCCGGACGAGACCGCCCAACAACGCGACGAGGAACAAAATCAAGAAAACGTAGAAAAGCAGTTTCGCAATTCCGGCCGCCGCTACCGCGATACCCGCGAAGCCGAAAACCGCAGCAATGATCGCGATTACGAAAAACGCCAGCGCCCAACGCAACATGTGACCTCCTTGGAATCTGACTTCTCGCCTTTACTCAGAACATGAAGCTCGGAATCTTTTCTGTTCGAATTCGATTCAATCCGGCTCGTTGCGGTTTTACGCCGCAGCGCGAAAATCATCCATACTGCGAAGACCTTATAGCCTCTGGTTATATCGTGTAGCGCGCAATGAGATTTCAGATCTCGCGCGGTTCGAGAAAAGAATAGAAATTCACATTTCCCATTCGATAGTGATCTCCAACGAAACCAAACGCTGTGCGCCTTCCTGAAATCTTCCGAACTTTACCTCTGAGACTTCGAAAGTTTTCGTGCATCAGCCGCGCAGTCCCCGACCACGCCCATGTAATATTTTCCGGCAATCATTTTTGATAATGGGCATGTAGCAGGATTCAAGCGGGCCTATAAGCGATTGATAATCAATAGAATGCGCGGAATTTGAAATTTATTTACGGGCTGGCTCGAAACTTGCATGAAATGACTGCGATGCAGGCATAGTCCAAGGAGAATGCCAGAGAGAATGATTGGCATCTTCGCTTTCGGTTTTCATACTTCATTTCCTTCTAACGAGTTTGTCGCGCGAGGATTTTCGGCTATTCCGCTGAAACCGGGCTCCCGAAGATGGAGTCTCACAGACTGAACTGAATTTGACAGCTGATTTGCGGTGCTGGGCAGCAGGGGTCTCGCGGGGGAACTGATGCTCGACCAAATCCAAGAATTGAGCGAAACCAACCGGCAATTGCTCGTGGATCTTGCGGAACGCATGAGGGTCGAACAAGCGCTCCGCGATCGCGAAGATCAACTCCTGGCCATTTTTGAAAACACGTTCGACGCAGTGATTGTGTTGGATCGGGAACGCAATATCCTCGATGCCAATCGTTCGGCGCTCGAGCTATTTGGAAAAGGCAAAGAAGAGCTCAAGACATGCCGGCTCGACGATTTTCTTCCGCCGGAGAGCAAAGCGCAGTTCGAGAACGATTGGAGCTCGTTTCTAAATGACGGCGCGCAGCGAGGCGACGGGGAAATTCGCCGCTCCGACGGCAGCAAGAGAAAAGTTACATTCAGCAGAAAAGCAAATTTTCTTCCGGGGCGGCATCTTGTTTCCCTGCGCGACGTCACGCTACGTAAACAGGCCGAAGCATCGTTGCGCGCGCTTTCTCACCGGCTGATACGGCTTCAGGATGAAGAGCGCCGTAGAATTTCCCGTGAGCTTCACGACAGCACCGGACAATGCCTCGCCGCACTTCGAATGAATCTGGACGTGATTAGCCGGGATGCCGGCAAACTTGGGCCGGAGGCACGGAAATCGCTTGCAGAAGGATTGTCGCTCTCGAACCAGTGCGCTTCCGACGTGCGAACTATCTCCTACCTCTTGCATCCGCCGCTACTCGACGAGATCGGCCTCGAGCCGGCGCTCCGCTGGTACGTCGAAGGATTTGGCGAGCGGAGCGGCATCAAGGTTGCGCTCGACATCAGCGACGAAATCGACGGACTTCCTCGGGATTTAGGCACCACGCTATTCCGAATCGTCCAGGAGGCCCTTACGAATATTCATCGTCACGCGGAGAGTGCAACGGCGCGTGTCCGCGTGTCGGTCGCGAATGGGAAAATCACACTCGAGATCAGAGACACGGGTCGTGGGATTGACGCGGACGCGCTGGATCGCATTCAAGACGGAGTTCAGGCATTGGGAGTGGGAATCTCAGGAATGCGCGAGCGGGTTCGGCAATTCGGAGGCGAGTTACAAATCGAGCCGGGAAAGCCGGGAACGGTGGTGCGAGCCACATTTCCTTTGGAGGTGACGAATGGGAGAGCTGCGACTGCTAGTTGCGGATGATCATGAAATCGTCAGAAAGGGATTGCGGACGCTGCTGGAAGAACAACCTGGATGGAAAGTGGAGGCAGAGGCGAATGACGGCAGGGAAGCGGTCAAGAAGGCGAGCGAGCTGAAGCCGGACATCGCGGTGATGGACATAGGCATGCCGTCGTTGAATGGACTCGAAGCGACTCGCCAGATCTTAAAGGCCGCTAGCCGGACGAAGGTCTTGATCCTCACAATGCACGAGTCGGACCCTCTAATTCGCCAGGTGCTAGATGCCGGCGCGCGGGGATATCTTTTGAAAACTGATGCGAGTCGAGATCTGGTGGCGGCCGTGGATGCCTTGCGCCGTAACAAGACGTTCTTTACTTCAAAAGTCGCGCAAATGATTCTCGACGGTTATCTGAATAAAAAAACTCAACCCGAAGATACTGAATCTGCGAACGGACGACTGACCCCGCGTCAACGCGAGATCGTACAGCTTCTCGCCGAGGGCAAAAGCAGCAAGGAGGTCGCCGCCGCACTGGGACTCAGCGTCAAGACGGCGGAAACCCATCGTGCCAACATCATGCGGCGCCTGAATTGCCACTCCGTCAGCGAGCTGGTTCGATATGCCATTCGCAGCCAAATCATCCAAGCATAGCTCGCTCCGAGCTAACGTATCGTTCACCGTGTCCATACACCCCTTGCTGTATTGTGTGCTGGCTCCCTTCCTGCTTTAGTCGTCTCAGTAATGCGAAAGCGCACGTTTCGCAGACCGAGGGAGTATGGGAGCATTGCGAATCCTCGTGGCAGATGACAATGAATCGGTACGAAGCACCCTCCGGGATATCCTTCAATCAGAGAGCGGGTGGGAAGTGTGCGGCGAGGCAGAGAACGGCGAAGAGGCCGTCCGCCAGGCGCGTGAACTGTCGCCCGACATTATCGTCATGGACATAATGATGCCGAAGAGGAATGGTTTTCAGGCCACTCGCGAAATCGTGCGCGTGGCGCCCCAGATTCGCATCTTAATCATGACGCTGTACGAGTTTCCAGAGCTTCGACGGCAGGCACACAGTGCAGGCGCGCTCGGATTTGTTCTTAAGTCAGACTCCGGCCGGTTTCTGATTCCCGCTGTCCGAAGTCTCTCGGAAGATAAACCGTACTTCCCCGAACTGCTCTAGCCCGAATCAAGGCCCGTCCATGCCTTCAGTCGATAGTATCGAGCCAATCTGCCCTACCGAAGCCTCCCACCCGAGCTGAGTAGTTCCCTGTATTTTCTGCCGGCCTGCGTTTGTGGTTTCCTGAACGCAGCAGATTTAACTGCCGGCCACGCCATGGGCCGATGAAAGTCCCGGGCGGGTGCTGGCGAATCCATGGGAGGTTTTCATGAACTGGGATCAAGTCGAAGGCAAGTGGAAGCAGGTATCGGGAAGGGTAAAGGAAAAATGGGGAAAGCTGACCGACAGCGACTTGAACGTCATCAGCGGTAAGCGGGATCAACTGATCGGAAAGATCCAGGAGCGCTACGGCATCATCAAGGAGGAAGCACAGAAGCAGGTGGACGAATTCACGAAGAACCTGCGGCTCGAATCGCCGGCAGATCAGCCCCTTAACGACACGAATGACGAAAAGGCCCGCGGAGCGGCGGGTCACAGTCGCTGATGTAGGCAAGCGCGAGTGTCACGCGCGAATGCGGCCGTGAGATCACGCAGCACTGATGTCGGGCCGTTGACATAAAGTCAGCGGCCCGGCCTAACCCGGTTCGTGGAAGCAGGTTCCATCACCAGCTCGGGCGATGTGGATAAACGGCAATTTCGTTCTCGAGATTGCGCCATAAGAAACGAGGTGATTCGTGAGCGACACAACCTTCGGACCATCGGCCTACGCTTCAACGCGAACCGCAGCGCCAGCGCCGCGCCTAAAGCGCAACTATGCTGTTGTGCGGCGTAACGCCGAAGCCGAAAGCCTCGAAAGCGCCGAAAGCGGCGAGATTTCCAATCGCGATCTCAAAAACTCCCAGCAATGCGCCTTCCGTCTGGCGTATCGCATCACGCGAGCGAAGGAAGACGCCGAAGATGTTCAACAGGAGGCTTTGTTGAAGGCTTACACTCACGTCAACCAATTCGAAGGCCGTTCCCGCATCACGACGTGGATCTCGCGTATCGCGATTAACGAGGCATTAATGTGCCTTCGCAAGCGGCGCGACGCGCTCCATGTGCCACTCGAAGATTTCATGAATCCGGACGACGCCTCGGGCGTGAAGTTCAATCTCTCGTCGCCATTCGAGAGCCCGGAAGCCGCGTACGCCCGGACGGAACTCAGAGAATTGCTGAAGTACGCTCTTTGTCAGCTTCGTCCGATCTATCGCGAGGTCTTCACGATGCGCGTGCTGGAGAATCTCTCCACGACGGAGACGGCGCAAATCGGCCGGCTGTCCGTCAGCACAGTGAAGACGCGAATGCGCCGGGCTCGAATGCAGCTGCGGAAGATTCTACGAGACGCGCAGCAGGATCACCTGCTGGAAGCGCGCGCGACCTAACGCACTCAATACGAATTTGCGAATTGTTCGAAACCGGTCCCGGCGCACCATGTTTCGAGTAAATCGTTTAACGACCGCCGGAGTCGGTCGCAAGTTTTATGCCGGCTTGCGTAGAATCAATTCGCCGAGCGCGTAACGCCGAAGGTCTACCGGTTGCTCAAGGGCCCGCTCGAAACTGGTTTCTCGCCATGGCGCATTCGGCTCCTTGCTGAGAAACCGCTGATGAACGATCTCGAATCCGCTCAATAATGACGGAAGTCGCTCTTTGCCGTACACCCGGTGCCACGGCTTATGAACGGCATCGCGCCCCACGGGTATCGTCAAGAAAAGCAGCCCTCCTACGACCAAAAGATCCAGAATTTTCTTCGTTGCTTTCAAATCTCCAAACGGATCTTCAGCGGATCCATACAGGCCGGAAAGCCCGATATGCTCAATTGAGGAACATGCAACGACAACATCGAACTCCGAATTGAGTGTGAGTTGGTTGAAATCACCTCGTAGCAAAGTAAAGCCCGACACCAGGTTAGCGAGACGGTCTTGAAAGTCGATACCCACGACCTCGTATCCGAGCGCGAGCATGGCGGGAATCACCGGTGATTCTCCACAACCCACTTCCAGCGCCTTCTTTTGCCCGCGTGGCAGGTTTACGCAGATCCATCCCCAGTCCAATAGTTTTTCGCCGTCCAAGTCAAATCCGCCGGCAGGCGGCCGCGGCTCTCCTCTTAACCACGCCCGAATTCCGAAACGGCGATCTACCTGCCGCGCGAGTGTTCCAATCGCATTTCCCACAGCCATCAGCGAGCCTCCTTATTGCGCGCGCTACCGATTTTTATGAGCCGAAGGAATGAATGCAGTTTGTGTTCCAGAGTTGAACGGCAAGCACTCTCTTTAATATCAACAACAGTCTGGTGTGAATCCTTCGTCGAGTGCCGATTTGGGATCGCCCCATTTCCAGTTCGGAAATGGTTCCGCGCGGTCGCGTGACTTCACCGGCAAGGCGGTGAACCGTTGCGTCTACGTTGATCCCCCACGGCCATGGGAGTCGCGAGCTTGGTTAAATCGCGACTCTACCCTGCAGAATACTCAGGCAAAGTTAATTTAAAGCGAATGAGCTTGTCGGTTAGAAGTCTTGAGGCACTTCGTCAGTCGTGCAGAACCACACTGAGGAGGGAATTGTCGATTTTGATCTCGCCGTTGTATTTGATAAAGCCAAGCTTTCTGAATTTGTTCATGAAAAAATTGACGCGCGACCGCGTCGTGCCGATCATTTCCGCGAGCGTTTCTTGCGACACTTTGCCAAGAACCTTTTGAGGATGGCCTTGCGCGCCATAACGCGCCAGCAGCAGGAGGGTGCGCGCCAGCCGTTTCTCGGTCGAATTGAAAAGCTGGTCGATCAGATCCTCTTCGACGCGAATGTTTCGTGCCAGCATGTAGGCAATAAAGCGGTCGGAGAACTCGTGTTCGCCGTGAAGGACGCGATTCATCTCGTTTTTCTCAATGACCAGCACAGTGGTGGGCGCAATCGCGGTCGCCGTCGCCTTGCAAATCAACTGGCCCGCCAGGCAGCCTTCTCCAAAAAAATCGCCCGGTCCGAGAATTGCCACGACTGCTTCTTTACCCGACTCGTTCACGACTGTAAGCTTCACGCCGCCATCTTGAATGTACATGACGGTCTTCGCGGAATCGCCCTGCGCGAAAACAGTTTCTTTCCTCTGAAACTTGCCAACTTTTCTCCCCAGACCTGTCGACTCAAGAAACATCTTCACATCGAACGCATGATTTCTCGATTTCGCTTTTCGAGGAGAGCGGCGGAGGCCGGATGATATTCTTCGAACTGCAGAAGGCACGATACGACAGGGTAGCACGAATTAAATGACTGTCCAATATTAAACAGCACTTGACGGGCTGCGAATTTTAATCGCGGGTATCCGCCGTTCAGCGTTCCTAATTGGAACGCGACATCTACTCTGCCCGCAACGAGTCGACGGGGTTGACCGTTGCCGCCCGTCGGGAAGGTAAATAGCAAGCGAGATAAGCAGTGGCGACGACGCCGATTGCTACTGCCGAATACGTAAATGGGTCGACCGGATTGACGTTGAACAGCAGCGCTGACATCAGGCGCATGGCGGCGAAAGCGGCGACGAGGCCGCACGCGACGCCGATACCGGTCAACCACAATCCCTGGCGTACGAACATCGCAACGAGCGACTTTCGCTGCGCGCCGAGCGCCATTCGAATGCCGATCTCGCGCGTCCTCTGCGACACCGAGTACGCGATCACGCCATAAATTCCAACGATCCCGAGCAGTAGAGCCATGCCTCCGGCCGCTCCGAGCATGATCAGCGTGAACGAGGTGCGCGCCATCGATCTCGTGTAATAGTGGCCGAGCGTGTGAGCATCAGCCACCGGCACGTTCGAATCAGCCGACCAGACGGTTTGGCGAATTTCATTCAAGAAGGCCTGCGATCCCGCCCGCGGACTGCGAATCGCGAAAGCAATGCCGCGGCGCAGCATTTCTCTTTGGCCTTCAAACCGGTCCATCATGATGGGCCAGTAGACAGTGGTGGGCGCTGGTTGATTCACGCCATCGTCGTGCACGTCCCCAACGACTCCGATGATTTCGCGCCAGTCGTCGTTAGTGCCGACGCGGATTCGTTTGCCCAGCGCGTTGCTGGCATCGCGCCAATATTCGCGCGCGAAATTCTCGGAGACTATCGCGACGGGCAATTTCTGGTAGGTGTCCGTCCAGGTTAGATCTCGCCCCGCGATGAGCGGAGTGCCCAGCGTCGCGAATGATCCGGGCGAAACGAATTTGAATCGTCGAAGAGGCGGAAGCTCGCCTTCTGCATATGCGCGGTCTTGCGCGAAGATAGGATCGTTCGAACTGTTCCCATCCATCGGAATAGCCGTCGAGAAGCTCGCTGATGACACGCCCGGGATTGCCGCGAGCTTGTTGAGGAGTTCCTCGTCCATGCGTACGACGCGCTCACGCTCGGAATCCGGTACATGCGTGTCCGGGACGAAGAACCGAAACGTTTGCACCGATTCCGGCGCGAAGAACCCTGGCGAAACGTGCATTAACGCGCGAAATGTCCGGATCATCAGCCCCGAACAAATCAATAACAAAAGCGCGAGAGCCACTTGCACCACCACGAGAACATTTCGCGCGCGATGCTGCTGGCGGCTTTGGCTGAGCGTGCGTCCTCCCTCTCGGAGGCCCGTATTCAAATGCGCGCCGGCATACTTGAACACCGGAATCGAGCCAAACAGCAGGCTTGAAAAAAGTGCGATCGCGAACGTAAACAGCAGCACAGGAATGTCGATGCCAATTTCGTGGATTCGCGGGAGGCCCGTGGGTGCCATCGCCACAAGCACGCGCAATGCTCCATAGGCGAGCGCTAATCCGAGCAGGCTGCCCATCAGGCCGAGTGTTACGCTCTCGAATAACAATTCACTCGCGATTCGCTTCCATCCAGCGCCCAGGGCGGTACGAATGGCTAATTCCTGGCGGCGTCCGTCAACGCGCACGAGAAGCAAGTTCGCGACGTTCGCGCATGCGATCAGCAGCACCATGCCGATCGAGCCCATCAAAACCCATAAGACGTTGCCCACATCTCCGACAACATCCTGCTTCAGCGGCCGCAAGTTTGGCCCGATTTGCGCTTTTTCGAAGAGCTTGACGCTGAAGCCCGGCGGCGCGGGGAAACTGCGAGTGATAATCGGAAGCAGTCGCGCGATGTCCGCACTAGCCTGCGCGATTGTCACTCCCGGCTTGAGACGTGCAAGAGCCTGATAGCTGAAATTCCCGAGCGTTAATTTGTTGCGGTCGAACTTGAAGGGCACGACAAGTGCGGGGTCTTGATAGTTCAGAAAATGAAATCCACGCGGCAAGACGCCGATGATTTCGCGCGGTTTTCCGTTCACCGTGATGGAACTCCCGATCGCGGAGGCCGCACCGCCGAATTTCTGCTGCCAGAATCCGTAGGATAGCAGTGCGGTTTCCGGCGAGCCGGGCGCATCGTCTTCGCGAGTGAACAATCTTCCCAGCGCGGGCGTTACACCGAGAATCGGCAGCGTGCCATCGGTGACGTCGAGCCCTACCACTTGCTCCGGTTCGCCCGTCCCGGTGACGCTAAATGAGTCGCCCGAATACAACCCGATGTCTTCAAGCGTGGTGCTTTGCTCGCGATCGATGAAGTAATTCGACGGCGACATGTTCAAATCCTTGATGCCGATGCCCGGCGCCGTGTGCCACACGCCGATTAACTGTTCCGAGTGTGGATATGGCAAAGGTTTCAGCAGCACTCCTTCGAGGACGCTGAAGATCACCGTGTTCGCGCCGACGCCCACGGCCAGCGTGATCAGAGTGATTGCGGTAAAGAGCGGCGCGCGGCTGAGTCTGCGCAGCACCTGCCTGAGATGATCGTTAAACGTTGCCATGCTCCAAACCTCCCGGCCGGGAAATCTGCGTTCGCAATCGGGCTCGCAGCAGCACCCGTGTGCCAAACGTGTCAGTCGCCAGACTGCATCAGTTGATACGCAGCCGAGCGCTGGAATGTTTAGTTTGCTTTGGTGACAGCCGCTGGCGGGTGTTGCCTGCCTGGACTAAAGCTGAAATCCAGTAACCTCGAACATTCGGACGATTACCGGCCGTCTCTAGCTGTTCGGAAGAATTTTTCGGAGCGATTGGCGCACTTCCAATCCGCCGTCGTAGTTGATGAATCCCTGTTTCCTAAATCGATTCATGAACAAATTAATTCGTGGGCGGGTCGTCCCGACCATCTCCGCCAGGACTTGGTGGTTCAAGATCGGGATCTCAACGACGGACGGGCCCTTCTCATCCAGGTGCGCCAGGCGCAGAAGCACGCGCGCGAGCCTTTGTTCGGCAGTTGATGTCAGTAGGTCCGCGACATGATCTTGATATTTCTTAACGCTGAAGAGGAGGTAGGCCACCAGCGAATTTGACGTTGTATTCTTTTTGCGAAGCATCGCGAGCATCTTGTCCCGCTGGATGATGCGTATGGAGCTGGCCGTCAACGCGACTGCCGTGGATATGCGCAAGGGATAGCCTGCCAGGCAAAGCTCGCCAAAAAAATCATTTGCTCCCAGGATCGTCGTAACAGCGGAAGGTTGATATTTCGATTCCGTCGTGAGGCGCACGCCTCCCGCTTGAATGTAGTACAGCGTATTTGCGGGCGCTCCTTGCGTGTAGATGTTTTGTTTGTTCCGATAACGCGAGACCTTGCCGCCTAAGCTTGCGCCTGAAGAAAACCCTTTGAGGTGCGAACCCATCTGGTTCATGCCTTTCGTGAGTCGCGCCACTTTGGCGGGAGCCACGCATGCCTATGACTTTGAGTGATCGGCTGACTTCACAGATTCCCAATGAGCTTCCAGCGTCGCCTGGTAAGCCTTATTGGCATGTTCCAGCGCCTGTCTTGAATGTTCATGTCCGGTCTCGTGGTCTTCTTTGTCGTGATGCGCGGACGCAGTACGGTGCGCGTGCGCTGCTTGATCGTGGAATTCGGCAGCTCTTTGGTGTGAATCTTTCGCCATTGCGCCTCTCAGTCTGCGTCTATCCTAAAACCGCTCCATTCTCTAATCTGTTCAATTTTGAACACTCTTTCCGTGGCGCACTCTTTCAGATCGAATGGAAAGGACTATCGCGACAGCGGGATCGACTTCCAGGCGGGGGATCGGGTGCTCTCTCGAAGACTACGTCACGAAAGCCGTCCATCCGAGCGCACGTCCTTGATGTGGCCAGTCTCGAGGCTTCCGAAAAGTGCCTTACTGTTTCGTCTCATTTTCGAGCTTGATTGCAATTGCGGCCACGCACTTTGCCCGCTCGATCAATTGAAGTTCCTTGGCGGTGGGCTGTCGTGGAACGCTGGTGTACATCTTGAGGCATCCAAGCTGCTTGTTGTTTTCAGCAAGAACGCGGCCAGAATGGAAAATGAACAACCCGAAAAGCGCTGCGTTCAGGCTAATTGTGGCACTATCGCATTTGTCGATCGCGCTCAGCGAAATCAGCGAGACCACGCCGCCAATCTGACAATCCAGCGTGCTGCAGATTCCATTGAGCACCTTTGGTAAGGGCGCACGGGTAAAAATTGTTTGAACGAGATGCTCCTCCGCGCCCAACAAATATTGGATTTTCTCGTTCGCTTCGCGCCGCGCTTTTCGCTTCTGCGAATTGATACGCGTACCTGTGTTGCTCCCGCTCATCAAAGCATTCCCCTTTTTTTTCGAGCCTTCTTCAGACCAAGAAGCTTGAGCCCGATTTTGGTCAACTGTCCTATGGATTGGCTGTAGCCCGAATGCTCTCGGGCACTTCGAACAATTTGGAAATGCTTTTAAGCGGCCTGGCCGCCATGATCTGCTTTCGAGCTCTCCGCTTTCATCGCATAAAGAGATTTGTCCGCGGCGGACAGCAGTGTTTCGACCGTTGTGCCGTTCTCCGGATAGACCGCGCTGCCAACGCTCACTGAAAGCAGAGGTTTCTCACGATCGTTGGAGAGCCGCTCGCAAATCCTCCGTTTGACCGCGTCAGCCTCTGTCGCGCCGGTCTCGGGCAAAATAATCGCAAACTCATCGCCGCCGTATCGTGCCGGAGTGTCAATCGATCGGCAGCAGAACCGAAAAATATCGGCCAGACGGCAGAGCGCCCGATTGCCTGTTAAATGACCATGGTTGTCGTTGATCCGCTTCATTCCATCCACATCAAAAAAAAGTACGGCAAAGGCGCGTGCCGTTCGGTCTGAACGTTTCAATTCGGATTCCAGTGTTTCTGAAAACTTGCGGAAATTTGCCAATCCACTCAACGCGTCAGTCGCTGCCACGTGCCGCAGGTGATCCTCGAGTGCGCAGTGTGCGGTGACGTCTTCCGCAATGATCTCGCAGCCTTCCGGTGCGCCTTCTTCAACACCCACTTGCTGGCCACTGAGCCGAACCTTCATCGGCGTTCCGTCCTTTCGCTTCCATTCGACTTCGATCAAATCCACGTGGCCTGTCTGTCGATAGGATTCGAAGAGTTGTCCCCGCTCGATAGGATCGCGAACGATTTCCGTCGCTAGGTTAACTGCCATCAATTCGCCTCTGGATCCGTAACCGAGCATTGCCACAAGCGCTTCATTCACATCGAGGAACCGGCCGTCCGCGTCGAAATGACAGATGCCATACGTAGGGTTCTCCACCAGAGCTCGATAGTGGGCTTCCGAGTGCCGCAATTGCTTCTCCGCGTGATTCCGCTCCTCGCGCCGGGTTTTTTCCTCTACTGCCAAAGCGATAGCCAGCGGCAAGCGATTCAATCGATTCTTATCGACGCAATCGAAGGCTCCCTTGAGGATAAATGACTCGGTCATGTCGTCTTCGAGCGGGTGCGTAGCCAGGATGAACGGAATCTCCTGCTTCTCTTGATGCAGGTATTCGAGCGCCTCCATTCCCGTCCAACGGGGCATGGAGTAATCGCATACGATCACGTCATAGGACTGGGTCCGCAATCGTTTCCCGAATTCAACTGGGACTTGAACGCAATCCGCGGAGACTGCGAAATCCAGCCTTTTGAGCTCATTCAAGCAGAGTTCGACGTCGGACTTCTTGTCGTCCACGAAGAGAATTCGCACGATCCGTCGCCGATGGGCGGCGACTCGATGAGTGGCAAAGCCTTGATTATTTTGATGTGGGTCATTATGGGTCAGGTTTGACATATAAAGCCGCCTTCGTGTCCTCTAAAGCCACCGCAGTATTTCCGCGTCGGGGAGTGAAACCTGTGAGGACTCCTCTTTTGGGACTGTGCGGTCGGGAGGGTGTTAACAACTGTTCAATTTGGCACAGTGCTAAATAGTGTGTCGATTATATCAATACCCCATCGCTCTTTCGCTAACCAGCTCCTGACCGGCTTCCGCTTATCCGCCGAATTCTGGAAATTAAACTCGAAAATGTGGATGGCCAAAGCGGCACCGTCCCAACATTCGCTTGCGGCTTGGCTGGGCGCTCAGTTACGCTCGCCGCTCGCTCATGGTTTAACACCACAGAATGACGAATGGATCGAATCTGCGTGAACTATTCCGCTCGCGCTTCAAAACGGACGCGCAAATCTTTCGCGCGCCGGGCCGAACGAACCTGATCGGCGAGCACACCGACTACAATGACGGTTTCGTGATGCCTGCGGCCATCGGGGCTTACTGCTGGATTGCCGCAAACGCACGCGATGATCGAAGCCTCGTATTGCGCTCGGAGAATTTCCGCGAGACGGTCGAGGTGGATCTCGAGTCTACAAGTTTGCGGCCGACGAAATCGTGGAGTGATTATCCGATTGGCGTCGCAGTAATGCTTGAGCGCGCGGGACTGAAAATTCGCGGCGCGAACTTGCTCATTCAGGGAGAAGTCCCAATCGGCGCGGGACTCAGTTCCTCGGCGGCAATCGAAGTCGCGACGGCCTGCGCTTTGTTACGTCTTGCAGGCCTCGATGCGGATCATACGAGAGTTGCGCGCATTTGCCAGCAGGCGGAAAACGATTTTGTCGGTATGCGCTGCGGAATCATGGATCAATTCGCGAGTCTCTTTGGCAAGGAGGGGCACGCGATTCTGCTCGATTGCCGCTCACTCGAGTTTAAGCCGATGCCGATTCCGAAAAACGTGGATCTCGTCATCTGCAACACAATGGTGCGACACGCTCTGGCGTCCAGCGAATATAATCGGCGTCGCGCCGATTGCGAGGAGGCCGTCCGAATTTTGTCTCGCGCTCTCCCGGGAGTTCGTGCGTTGCGCGATGTTTCGTTCAAGCAGCTCGCGCGCCACAAATCGATGCTTCCGGAAATCATCTATCGCCGCGCTTTGCACATCGTTTCGGAGAACGCGCGAGTGATCGAAGCGGGCGATTCGCTGAAACGCGGAGACGTCGCCATGTTTGGCCGTCTAATGGCTGAATCCCACGCGAGTCTCCGGGATCTCTATGAAGTGAGTTGTCCCGAGCTCGATTTGATGGTTGAGCTGGCGAATAAACAGAAAGGCATCCTCGGTGCGCGGATGACAGGCGGCGGATTTGGAGGCTGCACCATCAACCTCGTCGACTCCCGTTTCACAGCTGAATTCCGCAAAGAAATCGGTGTGGCTTATGAAAACGCTGCCAAACTGATGCCCGAGATTTACGTTTGGGCGCCTGCGGGGCCAGCAGGGACGGTCACCGATTCATTGAAGATGACCTCGTTCTCGCCAGGATCTCAGGAATGAATTGGAAAGATCTCAAGGACGCTCCTCACCGGCGTTTCAATCCGCTAACGCGCGATTGGGTTCTCGTGTCTCCGCAACGAGCCGAGCGCCCGTGGCAGGGCAAGGTCGAAAGAGTCGCCGAACCGCCGCGCGCGCAATACGATCCCGATTGCTACCTCTGCCCGGGCAATTCTCGCGCTCGCGGTCAACGCAATCCCGCATATTCCGGCACGTTTGTCTTCGACAATGATTTCCCCGCGCTACTTCCGGAAACGCCGTCGGCGATTGCCAATGTCGAAAATTTGATTTCCGCTCAATCGGCGCCGGGCGTATGCCGCGTCGGGTGCTTCTCGCCGCGCCACGATTTGACACTATCGCGCATGAACCCCGCGGAAATCGAAGCCGTCGTTCGGATGTGGGTGGATCAGGCCCGCAATCTCGCCGCCGTGCCGTGGATTCAGTACGTCGAAATTTTTGAAAACCGGGGGGATCTGATGGGCGCGAGCAACCCCCACCCGCATTGCCAGATATGGACTAATTCGGAGTTGCCAAATCTTCCGGCAAAAGAGCAATCATCACAGGAAGATTTTCTCGCGCGCGAAGGGGAGTGTCTCCTCTGCCGCTATCTGGCGCTCGAGATGGAAAGCAACGAGCGCATCGTTTGCCAGAACAGCTCATTCGTCGTTGTCGTGCCGTTCTGGGCGCTCTGGCCATTTGAAACGCTGATTCTGAGCCGCCGCCATGTGGGTGCTCTCGAAGACTTGACGCCGGCCGAACAAATCGACCTCGCCGACATTCTTCGCCGCGCCACGATTCGCTACGACAATCTATTTGAGACTTCGTTCCCCTATTCGATGGGTTTTCATCAGCGGCCCACCGACGGGCAACCGCACCCCGAGTGGCATTTTCACGCGCACTATTTTCCTCCACTCTTGCGTTCTGCCACCGTTCAGAAATTCATGGTCGGTTACGAAATGCTCGCCACACCGCAGCGTGACATCACGGCGGAGAGCGCCACGGTGCGCTTGCGGGAAATGAGCGAAGTGCACTATCTCGATCGACTCGGCTAATGCATTCGACTGTAGTTGGCTTTGCATCGAATTCTTGCGACTAAGAGCTTTCGAAATAATCTAATTAATGTTCAGGCTTCGTGGCACCTTACTTGAGGAGGACGATCTTGAAACTGATGACTCAAATTCTTACATGTTCGCTGGCGGCATCCGCTGGAATGGCCGTTCTCGCGTTTTCCGGTCCTCAGGGCCCGAACGCCGCGTTCCACAACGCGCCGGCTGCCGAGAAAAACCTGAAGAATCCCTACCAAGGTGCGCCCTCGCCCAAAGCTAAATCAATGTATCAATTTCGCTGCGGCAAATGCCACGGCGACAACGGAGATGGATCGGGGAATATCCCTGCATTGGCCCGCGGCCCAGCGCAATCGGCCACGGACGGCGAAATTTTCTGGTACATCACGAAAGGCGATCAAGCCAATGGCATGCCGTCCTGGGCAGCCATCCCGAGACAGCAAAGATGGCAAATCGTTGCGTATGTGAAGACCCTCGGCAGTTTGCAAGCGGCGGCCGATACGAAGGCGGCATCTGACAGTCCGTCGCCGTCCATAACAAATGCCGACGATTTGAAGTTGCCCCGTCCGACACCACCTTTCACCGATTTCCGCTACGAGCAGCCGGGTAAAGTCCGGAAGATCACCGTAAACGATCTTCCGGCGCCGTACGCCACATCGTCAGCGGGCAACGCTCCAAGAGTCGTCGCGCGCCCTAAGGACGCTTGGCCGCAAGTTCTCCCGGGCTTCAAGGTTGAACTGTACGCGTCCGATCTTCACAATCCTCGATTGACCCGTACCGCGCCCAATGGAGACGTTTTCGTCGCCGAAACAGGGCATAACGACATTCTCGTATTTCGTGGAATCACTTCCGACGGCAAGCCGGCGCAGAGCGAAATTTTCGCGTCCGGGCTCAAACAACCATTCGGAATCAACTTTTATCCTCCCGGCCCCAACCCAAACTATATTTACGTGGGAAACACGAACGCAGTCGTACGCATTCCTTATCAGAATGGTGATCTGAAGGCGCGTGGCCCGGTGGAACACATTGTTGACTTGCCCTGGGGCGAGGGCCATTCGACGCGCGACGTTCAATTCTCGTCCGACGGCAAGAAAATGTTTGTTTCCGTCGGCTCAGCTTCGAACGTGGACGACTCCGATACTTCTCCTGCCGAGAAAAATCGTGCCGATGTACTCGAGTTCAATCCCGACGGTTCACAAATGCGGATATACGCTTACGGTATCCGCAATTGTGTGGGTCTGGCTCGCCGGCCAAAAACAGATGAGTTGTGGTGCTCAACGAACGAGCGCGACGCCCTGGGGGATAATCTCGTCCCTGACTACATCACCCACTTGCAAGACGGCGGATTTTACGGCTGGCCATGGTGGTATATGGGCGGCCATCAGGATCCTCGGCACGTGGGCAAGCACCCGGAGCTTAAAGACAAAGTCATCACCCCGGACGTAGTGCTCAATCCTCACAACGCGTCGCTCGAGATGACTTTCTATGAAGGCTCGCAATTCCCAGCGGAATATCGCGGCGATATCTTCGCCTCAGAACACGGCTCGTGGAATCGCTCGGTACGCGTAGGCTACGAGGTCATCCGCGTGCCTCTCCACCAGACAGGTCATGCCAGCGGCGAGTACGAGGACTTCATGACCGGGTTCGTCGTCGACAACGCGCACGTCTGGGGACGTCCCGTTGGCATCACCACCGCATCGGATGGTTCGCTACTCGTCACCGACGACGGCTCGAATTCCATCTGGCGCATCAGCTACGTGGGAAAGTAAGCGTCGAAATCGGAATGAACTGCTAGACCAAACGCGCCAGCGCGGCAGTCTTCTCGCTGATGATTCAAGTTCCCCGCCGCGCACACTAAAGTTTGTAGCCAATCTTGCGCACGAACTCGCGGCGTTTCGTCACGTCGTCGATAATTTCGACGCCTTTCGGTGAGTTGCCGTCAATCACGCCGAGCACTCCGCGCCCATGTCCCGAATCGGCAACAATCGCTTCGACGGGATTCGCCGTCGCACAGAAAATCGTGCAAACCTCGAAGCAATCGCGCACTCGCCCCAATACGTTGATCGGATAAGCCTCGCGCATCAGCAGAACGAATGCGTGCCCAGCCCCGATCGCCTCTGCATTCGCGATTGCCGCGCGGCGCAGTTCATCGTCATTCGCCTCGACGCGAATCAAGCTCGGCCCCGAAGCCTCGCAGAACGCCACGGCAAACTTCGCTCCAGGCACCGTGTTCACCATCACTTCGTAAATGTCCTCAGCCGTCTTTATGAAATGTGCTTGTCCAAGAATGAGATTTGCGCGCTCTGGGATCTCGAGTCGAACGCTGTCTAATTCCATATCGCCTCGCTGAGTGTAGATTTTTCCTGTTTCGAATTGCCCGTTTCGCCCGCCGTCGATTCATGTCGCGGAAGTCCATTATCGGCAGGGAGTAACGAGGAGGCAAGCGCCTGAGTATCTGGCACGACACGTGCATCTCATTTGCGTCGGTATGCAACCGTCGGGCGCATCCAATAAGTGTCGAGCCGCGTACTAAAGTTATTCAAGCTTTGGCCGACAAAGAGTAGAGCTCGACGAGGACACCCAAATGTTTTCGAGAACGATCGAATCCGCAAAGAGAATCCTGAAGGTCGCATTGGGATTCGCGCTCCTCGGCTTGGGTGTCGCTCTGATCTTCACTCCCGGCCCAGGCTGGCTCACTATTTTGCTCGGCTTGGGTGTCCTCGCCGCCGAATTTGGGTGGGCGCGCCGGCTCCTTGATCGCATGAAAGAAGAAGGCGCACGCTTGCGCGCAGCTGTTTTTACCCGCCGCACTCCCCGCGACGCTGACGCATAAGATTTCACGCCTGATTTCTTGCTTGTCTCAAATCCTAAATCTGATTGTCTGATTGGCTGTGTGTGTGTTCTGATCTTTTCGCGCATTCTCACGCGCGAAGGGAGGACGAGTAGCATGGACCAATGGCGCGGGAAATGGGCGCTCATCACCGGAGCGAGCGCCGGAATCGGCACCGAGCTGGCGAAGATACTGGCGGCGGGAGGAACTAACCTCGTCCTCACCGCGCGTCGGCGTGACCGTCTCGAACAATTGTCGAGCGAATTGAGTGCGAAGCACCGCGTGCGCATTGAAATCGTCCCAGCCGATTTAGCGCGTCCCGGAGCTCCCGGCGAAATCCACGCCTTCACGACGAACAAAGGCATCCACGTCGATCTCCTGATCAATAACGCGGGCTTCGGCGTATATGGTCACTTTCGCACATCGGAATCGATCCGCCAGCTCGAAATGGTTCAAGTAAATTGTGCCGCAGTCGTGAATCTCACGCACCTCTACCTGCCAGCGATGGTGGAAAAGCGCAGCGGCGATATCTTAATTCTCGCGTCCACCGCTTCGTATCAAGCCGTTCCGTACATCTCCGTTTATGCGGCGACAAAGGCATTCGATTTGCTGTTCGCGGAGGGTCTCGCGGAAGAAGTCCGGCAATTCGGCGTACGCGTATGCGCGCTCTGCCCTGGCTCAACGAACACGGAGTTTCAGCATGTGGCCGGGCAGCCCGACCGAGTCTTTCGCCGCGCAGAAACGGCGGAAAAAGTAGCGCGCGTCGGCCTCGAAGCGCTTGCAAAAGGGAAGAGCAGCGTAATTTCCGGCTTCGCAAACAAATTGAGCACAGCATCGCAACGGTTAGCGCCGCGGCGATTTGTCACTCGCGTTGCGGCCAAAATGTTCGCGCCGCCGCAGATGTAGCGCGAAGAATTCAAAACTCCAACTCTTGATGCCGTGCCAGTTATTACTCCTCGTACTGTCCTTTTGTTTGCGCCAGTTTCTCGATCACCGAAAGATCCTCAAGCGTCGTCGTGTCGCCCGAGACGCCGCCCTTCTGCGCGACTTCGCGGAGCAACCTTCGCATGATCTTGCCACTGCGCGTTTTCGGCAGCAGATCGGCGAATCGCACCTCAGAAGGCCGCGCAATCGTGCCAATCGTGGCCGCTACATGCTCGCCGAGAGCCCCCTGCAATTCACGTGAAGGATTCTGGCCGGCACGCAGAGTCACAAACGCAACAATCGCCTCGCCGCGGATTTCGTCTGGCTTCGCGACAACTGCCGCTTCCGCGACTGCTGGATGGCTCACCAGCGCGCTTTCAATCTCCATAGAGCTGAGCCGGTGTCCCGCCACCTTAATCACATCATCCACGCGCCCGAGAACCCAGATGTAACCGTCCTTGTCGCACTGCGCCGCGTCGCCCGTGAAATAGACGCCCGGGATGCGGCTCCAGTAATCGCGGCGGAAGCGCTCATCATCGCCGTAAATCGTTCGCAACATCGAAGGCCATGGCCGCTCGAGAATCAGGAAGCCGGTTTCGCCCGGCTTCACCGTCTCGCCTTGCATCGTTACGACGCGCGCCGCGACGCCCGGCAGCGGCCGGGTGGCGCAACCTGGCTTCGTCGGCGTCGCGCCCGGAAGCGGCGAAATCATGATGGACCCCGTCTCCGTCTGCCACCAGGTATCCACAATCGGGCACCGATCTTTGCCAATTACCTGCGAATACCATTTCCACGCCGCGGGATTGATCGGCTCACCAACTGTCCCCAGTAGCCTCAGGCTGCTGACATCGTGCTTATCAATCCACTCTTTGCCCCACGCCATGAAAGCGCGCACCGCGGTGGCCGAGCTGTAAAAAATCGTCACCTTGTAGCGCTCGACGATTTCCCAGAACCTGTCGCGCCGCGGAAAATCGGGAGCGCCTTCATACATCACGATGCTCGCGCCGTTCGCCAGCGGCCCGTATACCATGTAACTGTGGCCGGTAACCCAGCCGATATCAGCGGTGCACCAGTAAATGTCGTCATCGCGGAGATCGAACACGAGTCGCGTACTCCACTGGCACTGCAGCAGGTAGCCAGCCGACGTATGCAGCACGCCTTTTGGTTTTCCCGTCGTGCCGCTCGTGTACAAAATAAAGAGCGGCTGCTCGGAATCGAATGCGATGGCCGGGCACTCCTTCGACGCTTTCTCCATGAGTTCGTGCCACCACAAATCTCGCCCTGCCTTCCATCCGACTTTTAGGCCAGTGCGCCGCACCACAATCGACTTCTCCACGGTCGGGCAGTTTTGCAGCGCGACATCCGCAGTATCCTTTAGCGGAATCACTTTGCCGCGCCGGTAGCCGCCATCGGCGGTGACCAGTATTTTCGATCCCGCATCGGCGATGCGATCCGCCAACGCGATCGCGCTGAATCCGCCGAATACGATCGAGTGCACCGCGCCGATTCGTGCGCAGGCCAGCATCGCCACCGGCAGCTCCGGAATCATCGGCATGTAAATCGCCACGCAATCGCCCGCTTTCACGCCAAGCCCTGAAAGCACGTTCGCGAATTTGCACACTTGCTCGTGCAATTCGGCGTACGTCAGTTGAAGTGTTGGGCCGTCCTCGGCTTCCCATAGCAGCGCCGGCTTATTTCCGTTTTCGTCGAGGTGGCGATCGAGGCAGTTATCGGAAACATTCAGCTTCCCGCCGACAAACCATTTCGCGTGCGGCACGTCCCATTCGAGGATTTTCTTCGGCTCCTCCAACCAATGCAGCATCTTCGCCTGCTCGCCCCAAAAGCCTTCCGGGTCGCGCTCCGCGTGCGCGTACATCTCTTCGTACTCTTTCATTGAGCGAACGTGCGCGCGCTTGCTGAACTCTTCCGGCGGCGGAATCGGTGGTTCGTTGAGCACCTGCGGATCGAATTCTTGCATCCAGTCTCCTTCGAAGGACGGCCGCGCGGCGCGAGTGGCTTCAAAACCCGGCGCGCGCAGCCCTAAAGTACGAGACGCGCGCCGCTCGGTCAAGCCCGTAAGCTTCCGCGCCCCCGCGTGCACGCAGTTGGCGATCCCGGAAAGTTGTGGTTTCATACCGCCTGGTTTCACGCAGCCCCTGGTTTCATTCAGCCATGGACGAGAACTCTTTTGCCACCCAGCTGCACAACGAGGGCTTCAGCCACACGTATGTCTGGCAGGACAATCCGAACACCTTCTACCCCGATCACACGCACCCTCGTGAAACCGCCCATCTCGTCCTCAGCGGCGAGTTGTCGCTGACAATGAATGGCGAGTCTAGAACGTACTGTCCCGGCGAGCGCTGCGACGTCCCCGCCGGAGCCGCCCATTCCGCCCGAATGGGACCCCAAGGCTGCCGTTACCTGATTGGCGAAAAGTAGCCCTTTTGGGGGCCTCCTCTCTCGTCCATAATTGTGGAACTTCCCCTCGGTCTGGGCGGAATACGTAACGTGAGGCCGTACAGATCGTCATATTGAGTATCGATGGCTCAGGTTGGCGGACACTCCGAAGACGATTTGGTACGGCGATTGTTCGCCGGTGACGAGGGTGCATTTGTACTCGTCTACCAGCGCTGGCAACGGCCGATCTACCGCTTCGCTCTCCACATGAGCGGAAACACATCAGTCGCGGAGGACGTCACGCAAGAGGTCTTCATGACGCTGATTCGAGAGGGCGGGCACTTCGATCCCGCGCTTGGCAGCCTGTCCGGCTATCTCTTCGGGATTGCCAGGAATCAGGTCCGCAAGCGTTACGACCGCGACCGCTTACTCGTTCCATTTAATGAGGGTTCGGCAGATGACGGCCACTCAAACGGGCACTCGGGCCGCAACGGAAACGGCGCTCATCCAAGCATAATCGTTGCGCCCATCGACCTTGGCCGCGGCGAAACAATCGCGATGGTCCGGGATGCCGTATTGAGCCTGCCGGGTCATTACCGTGAAGTCGTTGTGCTCTGCGATTTGCAGGAAATGAGCTACGAAGAGACGGCGTTGGTTCTCGAATGCGCCGTCGGCACGGTACGCTCGCGCCTGCATCGCGCTCGCGCCCTTCTCGTCGAAAAGTTGAGCGAACTTCAAACTCCAGAATCGAAGTCCGCCGTTGGCGGCATGAGGCAATGAAGGTCGATTTATGAATTGCGTCCAATTCCAGGAAATTGTTCACGATCTCGCAAGAGATGCCCGGCTCGATAAGCCCGTGCGCCGGGATGCCTTGGCGCACGCCGATTCCTGTCCGCGCTGCGACGCGACCCTTGGCGAAGCCCAATCGCTGACGGCCGCGCTCCGCTCTCTCGCCGTGAAGGATGGTGCGCTCGGCGCGAGTGACCGAGTCGAATCCGCGCTGCTCGAAGCGTTCCGTCAGAAACATATCCCAGCCGTGCATTCGAACCAGCCGTGGCAATGGGGGCTCGCAAGTGTCGCTGGCCTTGCGGCTTTGGTGTTGTTGTCTGTACTCGTGCTGCGCCATCCCGTGGTGATTCCGCCAACTCACGGGAATGGCGCAGGCTCGAGCACTTCCACCGCGGCGGTAGCTCCTGAACCAGCTGCGCCATCGCAACAGCCCGATGCGTCAACTCTATCTGCGGCCAACGCAAATACGAATTTTGCCGATGTTGATTCCGAATACGCGACGCCCTTCGTAGCTCTTCCGTTTGCGGACGAGACTTCGCCCGTGGGTGATGAAGTAGTTGTTCGAGAATCACTCTCGCCGTCAGCCCTCGCAAATTTGGGATTGCGGGTGAGCGAAGCGAATGCGAATGAAAACGTATTAGCGGATTTCGTGGTCGACGAAGACGGGACTCCGCGAGCGGTTCGTCTCGTCCAGTAGCGATTTTGTACGCACGTTTATGGCACTGCTGTATTGAATCGATTCCGGAGGAACACAGATGAAGAAGCACGCAGGAATATTGTTGACGGGGCTTAGCGCCCTAATTCTCACCGCAGGAATGGTTGCGTACGCGCAGGATGGACCGCCACCGGGGCCGCCTCGTGGTGGCGAAGGAATCATGGGCTTCGAGCCAGGATTTGGCGGGCACGGCCCCGTCGTGAAGGGCGTGCCGCTCTCGGCGCAGACTACTGTCGAAACCGTCGCAGTGCTCCAAGACGGTACTCATATTGACCGGAAGACAAGCGGTACGTTCGCTCGCGACAGCCAGGGCCGCACGCGTCGCGAAGAAACTCTGCCTCCGGTCGGCCAGGCCGGTGAATCCGGCACGGCGCCGCACGTCGTATTCATACAGGATCCGGTTGCCGGGACGCATTTTCTGCTCGAACCCGATAAGAAGATCGCTCGCAAGGAGTCGATGCATGGTCGCGCACACGAAGTCGGTTCGCCCGACGCCGAGGCTCGCAATCGTGGGACACGGAACAGTGCGAATGTGACCACGGAGTCCCTTGGCACGCAGACGATCAATGGCGTTGCCGCAACCGGCACGCGCACCACTCGCACAATCCCAGCCGGCGCGGTCGGCAACGACAAGCCCATCCAGATGGTGACCGAAAAGTGGTACTCGTCCGATCTGCAAATGGACGTGATGACCAAGCACACCAATCCGATGATGGGAACCACCACGATTCAACTCACGAATGTATCGCGCGAGGAACCTGCAGCAGCGCTTTTCCAGATCCCCGCCGATTACACCGTGAAACAGGGGCACGGCCGCGGACAAGGTGGCCCGCAAACGCCACCCGCGCCGCCTTCGGAATAGTTCCAAACATCTCCATCAACGGGCACATGTCTCGGTGTCCGACCCCCAAAACGGGCGGAGAGTGGCGTCTCCGCCCGTTTCTCTTTTTCGGAAGAAAATATCAATTAACGGCGAGAGCGCGATCGAGCAGTTCAACCACGTGAAGAACTTCCTGGCCGGTATTGAATTTCGCGGCGCCAGCGCGTAGCTGCAGAATGCATCCGGGATTCGCGGTGACGATCGCGTCCGCTTGCGTTCCGCGAGCCAAGCGCATTTTTTCTTCAAGCAGCGACATGGACGCCGCCGTCTGCGTCACGTTGTACACGCCCGCCGAGCCGCAGCAATAATCGGCCAGCGGCATCTCTACCAGCTCAACACCCGGCACCGCGCGCACCAATCTTCGCGGCGCTTCCCGAATTTTCTGCCCGTGAACGAGATGGCATGAATCCTGAAGTGTCACACGCAGAGTCGCTGCCCGAACTGGCTTCATCGGAGCTACGAGCCCCAGTTCATCGAGAAATTCGGTGACGTCACGGACCTTTTGCGCGAAACGCCCCGCTTCCGCGACATGGCCACCGGCCACCGGAAAAAGCTGTGGATATTCCTTGAGCGTCGAGCCGCACCCGGCGGCGTTCGTAATAATGGCGTCGACATCGTTGACGCCAAACGCGCGAAAATTGACTCGTGCCAGTTCGCGCGCAGTCTCGCGCATTCCCGCGTGTGCCGCGAGCGCTCCGCAACAAACTTGATCCCTCGGCACCACCACTTCGCATCCGTTG
>JBAPOP010000155.1:0-37058 GCA_049279675.1 Candidatus Acidiferrales bacterium
GCTTCGGCGGCAGCTCCGGATTCAAGCGAATGGCGGGAGCGGGTGCGCGATTCAGAATCGCGTCGGTAACGACGCCGGAGGTTTCGCCGCGGAAGGGCTGCGTTCCCGTCGCCATTTCGTAGAGCACCACGCCGAAACTGAATAAATCGGTGCGCGGATCAAGATCCTTGCCGCGGATTTGTTCGGGCGACATATAGGCGACTGTGCCGACCGCGGTGCCGGGGCTCGTGAGCTGCTCTTCATTGATGCCGACCGTCTCGTGCTCGTTAAGCGCTGTATCGCTCTGCGCGGCGGATGACACTGCCGGACGAATCTGCTTC
The DNA here is from genome assembly GCA_049279675.1 of Candidatus Acidiferrales bacterium. Lineage (GTDB taxonomy): Bacteria > Acidobacteriota > Terriglobia > Acidiferrales > UBA7541 > Palsa-147. The sequence continues at coordinate 321 of JBAPOP010000155.1, forward strand.
GCCAGGCCGAAATCGAGAATTTTCGCGTGGCCGCGCTCGGTGATAAAGACATTGGCAGGCTTGATATCGCGGTGAACGATTCCCTTCGCGTGCGCGGCGTCGAGAGCATCGGCGATTTCGATGGCGAGATCGAGAAATACGTCGAGATCGAGAGGGTGGCCGCCGATGCGATGCTTCAGCGTCATTCCCTCCATGTATTCCATGCAGATGAACACGCGGCCTTCGTGCTGGCCGATTTCGTAGATCGTGCAGATGTTGGGGTGATTCAGGGCCGAAGCGGCGCGCGCTTCGCGGCGAAAACGCTCGAGAGCCTGCGAATCTCGCGCGACATCCTCAGGGAGAAATTTCAGCGCGACGAAGCGGCCAAGCTCGGTGTCTTCGGCTTTGTAGACGACGCCCATGCCGCCGCCACCGAGTTTTTCGAGAACGCGGTAATGGGAGAGCGTGCGGCCGATCAGAGGCTCGGATTCAGGCATCGCGCAAGCCATCTTAGGATGCACCCATAACCAAGTCAAACGACACGATACAGCGCAGTCGAGGCGAGGGATGATGGAACGGAAAATCAGGGCGGGCGCCCCGCTATCCCGCGAGGAACAAGCGCAAGCTCGGAATACTCACGCGTCTCGATGCGCGTCGTGGCCGCAATTGCAGATAAGCAACGAGGAGGTGTTCTTCAAGAATTTTAGCTTACATTCCGGGCATTCCAATTCGAGTAGGAAACTCGATCCAAATGCCGCGCGATCGACGAGCAATTGATCCACGATCACTCGCAGAGATTCGTCACTCGGGATGACGTGAAAAAGCTTGAGACATTCGGGATTCCTGCACCGCGCGATTAATTGGGGTCCCGTGGGCATCGCAAAAGCTGATTATGCTACTCAATCGCGCGGGAAACCAATCGAGCATCGGTCCGATCGAGCGATTGTATCCAACAGCTAACGAGGGGGTTAAAGCTGGCAATTGGCGGGGCAGGTCCGGGGTGGCGGCCGGTAATGCGGCTGGGTGAATTTCAATCCGGCAAGCCGCCCGGGAAGCGTTTCGTCACAACGCCTTCAAAATGATAGTATTCGAGGATGGCGGAGAAATTCAAAGTCGGGCTGATTCAGACGACGTGCTCGCTTGATCCCGGCGAAAACTTTGTGAAGGCCCAGAAAAAGATCACGGATGCGGCCAAGCGTGGCGCGCAGATCATCTGCCTTCAGGAGCTTTTTCGTTCGCAGTATTTTTGCCGTGAAGAGAATGCCGATCTCTTCGATCTCGCGGAGCCGATTCCAGGGCCGTCGTCGGAGGCGCTCGGCAAACTCGCGAAAAAGCTTGGCGTGGTGATTGTGGGCTCGCTCTTCGAGCGAAGAACCGCGGGCGTTTACCACAATACGGCAGTCGTAATCGACGCGGACGGCGCGCTCCTCGGGAAATACCGCAAGATGCATATTCCGGATGACCCGCTCTACTACGAGAAATTTTATTTCACGCCTGGCGATCTCGGTTTCCCGAATTTCGACACGAAATTTGGCCGCATCGCCGTGCTCGTCTGCTGGGACCAGTGGTATCCGGAGGGCGCGCGGGTCGCGAGCCTCGGCGGCGCGAGCATCATTTTTTATCCCACGGCGATCGGCTGGCATCCTTCGGAAAAGAGTGAGCACGGTGCGGAGCAACTCGACGCGTGGCGGACGATTCAACGCTCGCACGCAATCGCCAACGGGATTTTCGTCGCCGCCGTGAATCGCACCGGATATGAAGGCACGAAAGAGAGCGGATTGGAATTTTGGGGCTCGTCGTTCGTGGCCGATCCATTCGGACAAATCATCGCGGAGGCGTCAACGAACAAAGAAGAAATCCTCGTCGTCGAATGCGATCCGCGGCGCATGGACGACATTCGCCGCAACTGGCCCTTCTTGCGCGACCGCCGGATCGATGCCTACTCTCCCATCCTGAAACGATGGCTCGACTGAAACCGAAATCCAAATCTGGCGAAACACCCCTCGAGATGGGCTTCCGCATGCCCGCGGAGTGGGAGCCGCACGAAGCAACATGGCTCGCGTGGCCGCACGAACGCACGGACTGGCCGGGAAAATTCGCGCCAGTTCCGTGGGTGTACGCGGACATCGTGCGCGTTCTCTCGCGTGTAGAACGCGTACGGATTCTCGTCGCCGACGGCAAAGAGAAGCGCCTCGCGCAGGACGCGCTGAAAAAAACGGAAGCAAATCTCAGCGCGGTGGATTTCTACGTCGTGCCGACGAATCGTGGTTGGATTCGCGATTTCGGGCCAATCTTTGTAAAAAAAGACGGCCACTTGAAGGGAGACGATCCGACGGGCAGCAAAGGTGAGATTGGCCTCACCAAGTGGCGCTTCAATGCCTGGGCGAAATACGACAACTGGAAGCGTGACGACGCCGCTGTAAAGAAAGTCGCGCCGCGATTGAACATGCGAGTTTGGGAGGCCGAGCAAGACGGCCGGCCGATCGTCCTCGAAGGCGGAAGCATTGACGTGAACGGCCGCGGCACAATGCTTACGACGGAAGAGTGCCTCCTGAGCGCGGAGCAGGCGCGGAATCCTGGTCTCACGCGCGAAAACATCGAGAGAATTTTCCGCGATTATTTCGCAGTGACGAATGTCCTGTGGCTCAATCGCGGAATCGCGGGCGACGATACCCACGGCCACGTGGATGATCTGGCACGATTCGTCAATCCGACGACCGTCGTCACGGTGGTCGAAGAAGATCCATCGGACGTGAACTATGAGCTGCTGCAGGAAAATCTCGCGCGCCTGCGGGAGATGAAAGATCAGGATGGCAGGCCGCTGCGGATCGAGACGCTGCCGATGCCGCAACCAGTGATTTTCGCGGGCCAGCGATTGCCCGCCAGCTATGCGAATTTCTACATCGCGAACGGCACCGTGCTCGTGCCGACGTTTAACGACGCCAACGACCGCCTCGCGCTCGAAACACTCGCCGCGTTATTTCCCGGTCGCGCCGTAATCGGAATTGCGTGCCGGGATCTCGTGCTGGGGCTCGGAACGCTGCATTGCATGACGCAGCAGCAGCCTGCGTGACGGAAGCTACAACCGGAATCGCGGTTATTCTGCGGCGAGGTGACCGGCGCGCGTGCGAATCACCGCGATAAACGCGGCGGCGGCGCGCGGCATATGGCGATCGCGGCGATAAATCAATCCGAGCTCACGCCAAAGCTCCACATCCTTCAGCGGAATCAGCTTGACCTTCCCTGCCTTCGCATCGTCCGCGGCATACGCTGCGCTGATCAAAGAAACGCCAAGCCCCGCGGCGACAAACCGCTTGATCATGCTGATGCTCGGCAATTCCATCGCGGTGCGAATCTGGCCTCGATAGGGACGGAAATATTTGTCGAACAATTGGCGCGTGAATCCGGTCTTCGGAAGAATCAGCGGATGCTCTGCGATTTCCGCGGCCGTGACGGACTTCAATTGCGCAAGCGGATTTTTAGGGCTGGTCATCAGAACAACGCGATCGCGAAAAATCGGATGAACCTTTAGGCCGGCTGATTTTACCGGCAGCGTCACGATGCCGAAATCGATCGAGCCATCTTCGACCTTTTGCAGAATCTTGTGGCTGAAATTGCGGTAGATGCTGATCTGCACGTCGGGATAGAGGCGCTGGTATTCGGCAAAGACATCGGGCAGCACGTAAAGGCACGTCGCCTCGTTCGCGCCGATGGCGAGCATGCCGCGTGGCGTGGCGGCCTGGTCGGTCATCGCGCGGTGCGATTCCTGCCGAAGCGCGATCATCCGCTTGGCGTAATCGAGCAGCACCTCTCCGGCGGGCGTGAGCCGCACCGATTTGCCCATTCGCCCGAAGAGCTTTTCGCCGTATTCGAGCTCAAGCTGGCGAATCTGCGCGCTGACGGCAGACTGCGAAAGATAGACCTTTCGCCCCGCGAGCGAGAAACTCCCGTTCTTGGCAACTTCAACGAATGTTGTCAGTTGATCGAAATCCATAAGTTGTAGCCGGTTATTTTAGCAGGATATCGAGGCCGACGCCTCACGCGGTGCGCGCTCGAACGAGCAGGTCTCACGGCTTCATAGCACGCGCTCGAGCGGAGCTTCTACGAGCAAGCGGCTCAGCGCACCGACGGGCATCGCTTCCGGTTTCTCCAGACGATCGAGCGCTGCCAGCCAAGTCTCTTCAATCGAGGCCGCGCGATGGAACGGCTCGAGACGCACGAGCGCGGGCACGTTCAGCGGATCGAGAAGCATCTCAGCGCGAGGGCTTCCCGTGCGCATGAAGTGTTCGCTCAGGACGCGGCGGAGACAATCCTGCTCAAACTCGCCGATCTCCGCGGGCTGCAGGAATTCCCGGTGATACGCAAGACCGGGAAGCGAATCGGCGAGAACATAGGACAAGCCGCCGGTCATGCCAGAACCGAAATTCGCGCCCGCCGGACCGAGGACGAGAACGACGCCGGCTGTCATATATTCACAGCCATGCTGCCCGATGCCTTCGACAACGGCTAGCGCACCGCTATTGCGAACGGCGAAGCGCTCCCCTGCGCGGCCGGCGATGTAAAGTTCGCCGCTCGTGGCGCCGTACAATACTGTATTTCCCGCGAGGACGTCGCCGCGGCGCGAGGCCGCCGGGCCGGCTGTAATCGCGATTCGGCCGCCGCTCAAGCCCTTGCCTACGTAATCGTTCGCTTCACCCACCAGACGGAAATTCACCCCCGAGACCAGGAACGCGCCAAAACTCTGCCCGGCCGCGCCGCGAAATTCGAAATCGAAGCTCCGCGCCGGCGTGGCTGGCCAGGAGCGGCGCAATAGCTCGCCGCTGAAGCGCGCGCCCACGCTGCGATCGGAATTTGCGATCGCGAAATGACGGCGCACTTTCTTGGCTTTCGTTCCGGCGAGGACGTGATCGAGCTCCACGTTGATTCCGAAATAATCGTCAATCGGCGCAAGGGATGGCGAGGCGTGCTCCTCGGCTGACTCGAGTAGATCGCCGAAGATTGACGCAGCGCGCGTCGTACGGAATTTCAATCGTTCCACGTCGCCGACGATTTCTTGAATCGAACGCGCTCCGAGCTTTGCGAGCAGCTCGCGCACCTCATCGGCAACACCTTTAAAATACGTCATCACCATTTCTGGCTTGCCCGCAAAGCGCGCGCGATATTTTTCATCCTGCGTGGCGATGCCCGCGGGACAAGTATTCAAGTGGCACTGGCGCGCCATCACGCAGCCGATGGCGAGAAGCGCAGCCGTGCCGAAGCCGTACTCGTCGGCGCCGAGCAGCGCCGCGAGGACAACATCGCGTCCGGATTTGAATCCGCCGTCAACGCGCAATCGAACGCGGCGGCGAAAACCCGAGCGCAGAAGCGTATTGTGCGCGTCGCGGACGCCGACTTCCCACGGAAGCCCGGTATTTTTGATCGACGTGAGTGGCGATGCGCCCGTGCCGCCGTCGAAGCCGCTGATCGTGACGACGTGCGCGCCTGCTTTTGCAACGCCCGCAGCGATGATTCCCACTCCCGCGCCGGAAACGAGCTTGACGCCGATACGCGCGCGCGGATTCACGGCACGCAAATCGTGAATCAACTGCGCGAGGTCTTCGATGCTGTAAATATCGTGATGTGGCGGCGGAGAAATTAGCGACATCCCGGGAGAAGCATGCCGCAGGCGCGCAATATACGGCGTCACTTTCGCTGCCGGAATCTGCCCGCCTTCGCCGGGCTTCGATCCCTGCGCCATCTTGATTTCGATTTCGGCGGCTTGAACGAGATATTCGGTGGTCACGCCGAATCGGCCGGAAGCTACCTGCTTCACGCGATTCGCGGCTTCGGGTTCGCGAATGTAGATGCTCGGATCCTCACCGCCTTCGCCCGTATTACTTCGCGCGTCGAGGCGGTTCATGGCGATGGCTAGCGTACGATGCGCTTCGGGACCGAGAGCGCCGAGAGACATCGCCTGAGTGCTGAAGCGACGTACGATTTGATCGGCAGGCTCGACCTCGTCAAGCGAGAGCGGCTCGCGCGCGGTGAAATCGAGTAGGTCGCGAACGGCCACCGGCTCGCGCGTCTCGGCGAGTTCCGCGTACGCGCGGTAATTTTCCGCGCCGGGCTCCCGAATGTATTTGTGCAGGCGGCGCATCAATTCAGGAGACGTTGCGTGGCGCTCGCCAGCCTGGCGGAAGCGATAGAGCCCGGCATCCTGGAGGCCGGGCGATGCGGCATTGAATGCATCGGCATGGCGGCTCAGCGTAGCTTCGAGGATGTCCGCGAGAGACTTTCCGCCGAGCACAGAAGCCGCGTCTTCAAAATATTCGTCGCAGACAACTGCGTCGAGCCCCACCACAGTGAAGAGGCGGCTGTTGCGATAACTCGAGAGCGTCGAAATTCCCATTCGCGCGAGGACTTTCTTCAGTCCAGCTTCGACAGCCAAAAGATAATTGTCCGCGCCGCCGGGAGCCGTCGCCTCAGCGAGCTCGAGGGCAAGGAACGGATGCACGGCGCTTGCACCCATGGCAATCAGCAATGCGGCGTGATGAGTTTCGACGGCTTGACCAGTTTCGACGATTAGCGGCACGTCGTGAGCGCCAGTTTCAAGCATTCCCTTCCAAGCAGCCGAGCATGCCAGTAGCGCGGGCAGCGCCGCTCGAGCGGGACTCGCAGATTTATCGCTGAGTACGACGACACGTGAATGCGTGCTCGACGCATCGCGCGCCTCGCGGTGAATGCGTTCGAGCGCGGCGGCGGCCGCATGCGTTCCACCCGCGGCGTCAAAAGTGATATCGATCGCGCAGGCGCGCCCGAGCAAACCTTTCGCAACGGCAGCCATCTGCGCGGCGTCGAGCAATGGCGAATTCGCAATCGCCTGGCCGCCCAGACAAGTTTCCAGTGACATCACGTGAGCTTCGCGCAGCGGATCGATCGCCGGATTTGTCACCTGAGCGAAGCTCTGCTTGCAGTAATCCCACAGCGGACGTCGCGCCGAAGAGAGAAACGCGGGAGGCGCATCGTCGCCCATGCTCCAGACAGCTTCTTTTCCGTCGAGCGCGAGCGGCCGGAAAAGAATGCGAAACTGATCTTCGGTCCAACCAAGCGCCGCCGCGATGCGCTTCGGATCGTGCGACGCGCTTCGAGACGGAGTTGCCGGGTGCACAGCCGGTGCGCGGCGCAACACCGTGCGAACGCCTGAATGTCTTCCGCTGCCAGCCGTTGGTGCGCGAAATCCGTCAACGGGTTGATGAATCGTGTTCGCCAGCGCGTCCCCGCGAAGAATTTTTCCAGAGGCGGGATCGAAAATCACCATTTCTCCCGGCCCCAGGCGCTCGCGCTCGATAATCTTCCGCCCTTCAAGAGACGCGACGCCAACCTCCGAACCAAGGACGACGAGGCCGTCGGCGGTCACCGAATATCGCAGCGGACGCAAGCCATTGCGGTCGAGCTTCGCGCCGACGGTTCGTCCATCGCTGAAAACGAGCGCCGCGGGGCCATCCCACGGCTCCTGTTCTCGAGCTTGCGCCGCAAGGTAATCGCGCCAGAAAGATGCAAGCGTGCCGTCAGATTCCCACGCGGGCGGCACCATGCGAAGCATCGCCGCGCCCAGCGAATAATCGAGGCGCAGAAGACACTCAAATGCGTTGTCGAAGCTGGCCGAGTCGCTGACGTCATTCTCGAGCGCGCCAAACCAATCTCCGGCGCCGAACTGGCGGCGCAAATCCTGTTCGCGCGCGCGCATCCATCGGCGATTCGCGCCGATGGTATTGATTTCTCCATTGTGCGCGACGTAGCGGAACGGCTGCGCGAGCCGCCACGTCGGCCGCGTATTCGTCGAATAGCGTTGATGAAAAACAGCGAACGAAACTTGGAACTCTGGGGCCGCGAGATCGGAATAAAACAAAGGGAGTTGCTCCGGCGCGAGGAGTCCTTTGTAAACGACCGTGCGCGAAGAGAGCGATGCAAAGTAGGCCGCGTCTCCGAGTGCGGACTCAACGCGCTTGCGCAAGAAAAACAGCCGTCGTTCGAGATCGCATCCACCCGAGGATTCAGGCGCAAAAAACACCTGACGAATCTCGGGCTGCGTCGCAGCCGAGGACGGACCGAGAATTTCAGAATTGGTGGGAACGTTGCGCCAACCGAGACACCGCAGCCCCGCGTCGCGCGAGAAATTCTCGATTGGGCCACTAACAGCGCCGGCGCTTTCGCGCGACAGAAAGACGACGCCGAGCCCAAATCGCTCCGGGAGTTCGATTCCCGCTTCGCGCGCCCGCATGCGGAAAAATTCATCGGGTATGGGAGTCAGCAATCCAGCGCCATCTCCACTCGAGCCGTCCGCGTCCACGCCGCCGCGGTGCGAGAGCCGGCGCAGCGCTTCGAGAGCGCGCTCGACAACTTCACGCGATCTCCCGGCGTTGCCGAGTTGCGCAATAAAACCGACGCCGCACGCGTCATGATCGACCGGCGGCTTATGGTGACTTCTCCCCATAGTAATTGAATAAACGGGGTTTGCTGAAAAGTACAATCCAGACTTTGGATGGATGTCATTCGTTTTTTGGTGACGAGAAAATCGGTACCGTCAGTGCCGGATTTCACAATCGTACGCGCAGCAGGCCGCGCAGCTTGACAAATTTGGATTGTGTTGGGAACATCCGCCTAACTCGGAGGTAACTATGCGCTCAGCTCGACGTGACTTCATGAAGCAAGCTCTTGCGACCGGCGCCTTCTCAGGCGTATTCGCCAGCCCCGCTGCTGCCAAAGCGGTGGCGAAATTCATGGCGCAGAACGGCGGTGGCTCGCCTGAAAGCCATATCAGCCCGCAACAGGCGCAATTTTGGACTGCGTTTGCAAATTCCACGGGGACTCCCGCGGTTCAGACCGGAGCGTTTCGCATGCGCGGCAAAGACTCCGGCGCGGATCCCGGACGCGCGCCTGTATTTTTGAACTACACGAAGTCGACCGGCTTTCGCGCGATCACCGACATCAAACCCTCGGAGTTGCTGCCACACGACGGCGACGTCAACATGGGCGTGAACGTCGCGGGCTTCAGAGCGGCGACAGCAGATGCAAAGCTATTCGAGAATTTGCAATCGTCGCAATTCCGCGTGGACGTCATTCAGAAAAAGGCCGTGTTGAATTTTCTCGATCCAATGGCGTGGACTGCGATCGCGGCGATGTTTCCGCGAGAAAACGGCAAGATGCCGAAATTGGGGGACACAGGATTCGATCCCGGCTCGACTTGGCAGAAGATGCAGAGCATGCGGCTGCCGGGAGGATCGGGACGTTGGGCATTTAACTTCACGCTGCAAGCCAAGGAATCCATGTTCTCGCAGCTGATGAAAACGGCGACCACTGAAATTGGACGTTTCGCGCCGGTGATCGGGCTGCCGGCCATCAGCGTCGGCGCGCTCAGCGCATTCACGAGTTTTTACGCACTCGTGCATCCGGCAAGTTCGAGGTCGGTATTTCAACACATGCCCGTAGACGTATTTGCCACACAAAAATCGTGGGCTGCGCAGCAATCCTCTGTTGGATTGCCGCTCCTCTCCGGCGATTACGTTCTGGTGCCGACGAGCCAATACGCAAAAATTAAGGATGCGCTACCCAACCTGGAACTCCAGCAGGGATTTGTCGTGCCAAAAGGCACTGCGCCGGGCGATGCGCTCGAAGTGGCTGCCGATCCGACGAAAGTTCCTGACGTCACCTACGTGACGGTGACCGCGCAGATCGCACCGGCGGACGTAATTCAAGAGCAAAAGCCGACTGAATCGGGGGACACCACGAAGCCGAGCTAGTGACGGTCACATCGCGCGGCCACCGACATCGCACAAACGTCCGCTGCTTCGCGCCGAAAACGATGTGCTACTCTATTGTTACCGAGCCGCTTCGCCGTGGGGCTGTAGCTCAGATGGATAGAGCAGCAGTTTCCTAAACTGCGTGTCGGGAGTTCGACTCTCCCCAGCCCCACCACTCTTACCTTTTACTTTTCCAAGTCTGAAATGCGGATGCTGGAGGCGTCGCTGCCGCTGAATGGTGAGTTTCGTGGACACTCAGATCACCGTCACGCGTAATCCTGTTGCGTGGGGAACAGTGACGGAACACTTGCCCTGCTTGAGCGAACCTACCTTCGTTGGCGTTGTGATGCTTGCTTCGCGGCTGTCTAATGCCGGAGCTTGTAATGACTCGGTTTCCACTTCGCCGCCGATGCCGTGACCGAAATCGAGTTCCACCTCAAGGTCCGCCGCCGCGTCCTTATTCAGAATGATCACCGAGGTTTGGCCGCCGGGGAGTTTCGCGGCATAGGCCGTTGCATTGACTCCTGCAGCTTGCAACTTCGTCGAGAACTCGGTCCTCAAAAATGTTCCACCGCTGAAAGAACCTGCAAACTTCAGACCATACGCGACTGGCTCCAACGTATAGTCCGAGCCAAATGTCGCAATCGGCGTATAGAAAGGATGCGGATGCGCGGCAATCTGTTCGGGAGTCTCGCCATTCGCTTCGAGAAGCGCGTCGCCGGGCAGAGATCCGCCAACGGAATTGGCCACAGACTTGCCCGTACCCCCGTGCAGATTGACACCCAAATAATCGCTACTGGCCAACAGCAGCGAATAGTCGGCTGACCAGAGCGCAGCAGCAAACACGTCAGAAACACCCGGCTTGCCTCCGCGATAGCAGGTGTTGCCTTCGGTCATGCGTACGCGCGCACCGATCTTGCCGGCCGCGGCCGTTGCGATATTCGCCGTGCTCTGCACGCTTTGCATCGTCGCCGGTTTCAGCAGGTTTGGAATGTTGACCTCAGGGTTCGTCGCTGGCCCGCCAAAATAGTAATGATGAGTCAGCGTCAGCACGTGGGGTGGCGACTGGATGGAAGGCCATTGATCAGCAATCTCGGTCAGCCACGACACGTTGCTGGCAACATCAGGCATGCCGAACTTTGCCGCGGGCACCCGGGCTGCGATAGCGCGCGCCAGGTTGAGCCATTCTACCAAGTACGTCTTGACCGACCATGTCTTCGGATCACGTAGGTGCCGGTCAAATAGATCCGCCTCATTTCCGATCTGGGAGTACTGCAGGCGGTCGCCGAGCATCTCGGCTACAACGACCGCTTCCTCCGCGGCGCGTGACGGCGTATTCGTCCCCATGCCGATGCCATAGACGCAACTCCAACCAGTGGCTTGCAGGAACTGCGTCAGGTTCTTGACTGCCTCGACCGTCACCCCGTAGTAGTGAGCCTTCGGCTCGCCCGCGACCTCACGGACTAGAGGATGCTCTGGTTCGCGAGAGTCAGGCGCAGGTTTCCAGTATGCAAACTCGCTGGTGTTGCCCCCCAGGCGCAGAACACCAGTTGAAGAAAGTGCTTTGAACTCGCGAATCAGGCCGGAGTTCTGCGCCGAAAAGAAACTCGGATCCGCGAGTTGCTGCACCTCATAAGACAGACCGACAAAGTCAACGGGCATGTGAGGGCCAGTCGCTTCGCTGGGAATGGCGAGCGAAACTCGAACGTTGCTTTGACCTTGCGCGTGAAGACGCGCTGCAGCCGCGGTGTAAGCTGCGGCGGCAAGGAATTCCCGTCGTGTGAGCATCGAGTCCCTCGACTTCGTTTGCGACAGCGATCCTCAGAGGGCGAATTTCGTTTACGGCGCGTCGACGATGCAACGGAAGCCGATTGTTCCTGCACGGTCGCGGCCCGGCGACATCAATAAGAATTTCTCGTGTTCGTCGAGCCGGTAGGTCTGCGGAAAATACCAGATCGATCCGCGCGGCTGGTAAAACGCGCCGCCACGCAAAATCGCCGCGCGCGTGTGATCGTCGCGGAATTCATCGGTCCACTGCGAAACATTTCCTTCCATATCCAACACGCCGAAAGGGCTCGCGCCCGCCGGAAACGCATCGACATTTGTTGGCGCGCGCATTGTTCGGCCGTGGTCTGGCGGCGGCAGCGCCTGCGCGCTCCAGTCATTGCCCCACGGATAGAGCCTGTCGTCCGTCCCCTGCGCGGCATATTGCCACTCCCAATCATGCGGCAGCCGCTTCCCAGCCCACGCTGCGTAGGCGCGCGCGTCTTCAATCGAGATCCAGGTGACGGGCTCGTTCCCAGCGCCATCCGGATACGTCCCATTCGACCAGTTCTTAAGGAAGTTGTGGTCGTCCGGGGGATGATAATTCGCGGCGTCCAAAAATTTCTTGAACTCCGCATTCGTCACTGGCGTGCGGTCAATGAAAAAACTCTTTAGGTGCATCCACTGCCGGTGGAATCGGCGCGGAGAGAACTCCCATGGATACTGCACGTCCACGCCGGGGTCATTGCCGCCCTCGATTTCGATTCCGCGCACTTTGAATTCGAAATCTCCCGCCGGGATGCGAATCATTCCAGCCGGCGCCTCCGCAACGGGTTTCGTCGCCGAAATCTTCACCATGCTCTGAGGAAGGTGCGCCCACGCGCGCGAATAACCTGCCAACGGACGCTCGGAAAGATTCAACGCGAAAAGCTCTTTCAGCGCGCCGCTGGGAGAAGCGTCTTGTGTCGCAAGCACCGCGCCGAAGCCGAGTCCTTCAATGTTTAGGTTGATCGTCGCTTCGTTTCCGCCGATCGCGGGATGCACCTCGAATCCGTGCCACACATCGTAATAGTGCGTGCCTTCCCGGTGCGGGATGCGGAGTTGATCTCCCACGACTTCGTATTCGTTGCGATTAACGATCGTCCACAGCGTTTGCCCTTCGCCCGGAAATTTGCTCGCAAAGACGCCGGCTTGCAGCGTCGGCACATGCGGCTCCCAATCCGCGCTCACTAAATTTTCGGCGAACGCGCGCTCGATACGCGTGAATCGACGGACCGCCTCGGCATCGCGCGGCGTCATCCCATACCAGAAGCCCCAGAGATTTTCGAGCGTCGCGTAGCCCACGCCGTTGAAAAACGCGTGCTGCAGACTGTTCGTCTTGTCGCGCGTGAAGCGATCCGTCACGTTGATCATGTGGCGCGGCTCAAGCCACTTCGCCTGATTCACCATCGGCACGAATGGATACGGAATGTCTTCCCAGGTCACCCAATCATTCCAACTGATTGTGCTCCAGGCGAGCGATTCGTCGCGGATGGAGAACTGCGGCTCAAGCGCGAGCGGATGCTTCGCATCTTCGGCAGCGGCGCGAAAGCTCGCGGGCACATCTTCGAGCGTGTCGAAGTTCACGCCGTCCGCGCCGATCTGCTTCATCAATTCCGCGAGTGCCGACCCTACTGGTGTGCTCTCGTCGCGCGTGCCGGTGTCCCACGCGAGCGTCGGGAAAAGCACTTTCACGCCGTGGCGATGAAATTCATCAACCATTTTGCGAACGCCCGCGATGCCGCCCGGCATGTCGCGCACGAGATCGAATTGATTGCGATCGTCCACGCCGATATTGGGATAGAGCGGCCAGATCAGCACGGCGTCAATCGGGCCGATGCGCCCTTCGATGTCCGCGAGAAATTCGTCCACCGTGTATTCGTTCTTTTCGGGATCGTAGAATTTGCGGTCCCAGATGAGCATCTGGACCTGAGAGAAAATCTTTCGTGTCCACGCCAATTCCGGCCGCGCGTACTCGCTGCCGTCGTATCGCAGCCGTGTGAGCCGCTCTTTTCTCCAAGCCTTCAATCCGGCAACCCACGCCGCCGTGTCGGCAGGATTTTCGGGCCCAGCCAGGAGGACATCTTGCGGTCCGGCAGGCTCGCTCAAATTCATCACGCCCGTCGGCGGCACAAGCGCATGCCGCGGCTTCCATTCGTCCGAAAGCGCGGCGACGGCGATCAAGGCAAAGGCAAGCGGCAAAATGATTCGGAAGTTTCGAGAACGGAGAAGGCTCATGTGTGATGTATGTCCAAAATTAGATGTGACGGATTCATGCGTCGCGTCGACGCGCGGATTATACAGCTTTCATTCAAGAGTGCGCGCCTGACGTCTTACTTCTTCTCGGCGGCGATGAGGTTGTCTTCGGGGTTGCGGTCGATGAGCTTGTTGTAAGGATCGATCCCGGCAAACGTGGGAGCGTCGTCCACAACTACCTCGACCGTGGATGAATCTTGCGTGAAGCGCTTCTTCGCGAGATACAGCGGCTTCAAATGTTCCTTCGTGCCGCTGAATACGCCGACATCAATTAGATCGTTGATCGCCATCGGCGATTCGGCTCCCGATCCGTCGGCCTTGCGCTTCATCGTGCTCACCACGAGCGTGACTTTGTACTTGTGATCGGCAGTCGGAGCGTACGTCGCGGAAACCGCTTTGTCGTCGAAGAGCACGATGGATTCGAACATGTCCGTGATAACGGGCTGCAAATCGGGCGGAGTAACCTCGCGCAATGCCGCGACGAACCCTCGAGTATCCGGATAAGGCCCGGTCGCGTAGCGATTCTTCATCAGGAAATTGTGAAGCCCCAAGTTCAACTGATCCTCGCCGATATAATCGGCAAGCGCGTACATCACCAGCGATCCCTTGTTGTACCAAACGTAAGGCTCGCGCTGAACCAACGTGATGGGGGGCTCATGGCGTGCCTCTGCGGCGCGCCCGCGCAGGTACCCGTCTAGCTCGTGGCGGAGCTGCTTCCTGACGATATCCATTCCGTATTTCTTCTCGAGAACCTTCAGCGCCGAGTATTCCGCGAGAGTCTCCGACATCATGTTGGAACCCTGCGTGTCACTGCCGAGCAGCTGGTGCCCCCACCACTGGTGGGCGAGCTCGTGCGCGGTCACGAAATAGAGCAGATCAATGTCGTCCGGCTTCTTCATCCGTTCGATAAAGCCGATGGCCTCCGAGTACGGCACCGTATTCGGAAACGATTGCGCGAAAGTGCGATAACGCGGGAATTCGAGAACGCGGAACTGCTGAAATTGATACGGGCTGTAGCTTTTCCCGTAGTAATCGAGGCCTGCCTTGGCGGACTCGAGCATGCGGTTGAGATCGTATTCATGTCCGGGCTGGTAATAGATTTCGAGCTTGACGCCGTTCCACTGGTCGCGCTTGACGCTGTACCGCGCCGAAAGAAACGAAAAGAAATCGTCGATGCGCGTGCCCCCCATGTCGTATTCGAAATAGTGCCGGCCGTTCTCAGTCCACTCGCGCTTCAGGTAACCCGGGGCAATCGCAACTTGATCGGGCGAAGTGCTGACGATCGAATGAAACGTCACCCATTCCGAATCCGTGCTGAACAGATTGATGTTGCGGTAGTAGGGATCGCCCGGCGGCGCCATTTCCTCGAGCGCTCCGAGCTTTTCTTCGCGGCGGCGGATGGGATCGTCGAGTTCCATGCTCGAGTTGTAGCCGATGAAGGGAAAATAACCGCGGTCGAAGAAAGTGCCGTTGTATGCGAACTCAGGCCGCTCGTGTCCGTCTTTGAAGCCATGCGCGGTATAGGACGTTCGAAAATCCATGCGAATCGATGCGCCGGGCTCGACGGGCTCCTTCAGTTTGTAAATCGCGTAGTAATGCTTTTTGTCGGTCATGGCGACGTCAAAGGGACGATCGAAGCGGATTTCATCGATCGCTTCACTGGCGTCGGTGACGTGAATTTCAGCGATCGGCTGCTCGGTGCGATTCGCAAGAATGTAATGTCCAGTAGCCGTAAAGGAACGCCGTTCCGGATATATATCGACCGCAACGTCCACGTCAGTGACCTTCGGCTGCGGCAGACGTTCGTACTTCTTGTACATCTTCTCGTAAGCCGCCTGGCGGTGCCGGCCTTCCATATCAGTTCGAAATTCATTTAGCACATGCGTGTTGTAGTAGAACCATCCGCCGCACGCGATGGAGAGCACAAGAAAGAATCCGGCAGCGGGCAGCAGTCCGGGCAAGCGTAGCCGCGCCATCCGGGAGCGCGCCGCCCACGACAGATCCGTTCCGCGGCGTGAAAACACAATCGACACGACGCCGAGAAACGCGCACACGAAAAACCAATACAAAATCGACCAGGCTAGCGCCGGAACAAAGTGCCCGTAGCCGTTCATGTCCGAATACGTGTACGGCGCGATTTCTCCGACGAGGACCAAACGATTTTCAATTCCGTAGCGATAAAGGACGGGAATCAAAATGAAAAAACCTATGAGAAGCGCGTGGCCAACGAATTTGTTGCTGACGAGCGAGTGAACAAAAAGTGCGAGCAGAATAAACGTCAGCAACTGCGGCAGCGCGATCAGATACATCTCTTTCAGGTAGACAGGAATTTCGTAGTGGTAGTAACCGAGAAACGTCTGCATCACGATCCCGCAAAGCAACACAACCGAAATGAGAATGAAGTTGATCAGAGACAGCGCGAAGAATTTGCTGAGCCAGTCAACCCAATCGGGAACCGGCAGAGAATCGTGGATTTGATCGAAGCGGACGTCGCGTTCGTTCCACACGAGCTCGCCCGCGTAAATCGTGCAGATAATAAAGAGAAACAGGAACGACGAGCCTTGCAAAATCTGAACCATCAAATAGGTGACCGGCCAGACATAGACTTCGTTCTGCTCTCCGGCGAAGTAGCAGCTCAAAAGCGTGTTTACCGCCATGATGAGTACGATCGCCCAGAAAACGATGGCGCGCGAAACCCCGGCAAATCGTAACTGCGTCAGCGACCAAAGCTGAGAGCGAGTAGTTGCGGAATTGAAAACCTGCGTGACAGCCGGAAGACTTATGCCGAACCGCGGGCGAGCCTTCTGCTCCGCTGCTTCGTCGGCTCGCGCTTCCTCCGCACGGCGGCTGGTGCGGCGAGCGGCAAGCAATTCCGCCGACATCGGGAACATCACAAACGTCACGATGAGTGCCGCGAATCCGACGCCGAGCCAGAGCAGCCGGTTAGTAAGGAACACGCCCGTCCAGTGAAGGAATAGGGTATTTCGCTCCGCCACTGTCCAATAGCGCGTGATGCCTTGCACGAGATTGATACCGAGCGGATCGAAAATCGAGGACCAAGTGCGATCGAGCTTGTTCGTCGCGGTGACCGAAACAAACAGAATCAAGTAGATGGCGAAAAGCGCGACGCCCTGCAAATAGACGACTATGATCCGCCGCGAAAGCGCCGCAACACAAAAGAACAGGCTGCCCAGGAAAAAGATTTGCACCACCGTAATTGACAGGAACGGCTGCAAGTGCGTCCAGAGGTGGATGGGCGCCAGACGCTCCTTCTCCGCCCAGGGCATGAATGTGCCGAGCATTGCGCCGGCGATCAAACCGGAAAAAACGAAAATCGAAACCACGAACGATGCTGCCCACCGTCCGCCCAAGTACGCAAATTTCGAAATCGGTTTCGTGAACAGAAGCTGATAGGTGTCCTGCTGAAAATCGCGCAAAATGGCCGGCCCGAATATCGCGGAAATCAGAATGCTGCCGAATGCCGTCAGAACGGTGAATGTCTGCGTGAGCGCAAATGGACCGTTCAGATTCACTTTGCCCGAGCCGACCGGGCCAAAATCGTGGACCGACACCGTGAAAAACATCATCAGGAACGGAATGAGGAAGAAGACGTACGTCGAGATGCTTCTGAACCGGATCTTCAGTTCGAGCATGAAAAAATTCATGAACATCAACGGCGCTCCGAAATCCCCGATTAATTGCGCTCGTGGCGCGACAACGTCAGGAAATAAACATCTTCAAGGTCCGCTTCGATGGGAGTGAATCCGCCGCCCGGCGAAGATTCCGAATACACGCGGACGGCATGCATCCCGCCGACGAGATGCGTCGAGATGACTTGAAACGATTTTTCGAGCGCTTCGCGTTCGGAATCCGTCCGAACGATTTTTGTCCAGACGCGGCCTTTGAGAGTATCTAGCGTCTGAGCCGGAACGCCTTCGATGAGCAATTCTCCGTTGCTGATCATGGCCATGCGGGAACAAAGCTCGCTCACGTCATCAACGATATGAGTGGACAAGATGACGACCACATTTTGGCCGATGGAACTGAGGAGATTCAGGAACCGGTTCCGTTCGGCCGGGTCGAGTCCCGCGGTCGGCTCGTCAACGATAATCAATTTGGGATTCGCGAGCAGCGCCTGAGCGATTCCGAAGCGCTGCTTCATGCCTCCTGAAAAGCCGCCCAGATTCTTTTTGCGCAAGTCCCAGAGATTCGTTTGCTGTAATAAGCCCTCCACAAGCTGCTTGCGCTCGCCCCGATTTGTAATGCCTTTCATGACGGCGAGATGACTTAGCAGATCGATCGCGCTCATCTTCGGATACACGCCGAATTCCTGCGGCAAATAGCCGAGAAGCTGGCGCGTCGTATTCTTATTCGCGATCAGATCGAGCGAATCGAGGTGAGCGGAGCCACTGTCCGGGTCGAGCAGCGTGGCAAGAATTTTCATCAGCGTGGATTTGCCCGCGCCGTTCGGCCCGAGCAATCCGAACATCCCGGGCGGAATCTCGAGCGAAATACCGCGGAGGGCGCGAACGCCGCCAGGGTAAGTCTTGGACAGGTTTTGAATCGAGAGCACGCGCTGCCTCCTGGGTAAAGATCAGTTACTCGCGACCCAACTACTCGGACAATGGTCCGTCCAGCGGATTACACGCGGCGACCGAGCGGAGATTGTACTCGAAACGCCAGCCGAGGACTACCGAGCGGGCTTCACACACTTGGCCGCCTGTAATCCAGAATTCCGCTTTCTTTCTTCGGAAGGGTATACGTAGACGAACATTGAAAAAGTTTCAGAAGTTTTAAGTCCCGATAGGCGAGCCGCGCTGCGAAAAGAAGTCGCAAGGAAGGGGCCTTGGCGGCAAGGGCAGCTTCCAATCCGGTCAAACTGCAAAGGCCCGGCAGGGCTACCGTGTGCAGTCACTCCCAAAGGGACATGGCCGCCAAGACCTCTAGTCGACGCGATGTTAATCCGACGCCCTTCTGCAAATCAATCGCTGGAAGACAGTAGAAATACACTCGGCCCAAAGGGCGAAATGCGCCCACCCAAATCGAATTGCCTAACGGGACGCGTCAGAGGACCGCAGCAAAACGACGAAGGTATAAATCCCCAGCGTCGTTCCGAGCGGTATTTCGGAAACTGAAAAAAAGGCTGCGAGAAGGCCCAGAGCGCGCGGCCGCTGACTCGCCATGAATGCCAGGCCCGCCAAAATCCCCAGCACCCCGCACAAGACCGATAACACGATTGAAACGGTGTAGAGCACGTGAAAATCGGACATCAAGACGAACGGATTCGCCACGCGAGTGAGTAGCGCGCCAAACATGAGCGTAGCCGTGCCGCTAAACGCGACGAGCCAGATCGCCATGACTAGGCGAAAAATCCCATATGCGATCCAGCAAACTCCCAGGATTCGCAGATGCCCTCGTGAATTTCCGGCCACAGATGCAATCGATGCCATGCTCTTCTCCTGCGAGCTGAGGGCCGATTCTCCTTACATTTCACCCGGCCTGAGTATCAGCGACTTACAAGCACGTGCAGTCTGATATAACTTCGCGGCGCGTTCAACATCTTCCGCAGTCCTAAGGGATTCAATGTATTTGGAAAAACGCAGTGAAATTGGCGGCGCAATGACGCCGGCGTTAATGCGCGGCGCTAAGATAATCGTTGTAGGAGTGCCGCGCCCATCCGAGATAATGCGGATTCGCGTGATTTGTATCGTCGAGTTTCTTCAGCATCTCTGGCAGCAACTCGCCATAATCCGGAGTGCGCAGCGCGATTGCCATCTTCGCTAGGTTCCCGCCGGTCAATCCTTCGTAGGCCATGTCGAGAAACTTCTGGCTCGATTTTTGCACCTTGTCGGCCTGTTGCTCGGCGCTTTCTCCGTCGCCTGGACTGCTCAGCTCGTACATCATCAACGTGACTCGCGGGACACTCGTGAGAAGTATCTTGCGTTCGCTGAGATCACCCTTGAGAAGTTTATTCTGAATGTCCGCGTTCACGGTCATTCCAGCCGGCTCCGCCATCGCGCGCACGGCGCGAAAAGCATCGGCGAGTCCCGGCACGAATCGAAGATTCCCGGTGCCTTTATTTTCCGGCCGCTGTTGCGGCTCCACGTCGAGATGAATCCCATCGAATCGATCGGATGAATGCTTCTGATTGAATTGAACGATTCCCCGGACGTGATCGAGCAGCGTATCTCTGTGTTTGCCCGCCTCGTCAGCATCCGCACTTGATAGCAATGCTTCCACGCGAATATTCGAACGGTGAAGCAGTGCGATCAGATGGACGAGTTGGCTCTCCTCGGCCGCCTCGCTGCGCGCGGAAATCGATACGTAGATTTCAGTGATGCCTTGAGACTTGCAGAAATCGAGCAGCCCCTCCGCGCCGCGAGGCGCGCCGAGGACTGTCGGGCTTTTCCACACCCAGAGGCCATGGACCGGAGCGGAAGCCGCTTGCGCGAATGCGGAAAACGACAGAGTGCCGAGAAGAACGGAACAGAGCAACCTCACGCAAGCGAAACGAAGGAGCATCGCGACAGCAAGGATTTTTGGGAAAGTTGTCGTTCGAAGGTGCGGCGAATTCATGCGAGGATCCTCGCCCTAATTTTCGGATTGATAAACGTCCAGGCGGGATTCTACTCTTCCATGTCGAAAACAGCACTGAAGCGTTAGGCCAATCTCGGCCGAACGCTCCGGCAGCCGAATGCCACGCCACAGTGTTTCGGCGCGCGGCTGCGCCGCATGGTTAACGTGAAAAATTACGCCGCCGGCTTCTTCAACGCGCCCCCTCCAAGCACAAGCGCGACGATCGCCAGCACATACAGTCCCCAGCTAAACGAAAACGGACTGCCGCCCATCATCTTCCCGAGTTCGCCAAACGCCTTATTCTCATTCATGTAAATCGCGATCCACGCGATGAGAATGTACGCGATCGGCGCAGCATTCAAATAACGCGACCACGGCGTGCGGATAAACGGGGCAACAAAAGGCGCAACGATAGCGATCAGGCCGATCATCGCGAAAAGTCCGTGATCGCTGCCGCCACCCATCGCGCTCGCCGGATTATTGAAGTCGAGCCCGAGAAGGCCCCAGAACGTAAACGACATCGAGCCCACCATTCCGCCAGAGACGGCCGCTGCCGGGAAAAAGAACCAGGCGATCCAAAGCAGCACCGCGGCACCGAGGGGGAGCGCGCCCATCCGCGCAGCCAACGCGCCCACGCCTTGCTTGGCAAGATGCGCCGCTTGCTTGCCCTGCTCCTGTGCCACGCCGCTCAGCTGATTGAGCCGCTCTTTATTGAATTGCTGCTGATCCACCACGGTAATCGCCGTCAGCGCGCCCGTGGCGTCGAATTCAACATCAACACTTTGATTCACGGCTGGAGCCGTCGGCGATTTCCATACTCGCTCGAGCGTGAAATATTGCTGTTGCCCGTTGGCGAAGAGAATTCCCGGAGTGGCGTCCGGAACCTTAATAATCGATCCCCGCGCTCTGTTCGCATTTGCAGAATCCATTGGCTTGCTCCTTTTCGATTAAGACTCGAGCAGTATGTTTGCCGCCACCCGGCGCGTTCGCATCTTTCCCGGCAGCGCCCGCCGGTTTCCGACCTAACTATTTCTTAACCAGTGGCGGAAAGAAGCTGTCCGGAGGGCCCGCCAGCGAGCCGTCTTTCTGAATCGTGAAATTCATATTGCCCGCTTGCCCCTGGCAGCTCAGGCTGAGCGTGGAACCGTTCACGGTGTATTTGCATGGAGCGGTCTGGCCCATGAAAATGATGTTGGCGTCGCCGCCGGACTTGAGTTCGAGCGTCAGAGCGTAATTCGGCGCTGCATATGTGCCTGTTACGCCTCCAAAGCACCCTGCAAGTCCCGCGGCAGTTACCAGCAGAATTGCCAAGTTCAGGCAAACCGCCGCGCCCGGCCACATCCGCTTCGATCCCCGCGGGAAGGATTGTTGCGGCCCGTTCTTGAGTGATAAGGTTCCGGCATCAGACATAAGCTCTCCTTGGCCCGCTCGGGGGCCATTGGTAATTGGCATTCACTACGCTATGCGTCAGAGAGCGGAAAAAACCGTCACGACGAGCCAATCGGGCGGCAGGCCATCAGCAATGAGAGCGGAGCGATGCAAGGGACCCCGGAAGAACGCCAGGAGATCGACTACCTTTTCAGTGTGACTTACGAGGAGTTGCGCCGCCTGGCCTCGACCGTGCGCCGGGGCGATCCAAGCGCCACTCTCAGTCCCACTGTTCTCGTCAACGAGGCCTGGCTGAAACTGGCTGCCTCCCCGCGTTTCTCGGCCACGTCGCGGCTCCATTTCAAGCGGATTGCCGCTCGCGCAATGCGCCAACTCCTGATCGAAGCGGCACGCCGCCGCCATGCTCGCAAGCGCGGCGGTGACGACAACTGGAGCGTGACGTTCGATGATCCCGTGCAGGAAGCCGTCTCGACCGGCGAGGAGCTGCTGGCGCTCGATACCGCTCTCGAAGAGCTTGCACGCATCAATCCGCGCCAGGCGTTGATGGTGGAAAGCCGGTTCTTCGGCGGCCTCGATACAGTGGAAACGGCCGAATTGCTCGGCGTCTCTGAGGCTACAATTCTGCGGGATTGGCGCGCGGCCAAGGCATGGCTGGCACACGAACTGCGTCAATCCTCCACAAAACGCCAAGTCGGCGAGCCGGGCAAGCAGCGATGATCTTTTTCGATTTGGCAACGATTGAGGCCGCGCGAAGGATTGCACGAGGATTCTGAGACGCAAGCACTCCGGAAAAAAGATGGACAGCACGCGCTGGGAACAGATCCAAACTCTCTTCCACGAAGCCGCGGCGCAACCTGCGCCGGAGCAACGCGCTTTTCTCCAGTCGGCCTGCGGCGGTGATCAGTCTCTCCTAGCTGAAGTGACGGCGTTGCTAGAGGAGGATTCGCGCGGCGCGTCACTGCTCGATCGCGGCGTCGCGCAGGTCGCGTATCAGATGGTCGGCGACGCGGTTCACGCCTCGATTCGCACGAAACAATTTGGCCCCTACCGCATAAAGGAAGTCCTCGGAGAAGGCGGCATGGGCGTGGTCTATCTCGCCGAGCGCGACGACCTGGGCAATCTGGTGGCGATCAAAGTTCTTCGCGACGCGTGGCTTTCGCCCGCGCGACGCGAACGCTTCGCGAGCGAGCAGCGCATGCTCGCGCAGCTCAATCATCCGTCCATCGCGCGTCTTTACGACGCCAATACGCTCGACGACGGAACGCCCTGGTTCGTCATGGAATACGTCGACGGCGCTCCGTTAACGGAGTTTTGCACGAAGAACAACTCCTCGATCGAGGAACGCCTAAAGCTCCTCCGCCTCGTTTGCGAAGCCGTTCAATACGCGCACCAGCACGCCCTCATTCATCGCGACTTGAAGCCTTCGAACATCCTGGTGAAACGCGACGGCAGCGTCCGTCTGCTCGATTTCGGAATCGCAAAGCAGATCGAAGAATTCGACGCGCCGGCCAATCCGACGCGAACCGCATTTCGCCTGATGACGCCCGCCTATGCAGCGCCGGAACAAATTCGCGGTGAGCGCACAGGCGTTCAGACGGACGTCTACGCGCTCGGCGTCATTCTCTACGAATTGCTCGCCGGGAAACTGCCGATTGATCTATCGCACAAGACAGACGCCGAGGCAGCCTTCATCATCACGACGCAGGAACCCGCGAGACCTTCCGTCGCGGCCCACGAAGCCGCTGTGAAAATCGGCGCGATCGCGAATGTTCCCGTAGCTACAAACTCAGCTTGGTCCGATCTCGACGTTCTCTGCCTAACGGCCATGCACAAAGATCCGCAGCGCAGATATCAATCGGTCGAGGCGCTCACGCGCGACGTGGATCATTATTTGAGAGGCGAGCCCCTCGACGCTCAGCCCGATTCGTGGCGCTACACGCTCGCGAAATTCTGCAACCGAAACCGCGAGGCGGTTTCCGCGGCCGCCGTCGTGTTCGCAATCGTCATCGGCCTCGTGATTTTCTACACCGTGAGATTGACCACCGCGCGCAACGCAGCGTTGGCCGAAGCCGCGCGCACGCAGCGCATCCAGCGCTTCATGACAAATTTATTTCAAGGCGGCGATCCGTCAGCCGGCCCTTCAGATGATTTGCGCGTCGTGACGCTTCTCGATCGCGGCGTCCAGGAAGCGCGCAGCCTCGATGCAGAGCCCGCCGTCCAAGCGGAGCTCTACGACACACTTGGCGGCATCTACCAAAAGTTGGGCAAGTTCGATCAGGCCGATTCGTTGCTCGAATCCGCGCTCGCGAAACGCAAATTGCTTTTCGGCGGGGACAGCGCAGAAACCGCGAAGAGCATCCTCGCCCTCGGATCGCTGCGTGATGCGCAGGCAAAGTACGACGAATCCGAGAAGCTGATCCGTCAAGCTCTCGACATCGACACGCGCCGCTTGCCGAGAAACGATCCGGCGGTAGCTAAAGCTCAGCTCGCCTTGGGAAGAGTGCTCGATGATCGCGGCGCGTACGGCCCGTCCATCGCCTTACTCGAACAGACCGTGCAACTTTACACGGTACCCGGCTCGTCGCCCGCCGACCTTGCCGACGCCCTCCACGAACTTGCGAACGCGCACTTCTACGCCGGACAGTACGACAGCTCCGATGCTCTCAATCAACAAGTGCTTGTGATGTACAAGCAAATTTATGGCGAACGCCATCCGCGCGTGGCCGATATTTTGATCAATCTCGGCGCCATCCGATACGACCTCGGCCACTACTCCGAAGCGGAACGATACGATCGCCAAGCCCTTGAAATCGTCCAAGCCTGGTACGGCAAAGACAATTCCGACACGGCAACCGACTTGACGATTCTCGCGCGCGCTCTGGTATCTGAGAATCGCTTTGATGAAGCACTCGCGTTGCTCCAGCAGTCGCTCGATATCAAAGAGCGCGAATTCGGAAAGGTTCACCCAAGCGTCGCATCCACCCTCAACGAGCTCGGAAGCGTTGCGCTCAAGGAAGGCAAGTACGACGATGCGGAACAATATTTCAAGCGCATGGCTGAAATTTATCGAGAGATTTATCCCGATGGGCACTACCTCACCGGTATCGCGCTATCGAATTTGGCGAGCGTTTACACGGCGCGCGAGCAATGGTCCCGCGCCGAGCCGCTCTATCGCGAAGCGATTCGCATTTACTCGGAGAAGCAGGGGCCGACGCACAACAACGTCGGCATCGCGCGAATCAAGCTCGGGAGAACTCTTTTGCGCCAGCTCCGCTACGCCGAGGCGGAGGCTGAGTCGCGCGCAGGATACGACATTCTGATCAAGCAGATGGATCCAAAAGTAAGCTGGCTTGTGAACGCGCGCAAAGATCTCGCCGAAGAGTACGACGCGCTGAAAAAACCCAGTGAGGCGGCGAAATTCCGCGCCGAGATCGAAGCGACGGACTCCCAGCCACCGCAAATTTCCGCTAAGAAGTAATTTTCAGGCCAGAACCCGCGTTACTGAAAATTCTTATAGGGACTTCAGGAACTCGATGACGGCCTCCTGATGCTCTTTGTTCAATTTTTCAAATTGCTGCGTTACGTGCCGCGCCTCGCCAGCATGTCGCAGGATCGCCTCGCGAAACGTCAGCGACTCGCCATCGTGCATCAATCGAGGACGCAAACGAACTCCCCACAGCGGCGCCGTGCGCATTTTGTTTCGGCTGGCCTCAAAATCCTGCTTCGAGAGATAGTCCGACATTATCTGAAACACTTTTTTCCCATAGTGTTCCTGCGTCGCCTGGAGAATTCCGTCGCCGGTGCCGACGTCGTGCATTAAAAAATCGCTATACGGATGAAATGTCACCGAGCCGAGCCCCGCGGGAATCGCAAACGTTCCACCGTCGATCTTCGTGCCGGCGGGCGCGGTGGTTAGCGTTTCGACGTGGCAAGTAGCGCAGCCGATTTGGTCAAACAGTCCGTTGCCCTTCTTTGCCGTCGCGCTGCTCGCGAGTTGCGAATCGCGGGCCGGAGCTTCCGTGGCTCGAATGAAGCGGGCGAAGTGATCGATGTCGGAAAGCCCGTCCGGTCCAGGCGTGTCATTCGGCTCCGAAACCGTGTTGCAAATCTTCGTGACCTCATCCGGTTGAAGGCGGTTGGTGATTCCCATCTCATTGAGGTACGCATCGCCGGCGAATGACAACAAGCTCGCGTGCTGATCTTTCCAGCCGAACCGGCCAACGCTCATCTGCCCGGGCGCTTCGACAATCGGGACTTCGAGAATTTGGCCGCAGATTTTGTGACGCGAAGATTTACATTGTTGCTGCGCGAGATTGATGAGCGTTTGATCGGCGAGCGCCTCGACGAATCCATCCCCCAAAAGGTTCAGAGAAATGCGAAAGGACCGGATCGTCTCCGTCTCCGGCACGCGCTCTTGAATTTCGTTGTTGGGAAAAGCACCATTGGGACAAATCGCTCGATCGTTAACGAGAGACCTACCGATAATCACATCCGTTCCGTGCGCGATCGGAATTTCCGGATTGCGAAAGTGCCCGTCGGGCCCCTGATGGCCCACGCGCAATTCCGAAACCTGCGAAGCCGCCCCCGATACCGGATTTTGGTGGCATTCGCGGCAGGACTGCGCGTTATAAAGCGGCCCGAGTCCGTCAGAAAGTTGTTCGATTTCTTCGAATGTCTTTTGGTCGGCTTGATGCGTCGCGTCATCCACCATGCCGTTACTTTTATTATCAAATCCTACGGGCGCCTCGCGAGGCTGAGCGACAGCGGCAGCGAAAGCGAGACTCAAAAGAGTCAAGGGGACGAGGATTTTCACAGGGTTTTTCCTTTCTTGGTTGAAAGGTGCGGGGCCTGAGCTTCTGCTTCAAATACATAGCTCAATTCCCTCATGGAGAGAATTTCGATGTGGGTTCATTTTACATGGCAGGCCGGCACAACGCCACATCTCAGGATTTGCCCATTTCACAAACCGGTAAAGGGCGCCCGAAAATAAATCGGGGCCGAAACGCTCTCGCGCTTCGGCCCCTGATTCACGATCCCGAAGTGATTCTCTAGTCGAGTGCGGCGCAGACGGACTTTACTTCGGTGTAATTCTCCAGCACCTCGTGCCCCATTTCGCGGCCCCAACCGGATTGCTTGTATCCGCCAAACGGAAGCGAAGGGTCGAAAATGTTGTAGCAGTTGATCCAAACGGTGCCCGCGCGAAGTTTGGCCGCGATCGAATGCGCCTTCTTGATGTCTCGCGTCCACACGCCCGCGGCCAATCCGTAAATCGTGTCGTTCGCACGCGCCACGATTTCGCTCGGATCGCTGAATGGAATCGCCGTAACGACAGGTCCGAAAATCTCTTCCTGCACGACTTTCATCTTGTCGTTCGTATTCACCAGCACCGTCGGCTTCACGAAGTAGCCCTTGGTACCGTGGCGGCTTCCTCCCGTCACCGCTTTCGCGCCCTCGCTGATTCCAGACTCAAGATAACCGCAGACTCGATTCAACTGCTCCTCGGAAACCAACGGACCCATGTCGCTGTCGGGCTCGAAGCCGGCTTTCACTTGGATTTTCTCGGCGATTTGCGAGACGCCATCAACGACCTTGTCGAATATTTTCTTTTCAACGAAGAGCCGCGAACCCGCGCAGCAGCACTGGCCGTGATTGAAGAAAATCGCGCTCGCCGCGCCCGGAATTGTTGAATCAAGATCGGCATCGTCGAGCACGATGTTGGGCGACTTCCCTCCAAGTTCGAGCGACACTTTCTTCAAATTGCCCGCCGCCGCTTGAAGAATGAGTTTCCCCACCTCAGTGGAACCGGTAAACGCGACCTTGTCCACATCCGGATGCGCCGCCAGCGCCGCTCCTGCCGTCTCGCCGTAGCCGGGAACGATATTAACCACGCCCTCCGGGAATCCCGCTTCCTGAATCAACTCCGCCAGTCGAAGCGCCGAGAGAGGCGTCTGCTCGGCTGGCTTCAGAATCACCGTGCATCCCGCCGCAAGCGCCGGGCCGAGTTTCCACGCGGCCATCAGCAACGGGAAATTCCACGGAATGATCTGGCCCACGACTCCAACTGGTTCGCGCAATGTGTAAGCAAGAAATTTCGAACGCTCCTGAAGAATTAGCGGAATCGTATTGCCTTCGATTTTCGTCGCCCAGCCCGCGTAATAGCGCATGTGCTGGACCGTCAGCGGCACGTCCGCAATCCGCGAAATCTTCAGCGGCTTGCCGTTATCGAGCGATTCGAGTTGAGCGAACTCCTCCTGGTGCTTTTCAATCAAGTCCGCGAGCTTCCAGATCAAATTGCCGCGCACGGCCGTGGGCATTTTCGACCACGGGCCTGTCTCGAAGGCGCCCCGCGCGGCCTTCACCGCGCGATTGATGTCTTCGCGATCGCCTTCCGCGACATTCGCGAGCACTTCGCCCGTCGCCGGGTTATAGGTTGGAAAAGTCTTGCCGGAAGCGGCGTCTACAAACTTTCCGTTGATGAATAACTTCCGCTTCGCACCCACAAAAGCGGAAACATTCGGGTCCATCGATGGTGTCGATACTGCAGTTGCCATATTGATTCTCCTTTAGTGCCGATCTTTTGCTTCACTTGCTGAGATTTCCGGCGAACTTCGCCGAATCCTGTCACCGCTTCAAATTCAAATCGGGTAATGCGTGGGCGTCCTTCGCAGCGTCATCCAGCGCAATTCGCTGAATTCATCGAGCGCGGCTTTGCCGCCGAATCTTCCCCAGCCGCTGTCTTTCACTCCGCCAAAGGGCATCTGAGGCTCATCGTGCACCGTTGCTCCATTGATGTGGCAAATACCGGTTTCGAGCCGTTCGGCAAGGCGCATGGCCTTATTGATGTCGCGGCTGAAAATCGCGCTCGAAAGTCCGTACTCCGTATCGTTCGCGATGCGCAGCGCGTCCTCCGCATCCTTCGCGACTACCACCGATACCACCGGCCCGAACGACTCCTCATGATAGATGCGCATCGTCGGCAATACGTTATGCACCACAGTGGGGCTATAACACGAACCCTGCGAGCGTCCACCGCTCAAAATCTTTGCGCCTTTTGCGGACGCATCGTCCACAAGCCCTTGCACGCGCTCAACGGCGCCACCATGAATCATACTGCCTATCTGAGTCTCCGGTTGCAATGGATCGCCCACCTTGAGCGCGCTCGCCTTTGCAGCCAACTTCTGCGCGAATTCCTCGGCAATACCCTGCTCCACCACAATGCGTTCCGTTGACATGCAAATCTGGCCCTGATTCATGAACGCGCCGAAGCTGGCCGCAGCGACCGCCGCGTCAATGTCTGCATCTTCGAGAACGATCATCGGCGCTTTGCCTCCGAGTTCAAGCAGCGCTCGCTTTAGATATCGTCCCGCCTTTTCGGCAATAATCCTCCCGACTTTAGTCGAGCCAGTAAAGCTGATTCGCCGCACTTTCGGATGCGCGATTAATTCGTCAACCACGTCCGCCGCGTCGGCAGGCGCGTTCGTGATCACGTTGACCACGCCCTTCGGAAAGCCCGCTTCTTCGAGCGTTTTCGCAATCGCCAAATGCGTCCCGGGCGATTCTTCCGATGCTTTCAGAACTACCGTATTGCCGTATGCCAGCGGCAATGCGATCGCCCGTACTCCCAAAATCATGGGCGCGTTCCACGGCGCGATCCCAACCACCACTCCCACGGGCTGGCGCGTCGCCATCGCAACCGTGTCCGGCAAATCCGATGGAATAATCTCGCCGATCAATCCGTATGCTTGCGACGCGGCCTCGCGCAGCATTCCCGATGCGAATATGCAGTTGAACATTCCCCAGCCGAATGTCCCGCCCGTCTCTTCCGTCATCACCTTTGCGATTTCCGCTTTGCGCGCATCCAGCACATCCGCTGCCTTCAGCAGCAAACCGCGGCGTACGCCGGGAGCCATCGCGCCCCACGACGGAAACGCGGCCGCGGCAGCATCAATCGCCCGGCGAGCATCCTCGCGCTTCCCGGCCGCAACTCGGGAAATCGCTTCACCGGTGTACGGATTTTTCTTCTCGAATGTGCCGCTGCTTGCGGCGCCTACCCATTCGCCCGCAATAAACATCCGTTCGTTCCGCACCTTTTCTCCATTCAGTTCCGTCGCTGGCAGTGGCATCGTATTTTTTGCTTCCGTGCGTTCGAGCGATCCCATGATGGCACTCTCGCTTTCTTATAATGCGTTGACGCCGCGAACTCCCTCAGCGCCGGCCGACGAGGTGAGCGCGAACGTGCTCGCAGAGAAATTCGCTGCCAGAACCAGATTGTCCGGAGGCCACTTCAAGGCGCTGCATTTGAACGATCCTCCTCGTGCGGGGACGGTAGCGGATGCACACAAGAGAAAGTCAAACCTGTATTTAATCTCGCGAGAGACTAGGTTTTAATACGTTTGATGCAACCATGTCAATCGCAGCACGATCGACGCGAAATTTTCGCGATGACAACTATCGGTTGACACTCCGCCTGCGCTTTGGCAGTCTCAGCCCAACGACTGGGGCACCTTGAGGTGACGAGCGAGTGTCTGAATATTCCATCGCGTGCAGACGTGTCTTCCCGTCCGCTCAATCTACAGGTCTGATCAATCCCGGAAAGATGGCCGCCGGACTCTAACTCTGCCGCTTCTCTTCTCGCAGCAGAAGCGCGCCAAGCGCACGTGCTTTTCGAAGCTCAAAAAAATCTCGTAGCGCGCATTGCAGTTTCGTTTTGATTTTTCGGAGAAAGCTCATGAACACGAACCACAGATTCACCCTCTTGCTGTGCGCCATACTTTTCGGCGCGCTCGCCATCGCGAGCGTAGCCTCGGCGCAAACTTACGAAGGCCGCATTCTCGGAACGGTGCGCGACTCTTCGGGCGGCGTCGTCGTCAATGCCACCGTGACCGTGACGAACGTCGGAACGAAAGCCTCGCGCGACCTCGCCACAAATGGCGCCGGCGAATATGTCGCTCCGGCGCTCGAACCGGGCCTCTACACTGTTTCCGCCGTCGCTCCCGGATTCAAGCAAGTGGAAAGCAATTCAGTTCGCTTGGAGGTTGCCACGGACGTCCGCATCGACCTTCAACTTCAACCGGGCGACGTCAAAGAAATCGTGCACGTAACAGAGCAAGCGCCGTTGGTCGACACGACGAACTCCACTCTCGGCGGCATTTTCGACAACGTCCAAATCGTCGACTTGCCGCTGCAGGGCCGCGATTTCCAGAATCTTGTCATGTTGCGGCCCGGCATCGACCGTACTCCCGGCGGCGGCTTTCATTCCATCACGTCGAACGGAAACCGGCCCGAAGACAACAACTACATAGTTGACGGCATGGACGACAACGACGCTTATTACGGCACCACCGTCGCCAACGAAGAAGGCATCGCCGGAACTCCTGCGAGCCACCTGCCGATCGACGCGATTCAGGAATTCAATGCCGAGGAACATCCCACGGCGGAGTACGGCTGGAAGCCCGGAGCTGTGGTTAACATCGGCTTGAAATCAGGCACGAATGATTTCCACGGCAGCTTGTACTACTTTCATCGGAACGCCGCATTCGATGCGCGCAATTTCTTCGACCCTGCTCCCAATCCCGTCGCAGCCCTCTTGCTTCATCAGTTCGGCGCTTCGGCGGGCGGCCCGATCGTTAAAGACAAACTATTCATCTTCGGAAATTACGAAGGAGTTCGCGACGACATCGGAAATCCCGAAGTGATTCCGAGTCCCGCGACCGTATCAGTCGGCGATCCGACCACCAGCATTCCTGACGCGATTTCGCTCTGCAACGCGACTGCCGGTTGCGTGCCGAATCCACTGAGTGTGACTCTCTCAAATTTATTTCCCACGAACAACGGTACAAATCCCCAAGGCGCGGGCCAGATCTACCAGGATCTGAAAAATACAAGCCGCGAAGATAATTTTGTTATCAAATCCGATTACGTCTTATCCGCGCGGAACACTTTCAGCGGCCGCTACTTTTTTGGCGACAGCATTCAGCGCGAGGAAGATACCTACGTCCTCCTCCCGCAATGGCTTTCCGATTCGCACACGCGCGTTCAATTGGCCGGAGGCAGTTGGACATTCACTCCCAGCAGCCGCTGGGTGAATCAAGCGCGTTATGCCTACAACCGCATGTGGCAGGTGATCGGAACGGTGGACGGTTCGGTTAATCCGATGGCGTACGGGATCAACACCGGCGTCACCACTCCCGCCGATTTCGGAATGCCAAGCATTCAGGTGGGTGGATTCACCGCCCTCGGCGGAAACGACTCGTGGCCTCTCTCGACGGCTCCGACTGTCACGCAGCAAGTGACCGATTCGATTTCATATCTCACCGGAAAGCACACGATTCGATTCGGCGCGGAGTTCCGGCACGGCGCCACAACCAATCGCCGCGACAGCGACGGCAAGGGCTTCGTCTATTTTCCGACTCTCGCCGATTTCATCGATTCCGGAAGCACCGACTCCTCGGGGGCGCTTGGCTGTTCGTCAACGCCCTGCGGTGCGGAGGAAGGCTCCGTCTTCGTCGGCGGCAGCCTGCGCCACGTGTCACAAAATGCGTTTGGCGCCTACATCCAAGATGAATGGCACCTCACCCCCCGGCTAACAATTAACGGCGGACTGCGATACGACTTGGCAACCGTCATCAAGGAATCCAACGACTTGCTCGGCAATTTCGTTCCGAGTGCCGGATTCGTTCAAGTTGGGCAACAAATTTCATCCCCATACAATGGCGATCACCATAATTTTGCGCCGCGCCTCGGAATCGCTTGGGATCCCACAGACTCAGGGAAGACGGCAGTTCGCGCGGGCGCGGGCATGATCTACGAAATTCCGCACATCTCCGCGTTCATCGGGCAGAGCGGCGGCGGCGAAGGACTCGGCACCATTCCCACGGGCGCTGCTGGCGTGGTTCCCGGCGGCGGAAAGATCGCATCAACTGATTTGACCTATCCCGGCGCCGCGCTTGGCTGGTCTCCACCTCCCGAGCAAGTGTTCCCGTCTGTCAACCAGCCGCTGAATTGCTCCGCGATAGATCCCGATAGCGGCGATCCGATTCCCTGCTCGATCACAGGCGTGCTCCAGAATCTGAAGACGCCCTATTCGATATTCTGGAATCTCGGGGTGCAGCGCGCAATCGGCCGAAACTCGGTCCTGGATGTCGCATACGTGGGGAATCGAGGCGTCGATTTATACAGCCTGCTCGACATCAATCAGCCAAATCCCAACCTATCGTTGGCATGCGTGAACGCTGGAAATTTCGACACCGCGTCATGCGAACAGTTTGCCCGGCCCTTCTACAGCAAGTTCCCTTTTCTCGGGCAGGCAACGATGCTGGGCAATGCTGAAGATTCCATCTACCACAGCTTGCAAATGTCATACACCGTTCGCAATTTCCACGGTCTCAATCTCGTTGCCGGCTATACATACGGCCACGCGCTCGACGAAGCCAGCAACAATCGCTCGTTTCTCGCGCAGAACAGTTTGGATCTGCCGGCCGAGCGTGGTAACAGCGACTTCGACGTGCGGAATCGATTTACTCTCGCGGTCACCTACGCCCTGCCGTCGCGCCGCAGCTTCGCGCACTTGCTCGAGGGCTGGCAGGTCAATTCCATCGCCATCATCGAAAGCGGCATGCCGTTTGATTTGCACGATTACGACGACGACATCAGCCTCACCGGCGAATTCAACGACCGCTGGAATATCATCGGCAAGTACAGCGACGTCACCTGGACCGCGAATCCCGTTTCATCCACCTGCAATCCAAGTGTGCAGCTCTGTTACTACTTCCCGGGCGATGCGAACTCCGCGTGCCTACCTTACGCCAGCGTCACCCAACTAGAAAATTATGGCTGCTACCAGGAAAAGGGAACCGTCATCGTTCCTCCGGAAGAAGGCGCTTACGGCAACATCCAGCGAAATGCATTTCGCGGGCCGGATTTCGTGAACTGGGATTTCTCGGTGATGAAAGATACAAAGCTCCGCGAGCACCTCACGCTGCAACTTCGCGCCGAATTCTTTAATATTTTGAATCATCCGAATTTTGCGGGAGTGGATGGAGAGTTGTTTGATGGACCGAGCGTCGGCCAGGTAATCAACACGCCGGACGTGTATGCATCGAATCCGGTAATGGGATCCGGCGGCTCGCGCCACATTCAACTCGGAATCAAATTCTTGTGGTGAGTCTCTACAATAGCGCCACGAGCCAACAACCAGCACTTGTAGCGCCGGGCTTCACGCCCGGCATCTTTCGTCTCTTGCTTGGTCTATCGTAGGGGCGGGTCTCAGACCCGCCCGGCTTTTTCACCGAATGACCCCAATCCACCGAATCAATAAGCCGATCCCCCCGACTGCGAAGAAATCATCGTCCCCGCGCGCACGGACAAAGTGTAAGCGTCTCCGTCGCCCTCCCACTCTCGCAAATCGAATTTCGCATTCGCGCGAAGCCGGCGCGCGGCAACGCCCTCGAACGTAAGCGGGACACCTTTCTTGCAGACGCTTGGCTTGCCCGAAGCGCTCAGAAAGTATGCCGCGCCCGCACCAACCACGCGCGCGTTTCCATCGCTTTCCAACAGGACGGCCGTTCGCTCGTCCACGCCAATCCCTCGAATCGACGCCACGTCGCCCGCTTCGAGAATTCGCGCCATGAATGTCAGCAACCTGCCGAGACGATCTCGCGCGGAAAAATGTGAGTCTGTGATCGTCGCGGCGAGCGTTGGAATCTGCAGGAAGCCGCGCACGATCGTCACGCGAAAGAAAAATGGATCAGCCAGTGTCTCGCGTGAACTGAGATCGGGTCCGTCCGCCAGATCATTTTGCGCGGTGTATGCAAACTCGCCCTGAATCGCGAGTCCGGCACTCGTTCCGCCGATAGGAATGCCGCGCTTGATCGCATCATTCACCGCTGTTTGCACCGGCGTGCCGCGCCAGAAATTGATGTAGTTTGCCTGGTCCCCGCCGGCGATGAAAATTACCGACGCGGCGCGAATCGTCTGAGCGACGAACGGTGATTCCGCCGCTTCGCGATTCGGAATCACGAGCGTCGCGACCGAACTCAATTTGCACAATTGATTGACGTAGGGATTGTAGGCGTCGTCGCCTCTCGCGCGCAGAATCAAGAAATCGCCGCCTCCCGCTCCGTCGCACAGCCACGAAAACGCATCGTCCAAATCTGTTCCGCCGCCCATGAGCGCAAACCCAGATCGAACGTGCGAGTGATGCGGCGCCGGTGGATTCACCACCCGAAAATACCGATAGGGGGTTTCGTCGCGGAATCCTCCCGCAGCGAGGATTGCGATTGCACAGCAAAAAATCAGCGCGGCGCTTCGCGCGATCGCGCGTTTTCGAATCGGGCTCTTCTGAATTGCTCGAATCATTTTTGGATTTCCGTGCGTCAGCCAGAATTTTCTGATCGTGAGACGGCCAGAAATAATACCAGTAATTCGCGAAACGAGCCTCGGCACGGCCGCGCCTCCAGACTCAGTTTCTCGCGCGGCTGCATGTAGGAAGTGTTTTCGCCTATCGAGAGAACTTCGTGAGCCGTCGAGCCGCGGGCCATCGATTCGCCAGTTCCGCCAACCATCGCCAATGCATTGAAACCAGGGCATCTAGGAGATTTTCGGCGGGCCATCGCCTTTGGGGATTAGTTTGCAAAGTCTTGCATACCGAGGCACAACGCCTCAGAGGAGAAACAAAATGAATCTCAAAAAGATATTCTTGGTAGCGATGTCCGGCATCGTTTTCCTTCCCGCGATCGCCATGGCGAAACCGGTCCGCGCGCCTCACGTTAAGCCGGCCATGAAAGCGCATTTCGCGAAGATCCGCTTCGTCCAACGAGGTTTGTAGTCGCCTCAACCTTTACACTCGGCTCGAATAACGATACGACCGCCGTTGCACTACGCGGCAACTCGCCTGAAAGGAGAATCGAAATGAAGCTTACAAGAATATTCTTCGTCGCGATGCTCGGTATTCTTGCTCTTCCCGCCGTCGCCAGCGCGAAGCCGCACCGCAGCCGCCACACGCACGCCAAGAAAATGCATCTTTCGAAGCATCGCCTAAAACGATAGCCGGCAACGAACGAGCCCTCGCATTTAAGAAATCGAATCTGCCGCCGTTCGCGTGCCTACTGATGTTGCAACGCTCTTCATAAAAAGATTCGCTCTCGCCGTCCATCACACAATGTGGCCGGCGAGAACACGCCGGAGATGGACGGCCGAAAAATCTGTATTTCTCCTCCCGCATGCGGTAACGCTTCTCTCCGATCCGACATCAAATCCCGAGGGAGGAACAGATCATGCACAGTGGCTCCAGATGGCTGCGCTCGCTCCTGATGGGCGGCGTCCTTGTCATACCAGCGGTAATCGCAGGTTGCGCAGAGCACGCCACGTATCGGGTCTACGATCCTTACTACCGCGACTATCACGTCTGGGATAGAAACGAAGTTGTGTATTACCAACGGTGGGAAGGCGAGACTCACAGAGACCATCGGGACTTCAAAGCCCGAAACGCAGACGAACAGAAGCAATACTGGACGTGGCGCCACAGCCATTCCGATCAACATTAATCAGCCAAGCGAGAGGGTTCGTGCGCGCGCCTGCTCGCAGTCGCGTCAGCCTCGTTCCGCCGGCGCCGCGATGGACGTTTGCAAACTAACGTTCATCGCGGTTGCTGCATATCCATCCGTATGGTCATGATTGAGAGTCAGTGAGACGGGGCCGCAGGCGGAAGGTGTTCCTCGAGATACCGCGTGAGCAGTGAATACAAATGATAGTGCGTGCCTTCGCCCTCGGAGAGCGAATGCGTTCGATCCGGATACTCCATAAAATCGAACGGCTTGCCGAGCTCGACGAGGCGATTGATCAGCAGCTCAGTCCCCTGGTAATGCACGTTGTCGTCGCCCGGACTGTGAACGATCAGCAAATTGCCGCGCAGCCCTTCGGCGAAATTGATCGCCGATCCTGATTGGTAGCCGCTCGC
>JBAPOP010000156.1:0-28229 GCA_049279675.1 Candidatus Acidiferrales bacterium
CGCGCACGGTCGGCGGCAGCAAATACACCTGATCCGGGTTGTAATCCAAAAATTTCGCCATCGCGTCTCCTCTCTCGCGCAGTATAAGGGACGCGTCAACCCGAGTTCTCACACAGACTCTTCAGCCCCTGAGGTTACTCTGACGCCCGTCACGCCTCGAGAGCATGCCGCAACGCCGTTTCGAGTTCCGCGAATTTGAAAGGAAATTTGTCATCCAGAAGTTTCTGCGGCACCACTCGCTGGCTCGAAAGCAGCAGCGCATCGGCCATCTCGCCGAGCATTAAACGCAACACAAACGCCGGAGCAGGGAAAAGCGCAGGCCGATGCAGCACACGCGCCAGCACGCGCGTGAAATCGGCGTTTCGCACGGGATTCGGCGCAACCACATTCACTGGTCCGCGGAATGACGGCCTCATGATCGCTTCTCGAATCGCTCCTACGACATCATCGAGCGCCACCCACGACATCCATTGCTTGCCCGAGCCGAGCTTTCCGCCCACTCCCATTTTGAATGGCGTCAGCATCCGTGGCAGTGCGCCGCCATTTTTCGCAAGAACAATCCCGAAACGTGTGATGACCGTGCGAATTCCCAATTTTTCAGCGCCCATTGCCGCCGCTTCCCATTCGCTCGAAAGTTGCGGCAAAAAATCCTTGCCCGGCGCGCTTGTTTCCACGAGCGCCTCGTCTCCACGGTCGCCGTAATAGCCAATCGCCGAGGCAGACACCAACACAGCCGGCCGTCTCCTGAGTTGCTCGAAATTTCGAACGAGTCGCTCCGTCAAATTCACCCGGCTCGTGCGTAGCAGCGTCTTTCGCTCTTCCGTCCAGCGGCAGCCGCCGATGGATGCGCCAGCGAGATTCACGACGGCATCGGCGCCTTCGGCTGCGCTCATGTCCATCTCGCCTGTAGCTGGATTCCACGCGACATCGCCTTTGCCAGCGGGCGGACCCGGCCGCACGAATCGGCCCACCGAATGTCCATCCTCACCGAGCGCGGAAGAAAGCGCCGACCCGACCAATCCTGACGCACCAGTAATCAGAATTCGCATAGCCGCAACCTCCCCGCAAATCGACTGCGCCGCAGGCTCGCCACTACGCTACGGCGCGCCGCAGCCGGCGTCAAGAAAACGGAGTCCATTCCTCTCTCTGTTAAAAAAACAGAGAAAATTAAACCTCAGAACCCGGAGGCCCCCGCCTCCGGGAACTCACGCACGTCTGCGCGAATCGCTTTGCCCTTCGCCTATTTGTGCATGCTGCTAGAATTGAAAGCCTTGCGTCGCGATTCACAAGAGGGACATCGAATGGGCCGATTCGTGCGCCGTGTGTCAGTCGGAGGTGTGAGCGTCATCATGGCATGCGGCGTTGTCGCGGGCGTGCGCCACGATGTTCGCCGCGTTGACCGCCGCTCTGACGCGCAGCCGCGCATTCGCGGCTTTTTCGCATCGCGCGTCGAAGCCGAGCAGCAACTCGAGCAAAAGCTCCGGCGAATTCCGGAATCCTCTCGCGCCGAAGCCAATCTGCGCAAACTGACTTCCGAGCCGCACATGGCCGGCACGGAGGCGAACCACCGCGTGGCCGAATGGCTGCGCGCGCAATATGAAAGTTATGGTTTCGACGCGAAAATTGTCTCCTACGAAGTTTGGCTCCCAATGCCGCTCGAAGTTCGCCTCGAACTCACCGAGCCCGAGAAAAAGACTTTAGCGACTCAAGAAGAGCCCTATGAGGAAGACAAAGACACCTCCGACCGCCGCGCTGCGATTGGATTCAACACCTATTCCGCTTCCGGCGAAGCGACCGCGCCAGTGATTTACGTGAATTACGGGAATCTCGAAGATTATCGAGAGCTTGACACGCGCGGCATCAGCGTCGAAGGAAAAATAGTTATGGCGCGCTACGGCAGAGGCTACCGTGGAATAAAAGCGCGACTCGCTGAGGAGCACCGAGCCGCCGGACTGATAATTTATTCCGATCCGGAAGATGACGGTTACGATGCCGGCGACGTTTTTCCACACGGGCCGTGGCGCCCACGCAGCGGGATACAGCGCGGCTCAATTCTTTACACCGAGCTCTACCCAGGCGATCCGCTCACTCCCGGGATTGCCGCGACTGCGGATGCCAAACGCCTCGATCCGGCTGACGCAGCGAGTCTTCCGCACATTCCGACTATTCCGATCAACTCACAAGATGCCGCAGCGATCCTGAGCCATCTCGATGGTCCGAAGGTTCCGCGCAATTGGCAAGGCGGCTTGCCGATGACTTATCACCTCGGCCCTGGCGGAGCGCAAGTTCACCTGAAGATTGCCATGGATTATCAGCGGCACACTCTCTACGACGTCATCGCTCGTTTGCGCGGCGATAACGATAACGAGTGGATCGTCCTCGGCAATCATCATGACGCATGGGTTTTTGGCGCGGTCGATCCCGGCAGCGGAACGAGCGTGATGCTCGAAACCGCGCGGGCATTCGGTGATCTCGCGCGCTCGGGATGGAAGCCGCGGCGCACGATCGTAATCTGCGAATGGGACGGCGAAGAACCCGGGTTACTCGGCTCAACGGAGTGGGTCGAAGATAATCTCAAGGAATTGCAAACGAAAGCTGTCGCCTATGTGAACACCGATGTCGGCGTCGCTGGGCCGAATTTTTCGGCATCCGCGACGCCATCGCTCGGCGAATTTGTGCGCGAAGTGTCGCGCGAGGTGGCCGATCCGATCACGGGCAAGACGGTGTATGAAGCGTGGAGAGATCGCGTCGAGCACGCGAAGCCCGAGAGCAACGGAGCCGCGCGCGAAGAACCGCTCATGGCGAATGGTGACGTCGCTATCGGCGCGCTCGGCGCCGGTTCCGATTTCTGCCCGTTCTTCGATCACGCCGGGATTCCTTCGCTCGATCTCGGATTCGGCGGCGAGTACGGCGTCTATCACTCGCTCTATGACGATTTCTATTGGATGAAGCATTTCGGCGATCCGACATTTGAATACCACGCGGCCCTCGCGCGAATTTTAGGAACGATCGCGCTGCGTCTCGACGAAGCCGACGTTCTGCCGTTCGACTATTCGGCGTACGCCTCTGACATTCAGAACCAACTCGCCATTCTCTCGACCGACGCCAAGAAGAACGGGTTGACCGCCCTGAATTTGCGCGGCGTATCCGACGCAGTCGCTGGACTCACCGCGGCCGCGGCTCAAGTCACACCCTTGCTACGTGCGCTCGAAACCGCGCCGTCGGTTCCATCTCGAGATGCCGCGATCAATCTTGAACTCGCAGATGTCGAGCAAGCTTTCCTCTCGCCGCGCGGTCTCATCGGCCGCCCGTGGTACAGACACACTTTGTACGCTCCCGGAACTTATGCGGGCTACGAAGCGGCGAGACTTCCTGGTTTGCGAGAAGCGGTCGATCGAAAAGATGCGGCGACAGCTCAGAGCGAGGCGAACGAGATTGCGGCCGCCATTAACCGCGCGACGGATCGCCTTCAGCAAATCGCGCGCCTCGCGCAATCCGCCAATTCAGCACCAACCGGCGCCAACTAACTCGTGACGCAGCACTCTGCCGCGTCAAGATGCTGGACGCTAAGGCTGTTGTCGCAATCCTCGGATCGTGTGCGGCTAATTTATCAAATCGCTAACCACCCGGTACGACCGGCATACTGATGAAGCTGGCTTTGCCGGGCGTATGCCAGACACGCTGCGTCGCCTTTTGGTAATCGGCCGGCTTTGCATCGAAAATGTTCGGAACAAACGTCTGCGGATTGCGGTCGTACAGAGGGAACAGGCTCGACTGGATTTGAACCATCAGGCGGTGCCCAGGCAGAAAAACATGGTTCACCGTCGGCAATCCAAAGCGATATAGCAATGGCTCATTCGGCGTGACTGCTTCCGGATGCTCGAAACTCGTGCGATATCGTCCTCGGAAGATGTCGAGCGAGATCGACAGCTCATAACCGCCCATCGTTGGTTCTGAAGGCACGATGCCGGGATAGACGTCGATCAGCTTTACCACCCAATCGCTATCACTGCCGCTGGTGGAAGCGTACAGATTCACCTCAGGTGCGCCACTCACTCGCAATGGTGAAGTGAGCGGCGCGCTCACGTAGGTGAGCACGTCAGGACGCCCATCAACGAAACGCTGATCGTCCACGAGCCATCGCTTCCATGCGGCGTCGTCGCTGTTAACAACCGGCCTCGTTCTGTATGGCACCGGCTTGGACGGGTCGGAAACGTATTCGTCGTATTTTGCGGTGGCTTCATCCGATTTCGCATCGGGGTTTTCAAAGGACAACCCGCCGTTTGATTTCAGATAAAGCCCTCGCGGCTTATTGGCGCAGCCTTGTTCGCAACTCAGCGGCCAGGACTTGAAGCGATCCCAGTGATTCTCGCCGGTGTTGTAGATAAACACCGGCGGCGTATCGGCCTTGGGAGCATCGTCCAGCAAGTATTGATTGAAAAATGGGAGCAGCACATCACGGCGGAATTGCAGCGCCGTGTCGCCGTCCCAGAGCAGCGGTCCAAGCGAAAAGCCGTCGTAGTTCACTTGGCTGTGCCGCCACGGGCCCATTACGAGGTAGTTCTTGTCGTTGTTCGTATCTTTTGGTTCCACCGCCTCGTAACTGTGGATCGCGCCCCACATATCTTCCTGATCCCACAGTCCCTGCAACCACATCGTAGGAACTTTCAGCGGCAGGGAAGCCATAATTTTATCGAGGGCCTGCCCCTGCCAAAACGCATCGTACGCCGGATGCTCTTCTAACTTTCGCCAGAACGGAAGTTGCTCTAATCCATAGAAGCGCCCAATATCGCCCGCCGAACCCTTGTCGAGAAAGTTGGTGTAATCGTCGTAGCTTTCGCGCGGATTGCCCACGCCAGTGCCACGCGCGACGGTCTGCCCCGAGAAGTAATCAATTCCGACTTGGCGAAACGCACCGTAGTGGAACCAATCGTCGCCCATCCAGCCATCCACCATCGGGCTCTCCGGAGCTGCCACTTTCAACGCCGGGTGCGGATGGATCAGCGCCATCACAACAGTGAAGCCTTCGTAGGAAGAGCCGAGCATCCCGACCTTGCCATTGGATTCCGGCACATTTTTTACCAGCCAATCGATCGTGTCGTAGGCGTCGGTGGTGTCGTCCGCGCCGCTCGAATTTAGCGGCCCAATCGGAGGAGGCGTCATCAGATAAGCGCCCTCGGAGCCATACTTCCCGCGAACGTCCTGGAATACGCGGATGTAACCAGCCTTAACAAACACATCGTCGCCCTGAGGCAGCGTATCGAGCATGTAGGGCGACTCATTCCGCGAAGTGCGGCCAGCCGCGTTATACGGAGTTCGAGTCAATAGGATTGGCGCGTGCTTGGCGCTCTTCGGAATCACGATCACCGTGTAGAGCTTCACTCCGTCACGCATCGGAACCATCTCTACGCGTTTCGTGTAGTTAAAGTCCGTCTTCGGCATTGTGAAAGAAGGCGGAATGTCGGACTCGCCGGGATTCTCCTGCGCGACTAACGGCAAGCTCATTAAAGTGAGCGCGAGCGCGGCAATGACAGAACGGCTGAAAAAGATCATAGGATTTCCTTATATCGGTTCGTCAGCGGAACTAAACTGATTGGATCAGCGCCGGAGATCGAAAAAAGAGACTACCTCACGGCTGAGATTTTGTGAATCGAGTTCGAAGCTCCAGCACTCAAACTCAATCTGCCCTCAACAAGATTTTCAATCCGACGAGGAATCTCTCCCGGTTTCGGTACTGTGCATAGAGCTGATCGGATGGATGGCGCTTGAATGCCAAGCGAAGGGCCACTCAAGCCAAAGCTTTCCAGATTTACTGCGACTGGTCGAAAGTATTGCAGGCCGCAATTGTGCCGTTATCTAAACCGGAATTGAACCAGTGCATCCGCTGTTCTGAAGTGCCGTGAGTAAAGGATTCCGGGCTGACGTGGCCGGTCGCCATTTTTTGCAGGCGGTCATCGCCCACCGCAGCCGCTGCGCCCAGCGCCGATTCCACGTCGCCTTTTTCGAGCAGGCCGCGCTGCTGAGTGGAATGCGCCCAGACGCCTGCAAAACAATCGGCTTGAAGTTCCAGTTTCACCGATAGCGGATTCACTTCTCGTGAATTGCTTTCCTGAAGCTGACGCACCTTACTTTCGATTCCCGTCAATTTCTGTATGTGATGTCCCAGTTCGTGCGCGAGAACGTACGCCTGCGCAAACTGGCCTGGCGCTCCGAATCGCCGGTTCAGCTCATCGAAAAAGCCCAGGTCTATGTAGACCTTCTCATCGTCAGGGCAGTAGAAAGGGCCCGTTGCGGAACTGGCACCGCCGCATCCGGACTGAGTGTAATCTCGGAAAAGCACCAGCTTGGCGTGCCGGTACGCGATACCAGTCTGCTGCGGCAGAAGCTGCGTCCACGTGGTCTGCACGTCATCGAGCACGAACGACACGAATTGCACCAACGGCTTCTCGGCGGCATCCTGAGCCGGATTCGGCTGGCTGACGGCCGTGCCCTGATCTCCCGTCCCGCCCCCGAGTAGCGCAAAAAGGTTCGTTTTGAAAACGAAACTCAGAATCAACAGAACAATCGCGCCACCGATGCCGATATGAATGCCGCCGAATTGAAAGCCCCCTCCGCCGCCGCCCTCATCGCGTCGATCCTCGATGTCCGGGCTCTCTCCACCGGGTGTCCATCTCATAAACTGTTTCTCCTTGGAAACCACATTCTCGCTGTAATGCCCGTCCAGGCAGGCTGAGTCTGCAAAACCTAGCACGAACGCCGACAACCCAGCAACACGCTCCGCAATGTGTCCGGGAGCATCGCCGCACGCGGTTTCGTGCGGCATTACTGGCAAGTATCACGTAAGTGAAGGCGTGCTGCTCGGCGAACTGAATGAAGAACGGTGTAGAAATGCGCTGTAAAAGTTGAGGGCGCAACACGTCGTGAAACGTGTTGCGCCCTCTGAATCGATCCGCAAAGTCTTAGGCTTCCGATTCAATCCGGCGACTCAACAGCCTTGCGGCGTGTTTCGTCTTCCAAACTGATGCGTACACCCAAGGAGCTTCACGATTGAGCCTGGCGCTGCAAAAGCCGTTAAGCCCCCGCAGCATCCATTCCAAACCGCAAAGCCTCCGAGATTTCGCAACCGGCGCAGAGTCGCAACAGCCGTTAAGCCATCGCCATCTCTGCGTCGAACCGCTACCTCTCCGAGCTTCCCGATTCAGCCTGCCGCCGCAATCGCCGTTAAGCTCTTGCGGCCTTAATGCTGAATCGAGAAGTCTTTCCACTTCCCGGTTCGTCTCTCGATTGCGATAGCCGTTAGACTCTCGCGACCTTCGAGCTGAACCGTCAAGTTTCTGTGCTTCCCGGTTCAATCTGACGCGCAAGATAAATGTTTTGAAATCCGGCGTCAATAAAATTGCGGGAAAAAATCTGTGCAAATCTGTGGATGCCTGTGGAAAAAAGTTAAGCGCGAACGCCGGGCATAAGCAAGCTCTAGCGACATGGTGCTCTATCAAGCATTGACCGAAAACTTGCGTACTTCCCGCGCCCAATGCCGATAGAAATGCTGCTCGCGTCGGGCTAAGATGGAGTTGATGCGTGTGCGCGTTTTATT
Organism: Candidatus Acidiferrales bacterium; assembly: GCA_049279675.1. GTDB lineage: Bacteria > Acidobacteriota > Terriglobia > Acidiferrales > UBA7541 > Palsa-147. Next base: position 7,595 of record JBAPOP010000156.1, read on the forward strand.
CTTCGGGCAGCTCCGCGAAATCACCGGCCTTGAGCAGGACGACGCCGAACTCATTGAAGGCGCGCGGCTCGAGGATTTGTTCGACCGTTACGGCAACCAATTTCCGAAGCTGCTCGAATTTCGCGCCTCGGTTGCCGCATCTATCAATCAGGAATACGCGGCGTGGCGCGCGCCTCTTGCGCAAAATGATGAAGTCGCGTTCTTGCCTCCCGTGAGCGGCGGCGAACAGACCGTTACCGATTCAGACCTTTTCGAGCTGACGCGCGCCGCAATTCGCCGCGAGGAAGTCGTCAAGGCAATGCGTGTGCCCGAAGACGGCGCGGCGGTGATTTTCGATGGTTTCGTACGCAACAATTTCCGCGGCCGCGACACCTTGTATCTCGAATATGAGGCTTACGAGCCGATGGCCCTCGCCAAAATCATCGAAATCGGTGCGCAAATTCGAGAAAAATTCGCGGTCAGCCGGATCGCCATCGTGCACCGCCTCGGCCGGCTGAACGTCGGCGAAACGAGCGTCTTTATCGCCGTGAGCGCGCCGCACCGTGCAGCGGCGTTCGATGCGTGCCGCTTCGCGATTGACATGCTCAAACGCACTGTGCCGATCTGGAAGAAGGAATATTTCGCGGACGGCTCTATGTGGGCCGATGGTCAAATTCCCGCCGCTACCGGCGATCCCGCGACACCCAATCCTCGCTCGGGTGAATCTATCTCCTAGATGAGAAAATCTATCTCGAGATTGTTGTTCTGCCTACTGGTGCCCGCGTGCGCTTACACTGCAGTCCCGTCATCGCAGCCGGCTGCGCAAAAAGGCTCGCAAGGCGGCATCCACGTCCAAACAAATTTCGTCACCGTGATCGCGAGCGCGCTCGACGCCGACGGCAGGCCGATTATCGATCTGCCGAAAGATAGCTTTCAAATTCTCGAAGAAGGCGTGCCGCAGCAGATCGAGCGCTTTGAAGCGGAAACGAATCAGCCGCTCGATTTGGCGCTCATGGTGGACACCAGCCTCAGCACGTTCAAGGAATTGAAATTCGAAGGCGAGTCCGCGTCGAGATTCGTCAAGCAAATCGTACGCCCTATAGATCAGTTGGCGGTCTTTCAATTTTCGGATGATGTCGCGCAGCTCTCCGAGTTCACTTCGAAAGTTCCAGATCTCCAGGCAGCAACGAAACGCTTGTCGAACGGAGCAGGAACGGTGCTGTATGACGCGGTCGTTCTGGGATCGCGCGCCATCTCGCGGCTCCCAGCAGGCCGAAGGCGCGTAATCGTGTTGCTCACCGACGCCGGCGAAACCACGAGCACCTACAAATTTGAAGACGCTCGCCGCGCCGCCATCGCGTCAGAAGCGTTGATCTACTCGATCGTGATTCGCCCCGTCCCGAATGAAAGCGGCCGCAATACCGCCGGCGAGCACGCATTGATCACAATCACAGACAGCACCGGCGGCGCGATGTACATTCTCGATAGCTTCGATCAATTGCAAGCAATGTTCGACCGAATCGACCGCGAACTGCGCACGCAGTATCTGCTAGGCTATTACCCGCATCCCACGCCGCCGCCGGGAGCATACCGGCACATCGAATTGCGCGTGCCAGGAGCGAATACGTTGCACTATCGCAAGGAATATCTGACCGCCAGGAACCCGAAATGAGCGGGAGCGAATCGAGCCCGACGCACTTTCTCGAAGTCGCTGTCGAAGCGGCGCGCGAAGCTGGCGAAATTCTGATTTCCGAGCACAGCCGCCCGCAGACCATTTCGTACAAAGGCGACGTGGACATCGTCACCGAGACGGACAAAAAATCCGAAGCAGCAATCGTCGCCAGGCTGCGCACTCACTTTCCGAAGCACGCGATTGTCGCGGAGGAGGGTAGCGGCGATCCCGCGCAGAAGTCGCGTTATTGCTGGTATGTCGATCCGCTTGATGGCACGACGAATTTCGCGCACGGCTATCCATGCTTCGCCGTTTCGATCGCGCTTCTCGAGGATGGCGAGCCTCTCGTGGCCGCGATTCTGAATCCGATCTTGAATGAACTTTTCACGGCGACGCGCGGCGAAGGCAGTCTTCTGAATCAGAAGAAAATTCACGTCTCTGAGATACAAACCATCTCAAAAAGCCTTCTGGCCACGGGCTTCCCATCGCAGAAACGATCTTCGAATCCCAATATTCACTACTACTGGGAATTTACTTTGCGCTCGCACGGAGTACGCCGCGCCGGCTCCGCCGCTTTGGATTTGTGCTCGGTCGCGTGCGGCCGGTTCGACGCGTTCTGGGAATTTGGTTTGAAATCCTGGGATTCAGCGGCGGGGATACTCATCGTGCGCGAGGCCGGCGGCATGGTCACGGATTTTGCCGGGCAGCCATACCACGTCGGCGACCGCGAGTTGATCGCCTCAAACGGCCTCATTCAGGGCGAAATGCGAAAAATCATTGCCGATATCGCAGAGCGCGCCCCGTTAAAGCCTCTCTAGGTTCCAATTCACGCCTGAATTTCTCTTTCGGCGCCGGTGAACAACGCTCGTAAAGCCTTCCAAACAAATCGAATCGTCACGATCACAAAGACGAGCGCCACCGCGACCATCGCTCCCGCCGCGTAAGGATGCTTCGTCGCGAACCACACCAGGAACACCGCAATTACGTCCTCGGCCGCGCTCAGCGTGATATTTGAAAACGGTTCTGGCGAAGGCGTCACGGCGATTCGCGCAGCCGTTTTGCCGCTGTGAGCTGCGAGAGCAATCGCGCCGCCGGCGACCGTGCACAAAAGTTGCTGGACCGGCGAAAGTTGAGACGTCGCTTCATAGGCAAACCACGCCGCGATCGGAACACGCACGAAAGTATGCACTGCGTTCCAAATGAGATCGAATGCCGGAATCTTGTCGCCGAAAAATTCAACGAGAAAAAGTACGGCGCACGCTCCGATAACGTACCAACTCTGAATCGGATGCAACGCCGCCGGCAGCACGACAGCGCCAGCGCGCGCAAGCAGTCCGGCCGTCGCGACAGTCGCGTAGACATTCAAGCCCGCAGCGAAACAAATCGCTGCGACCATGGCGAGATACTGTCCCTCCATCGGATGCATTGCGCAAGCATACAAGAAACGCGAACATTTCCATCGCCGCAGTGAGATTGGCGTCGTAATCCGCCGAAATTTCGACGGTCGAAGTAGGCGCCAGACCATGCATAAATGGCCACTCTATCCTTTGCGTCACGTTGACCTCGGCGTTAACCGTTGCTAATTTGGTTTATGACGTCCACAGGCTCCTATGGTCGTTCGTCACCAACCTGAACGCGGGCGCAGGCCCCGCCTAGCCGAACCTCTTCATCGCTTTGCCGACCTTTGGCGAAATGGCGGCGTCGAGGACTACGCGTTAAGCGAGATGCGCGACGGCCATCGCCGCGCGTTGCGGCGGATGGGCAGCGAGTTCGAGATCACCGAGCGCACGATTTGTCTAGACGTCTTACCCGAGGCGTTCAACGGTTTCCGCGTCGTTCAACTCACGGACATCCACTACGGCGTTTTTCTCCCAGAAGACATGCTTCGTCAGGCCGTGGAGATGGTGAATGAGCTTGAGCCCGATCTCGTCGCGCTTACCGGCGATTTTGTGACTTACTCGCGCGCATACATCGAGCCCGTTGCGGAAATTCTCAGCGGCATCGAGTCGCGGCATGGAGCTTTCGCGGTCCTCGGCAACCACGATTTTCGCGTCGGCGCCGAACAGGTGACCGGCGCGCTCGAAGAGCGTGGCATAGAAGTTTTGCGCAATCGCCACACAAAGCTGCGCCGCCGCGGGCAGTCGCTTCACCTCGCTGGAATCGACGATTGGTATTACCGGCCGGATTTGGCCAAGGCACTGCGCGGCATTCCGCGAAACGCCGCGACAATTCTGCTCTCGCACAATCCTTCGATCATTCGAGCTGCCGCTCGCGCGAACGTGCCGCTGGTTCTTTCAGGGCACACGCACGGCGGGCAAGTAAATTTGCCGTTGCTCGGGAATATTTGGGGACGCTCGCCGGAACAACTTAAATACAAGGTGGGCTGGGCGCGGCTCGGCCAAACGCAAATTTATGTGAGCCGCGGAATTGGAACGATCGTCGTGCCCGTGCGATTCCGTTGCCCCGCCGAGATCGCGAATCTGACACTCGAACCCGCTACCTAAGCTTTCGCCGCGTTGAGTTTTTCGTTCGAGTGCTGCCTCAGGAGCGGCTCGCGAAGGCCGCGCATCATTCGCTCAAAGCCTTCGGTATCGAGCGATTGCGGCCCGTCCGAGAGCGCCCGCTCCGGCCACGGATGCACTTCGACGAGCAGGCCATCGGCCCCGACAGCCACCGCCGCGCGCGCCGCCGCGGGAACGAGGCTTCGCCTTCCCGTCGCGTGCGACGGGTCCACGATCACCGGCAAATGGCACAACTCCTTTGCCAGTGCCACGGCGGCGAGGTCGAGCGTATTTCGCATTTCCGTTTCAAAAGTTTTTATTCCGCGCTCGCAGAGCACCACATTCGGATTTCCGCCGGAGAGCAAATATTCCGCGGCCAGAAGCCATTCTTTCACGGTCGCGGATGGGCCGCGCTTCAAGAGTACCGGCTTTGAAACCGTCGCGAGCCTGCGCAGCAACGGATAATTCTGCATATTGCGTGCGCCCACTTGCAGCATGTCCGCGTATTCGCACACATCATCGAGATCTTCGACGCCGACGACTTCCGTGACGATCGGCAATCCCGTCTCGCGACGCGCTTCGTCCATGATTTTCAGCGCTTCCACGCCAAGCCCTTGAAAATCGTATGGAGATGTTCGCGGCTTATACGCCCCGCCGCGAAGCATGTGCGCCCCGCCCGCTTTTACCGCGCGCGCCGCAGCGAAAAGCTGCTCGCGCGATTCCACCGAGCACGGCCCGGCAATGACAATCACCTCGGGCCCGCCGATTGGCACGCCGCGGACGCTGACGACTGTCGATTCCGGCCGCAGCTCTCGGCTCACGAGCGTGAAAGGCTGCGCGATCGGAATAATATCGTCCACGCCCGGCGCCACGCGCAGCGCCTCCACTTCGGCGCGGCGCCCGCGATTCTTTCCGACCACGCCGATCACCGTTCGTTCGGCTCCTGTAATGACCTCGGCCTCAAATCCGCACTCTCGCACGCGCTCGATGACGTGATTGATTTGCTCCTTCGTTGCATGTGTGGACATGTTGATGATCACCGTTTCTCTCCTTATCGCGCCTTCAATGGGTCTATAAACAAAAAAGCCGCGATCCCAGTTTGGGTCGCGGCCGGTTGACGCTTGCTTTTGCGCTTTCTAGCTCTGGAATTCCACTCCCGTCAAGCGCGCGTCACCCGGCCGCTTCCGCCAATTGGGGAAGCGGTACGTAAAGGCGAACGCGAATCGATACGTGAACAATTGCATGAAGCTCACGCTCGATAACTTAGCCGACTGCCCGTAAGGTGTCAATGCAGCATTATCACTGTCGGCTGCCTTTCCACATTATGCGCCGATTGGTTACTGTCCTTGTCTACTGTGCGAATTGGGACAGCGGCCTCCAGAACGCGTGGTTACCATTCTCGTTATGTGCAATCGTCCGCGGCGGCCGCATTTTGCCCCGAGCGACATCAGTTAGGAGAACTCATAATGAAGTCATCGCTAGTTATCACTGCGTTCTTGCTGGTGGTAATGGTTGCCGGGTGCTCTGCGACCCCAGCAACGGGGCCAGCCGGACCGCAGGGACCAGCAGGGCCTCAAGGCGCGTCGGATCGTGATCGAGATCGGGACCGAGATCGCGACCGGCAAGCTCACGACGCTCCATGTCCAGCAGGGCAGCACGAGGAGACAGATAATGGACGGCCGATTTGCGTCAGAGACCATTAATCTAACTGGGAATTCCTCAATCTCGTTCCAAAGCCCGAAATCTATATCGGAAATAAAGGCTACGTATTAGCGGCGCCGCGTAAGTTCTCGTGCGGCTTGTTCGAGTTAAATCCGTCAGTTTCCGGCATTCCGATTACGCGCCCACTCGCGCGTCGGTCAGTCATCCAAACTTTGGAAGCCCTTGTAAAAATCCATTTGATTCTTTCATAATGTCGCCCTCGCGCTAGCAAAACCTTCAGGAGGCCATCCGATGGCAACGGTCACTACTAAAGACGGCGCTCAGATTTACTACAAGGACTGGGGCACTGGACAGCCGATCGTGTTTTCGCACGGCTGGCCGCTGACCGCTGACGACTGGGACGGCCAGATGCTGTTTTTCGGGCAGCGTGGCTATCGCGTCATTGCAGCTGACCGGCGCGGCCATGGCCGCTCCACGCAGACGTGGGACGGCAACGACATGGATACTTACGCGGACGATCTCGCTGTGTTGTTCGATAAGCTCGATTTGAAAGACGCCATCATGGTGGGACACTCGACCGGCGGTGGTGAAGTCGCGCGATATCTTGGCCGCCACGGCGCCAAGCGTGTTGCCAAGGCCGCGCTAGTTAGCGCCGTGACGCCGCTCATGTTGAAGACCGCAAATAACCCGACGGGCGCGCCCATCGAAGTCTTCGATGGCCTTCGAACAGCACTCGCAGCCAACCGGCCGCAATTCTACAAGGACATCACGCTACCCTTTTACGGTTACAACCGCCCGGGCGCAAAAATTTCCGAGGGAATCCGCGAGCACTGGTGGTTGCAAGGGATGATGGGCGGCATGAAGGCCCACTACGACTGCATCAAGGCGTTCTCGGAGACCGACTTCACCGAAGACCTGAAGAAGATCGACATCCCGGTGCTCGTAATGCATGGCGACGACGATCAGATTGTGCCGATTGTCGCCGCAGGCCCGTTGTCAGCCAAGATTTTGAAGAACTCGACGCTAAAGGTCTATCCGGGCTTTCCGCACGGCATGCCAACAACCAACGCGGACGTGATCAACGCCGATTTGCTCGCTTTCTGCAAAGGGCAGAAGATAGGCGCGGGCGCGTAAGAAATCGCTTGAGTAAGATGGTGGCGCGGCGTCGCTTCCTTTTTGAGCGAGGCTTCGCCGCCGCAGCACCACGACTGTGACGTTTGTCGCAACCAGATTGACTTGTCCCCGAGTGCCTCTCGAAGAATCACGCGGAGGTCTGCCCGGGATTGCGCAGCGGTGCTAGTCTTGCCCTTGCGAGCGATACGCGGAGCTCTTTACTTCGAAGCGGTCCAAATCGCCTGTGCTTCAGGCATAATCGCGAATGCAGAAGCGCCGCCGACCGGAATCACGAGGACTGCTAGGAAAATCCAACAGGACGAGGAGTGAATCATGGGCAATCGAGACAAGCGAGGCCGTGAAGCAAAGAAGCCGAAAAAGACAGCGCCCAAACCGCTGCCTGGAAGACCACGGTTTGAACCGCCTCCAGCAAAACCCGCAACTCCGAATCCGCCGCCGGCTCCGGTGACCGTGCCACAAACTTAGATCGCGACGACGAGGGGCGCTACCGTGGCAATCACGTGAGTCCGTTGGAGCGGGTGACGCTCCGCGCCCGATTGCTGCACCGATCCAAACCCATAATTGAAGGCACGCGGAAATGAAATGTGTGGAAAAATCAAAACTTGACTGGTTCAGTGCCGATCAAGCGCGGATCGTATCTTCGAAAGGAATTGAGCGGTTTCGGGATCGTCGCCAGCGCGTGAAGTAAACCAAAGCACGCACCAGCTGTGATCATGGCGAAATCGATCGCGGTGATTAAGAGGTCTTCTGGTGCGTTCTGAATGTCTTCCGAATCCATTACGGACGATAAAAACTCTCTGAAATTAGTAGCCGTGCCACATGCCAGTTCGAGTGGCGTCTTCGCGATTAGTGATGCGGAGACGCTCATATTGCGACTCTTCGTACGCCCGGTGTGCAGCCCCCGAGTAGTGAGAGAGCAATCGCAGATGTTGGCAGGCTTCTTCTTGAATCGATCTGCACAGAATTGCTCAAATTTCGACTCCCGCCGGCTACACAGATTAGGGCTATCGGACACATTAATCCGAAGTCACAAGAGTTTATGCTATGCGACAGTGGCGGGGCCGTCTGTCCCGTTTTGTACACAGTCGGAAAATGGCCCAGCCGCCAGACGCAGCAAGCCGTTCGGGCCCATATTCTATGAGCATGTTCGGTACCGCTGAAATCGCGTCCCATAACCGGACAGTTGTCGGGGAAGGGGTCAAAGGCACTGCGGTTAAGTGCCACGCCACCAATCGCTTGGCGGGTTCCTACGATGAGTCAGAATAGGCTATCGAAGCGTTCCGACTGACACGGAAGGAACTTTGATGGCCTCGTTTTGGCAAGATTTACGGTACAAACTACGGCTAATCGCGAAGATACCCGGGTTTGCGGCGATCGCTATCTTAACTCTCGCGCTCGGAATCGGCGCGAATACCACGATCTTCAGTTGGATCAAATCGTCGCGACTGAACCCAGTTCCCGGACTCGACAATCCGAGCGAAGTAGTGGCCTCGGCGCAGGGCAATGCCGGAGGCGCCGTCGCGCTCCCCGCGTGCTTTATAGCCGCGCGCCGCGCGACGCGCGTGGATCCTGTTGTCGCGCTGCGCTACGGGTAATACCGGTTGGCATTCACCGCTCCAAAAACGCATCTCCGAAATGTGCTTGAGTATGTGCCGGCGCTTTCTATTCAGAGTTCAAATGCACTACTCTGTCTAGCCTGAATGCGCCCGCGCAAAGACATCTAAGAACGACATCTCGGGTACGCTGCGATTGGAGCGCAATTCACAGAGCAAGTAATGGCCGGCCGGGGCAAAACGTGAACCGTCGTGATTTTTTGCGTTCAGCAACCGCTATATCAGCAGGGCTTGCCTTCTCGATGGCCGCGGCATCGTCTGCCCACGGGATAGTGCGTGCAGGTGACTTCTCCAATTTGGATTCGCAGGCGACGGATTTTGAAATGCTCGACCATCTCCGGCGTGAAATCGTCGACTATTATCTCAAGGAATCCAACCCTCGAATCGGCCTGATAGCCGACAGGACTCAGCCTGGATCGCCTTCGAGCATCGCGGCTGTCGGAATGGGACTCAGCGTCTACATCGTCGCCGTAGAACGAAACGTCCTTTCACGAGCGGACGCGGTTGATAGAACTCTGGCGCTCTTGCGGTTTCTTCATTCCAGCCACCAGGGCCCGGAACCAGATGCCTCGGGATACAAGGGGTTCTACTACCACTTCCTCGACATGCAGACCGGCCGCCGCGCCATTCAGTGTGAATTGTCGACGGTTGATACCGCCATAATGATGGCGGGCATTCTTACAGCGGCAAGCTATTTCACCGGGAAGAATGCAAATGAAAGCGAGATACGTAAACTCGCTGAAATTCTTTACCGCCGCGTCGATTGGCAATGGGCGCTCGATAAAGGCACGACGCTCTCTCACGGTTGGATGCCCGAGTCCGGGTTCCTTCCGTACCGCTGGGATAAGGGCTACAGCGAAGCTGTGATCCTGTACGCGCTGGCATTGGGCTCGCCGACGTTTCCCATCGATCCGCAAGGCTACAAAGAATGGATCTCGACTTTCGAATGGAAGAAAATCTACGACATAGAATACCTGTACGCCGGACCGCTATTCATTCATCAGTTGTCTCATCTCTGGGTGGATTTTCGCGGCATACGCGACGACTTCAACAGGAAGACGGGCATCGATTATTTTGAAAACAGCCGGCGGGCCACACATGTTCACCAGCAATATGGAATCGCGAATCCACAGAAATTTGCCCACTATAGCGAACTCGTTTGGGGACTGACCGCGAGCGACGGCCCGGGACCAGCCGTCCGCGAGGTGAACGGTGTCCAGCGCGTATTTTTCGGCTACGAAGCGCGAGGCGCTCCATTCGGTCCGGATGACGGCACCATTTCACCCTGGGCCGTCGCGACATCTCTGCCGTTCGCGCCTGATATCGTGATCAAAACGGTCCGTCACGCCATCGAGAGGCTGAAATTGTCAGGGCGAAGCCCGTACGGATTCGTTGCCAGTTTTAATCCAACATTTTCTCAAGCGAGCTCCGATTTGCACGCCTGGGCGTCTCCGTGGATCTTCGGCCTGAACGAGGGTCCGATTCTGATGATGATTGAAAATTATCACACCGGGCTCATCTGGAAGACGGTCCAGCGATGCCCCTACATCGTGAAAGGCCTTCAACGCGCAGGTTTTCGCGACGGCTGGCTTGACCACTGAGTATTCGCGGTAGAGTGCTTCGCTGCGTCACAAGAAATATTTTGCGTTCCGCAATGATAGGGTGTAAATCACGCATGGGAGAAAACGAGCCGTGTGCTTTTCAGCCGTAGCGAACTTCGTTGGAAGCGCAGCTCTGGGCGCCGTTGGCGTCGTCACATTGAAGAAGGTGAAGCACAGGCGCGAACTGATGTTCGCATCGTTGCCCATCCTATTCGCCATTCATCAGTTCATCGAGGGCTTCGTGTGGCTGGGTTTGGATGGGATTTTGCCGCCCGAGGTGACGCACGACATGGGCGCGGCGTTCATGCTGTACGCGCAGGGGCTTCTCCCTTTCCTTTTACCTATGAGCGTGTTGCTGTTTGAGGCCGATAAGAAGAGCCGCAGACGCATGGTGCCGTTCGTCGTCCTCGGCGGTGCAACCACTCTTTATATATTGTGGGCTCTGACGGCATTTCCAACGCAGATATACGTCCGTAGCAACAGCATCGTTTACATCAATCAAGCGACGAACAATACCGCCGTCGCGGTGCTCTATATAATTGCAACGTGCGGTTCGCTGTTCTTCTCGCAGGTCAGGGCGATGGTAGCCTTCGGCGCGGCAAACCTGGCCATTCTTCTGATCGTAATGGCGTTCAAGCGGTACGCGTTCACATCACTCTGGTGTGCCTACGCGGCAATCGCAAGCGTCATCATCCTCGCCTACTTCTGGAAGAGCAGCGCAAACCGCCCCTTCCTCTACGCGTAATTCCGACTAACGCGATAATCGAAAGCTGACCCGCCGGTTGCGACGTTCGTTGACTGGCCTTCGCGGCGATGCTAGCCTTCGCTTCTATTTCTCGCACGCCTCCGCGCGTGCGTCTGGCATGCGCGCCGTTGACATCATCCGCAAGAAGCGAGACGCCGGGGAACTCAGCCCCGAGGAAATCCAATTCCTCGTTCGCGGCGCCACCGACGATTCCATTTCCGATTACCAGCTTGCCGCATGGCTGATGGCCGTCGTATGGCGCGGCATGACCCGCCGCGAACTCGCCGCCTTGACCGAGGCCATGCTTCACTCCGGCGAAGTGCTCGATTTGTCCGACGTCGCCGGCACAAAAGTCGACAAGCACTCGACCGGCGGCGTCGGCGACAAGACTTCGCTCGTCATCGCGCCCGTCGTCGCCGCTGGCGGCTTGCGTGTGCCGATGATCAGCGGCCGCGGCCTCGGCCACTCCGGCGGCACGCTCGACAAGCTCGAATCCATCCGCGGCTTCAACGTCAATCTCTCGCTCACCGATTTCCGCAGAGTTCTGAAGCAATGCGGCTGCGCGCTGATCGGCCAAACTCCGCAGATCGCTCCCGCCGATAAGAAGCTCTACTCCTTGCGCGATGTCACGGCGACCGTCGAGAGCCCCTATCTCATCTGCGCCTCGATCATGAGCAAGAAACTCGCGGAAGGAATTGACGCGCTGGTCCTCGACGTGAAGACGGGCGATGGCGCCTTCATGAAGCGCGAAGAAGACGCCGTCTACCTCGCCGAGTTGATGGTCGAAACGGGCCAGCGCATGGGCAAGAAGATGGTCGCGCTCATCACGGATATGGAGCAGCCGCTCGGGCGCAAAGTTGGGAACGCGCTCGAAGTCGAGGAGTGCCTCGACGTGCTCGCCGGCGGCGGCCCCGAGGACTTGCGCGAATTGTGCCTCGATCTTTCGGCGTGGATGTTCGTTCTCGGCGGCAAATCCAAGAGCGTCGCCGAAGGCCGCAAACTCGCGTCGGAGATGATCGCGAGCGGCGCCGCGCGTGACAAGTTCCGCGAAATTATCCGGCTGCAGGGCGGCGATGCAGGCGTGGTCGACGATCCATCACGGCTCCCGCGCGCGAAGAACAAAGCCACGGCGATCACGATGAAAGAAGGCTACGTCACGTCGATTCGCTGCGAGCAGGTCGGCGTTGCCAGCATGCTTCTCGGCGGAGGGCGCGAGAAGAAGGAAGATTCAATCGATCCGGCCGTGGGCATCGTGCTCGAGAAAAAAGTCGGCGATCGCGTTCTTGCAGGCAGCGTCCTCTGCACGATTCATTACAATTCAGACGAACGAAAGGGCGAGGCGCTTAGTTTGTTGGCCGATAGTTTCGTAATCGGCGCCGTCGCGCCCCCAGCGAGGCCGCTAGTTCGGCGAGTAATAGGCGCAGACGGCCCGGCGTGAAGGCAATCATGCTGTCGTAGCGCCGGCATCTTGCCGGCGATTTTTCGCGCAAGAAGCAATAATCAGCCAGCAGCACGGGTCGCCGGGGAATTAGACTCTCTCACGGGATTCGTCGGCGCAATCGCGGAGGAAATGAATGCACCATCTAATTGGCATCCTCGGCATGCTCACAATGATGGGCCTCGCCTATCTGTTCTCCACCAACCGCGCCGCGATTAATTACAAAACCGTCGGCTGGGGCCTCGGCCTCCAAATCGTCTTCGCGTTTCTCGTCATGCGCTGGGAATACGGCCGCATCCTCTTTCAAAAAGCGGGCGCGGCTGTCAACTGGCTCCTCGACTTTTCGTTTTTCGGCTCGTCCTTCGTTTTCGGCGACCTCGGCAAAAAAGGCTCCTCGATGGGATTCTTCTTCGCGTTTCAGGTGCTGCCGACAATCATTTTCATCGCCGCGGTTTTCGCGCTGCTCTACCACTGGGGCGTGATGCAGGCGATTATCAAACTGGCCGCGTGGGTGATGACGCGCTTGATGGGCGCAAGCGGCGCGGAATCTCTCAACGTTGCCGCGAGCATTTTCATGGGGCAGACCGAAGCGCCGCTGACGATCCGCCCGTTTCTTCCCGACTTGACCAAATCTGAACTGATGACGGTGATGACGAGCGGCATGGCGCACGTCTCGGGCGGAATCATGGCCGCCTACATCGCCTTTGGCATCGAGGCGAAGCATCTTTTAGCGGCCGTAATCATGACGGCGCCCGGAACGATCCTTCTCTCGAAGATGCTCGTGCCCGAAACCGAAAAGCCGAGGACGGGCGGCAAGGTGCAAATGGCGGACATCGAGCGCGATCCAAACGCGCTGGGCGCAATTTCGCGCGGAACGATCGACGGCCTGCATCTCGCCATCAACGTCGCCGCCATGCTGATTTCGTTTATCGCGCTGCTCTATCTCGCGGACGGAATTTTCGGATTCGTTCACGCACATATCGGCTGGTTCCCATCGAGCCTCGAGCAAGTTTTCGGCTGGGTCTTCGCGCCGATCGCTTGGCTCATCGGAATTCCGTGGCACGATTGCCCCACGATCGGCAATTTGCTGGGGCTGCGAACAGTTACGAATGAGCTGATCGCGTTCCAGCGTCTCGGGCCGATGAAAGATTCGCTCGATCCGCGCTCGTTTACGATTGCCACATTCGCGCTATGCGGATTTGCGAATTTCAGCTCGATCGGAATTCAAATCGGTGGGATCGGAGCGCTCGCGCCGAATCGCAAGGGCGATCTGGCGCGCCTCGGCATTCGCGCGATGATGGCGGGAACGATGGCGAATCTGATGTCAGCTTCGATCGTGGGAATTATGCTGCGATGAGTCCGCGCGTGGGAGGCACTGGCGGCGCCACGAAAAGTGATTTTGCGCGCGCGGATCGCGCCGCGAAATTCATTCTTTCGAAGACGAAGTTGCGGCCACGCATCGCCGTAGTTCTCGGCTCTGGGCTCGGCGCATTCGCCGACGATCTTGCCGGAGCCGTCCGCATTCCCTACGAAAAAATTCCTGGTTTCCCGCGCTCGACGGCCGAGGGCCACGCGGGCCGCCTCGTGATCGGCAAAGTTGGTGACGTGGTGGTCGCGGCGATGCAGGGCCGCGTCCATTTCTACGAGGGATATTCGCTCAAGGAAGTTGTCTTTCCGATGCGCGTGCTCGGGCGCCTCGGAATTCGCGCGGCGATACTTACGAACGCCGCGGGCGGCATCAATACCAGTTTCAAGCAGGGCGCGCTCGTTGTAATTCGCGACCACATTAATTTGCAGGGGTCGAATCCGCTGATCGGCCCGAATGACGAGCGTTTCGGCCCCCGATTTCCGGACATGACTCACGCCTATTCACAATCTTACCGCGCCATCGCGAGCGAAGAAGCGCGGAAGCTCGGCGTTGAAGTGTTCGAAGGCGTGTACGCGGCTCTCACTGGGCCGAGTTACGAGACTCCCGCGGAGATTCGTTACATGCGGACAATCGGCGCGGATCTGGCGGGCATGTCCACGGTGCCGGAAGTCATCGTCGCGCGCCACATGGGCATTCGCGTTCTCGGAATTTCCTGCGTCACGAATATGGCCGCAGGCGTTCTCGATCAGCCCATCAATCACGCCGAAGTCATGGAAACAGGCGAACGCGTGAAGGGCCACTTCATCGCGCTCCTCCGCGCCGTCCTCCCTCGAATCGCGACGGATGTCGCCGGAAAGCAGTTGTAGCGCCGCACCGATATTCGTGCGGCAGCTCTAAGTCGAAGAGGTAATCCGTGAGCAATGAGCAAGAACTAATTGACGCAGCGCGAGCCGCCCGCGAAAAAGCCTACGCGCCCTATTCCAAATTCCGCGTCGGCTCCGCGCTGCGAACAAAATCCGGCAAAATCATCCAGGGCTGCAACATCGAGAACGCCACACTCGGCCTGACGTTATGCGCCGAACGTGTCGCAATCTTCAAAGCGATTTCCGAAGGCGAGCGCGAGTTCGAAGCCATCGCCGTCGTGTGCGACACCGAAATTCTGACGCCTCCCTGCGGTTCGTGCCGGCAAATTATCTGGGAATTCTGTGGCGACATTCCGGTCACGCTTTCGAATCTCAAGGGCAAAGTCGTGCGGGAGACGGCAGGCTCGCTGCTGCCTCGTCCATTCGATCGGTCGTTCCTGTAGAACTTCGTTTCTGGGGAAAATCATGTCAAAGAAATTTCTCTCACTTCCGCTGCTAATTTTCGTAATTGGTTCGTCGTGCTTGGCCACTCAACGTGCGCTCGCCACCACGCCGCAAAAAGAACGTGTTGACCTTCTGGTTTCCGGTGGCACCGTCGTCACAATGGATTCCACCAAGCGCGTAATCGAAGATGCCGCGGTTGCCGTCCGAGGCGACACGATCGTAGCTGTCGGCGCCCGCCAGGAAATCGAATCGCGCTACGAAGCCGCGCGCACCATCGACGCGCACGGAAAAATCGTCATGCCCGGGCTGATCAATAGCCACGCCCACGCCGCCATGAGCCTTTTCCGCGGCATCGCGGACGATTTGAGCCTCGACGATTGGCTCCGCAAGTATATTTTCCCGGCTGAGGCGCGCAACGTCACAGAGGATTTCGCCGCGTGGGGTACGAAGCTCAGCCTTCTCGAAATGCTTCGCGGCGGAATCACCACCTACGCGGACATGTATTACTTCGAAGACGCCGTCGCTCGCGTGACGAAAGAAGCCGGCATGCGAGGCGTTCTTGGCGAAACAATCATCGACTTTCCCGCGCCCGACAACAAAACGCTCGATCAAGCCTATTCCTACACCCAGAAATTTCTCGATCATTGGAAAGGCGATCCACTGATCGTCGCCGCCGTCGCTCCCCATTCGATTTACACCTGCTCTGAAAAAACGCTCGAAGATTCAGCCGCGCTGGCTCGAAAGAATGGCGCGCCGATTCTCATTCACATTGCCGAAGCGCCATTCGAATTGGAGCAAAGCCGCGCGAAGCACGGCCTAACGCCCGTCGCATATCTCGGAAAGCTGGGCATTCTCGGCCCCGATGTTCTCGGCGCGCATTGCATTCACGTCAATTCCGCGGACATTGCGACACTCGAGCATTTCGGAGTCGGCTGCTCGCACAATCCATCGAGCAATATGAAAACGGCTGCCGGCGTCATGCCCGTTATCGAAATGCTCGCCGCGGGCGTGCCCGTCGGCCTCGCTACCGACGGCGCCGCAAGCAACAACAATCAAGATCTCTTCGAGGAAATGGACCTCGCGGCGAAATTGCAAAAGATTTCGCGCATGGATCCCCGCGCTCTTCCCGCCGCGCAAGTAGTGGAGATGGCGACCATCGGCGGCGCGCGCGCTCTTCATCTCGAGAAGCGCATCGGCTCTCTCGAAGCCGGCAAGCAAGCCGATCTCATCGTCGTCGACACGAGCGCGCCTCACGCCACGCCGATGTACAACGTCTATTCCGAACTCGTTTTCGCGCTCAAAGCGACAGACGTGCGAACCGTTTTAATCGCCGGCCGCGTCATAATGGACGAGCGAAAGATGCTCACGCTCAACGAGGGCGAAATCCTGCAGAAGGCGCGCGAATATCAGAAACAAATCGTGGCATCTCTCGCGAAACAATAGCTCGCGCAAAAACTGAAAGGTAACTCGAATGAAGTCTAGATTCGGCGAAGTCGTCAGCCGGCTTTCCCTCGCGTTCGTAATGCTGCTTGTATTCCGCGGCTGCGATCAGAAACAGCCCACGCCCACTCCCGCGCCCTTGCTTCCGGTAATTGCAGTCGACCACGGCCCGAACGCCGCAGAGCAGCAGCAAAAGCCATACGTCGTTCTCGTCTCGCTCGATGGTTTTCGTTACGACTACGCGCAGAAATACGGCGCGCCGAATCTCCTGGCCATCGCCTCGCGCGGCGCGAGCGCCCCGGATGGCATGATCCCGGCGTATCCGTCAGTCACGTTTTCAAATCATTACACAATCGTCACCGGCCTCTATCCCGAGCATCATGGAATCGTCGCAAATAATTTCTACGATCCCGAGCGCAAGAAGTTCTACTCCTACACCGATCCCAAGAGCGGTGGCGACGGCAGTTGGTACGGTGGAACTCCCCTCTGGGTACTTGCTGAAAATCAGGGTATGCGCAGCGCGTGCTTTTTCTGGCCCGGATCGGACACCGAAATCGCCGGCCAGCGGCCTTCGTTCTATCTAAAGTATGACGACAAGCTTCCCGACGAAGACCGAATCGATCAAGTCATCTCGTGGCTCCGCCTTCCCGCGGCGAATCGCCCGCATTTCATCACGCTCTATTATCCCGACACGGATCACGCCGGCCATGTATTCGGCCCTGAAAGCCCCGAAGAAGCAGTCGCCGTTCATCATGTCGACGAATTGATGGGGCATCTCGAGACCAAGCTGAACAGACTTCATCTGCCGATCGATCTCATCATCGTCGCGGATCACGGCATGGACACGGTGCAAGGTGGAATGATCACTTTTGACCAGTGGGCCGATCTCTCGGATTTTGAGTCGGCCGGCACGCTCATGTACGCGAAGAACGAAGGCGCCGCCGAAAAGGCCTACGAGCAGCTAAAGGGTGCGAGCGACAAATTCACCGTCTACCGCCAGCGCGATGTCCCCGCGAATTTGCATTACAACGACAATCCGCGAATCGGCGATCCCGTCGTCATCCTGAACGGCCCGTACTTGGCGCGCGCGAAAACTCCTCCGCCTACCAACAACAAACCGTCCGAAGTAAAAGGCATGCATGGTTACGATCCGTATCGCTTCAAGGCGATGCGCGCGATTTTCTACGCGGAAGGTCCAGACATTCGCCGCGGGGCAACGGTCGAGCCGTTTGAAAACGTCAATCTTTACCCGTTCATCGCGAAGATTCTCGGTCTATCGATTGGGTCTGTGGATGGCAATCTGAAAGTGCTACAGGGGATTTTGCGGCAGCCTGTGCCGGAACACGCGCGATAGAAAAGCTGGCGCGAAGCGAGTTCTAATTCTCGTCGCTCTGCGAAACCATGCGCTGGCGAAAAAGTTTTACGGCCATTGAGCGCAGCGTCTCCGGAATGTTCTTGTTCACCGTGAGATGCTTGAGGTCGGTTGGCGTTAACCGCATCAGCAGCCGCAACGAAACATCGAGCGGCATCTTCGGATTGTTCGTCAAATTTCTCACGATCACGTAATTCTTCATGAAGGCGCGATTCGCGGCGATGATCCGCAAAATGTCCGCGCTCAAATTCGTCATCGAAGCGAAACTTTCGACATCGGTTTCTGTCAATCGCGGCGATTGCAGCACCGCGCGCTGAATAATTTTGTTCGAATCGCGGATCAGCGACGTCCGCGCCTCGCGCGGCCCTTTGATCGCCAGCTGAATTCGCTCCACCACCGTCATGTTCGAAATTTTCTGAATCAATGATTGCCGCCGGACTGAAACCGGCTCCGCTGCCACCACGGCCTCTCGCACGTGATTTTCGTCGGGCAGTCCTTTGCTCAATTCGGCGATCAATTCCATCTGCTCGGGCGTCGCGTGAACCGCGCCCGCCAAAGCTTCCGCAAGCGCGTTGGACATGGACAGGCCGTCGAGATCATCGAGTAGGGATTGAATGCCTGACGACGAGAGATGCCCGGCGGCTCGCGCCACCAAATCTCTTGAGCACGCCCGATTTTTCGCCAGCGCGTCGGCAATGCCCGGCTTGGACGCGATTTCCGTTGCGCAATAAGTAAAAAGCCGCGGGTCCGCGTCCTGGCGCTCAATAGCCGCCAGAAACGCTTCATGCGAAATTGTCAGGAGTTTGTGCGCGGCTTGATCGGCAACGTCGCCGTCGCTATCTTCCGCAAGGATGGCGAGAAGCTCGGCGCGGTCTTCGGGCGAGAGCGTCAGGCTGCCCGAGCAAATGGCGAGCTTTCGCTCGCGGTGCGCCTTGCCGGCTCGAACTTCGGTGCGCACCTCTGCGGTGGCGATGAGACTAATGGGTTCCCCCGGCTGCCGCTTCCATGTCTCTCCGCGTAAACGTCGCTCCGCCGGGTTGCCCCGATGGACCGAGCGGAGGCATGGTCTGTCCTTCTAATTCAATCAGGACGGCGCCGGAATCGCTCGAAAAAATTTCAAACGTGTTTCGTGCTCGATATCGTCTTGTCTCGCCTGCAGTTATGTGCCCGGTGTAAACCAGATGCCGGTCCGCCAGCACGCGAATCCGCGCGCTTTTCCCGGCCTCCACCTTCATTTGAAAATACGTCTTTGTGTCGGCCGCGGCCGCAACGCTCGGCACCACGCGCGCAGATTCGTTCTTCTCAAGTATGCGCGAGGGAATCGGCGCCATTCCAGCTTCGATCGGAGCCGGAGCGGCGGGTGGCGATGTTGAACTCGGAGGCAAAGCAGCGGGGGGCACGGCGGCCGAAGGCCCAGTCGCGTGAGAAACCGCCCCTGGAAGGGGAGAAGCGGGGACAGTCGCGCGCTCCGCTCGATAGCTCGCGGCCGCACGCCACGCTCCGGAAACGCCTCGGTAACCGAGCCAGCAAATCGCGCAGATCGCCGCAAGGCAGATCGCCAAAGTCGCGCCCTTTTCGACGCTCCGCGGCCAAAGTCGCGGCTGCTTTTCCAAGCTGACGAATCGGGGAGCGTCCGCGGCGGAATCCTTTCGCGCAATCGTATACTCGGCCAGAATACTGTCTTCATCCATCCCCAAATAACGCGCCACCGTGCGGATGAATCCCCGGTTGAAAATTCCCCCCGGCAATTCCGCCCAATTTTCGCTTTCTAGCGCTTCGAGATATTTGATTTTGATGCGCGTCGCGGCTTCAATTTCTTCGAGGGAAACTCCGCGTAGCTCCCGTTCGCGTTTCAGCCGCTCGCCGAAAGGTGTTGTGGACATCCTGTGGAAAATTGCTCCGCGAAAAATATAGCAGGTGCCGAATGCATGTCAACGCAAACCGTATACTACATCCCGGGCCCATCCCGCGCGATAGTACTACCGCTTGTGCCGGCGCTGGTTCCACTTTCGGCAAGCCCGCTTCCGAGGCCGTTGCAGTCCCGCTAAATCCTTCACTATAATGGAGATCGTTGCGCGAAAGTCCTGCCGTCGGGACTTTCAAGTCCAAAGGGATAGTTGTCAACCGTGCCCGAGTCCAAACCTTTCACCGGCATCGAACGCCGCCAGAGCCCTGGCATCCGGGTGGACATGCCCGAGGGCAGCGAGGTCTCGGTTTTCCACGAGCTCGGCAAAGCTCTCACCTCATCCCTCCAGCTCGACCAAGTCCTCCGCACCATCATGGAAAAAATCAACGAGGTGCTGCGCCCGGACACGTGGTCTCTGCTCCTGATGGATCAGGCCAAGAACGAACTCTACTTTCAGATCGCCACCGGCGTCGGCGCGGAAGCTCTTCGCGACGTCCGCATCAAAGTCGGGCAGGGCATCGCCGGCTGGGTGGCGCAGAGTGGCGAGCCGGTCGTCGTTCCGGACACGACCCAGGATTCGCGCTTTTTCTCGAAGGTCGATGAGAAGACCAAAGTCGAGACTCGCTCCATCGTCGCTGTCCCCGTTCGCTTCCGCGACCAGTGCCTCGGCGTCATCGAGCTGATCAATTGCGTCGGCCCTGAAGGTTTCGGCGCTCGCGATCTCGCGCTACTCGAAGCGCTCGCGGATTACGCGGCCATCGCCATCGAAAATGCGCGCCACGTGCATCGCATCCACGAGCTCACGATCAAGGACGATTGCACTTCGCTCTACAACGCGCGGCATCTGAATTTCATGCTCGACACGGAGATTTACCGCTCGAATCGCTACGCCTTCG
>JBAPOP010000157.1:0-22845 GCA_049279675.1 Candidatus Acidiferrales bacterium
GCGCCGTCCGGCGAGATACCGCTTGAGCGTTCGCGATGTCTCCTCTTCGATCTGTGCCCATGCCGCGTCGGATATCGGAGCGAGCTCGCGATGCAAATTATTCATTGGGGATTTCTCCTTTGAGGGAACCGATACCGAGCGAACCCTCGTTTCCTGGCTCGCCGGACTTTGAGGAATCGTCAGCCGGTGGCGCAGCGGTCGTCGCTGCGGAAGTCGCCGCGCCCGCGGGCTCGTCGTCGGTCACGTCCTCCAGAAATGTCGCGGACGGCGCGAAGAACAGGTTCCCGGTGACGGCGCGGCTGAAGTCAAGCAGCCTGTCGTAGTTGCCGGGTGGCCGCCCCACGAACATATTCTCAAGCATCAGCTCGGTAGTGCTCGGCGAACGGCTGTAGCCGATGAAATAAGTTCCAAATTCACCTTCCGTGGGCCGGCCGAAAGGCATGTTGTCGCGCAGGATTTTGATTTCTTTACCATCCTCGACGATGGTCGTCAGCGAACTGTGCGACGAGCTAGGTTTGACGGATTCATCCAATTCGATGTCCGAGAGCTTCTTGCGGCCAATGATTCGTTCCTGCGCCTCCGTGGGGAGCGCATCCCAACCCGCCAGATCGTGCAGATACTTTTGCACGATTACGTAGCTGCCCCCGGCGAACGCGGCATCCTCCGCGCCGACGAGTACGGCGTCGACCGCTTCCTGGCCCCTAGGATTCTCCGTGCCGTCGACGAAACCGATGAGATCGCGGTCGTCAAAGTAACGAAAGCCCTGCACCTCGTCCGCCGGCGAAACTGCATCTCCGATTCGCGTCATGATTTGTGTCGCCAGTTCGAAGCACAAATCCATGCGCTTCGAGCGAATGTGAAACAGCACATCGCCCGGTGTGGAAACCGCGTGCCGCCCTCCGGAACGAATCTCGCGGAACGGATGCAGCATCGCCGGCCGCGGCGCCCCAAATAGCCGGTCCCACGCCTCGGA
The DNA here is from genome assembly GCA_049279675.1 of Candidatus Acidiferrales bacterium. Lineage (GTDB taxonomy): Bacteria > Acidobacteriota > Terriglobia > Acidiferrales > UBA7541 > Palsa-147. The sequence continues at coordinate 974 of JBAPOP010000157.1, forward strand.
TCCTATCCCCATGATGCAGGAGAGCGCGCCTTCGAGATCGCGAGTCTCCACCGCTCGAATGATCGCGCTCAATTCTCCGCAGAATGACCGCACGGTCGCGCGGCTTTCGGGTCCCGGTTTCAGCGTCACAACCAGGAATATCGCCGCGCGCGTCAGCGGTGCGGCCACCGGCTGCGCGAGAGCACGCAAGCCGTCAGCGGCATTACCTGCGCTTTTTGGATTTGGTTCCATCGAATGTCACTCTGTTCGCGAGGTCCACGGAATCTCGAACTTCGAATCACCGCGCGCCTCGCATCTGTACGCTAAGCGCGGAAGCTTACCACCGCCTGCCGACAATCGTCCATGCCGCCTTCGTCCTCCACCAGCGTCTTGACCGGCTCGGCCATTGGGTTGACTTCGGTTGGAGCGTCCCATAACCTAATCCTTCACGTACGAAATTCGCCCGGCAAAATGTGTTGAGCCGCGCGAACAAACCCACGCGAAAAGAATAGAAGGGTGGTCGAGCAATGTCGGATTTGAAGCTACCGCTGCGCTCCGAGGATTTCTCGGAATGGTACAACCAGTTGGTCCTGCGCGCGGAACTCGCGGACTACGCCCCAGTGCGCGGCTGCATGATCGTCCGTCCGTACGGCTGGGCGCTCTGGGAAAATATCACGGCGCAGCTAGACCGCCGCTTCAAAGCCACCGGCCACGTCAACGCCGCGTTTCCGCTGCTGATTCCACGCAGCTTCATCGACAAGGAAAAATCGCACGTCGCTGGATTTTCGCCCGAACTCGCCGTAGTGACGATTGGTGGCGGCGAAAAGCTCGAAGAGCCTCTCGTCATCAGGCCGACGTCAGAGACCATCATCGGGCACGCCTACGCGAAGTGGATTCAGTCATACCGCGATTTGCCCGTGCTCATCAATCAATGGAACAGCGTCATTCGCTGGGAACTGCGCACAAAGCTATTTTTGCGCACGCTCGAATTTTTCTGGCAGGAAGGCCACACCGCGCACGCCACCCTCGAAGAAGCCGAATTCGAGACGCGCCAGATGCTTGACATCTACGCCGACTTCGCCATCAAGGAAGCGGCCGTCCCCGTAATTCCGGGGCGCAAATCCGACTCCGAAAAATTCGCCGGCGCGGACATCACGTATTCGATCGAAGCGATGATGGGCGACGGCAGAGCGCTGCAGGCCGGAACATCCCACAATCTCGGCCAGAATTTCGCCAAAGCCTTCGAAATCCGTTATCTCGACAAAGGCGGCGTGCTACAGCATTGCTGGACCACGTCCTGGGGCCTTTCGACGCGATTCATCGGCGCCATCATCATGGTGCACGGCGACGATCAGGGATTGATCATGCCGCCGCGCCTCGCGCCATTCCAGGCGGTGATCGTTCCGATCTTCAAGTCCGACGAAGAAAAAGCTTCGGTGATGGACGCGGCGCGCAAGATTCGCGCCGAGCTAGTGGCGGCGGAAATTCGCGTGAAGCTCGACGAGCGCGACGGCATGAGCCCCGGCTTCAAGTTCAACGACTGGGAAATGCGCGGTGTGCCGCTGCGAATCGAGCTGGGCCCAAAGGACGTCGCGAAGGGCAGCGTGGTACTGGCGCGCCGCGATCGCCCCGGCAAAGAAGGGAAGTCATTCGTGCCACAAGCGGGATTGTCCGACGCAGTGAAAACGATGCTCGCGGAAATTCAGCAGGCGCTCTTCGACCGCGCGCTTGCGTTCCGCAAATCCAATACCGTCGAGCCAAAGGACTACGGCGAATTCAAGACGGCCGTCGAACGCGGATTCGCGCTCGCGCATTGGTGCGGCAGCGAAGATTGCGAGGGCAAAATCAAGGAAGAGACGAAAGCCACGATGCGCTGCATTCCCCTCGAACAATCGGGCGAACCCGGCAAGTGCGTTTTCTGCGGCCAACCTTCAAACGAAAAGGCCATCTTCGCCAAGGCCTACTAGAGCCGGCGTGACGATTACAGTGTTTGTCAGGGCGTGACTTCAGCCATGCCGCGGTACTAGTTGCCCGTGCCGCGGTACTAGTTGTCATCCCGAACGACGTGAGGGATCTGCGGTTGGTATGGGGCATGTTGACTTCGTCTCCCCGATCGGATCTTCAGATAAGAAACCCTGACTTCCCGCAACCATTCAAGTTAACTTCTCGCGAACATCGATTGACCTCCCTCCTCGACACTCCCGAATCGGGATGCTAGCCTAAATTGCATATCGCCATTGGTTTGTATTGAAACAGGACGAATTGCCTCTTATGAGAAACGAAGTGCGTAACCGCGAAACTGGCGTGGGAAAATTCAGCGGGATCTTATTCCTGGCGTTCGTGGCGTTCTGCGTGTACGTCGGAATCAAAGCCGGCCCGGCCTTCATGAACAATTACGAAATGCAGGATTCCATGCAATCCGAGGCGCGTTTCGCCCTCAGCAGCCGCAAAACCACCGAAGAAGTCCGAAACGACGTCTTCGCCGAAGCGCAGAAGCTCGGCCTGCCTGTCGAGAGAAAAGACATCCGCGTCAAATATCCGGGCACCGAACAAGGACTGATGGGCCAGGTGGATCTTGACGTTGATTACACCGTCAACGTCGATCTGGGCTTCTACACCCTCCAATTGAATTTTCATCCCCACGGGGATAACCACACCATCTAATATAGGAAGTGACTCCAAGAAGAGCAGGGAGATGGGGCGTCATCCCGCTGCTTTCCAGCCGAACCTGGTCGAATATCGCCCAACGATGACCAGGTCCTTCGATCGACGGAAGCACCGCTCTTCGCGCTAAAGTTTCACCGCAGGGGGAGACTTGAAGATTCGGCTCGGCACAGGGTTCTGGACTTCGAAACTCGGCCTGACTGTGCTCGGCATCGCCATGGGCATTTTTGTCCTCGGCGTCAGCATCTGCACGTACTACTTCATTTCCTTCGGCCGAATGATTGACGCTCGCCTCTCCGGGCAAATCTTCCAGAACACATCGCGCGTGTACGCCGCGCCACAAAAGATATTCACCGGCGAAAAGATGGCGCCGGGTGATCTGGAGGGCTATCTCGTACGCGCAGGATACACAGAGGGTGAGGTCGACGGATCACCGGGGCAATATCACGCGGGCAAAGATTTCGTCGAAATCCGGCCATCGAGCGATTCCTATTTCAACGGCGGCAATGGGCTCCGCGTGGATTTCAACGGCAAGTCCATTTCAAGGATTACGGCGCTCGCCGATAGCGCCTCGCTAACTCAAGCGGAAGTCGAGCCGGAGCTCCTGACGAACCTCTTTGACACGACGCGAGAAAAGCGGCGTCTCGAGCGATTCGACGACCTCCCGAAACCGCTCGTCGAAGCGGTGCTTTCCGCCGAAGACAAGCGCTTCTTCGAGCACGGCGGATTCGACTTCATTCGGATTCTCGGCGCAGCCTGGGCGGACGTGCGGCGCGGTCAAAAAGCGCAGGGTGCCAGCACGATCGACATGCAGCTGGCCCGCAGCTTCTTCTTTACAACGAAGCGCGACTGGAAGCGCAAGATCAAAGAAACGATCGTCGCTGTTGAACTCGACGAGCGATACAGCAAGCAGCAGATTTTCGAGCTGTACTCGAACGAAGTCTACATCGGCAATCGCGGAAGCTTCGCGATTCGCGGATTCGGCGAAGCCGCGCAGGCCTACTTTGGCAAAGACGTTCGCGATTTGACGCCTGCTGAATGCGCGTTTCTCGCTGGGATCATTCGCGCGCCGAACCGGTACTCCGCCGCCGAGCTTCATCCTGACCGCGCCAACGAAGTGCGCGACCGCGTTCTCGGCGAGATGCGCGAAAACGGCTACATCACTGCCGCAGAGGAAGATTCCGCGAAGAAGCAGAAGCTGCATTTCGTGGGCGGCGGTGTGAACTCGAGCGAAGGCCCGTATTTCGTCGACATGGTGAAGGAGCACTTGCTCGAGCAGATTTCGGAAAGCGATCTGGCCAGCGAGAGCTACAGAGTTTATTCCACTCTCGATCCCGATTTGCAGCGCGCGGCCGGAGAAGCAATCGCGCTCGGCGCGGAGAATCTGGACAAGCTTCTCGCCAAGCGCTACGCGAAGTGGAAAAAAGCAGGCGAGGCCTCGCCGCCTCAGGTACAACTTGCTCTCGTCGCGATGGATCCTCGCACGGGCGAAATTCGCGCGCTGGTGGGCGGCCGCAATTATGGCGAGAGCCAGTTGAACCATGCGACGGCGCACCGGCAGCCAGGCTCCGTATTCAAGCCGTTCGTGTATGCCGCCGCCTTCGACAATGGCGCCGAAGGCATGCAGCCAGTTGTAACGCCGCTGACTCCCGTCGTTGACGCGCCAACAACTTTCACCTTCGACAATAAGACTTACACGCCAAGTAATTTTGGCGAGCAGTTCTATGGGAACGTCACGGTTCGCGAAGCGCTGATTCACTCGATGAACGTGGCCACTGTGAAAGTCGCCGAAATGATCGGCTTCGACCGCGTCGTCACCGTCGCTCGTCAGATGGGGCTCGGTGCCAACATTCAGGCGACGCCGGCAGTCGCGCTCGGGGCGTACGAAATGACGCCGATAGATGTCGCGGCTGGATACACGATCTTCGCGACCAACGGCACGCGCGCCGAGCCGCTATTCCTCCGCAGTGTGATTGCCGAGGACGGCAAGGTTGTCGAGAAATTAGACCCGAAGACGAGGCCGGCGCTCGATCCGCGTGTAGCGTATCTCGTCACGACGTTGATGGAAGATGTCATCAATCAAGGAACCGGCGCGACGGTTCGCGCGATGGGTTTTACGGCGCCCGCCGCGGGTAAGACGGGCACATCGCGAGACGGCTGGTTCGCAGGATTTACCTCGAATCTCGTCTGCGTCGTATGGATCGGCTTCGACGATAATCGCGACCTGGGACTTTCGGGCAGCGTCTCGGCCGCGCCAATCTGGGGCGATTTCATGAAGCGCGCTGTCGCGCTGCCCGAGTATGGAAATACGCAAACGTTTGATCCGCCGTCGGGCGTTTTGCAGGTTTCGATCGACCCGCAATCCGAGCAGCTCGCGACTCCGCAATGCCCGACGACTCGGGATGAAGTCTTCATCGCGGGCACTGAGCCGACGGAATACTGCTTCATCCACGGCGGGCGTGCTCTCTCTCACGCGCCGCCTGTTTCGTGGCTCTCGCATTTGTTCGGCAAAGGCGATTCGACCTCTCCTCCGCCACCCGCTGGCGGTGTGGCTCCCGGCTCGAAGAACGAGAGCACGGGCCAGGAACAGCCCAATGCCCAGGACGCCGACGCGCAAAAGAAAAAGTCCGTTTTGCAGAAGATTTTTGGTATCTTTGGCAACAGCAAGAAGCCTCCGGATCAGCAGCCTAAACCTGACCCGAACCAGAATCCGTAGGTTTCGTGGCGCGGAACGAAGGAGATGTTATGAAGATCCGCCTCGCCGCATGTGTCCTACCCGCAGTATTGTTTTCCGCTTCAATCGCGTGTGCGCAACAGCCGCAAAGCCTCGATCGCGTGGCGCAGGCCGCGAGTTCGACGTCGGCGAATGCGTCGGGCACTGCGCCCGGCACTTCTCGCGCGACGCAGGAAATGCGCGGCGACATCCTCATGGCGCGCAAAATGTATCCGGAAGCGATTCACGCGTACGAGTTGATTCTCGTCACCGCCCCCAAAGACGCGACGCTGCTCAACAAGATCGGCGTGGCGTATCAGCAGGATGCCGACAGCACTGACGCCGGCCGCTACTACAAGCGCGCGATCAAGGCGAACAAGGCGTACTCCAGCGCGATTAACAACCTCGGAACCATCGAATACGAAAAGAAGCATTTCGGCCGCGCGATCCATTTGTACAAGCAAGCGATGGCGCTGCATCCGGCAAGCGAGATGGGCACGCTGTACAGCAATCTCGGCTACGCCTATTTCGCAGACAAGGAATTTCCGCAAGCCCTCGATTGTTTCGAAAAAGCCCTGGCGCTCGACCCGGACGTATTCGGCCACCACGGCGGATACGGCTCGACGATCCAACAGCGCTCGACCACCGATCCCGGCCTCTTTAATTTCCTCGTGGCCAAGACGTTCGCGAAACAGGGCGACGCCGAGCGCGCCGCGCACTATCTAAAAATGGCGCGCGACGACGGTTACAAAAAAATGGCCGAGGTTCAAGCTGACCCGGAATTTTCTCGCGTGATCAAAGACCCGCGCGTGCAGGAAGTCCTGCAGGTCACGCCTTCATTCGCCGGCGATTCGCAAAAGCCGCAACCGCCCCAGCAGTAATCAGCTAGTCGTGGGCCAGGTTCCCGGAGCAATGGAGCAAGGGTTTTGTAGGGTTGGAGTAAGACCAGTCGATTTTCATGGATCGTAACGACCCGGCTCATCCGCTCTGCGTATGAGTTCGAATCAGGCCGATTGATCCCAAGCCGTATATCCCAATCCCGTTCCATTTTTTCGCTGTAGTCTTTAAGAAATGTCGCGCGAGCATACGCGCGCACCTCCGTTAGTGACCGTTGCGGTTCGTAGCGGCGTCTGCCGCGGCGGACTGCGCCCGCCTTTGCTTGTTGGATGTATCATCTCTAGGATTGCGATCCGCCTCCGACGCGTTTTTTCGCAAGCAATTGGTGATGTCGGCAGATGAAGTTTTTGTGCCGCGCCTTGTGATGGAACCCTATAAACTAAGGTTCCTTTTCGGCAGGGCCTTCGCAGGGGTTCGGCAGGGAGACGATGCGTGACGCTTAAGATTGCCGTTCGAGATGTCGGTGAGGTCAAAATTCTGGAACTCGACGGTCGACTGGTGCTTGGCGAAGACAGCAAATCATTCCGTGAGCGCATAAAAATGCTCCTGCAAGCAGGCGAGAAGAAAATCATTCTAAATTTGTCGAATCTCAGCTACATCGATAGTTCCGGCATCGCCATGCTCGTCGCGAGTTGTCAGACCGCCCGCTCGCACGGCGTCAGGCTTAAGCTCGCCAATGTCGGCCCGAAAATCAATGAAGTCATGACGATGACGAAGCTAACGCCGGTCTTCGACATTTTCGATAGCGAAGCAGCAGCCATCGGCAGCTTTACCTAATATTTCTCGTATTGGTCGCTGACGATCCAAGACGCTGCGCCCACGCGCATGCCATGTACAAAATTCTTGCCTCGGGGGAACCATGAACCGTCGACGTGATTTTCTGAAAGCTATTTCCTCATTGAGCCTGGCCGCGCCGCTTCGTGGAATTTCTGCAATCGTCCGCTCCGTCGTCGCCAGTGATAGCTCTGCCCCGCTTCGCTGGCCCAAGCCGATCGGCAGCCCCGTTCTCGAAAGTATTCGCCCCGCGATCGAACACTCCCGCGACGTCTTCACTCATTTTGACAAGATCGTCGAAGTCGCGAGCTGGATGGGCTACGAAGAGCTCGCGATGCCAGTTTACCCAGTGCCTTCTGGAGTCAAATCCACTGACCCGAACGACGTCATCGATTTGATCCTCGTCGCCAATTCAATCGACACCGCCTTTACCGACTTCAAGACTCACGTCAAATTCCAAGTGGACTATGAAGGGCAACATACCTCCGACTCGGATGCCATGTTCGCCTGCCTGAATCGAGCGATGCACGACGGCGTTCCTATGCTCGACGGCAAATTCCTCGCCAAGATAACAAGACCCGAGCTCGAGAAAATCTTCGCCGGCAACATTGAAATGCCGATGCTTGATGAGAAATTGGAAGTGCTCCACCAGGTTGGCGGGGTGCTCGCTGAAAAATACGATGGACGCTTCCACAACTTCATCAAATCTTGTCCACCGCTTCTTTACGACGGAGGCAACGGCCTAGTCGAACGCATGGCGAAAGAATTTCCGCGCTTCAATGATGTCAGCCAATACGATGGCCAGGAGATCAAATTCTACAAGCTGGCGCAGCTTGGACTGTGGTTCTGCTATGCGACCTATCCAAAATCCGGTCCCGTGCGGTTGAATGACGTCGCAAAGATGACAACGTTCCCCGATTACATCGTTCCGACGGCACTTCGAATTCTAGGCATCAACACGTATTCGCCGGCGCTCGAGCACGCGATCGATTCCTACCAATTGATCCCGCGCAATTCCACGCAGGAAGTTGAAATCCGCGCCCATAGCATTTACGCGACCGCTCTTCTGCGCGAGGAAATCAATAAGCTTCGCGCGCCAGACGAGCAGGTCATCATCCCGCAGGTGAACGAGCGCCTCTGGACTCACTATCACACGACACATTGGCCTCACCATCTGACACGAACAATCATGTATTAGAGCTATCCCAGCAAAAGCGGCGATTCTTGTTCGTGCGGTGAGAGCTCGTCGCGCGTCATTACCGAAGTGAGGCGTGCCGTGGCGAAGGGATTTGTTATTCGTTACTTTGTAGCGAGCACTTCTCCCACTTTCCGCGCCAGCGTTTTGGGCGAGAACGGCTTTTGCAGAAATGCCAAACCCGGTTCCAGAACGCCGTGACGGACAATGGTGTCGTCCGTATAACCGGAAACGTACAGGACCTTCATTTCCGGGCGAAGAGCCGCGAGGTGAATGGCTAACTGGGCCCCGCTCATGCCCGGCATGACGACATCGGTCACCATTAAATGAATCGGGCCCGGATGACTCTCAGAGATTTGGATGGCTTCCGCTGGACTCCGGGCCGGTAAGATCGCGTAGCCAACCGTCTCTAATGATCGGTGGGTGACTTGGAGCAGAGCTGCCTCATCCTCGACAATTAAAATCGTCTGTGAACCGCAACTTGCTTTCTCCGGCTCCATGCTTGCCGTCGCGATCTCAATGCCCGATGACACGCAGGGAAAGTAAATCTTGAAGGTTGTGCCGACTCCGACTTCGCTGTAAACCCAGACCGACCCGCCGCTCTGCTTCACGATTCCATACACGGTGCTCAAGCCAAGGCCTGTGCCTCTGCCAAACTCCTTTGTCGTAAAGAATGGCTCAAAAATGTGGGCTTTAGTCTCCGCGTTCATGCCGCAGCCGGTATCGGTTACCGAGAGCATCACGTGCGGACCCGGGCGAGTGGCGGGATGCAGCCCGGTGAATTCCGAATCAATCTCCACATTCGAAGTTTCAATAGTCAGCTTGCCACCTGGGGGCATGGCGTCGCGTGCATTCACGGCCAGATTCATGATGATTTGTTCGAGCTGCCCGGCATCGGCTTTGATTCGTCCGAGCGCTGAGTTAAGAACTACCAGTAACTCGATGTCTTCCCCTATCAGCCGCCGAAGCAACTTTTCCGCGCCAGCCACCACCATGTTCAGTTCGAGCACGGTGGGTTGTAGCACCTGCTTGCGGCTGAAGGCCAACAGTTGGCGAGTCAATAATGATGCTCGAACACCGGCTTTCTGAATTTCTTCAATATCTTTGCACTGCGAATCATCCAGGCCACCACGTTCGAGCAAGAGCTCGCTGTAGCCTAATATGACTCCGAGTAAATTGTTAAAATCGTGAGCCACACCCCCTGCCAATTGCCCTACCGCTTCCATCTTCTGACCCTGACGTAGCATCTGTTCCAACTGCTTGCGTTCCGTAATATCGCGGATCGCTGCGGTCACCAGTATCCCCTCGGCGTTTTCGAGAGGACTCAGCATGATCTCGATCGGAAAGTCGCTGCCATCTTTTCGCCGCCCTGTGAGTTCAATCCCCGTACCGATCTGCTGCGCCAGCGCCTCAGCCGCGGTTCGGGTGCCATCGGCGATCAGCCGTTCCGCGAAGCCCTTCGGAATTATGTTCTTCACTTTCTGTCCCACTAGTTCATCGCGGCGATAACCGAAGCGTCTCTCCGCCTGAAGATTTAGCAGCACAATCTCTCCGCTCTGGTTCACCACCACCATTGCATCCGGAGCCGCCTCCAGCAGCCCGCGATACCTGCCCTCCATCTGCGCCAGATGCTTTTCTGTATCCTTGCGCACGCTGATGTCGCGAATTGCTGCGGTCACCAGAATCCCCTCGGCGTTTTCAAAGGGGCTCAGCATGATCTCAATCGGAAACTCGCTTCCATCCTTTCGCCGCCCTGTGAGTTCAATCCCCGTTCCAATCCGCTGCGCCAGCGCATCAGCCGCGGATCGCGATCTGTCCGCGATCAACCGCTCCGCGAAGCCGTCCGGAATGATGTTCTTTACCTTCTGTCCCAGGAGTTCATCGCGGTGGTATCCGAACTGTTTTTCCGCTTGGAGATTTAGGAGAACGATTTCTCCTGCCTGATTCACGATGACCATCGCATCGGGAGCAGCTTCGAGCAGCGCTCGGTACTGCATGTTTCCACTTTTGCTTTTTCGCAGGCGGGGCCGAGGCGGCGTGATCGCGGAAGGGTCCGTAATGTCTGGTGCTGGCGGCTCGATTGCAATGGGCTTCACAGCGGATCCTTTAGTTGCTCGGTTAGTTACAGTGTCTGGCCGATTGGCCGTCGGCGACTGTGAACACACACTGCCCGTGTGTCTGGTTGAGTACTGGTCGGCATATTTCAAATAAAGTTACGGCGCCAAACGTCCGAGCATTTCAATTTGCGATGTGCCACATAGCCAAAGAAAGCTGAATTGTCTGGAAGGTTTGCCGCCAACTCGCTCTCACTGGCCCTGATTATTGACAGCTTTCGACTGCGCCGATACGAGCCTCAGTTGCCTTGTGCGTTTATAAGGGCATCGCCGTTGAATCCGTCCTACACTCTCGGCCACAACTTGTGCGTCAGCTACGGCAGCATGAGGAGGCATCGATGTCGAATTCATTTGGCACGGATATTTTGATTCAAGCAAAAGATCCGATGAAGGCCGCCAGCTTCTACGTCAAGGAACTCGGTTTCACAATTACGGGCGAAACGCCGAACATGGTTAGCCTCCACGGAAAAAACATCAACTTGTTCATCGAACGAGGCCCAGCCCTCGGACCCGTCCTGGAAGTGACCGTCAAAAATGTTCAGCAGGCCAAAGCGAACCTGAAGAAAAAGGGCTGCAAAATAATAAAAGACGAACCCGAATTTCCCAGGTGTTACGTCAAAGATCCGAACGGCCTAATTTATAATCTGACCGAGTAACTCGGCTCTCGATTTCGTCGAATCTGCCACGCATTCAATCAGAGCCCAGAGGCCCCTGCATCAGGGAACCCCTCGACAAGAGCCGCGACTCGCCGTCGCGCCGCGACAATTGCCGCAATCCGTCATTGCAGTACGAGCCCAAAATTAATATCGTTACGTTCCTCGAATGAACCACCACACCATCGCCGCCGTCAGCATCATCGGCACTTGCTTCGATGTGTTAGGTAGCCTGTATCTTGCCTACGATTTGCTCGGCGGGCAGCACGGACCGTTGCGGCTCCTCACAAGGGCGGTAACTTACTCGATTCTTTTTGGAATTGGTTACGGCCTGGGCCTCGGCCTCTTCTTCGGTCTCGCCTCGGGCATTGCGACTGGCATCACCGTCTCGATTGAACTCAATCGGGCAGCGCGTGGCTTAGATCACTATTCGTTGCCGTGGGAAGCGTTGTTCAGCGCCATCAGAGGGTTCGCATTCGCTGCGGGACTGTATCGGATTCTCGGCCTCGAATTCGGAGTTACATTTGGCGTTCTGATCACCGTCGGTCAAGTATTTGCCTATTATCGCGGCATGCGTCCTTCGCTCGATTACGGCGCGTCTCGCCGTCCTCGAATTACGCGCCGTCAATTTTGGGGCGCTGTCACCCGAACAATCGGCTACGTTATCACCGCGCTCGTCTGTAGCTTTCTAGTGCATCGTGTGGACCACGTCTGGTCCTTTGCGATCCGAGTCGGGCTGGTTACCGGCTTGGTCACCGGCGTCGGCGGGGCGTTCTTTCCCTTCATCGAGTATTACGCCGACAACCTTCCCGCGCGGCGTCTCGGCGTCGTCGGCATCGGGCTCATGCTCTGCGGTTTCGCCCTACAATCCCTTCAGTACTGGCTCGCTCTATTTGACGTGCACCTAACTTAAGTATTCGTGTCGTGACCGTCGCCGTTCGTAGGGGCGTCCGCCGCGGCGGACTGCGCCCGTCTTTGCTCAAGGGCTGGACTGTTGCGCGGAGGCTTTCGCGCCACCGGGCGCAAATTCAAAACTCAAAATCCAATTGCTCGCAGCGCCGCTCGCGGGCGCAAATTTCCATTGCCGCGCGGCCTCCAATGCGAGATTTGCAAAATAGCTGCTCGGCCCCGGCGAATCGATCGTCGCGTCGGTCACCTCGCCTGTAGGATCGACACTCACCTTGATTCCGACTCGCACCGTCCCCCGAATCGTATTCAAAGCTTTCTGCGATGCATTGGGCAGGACTTGTCGAATTACGCCATCGCCGGCAGCCGCTCCCGCGGCAGCGCTCGGCGCCTGCGCGGGCGGCGTTGGTGAAGGCAAAGGAGCTTGCAAAGCCTCGCCGGAACCTTGCTTTTCATTCGGCGGTGTCGTTTTTTCATCCGGTGGTGCCGCTTTTTCTTCAGGTGGTGTCGTTTTTTCTTCTGACGGCGCTGCGCTTTCGGCTGGCTGCGGCTCCGGTGCCGCCTTCGCGGGTGCAGTGTCGGGTACGGTGTCTGTCACTTCAGAAATATGCGCGGCGCCGTTCGTCGAGCGGTTCAATAATCTCCATCCGGCATAGCCTGTCAATGCCAGCAGGAGAATCACAGCAGCAATCGAAAACCAACTCCGCTTCGGCGCGACGTTTCGCAGAACGGGCTGGACTGCTCGCTGCGCCGCCGCAGTGCGATTGAGCCGGTTGGCCGTATCTGCCGATTCTCTCCGCGGCGCCGCTGCGGTTGTGGGCGCTGCAACGGGACGATTGAGTCGGTTGCCAATCTCGGTAATTGTCCACCGAAGCGCTGGATCGCGGCGCAAGCAGTGCCTCGCAATATCGAGAAGCAACGGCGGCAAACTTTCGGGGACGATAGGGTCTTTTTGCGAGTTTCGATCCCAAGTCGGCACACGCTGCGTCAGGATCTCGACCAACGTGATACCCAGTGACCACACGTCTCCAGCAGGTGAGCTCACAGCCTCAGGCGGATCGTAGTCGCCCGGATTGCTGATCGCTTCACCCGCTCGGCGAAGCCCGTCAGTAGAAAGTTTCAGCTGATCGTCGATCGCCATGATATTGGCGGGCTTTATCCGGCCGTGCACCACGCTTTTTGCCTGAAGGTACGCAAGCGCAGCAAGCGTTGGAGTCAGCGCCGAGATTGCCTCAGCCTCCGTGAGCGCCCGGTACGGCACGACGTGCGAAAGATCCTCGTCAGCGTATTCCATCACGACGTAGATAAGATCGTCGTCGCCGATTCGGCAGCGTCCCGTCTGAAGTATTCGTATCAGGTTGGGATAAATGAGGGTCGATGCGAATTCCCACCACGCGAGCAGGTTTTCTGCGTTCCGCGCGTTCTGAAAGACTAACCGAATAGCGGCTTTGCGCGGCTCTCCATCGCTGTAGTACGCTTGAAAAACCGCGCCGCGTTCTGAACCGCCCAAATACGCGGCCAGGCGGAATTCTCCGTTGACCGTTTGTCCTTCCCACTTCTTCCACACATCCGCCATTGCGTCCCCTGTGGGCTGGCCGTTTTATTCTCCGCTCATCGCCCCCGGCTTTCTACCACAGATTTGCCCCCAGCACTCCATCCGGCACCCGCTCTACCCGATTCATTCGTAATCTTCTCGTCGGGGCAGGCCTCATGTAGCTCGCCTCCTCAGAGGCGAGGCTTATCGGCCCCGCCTTCCGCGAGACGGATCGGATTCACAAATGTAGCGCCGGACAGGGCCTCGTGCGGTGTAAACTCCGGGGCGATCGAAAAAACAGAGCGGTTTGACGAGTCGTACGCCGCGATTCCGCTGGAGCATTTAGCTTCTAGTCAAAAGGAAGGCTCAAGATAAACGATCAACAAAAGAAGAACCAGTATTCTGGAGCGCGAGATCAAGCGACCCGTGCCGCGCTGGATCAGCATTGGGCAGCGTCCGATGCCAGCGATTTTGAAACGGAGCACCTCATCTATCTCGAGGACGCGGTGCTGGAATATCCGCAATCAGGCGAGCGAACCCGCGGTCGACGCAACATACAGGGCCAACGCGCTAGTCAGCCGAGCAAAAAGCGGTTTACCGTCCGGCGAATCATCGGCAGCGGCGATCTCTGGGTCACGGAACTCATCCTGACGTATGATGGCAAGCCGTCCCACACAGTGAGCATCATGGAGTTCAGGGGCGACAAGGTTGCGCGGGAAACACAGTACTTTGCGGATCCATTCGTCGCTCCCGCATCGCGCGCTCAATGGGTCGAACGCATGGACAAATAATCTCAAGCCCCGACAATTCGCCAACGACACGATAAGCTATATGATGGCGACCATGAAAAGCATCACAGGGTCTCTTGCTGTCGTGGCATTAACGTTCTCAGTGTACGCGCAACTGACTCAGCCTAACGCGAGTGAGTGGTCTCCCACATCGAAGCGAGCGGCGGAAGACGCCGTCGCCAACAAGGTTGCCGAGATTCGTGCCTCAGCCAAGCGTCCTCCCCTTGAGCGGGTTAGTCCGTCGGTTGGCGAGGTAGAACTTGTATGCACCACAGCCCTTACCGGGCGGAAGGTCGGCGACCCAATTTTCGGCGGACTTGAAACCTATGTGACAAACGACATTTCAGCTGAAACCGAAGTTTTGAAGAGGACCACTCTGCTTCCTAAGAAAGATTGGCCGAGATACTCCGTTATTGTTGAGCGGAACCCGAATAGCACACCTGAAAACACAGCATATACGGTCGGAGTTGCCCGTCGGCCGAGTGCACTCGCGGAGTTCTTTGCGCCACTTTTCTTCGACGTTCCATTCGAAGGTATAAATAAGTGGAAAAAGGAAGTTGCTCCACAGTGTAGAAACCGAAAAGGCTGAGAGTTCTAGTTAGCCCCAGAAGCAATCCGCAATTCAACAGTGAATGGTTTCGTCTCGCACTAATTTCTACTCATTGGGTGACAGCGTGTGTGGCGCAACCAGATGGGTCGGGAACATGCCTGTTTAACGCGGTTACCGGAGAAGTCGGACTTTATGATATGACGTATCGTCGCAGCACATCCTCCGATAGAGAGACAAGAGATGGATTGGAAAAGGTTAGTCCAGTTTGCGCTCCTCGGTAGCGGTGATTTGGAACAATATGCCATCCTCCTGGTACGCGTTTCGATTGGGTTGTTCTTCGCCATTTCCGGAGCAAACAAATTGTTTGTCGCCGGCGGAACGAAACCTGTTTACGATACGCTCGTTAAGGCCAAAGTCCCGTTTCCCCGCCAGACCGCTTATTTCGTGGCGGGTGTCGAATTCGCTTGCGGATCGTTGCTAACCGCCGGGTTTCTTTCGAGCCCGGCCTGCGTGGCCTTAATGATCGATATGATTGTCGCCACCGTGACCAGCGCGCTTTCCACCCTGCCTAAAGGACTCTCGCCTCTTAGCTGGCTCGACGATGTCCTCTACCTTCCGGAAGTCTTGTACGTGCTCTTTTTTATCTGGCTGATCTTCTCCGGTCCGGGAAAGTTCAGTGTCGATTATTGGCTCGCCGGCAAGTTACTGAATTGATCGATCGACGAACCAGCCTGTTGCTCGGACGAAAACGGACACACGTTTCGGCTGGCAACTGAGATTTACATGTGCAGCACCGGATCGGGCCTCGTCCGGCACCGTCACGCGTCGCGAGATTACAAACCGCTCGGTGTCCGGATATGGACATTGACTGTCGAAAGCGAACATCCCCGACGACGCGGCCCATGGTAAGTGATTTACAATCTATGTCTTCCTATTGGCACGGTTGGTGCTGACAGACGACGAGGGAGAGGAGAACCATGTCATTCTTTCGCGATCTAAAATTTGCCTTCCACTCGCTGATGCGCAGCAAAGGGTTCGCGACCATTGTGATCCTCACCTTGGCGCTCGGAATCGGGGCCAACGCGGCCATCTTCACCCTCGTGCGCGGAGTGCTGCTCAAGCCGCTCGTCAACCGTGACGAAAACAGGCTCGTCTACATCCGACAAAGCGCGCCCGGCCTCGGTGACGACAACACAACGTTCTCCGTGCCCGAGGTCAAAGACATCGAAGCCAGCGTCCACTCCATCAGCGAGTTCGGCGATTTCTCTACCATGAGCTTTACGATGATCGGACTCGGTGAACCTCGCGGAGTTCAAGGTGGCGTCGTGGGCGGCACCTACTTCGAAGTCATGGGCCTGCGTCCGGTGCTCGGCCGCCTCATCGGACCTCAAGACGACGGTCCCAACGCCCCTGGCGTCATCGTGCTCACCTATCGCTTCTGGTCCACCGTTTACAAAAAAGATCCCGGTGTGATCGGCAAAACAGTTCGCCTCAGCAGCATCGGCGATCGTTCCGCCACGGTCATCGGCGTCCTTGAACCCTGTGTACCGTACCCCGCGGATACAGAGATTATCGGCAACGTGGTCACCAGTCCCCATCACCTTTCCGCCACCATGGTCACAGGCCGCGTCCATCGCATGACCGAACTCTTCGGTAAGCTCGCTCCCGGCGCCACTATCGACCAGGCTCGCAACGAGCTGCGCACCGCCTACGCCTCGATGGAGAAAGACCACTCCGAAGCGTATCCGCAGAGCGCCCGCTACCGCATTGATGCCAGGATGCTCCGCGACCAAATTACTTCTGGCGCGCGTACCGTGCTGCTCGTTCTTCTCACAGCCTCGGGTTTGGTCTTCATCATCGCGTGCTCCAACGTTGCCAACCTCATTCTCGCGCGGACGGTTCGCCGCGAAGGCGAACTCTCGATCCGCGCGGCGCTCGGCGCAAGCACTGGCGCGCTGCGCCGCATGTTGTTAGCCGAAAGCCTTCTGCTCTGCGGCGCCGGCGCAGCCATCGCTTTAATCATCGCGCAGCCGTTGGTCGCCATCCTGGCACGATACGCCTCGCGCTTTTCCATCCGCGCGCTGGATTTGACTGTCGATTCGAGCTTGCTCTTGGTGGGCGTTGCGCTGGCAGTAGTCGCCGCGGTAATTTTGGCGTTTGTCCCGCGCCTGCCCTCCGCGAGCGCGTCAAATGGGATGAACCTCGCCAGCGGCAGCGTCCGCATCACTAGCAGCACCAGCCGCCGCCAGCGCATCTTCGCCGTCACGCAAATCGCCGCGTCTTTCCTTCTGCTCGCGGGCGCCGCCGTGTTGATCACCACGCTGATCGCCTTACAAACCGTCCAAACCGGCGTCGACACGCGTCACGTCCTCGTCGTTGACGTTCCGGCGCTGTCCTACGGAAAAACGCCTCAGCAAGTCCTCGATTTTTACAAGGAATCGATCCGTCAGATCGATGCGCTACCCGGCGTCACCGATACGGCTTTCGCTGTGATCGCTCCTTGGCGTGACGCCGGTGACTACGGTCCAGGTCTGCAATACTCTGGCGATGGTCACGTTCATGGCGCGGACGATCCGCGCGCGCAGTGGCGAACCATCTCTCCCGGTTTTTTCACCGCGCTTCGCGCTCCCATACTTGCCGGGCGCGACTTCAACGCGCTTGATGACCAGAGTCGAGAGCCGGTCGCAATCGTCAGCGAGACTCTTGCTCAGCGCATGTTCCCCGGTCAGGATCCGGTCGGTCGCCATGTCTATTGGACCGATCCCGTGCTCGAGTTCCTTCCCGGCAGCGAGAGCGATAAGTCGCGATTTAAGTCGCCACACCGCATCATTGGGGTCGCTGCGGACGTGGACGACGAGCATATCGTTCCTATTCCCAGCCCGGCCATTTATGGCACCTTTGCAGACTCGCCGCTGTTCGGCGGTCACCTCTTCATCCACACCACCGTGAATCCTTATTCGCTTGTAACACCGGTTACAAAAATTATTCGCCAGATGTCCGCCGATCAACCCGTTGAACACGCCGCCACTCTCGAAGACATCCGCGCAAAAGTGCTTGCGCCAGACCGCTTGAACTCCCTGGTCTTTGGCGTATTCGCCGGGGTAGCGTTGCTGATTGCCGTTGTCGGCGTCGCGGGCGTACTGGCGTTTTCTGTCAGCGCGCGGACACGCGAATTCGGCATCCGCCTGGCGCTTGGATCGCAGCCGAAAAGTATCCTTAGAGGTGTTGTCGCCGAGGGCGTTGTGATGGCCACCGTTGGCGTTCTAGCAGGCGCGGCGTTCGGGCTCGTCGTTGCGCGCGTGGCAGGCAGTTATTTCGGCGACCTAAAAATGCCCGGCGCGTTGCCCGTGATTGTTTCTGCGTTTGTGCTGTTAGGCGCGGCGGTAGTTGCTTCGATGCTCCCGGCGGCACGCGCCGCCCGCGTCGACGTAATGCAAGCGCTTCGCTCGGAATGATTTTCTCCGGCGCCGGTCAGCGCCTGGCGTCACACACTTACGCAATCGCGTCAGCAAGTAAACCTCGAGGCGCGAGTCAGCATTCGTCGTGAAATTTAAGCAGAATCTCGTTTTCCGCGGCCTCTGATTGCGTCTAACATATCCGTAGAATTCAAAACGCGGGAAGAAGTTGTCTACACTCGAGGATACATAGCTTATGACAGACTGGTTCGCGCGTCCCATCCTACACGTGACCGACGTTGAGGCCTCGCTCGGCTTTTACGTCAACCGGCTCGGCTTCACGAGCCCCTGGCGCTACGACGAGGACGGCAGAGCGCACGTTGCGCAGGTCGACCGGCAGGGCTGCGCGCTTATCCTGGCCGACACGTGGCCGGACAGGATTGGCAAGGGGCTGATGTTCATTTCCCTGAACGTCGAGCCGGAGACGCAGGAGGCCGAGTTGGACGCGCTGCGTGCCGAGTTCGAGGCGAAGGGCGTTCCGGTCAAGGAAGGCTCGTGGGGCTACCGTCTCCTGGTGGTCGATGATCCCGACGGCAATCAGCTCTTCTTCAACTACCCGAAAGAGGCTGCATCCAGCAAGATTGTTTAGTCACGCGCAATCGATCAACTAAATCTGCCTTTCACCGTTAGCGATCCCAATACGTTTTCCGATAGACTCTTCGCGCGCGACCAGTGTCGCTCTACTCCAGCAGCCATGATCCCGTCCGGCCTTTCGCTACACTAAATTCCCGCCTGAAATCTTCTTCACCTCTGCGCCACCACCTGCGCCCAATCCTCATCGCGCTCCCACCACCTTGCCTCGAGCGCAAACTGCAAAACATTCCCGCGCCGCAGCTTCATGCACAGCCGCGTAAGCGTCAGTTGCTCGCGCCCTTCGAGTGCGCGCAGTAGCGCCTTCGCCAGTTTCACGTGCTTCGCATGAATCCACTTGAAGCGCTCTCGCCCATAATTCGTGAATCCGACAAGTTTAACCAGCCTGCCTCGCGGCTTCGCGCCGCCGTGCTCCGTCGCCTCATCGCTCGCGTTCGCGCGGTAAATCCTCCGCCGCCACCCCTTCACCCAACCTGACGCCCGCAGCCGTTTGAGCACCTTCGCGACGTGAGCCTTCTCGCAATTGAGCTGCCTGCTCATTTCCTCCAGATACTGTGGCCCGCGGCGCAACAAATTAAGCACGCGAAACCCCAACATCGTCATGTCGTGGTTGCGAAGCTGCGCGGTCAATTCCTCGTTCATCCACGCCGCCGTGTCTCTCAACTCGAGGTAAGCGCTATACGCCCGCATCGTCTTCCGGCCGCGCGCATCCACTCGCCGGCGCGAGATGCCCTCATCTTCTCCCCGCGGTTGAATTCTCATCGTCCGCCCCTCAAACATCCTCACCATTTTGTAGCTCACGTCATCCTCCAGCCCTCGCGCCGCTCACCTTTCTCTCCAGCAGGGGGTCGCAATCGCGTCCCGGCCCGATCGAGAAAAGGCGAAGCCCGCTTCCCAAATGGCCTTTTTTGATTTTCAAACTTGTATACAACTTAGGTGCCCGGACGGGCTGAGATTAGGTAGCGCTGGCCTACGATTTTACAGCGGCCTTTTTTGCCTTTTCAAGCCACACACTCTGTGGACGCGGTGTGAACGAGTTGCCGCAAGATCGCGCGACTGCCAATCGTCGGATTTTAATGTAGCTCACCTCTTCAGAGGTGAGGCCTTTCGGCCCTTTCTTGCCTTTGGCCTTTCAGGTCGTTCGCACCGATTGGCTCCGCGCGCGCCACAAAATCCTCGGGTCTGAAGACCCGAGCTACATTACAATCCCTGTGTGTCGCGCCTCCGCCGCATCGAACTAGCGGGCCGCTACTTCTTCGTCACGACGAATCTTGCGAGACATCTGCCTCCGCTTGCTCCATCAGAACGCGACATTTGTCTCAACGAACTCGCCCGCGCACGAATCAAACGCAAATTCTCACTTTTCGCGTACGCCGTTATGCCCGATCATGCCCACATTCTCATCCGGACCGATGAGTCTCTCCTGCCCAGTTTGATGAGGGATTGGAAAAGTGCGTCCGGCTTCAAGATTGCGAAAGCCCGCGGCACGAAAGGCGCGATCTGGCAACCGCGATATTTTGACTTCATTCTTCGCCGCGCCGCCGATTTTGGCGAGAAGTTCGAGTATATCCACAGCAATCCCGTAGCGGCCGGGCTCGTCGAACGCCCCGACAACTGGCCCTGGTCGAGCGCAGGCTTTTACTTGAAGAAAGCAAATGCGCCCATCGTGCCCGACGTTTTCGATCTCCCCACCGATCCAAATCACCCACTCTGGCCGGCCCCATGGCGATAACCGAATCGTGGGCGGCGATAATGCCGACGTTCTCCTGATGTGGCTCACCAACGTGGCTCACCAATGTACCTCACAAATGTAGCTCACCTCTTCAGAGGTGAGGCCTTTCGGCTCGCCACCGACCGGCTCAATCACAATTCAAAATCAGCTTCTCGTAGGGGCGGGTCTCAGACCCGCCCGGCCTTTCAGGTCCTGCCACCGACCGGCTTACCCAAAATTCAAAAACCTCGGGTCTGAAGACCCGAGCTACATTGGCCGCCGCTCCCGCGAATTCCTCCGCACAAATGTCCTCACCTCTCCAGAGGTGACGCTTTTCGGCCCGTTACCGACCGGTTCAATCGCAATTCAAAATCCTCCTGTCTAAATACCCGAACTACATTCAACGCTAGCTCTACCGTCCGCGGAAATGTGACTCTCCTCATGTAGCTCACCTCTTCAGAGGTGAGGCTTTTCGGCTCCGCCACCGACCCGCTTAATCCCATTTCAAAATCCTGGCGTCTAATGGCTCGAGCTATTCTGAAATTTCCGCACGCCATCTCGCTTGCCGCGGATCATTTCACCCGCGCGCGTTCGCCGAATAGTTGCGAAAGCCATTTTCGACGCCTTCGCCGGTCAATAAACGCGGCGACAACCAGCCGCGTCATTTGATGCGTGACGGCATCGAACGGCCCAATCTCTCAGATGCTCCGAGAGCGCCGCTCCGGGATACAGTTCTGGCGTAGAGGGGGTGCCCATGACACTTCAAGTTGCCTTGGTAGGGACAGATGGAATTGTGTTGGCCAGCGACCTCAAGATCAACAGCCGCGAAGCGAATTTCAATAGTTCTTGCTTATGAAGCAAGATCTTAGTTAATCATGAACGCAAGATAGCGGCATGTTGGAGTCACGATAAGGACGTTTCCATGGAGCTAGCGGAACGGGTCATTTCTGGAATGACTGACAGCGATTTTGAATACCCGCATCATCCGGTGAACGTATTGGCGAAGCAAATCCTCGACGCCGCAAGAGGGCCGTACGACACTCAGCACGAAATAGAGATAGCAGTCGTTACGCTGGCGGACCCGCCGAGAGCCTACGAAATAAATGCCAAAGGCGACGGCAATTATATATGCGAAAGATGTCCTGATCAGATTGTATTCGGACATCGGGCTAATCCCGCGAGGTTTTTCCTTGAGCGGTATTACCAAAGGCTCCCAATTGCCAAACTACTTGCACTCGCGGCCCATGTCGTTGTCAACGCCGGAAGAATCAATCCTCGGGGTATAGAGGGACTCGAAATTGTCCTTTGTACGAAAGAAGGATTTCACCGCCTTTCGGAGCAAGAAACC